>JAIBEI010000023.1 GCA_019459055.1 Thiobacillus sp. | reverse complement strand
GTCCCCACTGTGCCGGCCCTATAGCGCCGCCCGGGCCCGGGGGGCGGGGCGCGGGCGCCGCCGCGGAAACCTGCGCGCGGGCCAACGGCCAGCCGGCATGGCGTGCCACCAGCGCCTCGATGCGCACGCTCACCCCCACTTTGTCGAGCGAGGGCACTGCACGCAGATTGGCCAGGTCGGCCGCAATCGCGCGGCGCAACGCAGTGAACTGCGGCTTGTCGAGGCGTTGCAGACGGTTATCGGCGCCTTCCAGCGCAATGATCGCGGCCTTGACGTTGCCTGCCAGCTGCAACTGCTGCGCGGCGGTGAGCAGCACCTGCTCGATTTCAGCCAGTGTCCATTGGTCACGCCCCTGCGACAAATCCTTATAGAGCGCTTCGAGCGAAAGCTGCTGTTGCTGCGACGTCACCATCTGGCTCTCGATGTGGGCGACCTTCTCGCTGAGCTGCCGCATCGCGTCGTCGGCATTGCGCGCCAGCAGGCGGGTTTCGCTGACGTCCTTTCCGGTTTCGGCAAGCCGGCGCCCCAGCTCGGTCTTCAGGTCGCGGATGCGTTCACTGCTGTCGAACCACGACCAGGCCGCGGCCGCCAGCGCCAGCGTGGCGATCAACAGGGCGACCAGCGCCACCGCCGAAACGTGGGTGCGCGCACCCGCCTGCGCAGGCGCGGCGGCAGGCTGCGATGCGGGTTGCGGGGCGGAAGCTTCGGGGATGTCATTCATGGGTGGTTCCTGAACCAGTTAACCAGGCCGTCTACCAGTCCGTCATCGCCGCCCGGCGTGGCGATGACCTGTGCAATGCCGAGGCGGCGGGCCGCCCCGGCGATTTTCTCATGCGGCACGAAAAGCGGCGTGCCTGCCAGCAGCGGCCTGCCCGCCTCGCCCAGCAGCGCCGCCAGATTGTGCAGCGTTTCCGCGCTGGCGACGGTCACCGCGTCGATGCCGCCCGCCTGCCAACGCGCCAGCAGTGGCGCGGCATCGGCCTGCGGCCGCAGGCGCCGGTAGCATTCCATGAAGTCCACCCGGGCGCCGCGCTGGCGCAGCGTCTCGGCCAGCAGCGCGCGGCCGCCGACGCCGCGCACGATCGTCACCCGCTTGCCCGCCACTTCCTGCAGTTGCGGCAGCGCCAGCAGCGCTTCGCTGTCCTGGCCGTCCGGCATGATGACGCCGCCGACACCCTGCGCCTGCAGCGCGCGCGCGGTGCCGGGGCCGACGGCGAAAACCACGATGGCACCCGGCAACGCGCCGCCCGCACGGATTGCCGCCATGCCGAATTGTGCCGCATTGGGACTGATGAAAATCGCGATGTCGGCCTCGGCCAGCCGCGCCAGCGGCACGCTCAATTCGTCCTGCGGCACCGCTTCGACAGCGAGCGCGGGAAACTCGAACGCTGTGCCGTCCGCCGCGTGGATCGCCTGCGCCAGCGCCGCCGCCTGGCGGGCGGGCCGCGTCACCAGCACCGTGCGGCCGGCCAGCGGTCGGCTCATGCAGGCAGCGCGTCGAGGATGGCGCGTGCGCCCCGCGCCAGCAGCTTGTCGGCCAGCGCCTGGCCGACCGCTTCGGGATCGCCCGCGTCGCCTGTTGCAACGTCATGAATGAAGCCGCTGCCGTCCGGATTCGCCACGAAGCCGTTCAGCACCAGGCGGCCGTCCTGCAGCACCGCATGCGCGCCCAGCGGCACCTGGCAGCTGCCGCCGAGCACCCGGCTGACCTGGCGTTCGGCGCGCACGCAAGCGGCGGTTTCGGGGTGGTTGAGCGCGCCCAGCATGGCCGCCACTTCGGCATTGTCGCTGCGGATCTCGATGCCGAGCGCGCCCTGGCCGGCAGCGGGGATGCTGTCTTCCACGGAAAGCAGGCTCTTGATGCGATCGCCCAGGCCGAGCCGCTTCAAGCCGGCGGCGGCGAGCAGGATCGCGTCGAACTGGCCCTCGTCGAGCTTTTTCAGCCGGGTGCCGACGTTGCCGCGCAGCGGCTTCACCGTCAGGTGCGGGTAACGCGCGCGCAGCTGCGCTTCGCGGCGCAGGCTGGAAGTGCCGACCACGCCGCCGGGCGGCAGGTCGGACAGGCGCCCGTAGCGGTTCGACACGAAGGCGTCGCGCGGGTCCTCGCGCTCGCCGATCACCGCCAGCTCGAATCCCGGCGGCAGTTCCATCGGCACATCCTTCATAGAATGCACCGCCAGATCGGCCTGGCCGGCTTCCAGCGCCACTTCGAGTTCCTTGACGAACAGGCCCTTGCCGCCGATCTTCGACAGCGTGACGTCGAGAATCTGGTCGCCGCGCGTGGTCATGCCCAGTATGCTCACCGTGCAGCCGGGATGCAGCGCGGAGAGGCGGTCTCGGATATGCTCTGCCTGCCACATGGCAAGGGCACTTTCTCGGGAGGCGATGGTCATGGTATGCATGGCGGTAGAAATGGACTGTTTGATTTGGCAAAAGATGGCGCGACACTCATGACTATGACGCACCCGCACCCACCCGAAGAGACGCTATCGACAATGCGACTGATCGCAATGTGGGCCTTGATTTTAGCATGGGGTCTGACGCTGTCCGGCGCTGCCGGTGCGGCAAATGGCCTGGTCCATGCGAAGAATTTCCAGACCGATGCGCAGGCTGCCGCCAAGCGCCAGGTGCCCATCCTGGTGGTGTTCACCAGCCCCACCTGCTCGTATTGCGATCGCGTCAAACGCGATTACCTGGTACCCATGCACAAGGATCCGGCCTATCGCAGCCGCGTCATCATCCGCGAAGTGACCATGGGCGCCACCACACCGCTGACCGGGTTCGACGGCGTGCCCACCACCGAAGGCGCGTTCGCCGCTGCCAACAAGGTATTCATGGTGCCCACCGTGATGGTGTTCGACGCCCACGGCGTAGCGGCCAGCGAGGCGATCGTCGGCCTGCTGATTGCGGACTACTACTTCGGCTACCTGGAAGCCGCCATCGACGAAGGCGGGCGCAAGGTGCGCGGCAACTAGCTAGAAATTCCGCTTATTCCAGGCGCCGCTATGGCGCAGCCTGAATCGCCGTCACGGTGAACGAACCGTTGATGTCCTCGGCATGGAATTTCACCTTGTCGCCCACCTTGATGCCGCTCAGCAGCTCGGGCGGCTGCGCCCGGAACACCATGGTCATGGGCGGCATGTTGAGGTTGGCGAGGGGTCCGTGGCGGAGCGTGATCTTGGCATTCGCGGCGTCGATCTTGCGCACCACGCCTTCGCTCATCGCGCTGGCCTGGGCAGCGGTCGGCGTCACGGGCTCGGCGTGTACGGGGGTGGCGAGCGCCAGCGCGGCCAGCAGGGGAATCCATTTTTTCATTTTGCAGCTCCTTGTTTCGGGGTGACGGTGATCGTGCCGCGCATGCCGGCTTCGTAATGCCCGGCAATCAGACAGGCGAATTCGAAGCTGCCGGCGCGGTTGAAATGCCAGACGATTTCGCCCGTCTTACCTGGATCAACATGGACCATGTAAGCCTCGTCATGTTCCATGTTGGGAAACCTGGCCATCAGGGCGGCGTGCTTCGCCAGTTCGTCTGGCGTGCCGATCACCATTTCATGCCGCATGCGGCCCGTGTGGCGGACGACGAAACGCACGGTTTCGCCTTCCTGCACGGTCAGCGTGTCGGGAGTGAAGCGCATCGCGTCGGTCATATCGAGGGTGACCGTCCGATTGACCTGCGCGGGCTTGCCCGCGATGCCCCAGGCGGTCTGCTCGGCGGCAGCCGGTGCGACGGCAACGGGTTTCTTCTCGCCGTGGGCGTGAGCTGGTTGGGTCAGCGGCGCTGCCAGCAGCGCAATCAACAACAGGGAGGGTTTCATTTGCTTCCTTTCGTTCAATGGCCGGTGTGGCCGGTGGGTTTGCGTACAGTCACTTCCATATCGCCCGGGGCGCCCTGGGGCGAGGCGGCCTGCGGCGCACGCACCGGCTCGGCCACGGCTTCGCCGGCTTCGCGCGCCACCGTGCCGGGCGGGTGCTTGAACCAGCCGGGATCGGTGTAGTCGCCGCGCTTCTGCCCTCGCCGCACCTTCATCGTGGTGAACATGCCGCCCATTTCGACCGGGCCAAACTGGCCCTGGCCAGCCATCATCGGCAGCGTGTTGTCGGGCAGCGGCATTTCCATTTCCGCCATGTCGGCCATGCCGCGTTCACCCATCACCATGTAGTCTGGAATGAGCTTGCTGATCTTGCCGGCCAGCCCCGTGTGATCGACGCCGATCATGGTCGGCACCGCATGGCCCATCGCATTCATGGTGTGGTGGCTCTTGTGACAGTGGAAGGCCCAGTCGCCCTCCTCGTCGGCGACGAACTCGATCTGCCGCATCTGCCCGACCGCAACGTCGGTGGTGACCTCCGGCCAGCGCGAGCCTTTGGGGGTGGGACCGCCATCGGTTCCGGTCACCTCGAATTCCACTCCATGCAAGTGCATCGGGTGGTTGGTCATGGTGAGATTGCCGATGCGGATGCGGACCTTGTCGTTCAGCCGCACGTTGAGGCTGTCGATACCGGGGAAGGCGCGGCTGTTCCAGGTCCACAGGTTGAAGTCGAGCATGGTGTTGACCGCCGGCGTGGCACTGCCGGGGTCGATGTCGTAGGCGTTCAACAGGAAGCAGAAATCACGGTCGACCGGATCGATCAGCGGATGCCCTCCCTTGGGGTGGGTCACCCAGAATCCCATCATGCCCATCGCCATCTGCGTCATCTCGTCGGCATGCGGGTGGTACATGAAGGTGCCGGGGCGGCGCGCGACGAATTCATACACAAAGGTCTTGCCCGGCTTGATGTGCGGCTGGGTCAGGCCGCCGACGCCGTCCATGCCGTTGGGCAGGCGCTGGCCGTGCCAGTGGATGGTGGTGTGCTCGGGCAGACGATTGGTGACGTAGATCCGCACGCGGTCGCCTTCCACCACCTCGATGGTGGGGCCGGGCGACTGGCCGTTGTAGCCCCACAGATGCGCCTTCATGCCGGGGGCGATCTCGCGCACCACCGGCTCCGCAACCAGATGGAATTCCTTCACCCCGTCCTTCATCCGCCACGGCAGGGTCCAGCCGTTGAGTGTCACCACCGGGTTGTAGGGGCGGCCCGTCGGCGGCGTCAGCGGCGGCTGGGTGTCGGGCGTGTCCATGCTGACAATTTCCGGGAGCGCTGCCAGCGCTGCCGGACTCACGCTGGCGGCCGCAACCGCGCCGGTCAGCTTGAAAAAATCACGTCTTGAAGTCATGAGGGGGGTCCTTTCAGTGCCCGCCTGCCGCTTCGGCGGGGGCGGATGAGACGGAGGCGACGGCGGTCTTGCCGGGCTTGCCGACCAGCGCCATCGCAAGGTCGGCGTCGGCCAGCCAGAAGTCGCGCTGCGCCTCGATGGCGGCGTTGACCGAGGCGATCTGCGAGCGCGCATCGGCCAGAAGTTCGAACACGCCGATCAGCATGCCGTTGTAGCGCAGCAGGTTTTCCTCCGAGATGCGTTGTTTCAGCGGTACCACCTCGTCGTGCAGATGACGTGCGATGGCGTACTGGCCCTGTTGCATGGCATAGGCTTCGCGCACTTCGGAACGCGCGTTGACCGCGGTTTCGCGCGCGCGCTCGAGTGCCTGGCGATAGCGTGCCTCCGCCTGCACCACCCGCGTCTGGCCCCAGTCGAACAGCGGCAGCTCGAAGCTGATTTCGTAGCCGCGCTGCTGAGGCTCCTCGTTCGAACCGTTGTTGATGATGCCGAGCTCCAGCACGTTGATGAAGCGCGTGCTGCGCGTGAGGCCGAGGTTCTTCGCCAGCGCCTCGGTCTGCAGCTTCACCGTCTGCAAATCCAGACGCGAGTCCATCGCCTGCTGCTCGACATCCGGCAGCGGCGGCAAGGCCGCGGGCAGATCAGGCAGGCGATCGGGCAATTGCAGTTTTTCGGCACTGGGCAGGCCCATCAGCCGCACCAGGCGTTCGCGCGTTTGTCCTTTCGCCTGTTCGGCGCGCGCCACCGCCAGCGCGGCGTCGGCATAGAACGATTGCTCGCGCGCCTGCTTAAGCTTGCTCCAGTTGCCCACCTGCGCCATGCGGCGCGCCAGTTCGGCGCCGGCCTCGGCAGCCTCCATCGCCTGCTGCTGGTATTGCGCCGTCTGCCCGGCGGCCACGGCAGCGACCCAGGCGCGGCGCGTTTCCGCCGCCAGCCGCAGCACCTCCAGCACCAGCGTCTGCCGGGTCTGCTCGAACAGACGCTGCTCGATCTCGATTCGCATCGGCATGGTCAGCAGCCGCGCCAGATTGAGATGCAGGCTGCGCTCCCATTCCACCTCGCTGCCGCGCGTCATGCGGCCGATGGAAAAGCCCGGGTTCGGCAGGCGACCCGCTGCGACCCGGTCGGCCTCCGCGATGCCGAGCGTGTTGAAGGCCGCCTGCAGGCCGGGGTTGTTCAGGAGCGCGATCTGCACCGCAGCGTCCGCCGAGAGCGGCTGCGCCAGCAGGGCGTCGATGCGCGCCTGCGTCTGGCTGCGGCTGGCGTCATTGCGCGCCCAGACCACGTCCTTCTGGAGATGCGAGCGGGTGGCGGATTGAACCGCATCGAAGCCGCCGTCCGGCGAAAAGCTCGCGCAGCCGCCCAGCAGGGCGACAGACAGCACGGCGAGCGTGAGCGTACGTGGGATAAAAGCGGTCCTGGTCATGGCGCCCCCTCAATGTCCCTGATGGCCGTCGTGGCCCTGGTCTGCGCCATTGCCGGCTGGCTGCGATTCGCGCAGATAGGTGCGCCAGCCACCGATTACGCCGACCCGCTCGTTGGCCTGGCGCCAATCCTGCAGCGGTTCGTCGCGCCAGCCCTGATACTGTTTGAAAGGGGTGAGAGCGGCCGGCTCGGCCTCGGCTTCCGCAGCATGCGCCATGGGCAGCCCCAGCAGCCATGCGCATGCCAGCGCCGCCGCGCCAAGGAATCGGGCGCGCGACGGCGACGCCGTACGGCGGGAAAAAACATTCAACATGATGAACCTCGCAAACCATGCGGCAAACGCCGCAGTCAGAATCGGCTGACTTCAATATCAATCAGCAGGGCGCGCCGTGAGCCGGCGCGGGATTCAGGCGAGGGAGGCTCGAGGCGGTCGCTCGGGGCCGCTGGGAACAAAGCCGCTGAAGGATGCGGCAGGCTGGGACAGGAAATGGATTGAAACCGGCACGACCGCAGCGCGATCGGTGGCCGGGATCGGCAGCACCGACGCCAGCGCACACGTGGCGCAGTGTTCGCAATCGGCTTGTGTGGAAGGCGCATCCGGCTGGTCCGGCTCGTGGCAGTCGGCCATCATCTCGCCGGCCATCGCCATCGGTTCCGCCGTCGCCCGATCCGACAACACGCAGCCCAGCATGGCAGCAGACGCAAAGGCCTGCACCGGCAAGGCCAGCATCATCAGAAACAGCAGGAATCGGTGGAAGCGAGTGCGCACGCGGAGAGTGTACTCAAAAAAAGGATGGCTGTTCAAAAGACAGCAGCAGGGCCATTCCGGTTCCCCACCCGGTCTTGTTGCACTACGTTCGCCGCTTGCGCGGCTCGTAATGCACCACGGCGCGCATGATTTCGGAATATGGGTACCTGGCGCTGTCGCCGAAGTGCTCGTTGGCCTGCAGCACGGTGGCGGCGATATCGGTGGTTTCATCCGCCGCGCTCTTCATTGCCGCCGCCAGCCCGCGCACGCCGCCGCACTGGGCGCGGATTTCCTTGCCGAACGGCCACGCTGCATCGGGACTGATTTTCAGCGCGAATTGCGCGTTTTCGTGCAGCGCCCGATGGAACGCCAGACAGTGCTCGCGCACCACCGGATCACCGCAGGCAATCACTTCGCGTTCGGCCAGGTTGATCTTGCGCGAACGCCCACAACGCACGCAGCACGACAGCAAGGCCCGCTCGAACGGGCAGCTGTGCTCGATGCAGGCCTGGCGGGCCAGTTTGTAAGCGCCTTCGTTGTACTCGGCCATCGGTCGGAAACGCGGGTTACACCCAGGTTATCAATGTACGCCAACTTGCCGTTGCAGGCGCACGTGCACGTGCACGGGGTAACTGCCGGGAATCATGAGATTTTTCTTCACGCACTTCACGGAAAAAACGCTTTTACCAATCGTCGCCGGACAGGCTCGCATCCAGTTCCCGCTCGGCCATGAGCGTCTCCTGCGCGGCGATTTCGTTGTCGGCGAAGATCATCTTGTATTTGTCGCCGGTTTTTGGGTCGAGCGTCTTGCGCAGTTCGTTGACGTGGGCGCGGGCCTCCTTGAAGCTCGCCCACTCGCCCTGCTTTTCCAGCACCTTGAACATTCCCTGACGAAAAACGTAGTAAGGCATGGTCCCTCCTCAGCTCAGTTTGCCGTGGCACTGCTTGTATTTCTTGCCCGAGCCGCACGGGCAAGGATCGTTGCGGCCGACCTTGGGGTAGGTGTCATCCGGCATGGCCTCGGCGGCCTCGGCCTCGGCGAAATCCTGCGCCTCATCGTAACCGGCATGCTGATATTGCACGTTGGACGGCTCTTCGGGCAATTCGACCTGCACATCCTCGGGGGCACGCACCTGCACCGAGGTGGTGATCTGGGTGACCTCGGCCTTGATCGCACCCAGCATGCCGGAGAACAGTTCGAACGCCTCGCGCTTGTATTCCTGCTTCGGCTGCTTCTGTGCGTAGCCGCGAAGGTGGATGCCCTGACGCAGATGATCCAGCGCCGACAGGTGCTCGCGCCAGTGGCTGTCGATGCTTTGCAGCATCACCGCACGCTCGAACTGGGACAGGCCATCGGCGCCGACCTGCACTCCCTTCTCCCGGTAGGCGGCCTCGGCGACGTCCATGACCTTCTGGCGCAGCCCTTCTTCATTCAGGGTTTTTTCTTCATCCAACCATTGCTGAAGCGGCAGGTCGAGCGAGAACTGCGCGGCCAGGGTTCTTTCCAGGCCCGCCACATCCCACTGCTCGTCCATGCTGCCCGGCGCAATGTGCAGGCTGATCGTGTCGTTGAGCACGTCATCACGCATGGCACGGATGGTGTCGCTGATGTCGGTGCTCGCCAGAATTTCGTTGCGCTGTTCGTAGATCACCTTGCGCTGGTCGTTCGACACGTCGTCGTATTCCAGCAGTTGCTTGCGGATGTCGAAGTTGCGCTGTTCGACCTTGCGCTGCGCGTTCTCGATCGCGCGCGTCACCCAAGGATGCTCGATCGCCTCGCCCTCGGGCATCTTCAGGCGGTTCATGATCGCGGCGACGCGATCGGAAGCGAAGATGCGCAAGAGCGGGTCTTCCAGCGACAGGAAGAAGCGGCTGGAGCCGGGGTCGCCCTGGCGTCCGGAACGGCCGCGCAGCTGGTTGTCGACGCGGCGCGACTCGTGGCGCTCGGTGCCGATGATGTGCAGGCCGCCGGCCGCCAGCACGGCGTCGTGGCGCACCTGCCAGTCGGCCTTGAGGGCGACGGTGCGCGCGCCCTTCTCCGCCTCGGACAGACTTTCGTCGGTGCGGATGGCGTCGAGTTCCTTCTGGATGCTGCCGCCCAGCACGATGTCGGTGCCGCGGCCCGCCATGTTGGTGGCGATGGTGATCCCTCCGGTCATCCCGGCCTGCGCGATCACTTCGGCTTCGCGCTCGTGCTGCTTGGCGTTCAGCACGTTGTGCGGCAGCCCGGCTTTTTTCAGTTCGGCGGAGAGTTTCTCGTTGGCCTCGATCGAGGTGGTGCCCACCAGCACCGGCTGACCACGCTCATGGCAGGCACGGATCTCGTTGATCACCGCCTGGTCGCGCTCGGCCGCGGTGCGGAAGACCTGGTCGTGCTCGTCCTTGCGGATCATCGGGCGGTGGGTCGGCACGACCACGGTTTCCAGGCCGTAGATGCTCTGGAACTCGAAAGCCTCGGTGTCCGCGGTGCCGGTCATGCCCGACAGCTTCTCGTACATGCGGAAATAGTTCTGGAAGGTGATCGACGCCAGCGTCTGGTTTTCCTTCTGGATCGCCACGCCTTCCTTCGCCTCGACCGCCTGGTGCAGGCCTTCCGACCAGCGGCGCCCGCTCATCAGGCGGCCGGTGAATTCGTCGACGATGATGACCTCACCGTTCTGCACCACGTAATGCTGGTCGCGGAAGAACAGTGCATGCGCGCGCAACGCGGCGTACACATGGTGCATCAGCATGATGTTGGCGGCGTCATAGAGGCTGCCGCCGGGCGGCAAGAGGCCCATTTCGGTGAGGATGGCCTCGACCTTTTCATGCCCGGCTTCGGACAACAGCACCTGGCGCGTTTTCTCGTCGACCGAGTAATCGCCCTCGGATTCCTCGTCCTTCTGCCGGATCAGGCGCGGCGGCACCTCGTTGATCTGCTGGTACTGCGCGACGTTTTCTTCCGACTGCCCGGAAATGATCAGCGGCGTGCGCGCCTCGTCGATCAGGATCGAGTCGACTTCGTCGATGATGCCGTAGGCCAGCGGGCGCTGCACTTTCTCGCCCAACTGGTAGACCATGTTGTCGCGCAGATAGTCGAAGCCGTATTCGTTGTTGGTGCCGTAGGTGATGTCGGCGGCATACGCGGCCTGCTTTTCGGCATGCGGCATCTGCGACAGGTTGACCCCGGTGGTCAGCCCGAGAAAGCCATACAGACGGCCCATCCATTCGGCGTCGCGGCTGGCGAGGTAGTCGTTCACCGTCACCACGTGCACGCCCTTGCCGGTCAGTCCATTCAGATACGCTGCCAGCGTCGCCATCAGCGTCTTGCCCTCGCCGGTGCGCATCTCGGCGATCTTGCCGTCGTGCAGCACCATGCCGCCGACCATCTGGACGTCGAAGTGGCGCATGCCGAGCACCCGCTTCGACGCCTCGCGCACCACGGCGAAGGCTTCCGGCAGCAGCTTGTCGAGCGTCTCGCCTTTTTCCAGCCTGGACTTGAACTCGGCGGTCTTGCCGGCCAGCTCGGTGTCGGACAGTTTCTCCATCGCCGGCTCCAGCGCATTGATCGCTTTCACCTTTTGCAGGTATTGTTTGATCAGCCGCTCATTGCGGCTGCCGAAGACTTTTTTGAACAGGGATTGCAGCATGGGGAATCCGAAATGCCCGCAGGACGCGGTAAATCGCTGAATTTTAACATAGGGACGCAGGCTTCCCATGACGCTGTCACGACAGCGGAGAGGGGTTGCCGCGACGCCTGGGCACCACGCCCATGAGCGCCGCCAGTCTCGCCGACCTACTCGCCAGCCAGCTGCCGCACGGCCTCGCCGTGCGCGCCCCCCCCCAGCTGGGCCCCCACGCCGCCCGCGGGCGCCGCCGTAGCGCTTGACGCGGCCATGACCACGACCGCTGTGAATGTGTGACTGATGAATGATCGCATCATGCGTTCCAGGAAACTTGAGGAGAA
>JAIBEI010000007.1 GCA_019459055.1 Thiobacillus sp. | reverse complement strand
GGTCGGCAACTTCAACCTGTCTGGCGGCGCCCAGGGCTTCATTTCCACCCGCATCAAGATGGGCCAGACTTCGCTCGTTCGCGCCGTGGTCAAGGCAGGCGGCAAGTCCTACACCGCGGCCAAGGAAGTCAAAGTCACCATTGGCGGCTGCGGCGGCTGATCGCGCCACCTCCCCATCATTCACATTCAGGAAAGGAAAGCCAAATGGCTGAACCCATGCGTATTCGTGCCACCATGGCAGGCGACGTCGCCGACGTCAAAGTGCTGATGAACCATCCGATGGAAACCGGCCTGCGCAAAGACGCCAAGACCGGCCAGCTGGTGCCCGCCCACTTCATCACCGAAGTGATCGCAACCATCAACGGCGCCCCGGTGCTGGCCGCCGAAATGAGCGGCGGCGTGTCGAAGAATCCCTACCTGGGCTTCAAGGTCAAGGGCCCCAAAGCTGGAGACAAGGTCGCCGTCAGCTGGGCCGACAACAAGGGCGACAAGAACAGCGTCGAGGCCACCATCGGCTAGGACGGGCGGCAACCGAGCGGGGCCTGACGCCCGCTCCGCTTTATTCAAATCAGGTTTCTGGAGGACGGCATGAAACAAACAATTATTATGAAACTGCTGGCAGGGATGGCTGGCCTTGGCATTGCCCTGGGCGCAGTCAGTGCGCACGCTTCGCCCGAGAAGGATCGGCAGGAATTCATCAAGCACTACATGGACAAATATCCCAACGTCAAAGTCGAGGATTACGTCTATGGCGCGCTGGCATTCGACGCCGACAGCAAGGCGCAGTACGATGCCATCATGGAATTCCCGCCTTACGATTCGGAAATCGACAAGGGCCGCAAGATGTGGGAAACCCCGTTCAAGAATGGCAAAACGTATGCAAGCTGCCTGCCCAACGGAGGCCAGCATATCGCCGGCAACTACCCCCTGTTCGACGAGGCCAAGGGCAAGGTCGTCACATTGCACGATGCCATCAACGACTGCCGCACGGCGAACGGCGAGGAAGCGTTCAAGGTCAACGACATGAAGACCATGGGTGTGCTGACCGCCTACATGCGCACGCTGTCCGACGGCATGATCATGAACATCAAGGCTGAAAGCCCGAAGGCGATGGCCGCGTATGAAGACGGCAAGAAAACCTTCTTCAGCCGCAAAGGCCAGCTCAATTTCGCCTGTGCCAGCTGCCACGTGCAGAATGCCGGGCTGCGCCTGCGCTCCGAGCTGATCTCGCCTGCCGTCGGCCACACCGTGCACTGGCCGGTGTTCCGTGGTGGCGACACCCTGGTGACGCTGCAACAACGCTATCAGGGCTGCTTCACACAGGTCCGTGCGGTACCCCCACCACAGGGCGGCACCACGATGAACAACCTGGAGTACTTCCACTCCGCGCTGTCGAACGGCCTGCCGCTGAAAGCTTCAGTGTTCCGCAAGTAAACTCGAGCAGAACAGAAAAAGCCCGGGCAACCGGGCTTTTTCTATTTCGTCGCGCGCACAAAAAACCCGGAGGCATGAGCCGGAGCTACCATTTACGGACAATCTGCCAGTATCGACAATACTGAAAAACATCACGCATCATTCATTTTCGAGGAGAGCCCCATGCACATGAACCGTCGCGAGTTTCTGCAATTGCTGGCTGTCGCCGCCGCGTCCGGGATGGCGCTTGACAGCAAGTCCGCCCTGGCCGGCAAGGCGCCCGCCAGCTTCTACGACGTGCCGCGCCATGGCAACGTCTCGTTCCTGCACTTCACCGACTGCCATGCGCAGCTGCTGCCGGTGTGGTTCCGCGAACCCAATGTCAACCTCGGCATCGGCAGCGCCTTCGGCAAGGCGCCGCACCTGGTCGGCCAGCACCTGCTGAAACAATACGGCATCAAGCCCGGCAGCGCCGAAGCCCACGCCTTTACCTACCTCGACTTCACCGAGGCCGCCAGGGTCTACGGCAAAGTCGGCGGCTTTGCCCACCTGAAAACCCTGGTCGACAAGATGCGTGCGCAGCGCCCGGGCGCGCTGCTGCTGGATGGCGGCGACACCTGGCAGGGTTCGGCCACCTCGTTGTGGACCAATGCGCAGGACATGGTGGATGCCTGCATCGGGCTCGGCGTGGACACCATGACGTCGCACTGGGAAGCGATGTTTGGCGCCGACCGCTTCATGGAAATCGTCAACAACGATTTCAAAAAAGCCAATATTGATTTCGTTGCACAGAACGTCGTCACCAACGACTTCGGCGACCAGGTGTTCAAGCCCTACGTCATGAAGGAAATGAACGGCGTGAAGCTCGCCATCGTCGGCCAGGCCTTCCCCTACACCCCGATCGCCAATCCTCGCCACCATGTGCCGGACTGGAGCTTCGGCATCCGCGACGACGGCATGCAAAAATGGGTGGACGAAGCGCGCGCCAAAGGCGCCAAAGTCGTGATCGTGCTCTCGCATAACGGCATGGACGTGGATCTCAAGATGGCCAGCCGCGTCACCGGCATCGACGCCATCTTCGGCGGCCACACGCACGACGGCGTGCCGCAGCCGGTGAAGGTCAAGAACGCCAAGGGCATCACGCTGGTGACCAATGCGGGTTCCAATGGCAAGTTCCTCGGCGTGATGGACTTCGATGTCCGCGGCGGCAAGGTGCAAAGCTACAAATACCGTCTGCTTCCGGTGTTCTCCAACCTGCTGGCGGCCGACCCGGCCATGGAGGCGCATATCAAGAAAGTGCGCGCGCCCTACGAGGCCAAGCTTGGCGAGAAACTCGCCGTCACCGACGACTTCCTGTACCGACGCGGCAATTTCAACGGCACCTGGGACCAGTTGCTGGTCGATGCGCTGATGGAGGTCAAGGGCGCGGACGCCGCTTTCTCGCCCGGCTTCCGCTGGGGCACCACGCTGTTGCCGGGCGAAGCCATCACCATGGAACGCCTGATGGACCAGACCGCGATCACCTACCCGCAGACCACGCTGAACGAGATGACCGGCGAAGCCATCAAGACCATCATGGAAGACGTCGCCGACAACCTGTTCAACACCGACCCGTACTACCAGCAGGGTGGCGACATGGTGCGTGTCGGCGGCATCGAGTACAGCATCAGCCCGACCATGAAAATCGGCCAACGCATCAGCAACATGACCATCAAGGGCAAGCCGGTCGATGCCGGCAAGATCTACAAGGTCGCTGGCTGGGCGCCCGTGGCTGAAGGCGCGCAAGGCGAGCCGGTGTGGGACGTCGTCGCCAGCTACCTGCGCGACAAGAAGGTGATCAAGGGCTTGAAGCTAAACGAGCCCAAAATTATCGGGGTCGGCAAATCCAACCCGGGCATTGCGGACTATCAGGGCGGCGTGTCCTGATTCCGGCGCTGGAGGAAGGTAAAAAGGGGCACGTGCCCCTTTTTTTATTTCGAATAAACCGTCGGGCAGCGGAAACGCGCCGAACGGCGCCAAGCGACCGCAAACCAAACCTCATCACCCTTCTGCACTGTCTCGTTAATGCAACAGGCAAATTTTCATCTTTACAAAACATGCATCGCCAATATATATTTGGATCTCGATAGCTGCGTTTGGTGCAGGCAGGTGGAAGTGCGCACTGACAAGTGATTCGTACCCAACCCAAGCATACGAAAGGGACCCAACCAAATGAGCTCGGCATTTACCAAATCAGCCGCCCGAAATATCTTCTACGGTGGCGCGGTGTTCTTCTTCCTCCTGTTGATCGCCCTTACGTTCGACACCATGAGCCAGCTTCCCAAACGCGACAACCGCGAGAACCTGTCCGAATCGGTCCTTCGCGGCAAACACATTTGGGAAACGCGCAACTGCATCGGTTGCCACACGCTGTTTGGCGAGGGCGCGTATTTTGCGCCGGAACTCGGCAACGTCTACACGCGACGCGGCCCGGATTTCATCAAGGCATGGATCAAGGGCCAGCCGACCGGCGCCCCTGGACGGCGCCAGATGCCCAATTTCAATCTGACCGAGGAGCAGCTTGACGACATGGTTAACTTCTTCAAGTACACCTCCGAGATCAACACGTCCAACTGGCCGCCAAACATCGAGGGGTGAGCATGACTTACATAGAATGCGTCAATAGGAGAGCGTCATGAAATATCAATCACAACTGGTCGCGAAGCCCTATTTCATCGCGGCGATCGGCCTTTTCCTCGGTCAGATCCTGTTCGGTCTGATCATGGGGCTGCAGTACGTCATCGGGGATTTCCTGTTCCCTGAAATCCCGTTCAACGTCGCACGCATGGTGCACACCAACCTGCTGATCGTATGGCTGCTGTTCGGCTTCATGGGCGCCGCCTACTACCTGATCCCGGAAGAAGCGGAGCGGGAGTTGTTCAGCCCTAAACTGGCATTGGTGATGTTCTGGGTCTTCCTCGCCGCCGGTGTGGCGACCATCCTGGGCTATCTACTCGTGCCGTATGCCACGCTGGCCGAATGGACGGGCAACGATTTGCTGGCGACCATGGGCCGCGAGTTCCTCGAACAACCGCTGCCGACCAAGGTCGGGATCGTGGTGGTGGCGCTGGCGATGCTATTCAACCTGTCGATGACCGTTCTGCGCGGACGCAAGACGGCGATCAACCTGGTGATGCTGGTCGGTCTGTGGGGTCTTGCGATCTTCTTCCTGTTCTCCTTCTACAACCCCGGCAACCTCGTCAAGGACAAGTATTTCTGGTGGTGGATCGTGCACCTTTGGGTGGAAGGCGTGTGGGAACTGATCATGGGCGCAATGCTGGCCTTCGTGCTGATCAAGGTGACCGGCGTGGACCGCGAAGTGATCGAAAAATGGCTGTACGTGATCATCGCGATGGCCCTTATCACCGGCCTCATCGGCACCGGTCACCATTATTACTGGATCGGCGCACCGGAATACTGGCAATGGTGGGGCAGCGTGTTCTCCGCACTGGAACCGATTCCCTTCTTCATGATGACGGTATTCGCATTCAACATGGTCAACCGCAGACGGCGCGAGCATCCGAACAAGGCGGCCGTACTGTGGGCGCTCGGCACCGGCGTGATGGCTTTCCTGGGCGCCGGCGTATGGGGCTTCCTGCACACGCTGGCACCGGTGAACTACTACACCCACGGTAGCCAGATCACGGCGGCGCACGGTCACCTTGCGTTTTATGGCGCCTACGTGATGGTGGTGATCACCATGATCAGCTACACCATGCCGCTGATGCGCGGGCGTGCCGCCAACAGTCCGCTGGCGCAAGTGGTCGAGATGTGGTCGTTCTGGCTGATGACGGTCTCGATGGTGTTCATCACGCTGTTCCTGACCGCCGCCGGCATCCTGCAAATCTGGCTGCAGCGCATCTCCGACCAGCCCATTTCGTTCATGGCTGCGCAGGACCAGGTTGCGCTGTTCTATTGGATGCGTGAATACACCGGCCTGATCTTCCTGACCGGCCTCCTGCTGTACATCAGTAGTTTCTTCATCAAGGGCAAGGCCGCGACTGCGGACTGAGCCTGACCCTTCTGCCCGGCTCGCCGGGCAGACATGGAGGTCGTCTTGAACGTCTCAATGTCTCTTCCAGCGCCACATGGCAACCGCCGCGATCTTCCGGGCGATCTTGCGATGTGGTGCTTTATCCTTGCCGAATTGCTGGTATTCGGCGTTTTTTTTCTGGCGTACGCGTTTGCCCGTACGCACGATGTCGAATTATTCAATGCGTCGCAACTGGAGTTGGACCGGACCAGTGGCTTCATCAACACCATGCTGCTGATCTCCGGCAGCTATTTCGTGGTGCTTGCCGTCCATCGAATCCGGCATGGCCATTCCCGCGCCTGCACACGCTGGCTGATCGCCGCCATGGCATGCGGCGCTGCGTTTCTCGTGCTCAAACTGGTCGAATTCAGCGGCAAGATCGAAGCTGGCATCAGCATGTCGACCAACACCTTCTATATGTTTTACCTGGGTCTCGGGTTTTTTCACTTCATGCATGTCGTGCTCGGCATGGTCATCCTCGGCGCCGTTACGCTCAAGGCATGGCGCGGCGGCTACCACGCCACCGACTATGCAGGCGTCGAAACCGGCGCGGCCTACTGGCACATGATCGACCTGGTGTGGATTGTGCTGTTCCCCTTGATTTACCTATTGAACTGACGTCATGAAAGCAGCCACTTTCAATTGGTTGATCCTCATGGCGCTCACCGCGCTGAGCTTCGGTGTGGCCGAAGCCGGCGTGGCCGGCGGCGCGGCCCTGGTTCCGGTGCTGCTGGCGACGCTGTTCAAGGGCCGCATCGTGATCGATCGCTTCATGGCACTGCAGGGCGTGGGCGGGGCCTGGCGCTGGGTCGTTCTTGGCTGGCTGCTGCTGGTGCTGGGCCTGATCGGCTATGCTTTCCAATACGCGTAAACCTAACCGAAGAAATCCCATGAACGACCTCACCACACCCGGCCTGGCGGCCACCCTGAATGTCCCCTTCTACCAGCCCGTCGGCAAAGAGTGCGCGCTGTTCGAATACGCCTTCCGCAACCGCCTGCCGCTCTTGATCAAGGGTCCGACCGGCTGTGGCAAGACGCGTTTCGTCGCGCACATGGCGGCGCGCCTGACGCGTCCGCTGATCACAGTGTCGTGCCACGACGATCTGACCGCAGCCGACCTGGTGGGGCGCCACCTGATCGGCGACGGCCAGACGGTATGGTCGGACGGCCCGCTCACGCGCGCGGTGCGCCAGGGCGGCATCTGCTACCTGGACGAAGTGGTGGAAGCACGCAAGGACACCACGGTCGTACTGCACCCGCTGACCGACGACCGGCGCATTTTGCCGATCGAGCGCACCGGCGAGGAATTGCACGCACCGGACGAGTTCATGCTGGTGGTGTCCTACAACCCCGGCTACCAGAACCTGCTGAAAAGCCTGAAGCCGTCCACGCGCCAGCGCTTCGTCGCGATCAATTTCGGCTTTCCGCCGGCCGCGCTGGAGCAAAAGATCGTGATTGCCGAAACCGGCGCCACGCCGTTGCTGGCAACGCAACTCGTCACGCTGGCCGGCCACTTCCGGCAACTCAAGGATCACGACCTGGAGGAAGCCGCCTCAACCCGGCTGCTGGTGTATGCGGCAAGCCTGATCGGCGCAGGCTGCGACCCGGTCACCGCCTGCGAAGCGGCGCTGGTGGAGCCGCTGACCGACGACGCGGACACGGCGCAAGCCTTGCTGGAAGTCATCAAGGCAACCTTCGGTCAATAAGTCGGTCATTATGTAATGAACGCTATTCCCGACCCGCGTACCCATGCGGTGCAAGCCGAAGTGCTCTACCTGCTCAACCTGCTGCTGGTGCCCGGGCTGGCATTCCTGCTTCTGCTGGGGCTCGCCTACCGGCATCGCGCGAGCGTTAACCCGCTCACGCGCTGCCATCTGCGCCAGACTGTCGTGGTCAGCATATGGGCCGGCCTGCTGCTGACCGTGGTGCCGGCCATCATCGTGCTGGCCGGCGGCCTCGACCACCCGATGACCTGGGTGCTGCTGGTGCTGTATGTGCTGTGCTGCCATGCGACGCTGGTGCTACTGGGCGTGCTCGGCCTGTCGCGTGCGATCGCCGGGAAGACCTTTGTCTATCCTCTGCTGGGGCGCCGCACGTGGTAGGCCCCCATGCCCAGGCGGCTTCCGCAATCCATGCCAGCGTTGCGCACAAAACGCGCGGCTGGTTGGGTGTGCCGGTTCAGCGCTGGCGCCAGTTGACCCAGGCCGGGTTTTTCGTGCTGTTCGTGTGTGCGCCGATCTTCGACATCTTCCGGCTCGACCTCAATCTCAAGCATTTAATCCTGTTCGGCTTCGACTGGACGCTGGGGATGGATGACTTTCTCGCCGGTCGCACTTCGGTCGGCGAGGCTTCGCTGAACATCGTACTGCGTGGTTTTCTGCCCTTGCTGGCGGTTGGCGGCACGCTGATCTACGTCAGCTGGAAATGGGGCCGCCTCTATTGCGGCTGGCTCTGCCCGCATTTCTCGATCGTCGAAACCATCAACCAGACGCTGCGACGCGCGATCGGCAAGCAAAGCCTGTGGGACAAGAAGCTGCAGCCGGCACGCAACCCCGATGGCAGCGAAACCCGCCATGACGCGATCTGGTGGTTCGCCGTGATTCCGCTGGTCATCGCCTGCGCGATGCTGTGGGCCGTGGTGCTGCTGACGTACCTGCTGCCGCCGGCCGAGGTGTACGGCAACCTCTGGCATGGCACGCTGACGCGCAATCAGGCGATTTTCCTGGGTGCGGGCAGCATCGCTTTCTTCGTCGAATTCATGTTTGCACGCCACCTGTTCTGCCGCTATGCCTGTGCGGTCGGGCTGTTCCAGAGCCTGGCGTGGATGGGCAACGACAAGGCGATGGTGATCGGCTTCAAGCGCGAGCGCGCCAAGGATTGCTCGAGTTGTTATTCGGCCTGCGACCATGTGTGCCCGATGCGCCTGAATCCGCGCAACGTCAAGCGCATGATGTTCGCCTGCGTGCAGTGCGGCCAGTGCGTCGATGCCTGCGACCATACGCTGGAAAACAATCCGAATGGCTCGCTGCTGAACTGGGTGCACGACCTGCGCGCCGAATCCGAGGCCGCGTTCAACGTCCGCGCCGCCCGCGACGCGCCGATCAAACACGTCGCCAACGTCGCCGCGAAGGCGCAGAGATAGCATGGAAGAGTTCGTCGGCAACCTGTGGGACAAGCTGATCACGCGCACCGCGTATCGCGGCTTTCCGAAAGCGCGCATCGAGCTGAAGGAAATCGAACGCATTGCGCCGATCTTCTTTCGCGCCCTGGGCGGCGATACCGGCCTGACGGTGCGCACCGGCACCGCGACCGCGCACGGCGCGCGCCGCAAATGGCTTGAGCGCGTGGCCGGCGTCGGCGAAAAACAGGAGCTGGCCTGGACCGACGACAGCGCGCTCTACCTGCCAACCTCGATCGACGTTTTCCCGGAACGCGCCCGCAACCGCGAGCTGTACCTGTGGCTGCTGGCGCTGGCCGCGCACGACGTGGCGCCCAATGCAGCGTGGATCGTGCGCAACCAGCAGGCCACCCGCGCGACCCTGGACGCGCTGCCGGGCCTGGCCCGGCGTTATCGCGAACTGGTGGCTGCCGCGCTCGCCCTGCGCCCCGACCCGGCCAAACTGAACGGGCCGGAGCGGGCTGCTGAAGAGGCGATTCGCGCTGCGCTGAACGAACCCGGCTCGGTCGAAGCCTTCGAGCCGGGCAAGCTGCCGCCGGCGCCCGTACCCTTATGGCTGCACCCGCAGCCGCCCGTCGGCCCCGGCAAGCAGCGTCCGGCCGGCGACAAGGCGCCGCCGCCGCCCGATTCCAAGTCGACAGACAGCCGCGACAAGCGCAAGCGACGCGCGGAGCGTGTCGACATGCCGCAGGCGACCAACCCCTTCATGCTGCTGTTTCGCGCCGAAAGCCTGTTTTCCTGGGCCGAATTCATCAAGGTCGACCGCCCGCTCGAGGAAGATGAAAACGAGCACGCGGAAAAGGCTGCCGACGACCTCGACATCCTCAGCATCGCCGACGACGACCAGACCGCGGCCAGCCGGGTGCGCTTCGACCTCGACCTGCCGGCCGAGGCCGACGACGATCTGATGCTGGCCGACGGCATCCTGCTGCCGGAATGGGACTATCGCAAGCAGCAGCTCCAGCCCGCGCATTGCCGCCTGCAGATGCTGCTCGCGCGCGACGCCGAGCCGTGCGCATTGCCGCTTGACCTGCGCGCGCCGGCCAAGCGCCTGCGCCAGCAATTCCAGGCGCTCACCACCCAGCGTACGCGCCTGCGCGCCCAGTTGTCCGGCAGCGACCTCGACATCGACGCCTGTGTGCGCTTTGCCACCGACAAGGCAGGCGGGGCTCGCACGTCCGAGCCGGGGCTGTATGTCGACAGCCGCCAGCAGCAGCGCGACCTGTCCTGCCTGCTGCTGGCCGACCTGTCGCTTTCGACCGATGCCTGGGTCAACAACACGGCGCGCGTGATCGAAGTGATCCGCGACAGCCTGATGCTGTTCGGCGAAGCGCTGGCGGCGACCGGCGATCGCTTTGCGCTGTACGGATTTTCGTCGGTGCGCCGCGACAACGTGCGCTTTCACCTGCTCAAGGGATTCGACGAGCGCTACAACGACCAGATTCGTGGCCGCCTCGCCGCCATCAAGCCCGGCTACTACACGCGCATGGGCGCTGCGATCCGCCATGCGACGGCAATCCTGTCGACGCGGAAAACGGCGCGCCGCCTGCTGCTGATCCTGACCGACGGCAAGCCGAACGACCTTGACAAGTACGAAGGCCGCTACGGGATCGAAGACACCCGCATGGCAATCATCGAAGCGCGCCGCCTGGGGCTCACGCCCTTTTGCGTGACCATCGACGAGACAGCCGGAGAGTACCTGCCGCACCTGTTCGGCGCGGCAGGCTATGTGGTGGTGCGCGATGCGGCGATGCTGCCCAGCGTGCTGCCGAGCCTGTACGCAAGGCTTACCGAAAACATCTGATTTTTCTTAACCAAGGAGCAAACATGAAAACCGAGATTCTCGATATCGCCATCCCGATCAATGCCGAAACAGCCGAACGCGCCGGCGCAAGCCTGAAAGCGATCCCCGGCGTGCACGAGGTGTCGTTTCTCGACGCGCCGGCGCGCCTGTACGCCCGCATCGATGACGACGCACCGACCCGGGCGGAACTGGTGGCGGCGCTCAACAAGGCCGGCGTGCTGGTCGAAGATGCGCGGAAACCCCATGCGGGCGGCAGCTGCTGCGGCAGCTGCGGCGGCTAGCCCGCTAGCCCCCTACCCGCAGCGCCACCGGATGGGGGCTACTGCGTGGGTGGCTGCGCCCACAGGGCATTCCACCCTGCATGCCCCAACGCCTCGAGTGTCTCGATATTGCGCGCATAAATCGTTTCCGCTTCGGGAAAAACCGCCACTGCGCGTTCGATGCTCGCCTCGCGCAGCAGGTGCAGAGCGGGAAACGGCGCACGGTTGGTGAAGTTGCCCATGTCGTCGGGGGCCGCTCCCTCGAACTGGAACTGCGGGTGAAAGCTGGCGAGCTGAATCACGCCTTCCAGTTCGTTCTCGCCTACCGCCGCTTCGGCCAGCTGCAGGAAATCGTTAAAATCGGGAAAATCCGGCAGCAGTGTCGGATGAATCAGCAGCGTCGTGTCGACCACCTCGGGGTCGGCGCCCGCCAGAAAATTCAGCTCGCGGTCGAGATCTTCCAGCAGGCCGTCCAGATGCGGCGCATGGCTCACCACGAAGCGCACCTGGTTCTTCACGTAAACCGCCTTGGCGAACGGGCACAGGTTGAGCCCGATCACCGCCTTTTCGATCCATTGTCGCATTGCAGCGATCACGTCCTCGTCGCTCATTTTCCCTGTCCTTGCTGCCTGTAAGGCCGGAACTTTAACGGATACAATGCTTTATTGTCCGACGTTCACGCCCGAATCCATCCCGACACCATGAAAAGCAGCGCCATCCGCCAGAGCTTCCTCGACTTCTTCGCTTCCAAAGGCCACACCATCGTCCCCTCCAGTCCGCTGGTGCCGGGCAACGACCCCACCCTCCTGTTCACCAACGCCGGCATGGTGCAGTTCAAGGACGTGTTCACCGGCCAGGACACGCGCGCCTATGCCCGCGCGGTGTCGTCGCAACGCTGCGTGCGTGCCGGCGGCAAGCACAACGACCTGGAAAACGTCGGCTACACGGCGCGCCACCACACCTTCTTCGAGATGCTGGGCAACTTCAGCTTCGGCGATTATTTCAAGCGCGAGGCGATCAAGTACGCCTGGGAATTCCTCACCGACGTGCTGCAACTGCCGG
Organism: Thiobacillus sp.; assembly: GCA_019459055.1. Taxonomy (GTDB): domain Bacteria; phylum Pseudomonadota; class Gammaproteobacteria; order Burkholderiales; family Thiobacillaceae; genus Thiobacillus. Next base: position 114,826 of record JAIBEI010000007.1, on the reverse strand, counting down.
CCGAAAAACTCTGGGTCACGGTCTATGCCGAGGACGACGAAGCCTACGACATCTGGCACCACGACATCGGCGTGCCGAAAGAGCGCATCGTCCGCATCGGCGACAACAAGGGCGCGCGCTATGCGTCCGACAACTTCTGGGCGATGGGCGACACCGGCCCCTGCGGCCCCTGCACCGAAATCTTCTACGACCACGGACCCGAGGTGGCGGGCGGGCCGCCCGGCTCGCCCGACGAGGACGGCGACCGCTACATCGAAATCTGGAACAACGTGTTCATGCAGTTCAACCGCGACGAGGCTGGCGTGATGCATCCGCTGCCCAAGCCCTCGGTCGACACCGGCATGGGGCTGGAGCGCATCTCCGCGGTGATGCAGCACGTGCATTCCAACTACGACATCGACCTGTTCCAGGCGCTGATCGCCGCCGCGGCACGCGAGACTCAGACGAGCGATCTCACCAACAACTCGCTCAAGGTCATCGCCGACCACATCCGCGCCTGTTCGTTCCTCATCGTCGACGGCGTCATCCCCGGCAACGAGGGCCGCGGCTACGTGCTGCGCCGCATCATCCGCCGCGCCATCCGCCATGGTTATAAATTGGGCGCGCGCACGGCCTTCTTCCACCGCATGGTGCCCGACCTCGCGGCGGTGATGGGCGACGCCTACCCCGAACTGGTCGCCGCGCAAGCCCGTGCGATGGACATTTTGCGGCAGGAGGAGGAGCGTTTCTTCGAGACCATCGAGCACGGCATGGGCATCCTCGAAACGACGCTGAAGACGATTCACGCCGGCGGCACCTTCGACGGCGAGCTGGCGTTCAAGCTGCACGACACCTACGGCTTCCCGCTCGACCTCACCGCCGACATCTGCCGCGAAGCGAATGTCAGCGTGGACACCGCAGCCTTCGACGCCGCCATGCAGCAACAGAAGAACCAGGCGCGCGCCGCCGGCAAGTTCAAGCTCGGCGCCGGGCTGGAGTATGCCGGCGCGGCGACCACCTTCCACGGCTATGACACGCTGGCGCACGACGGCAGCATCCTTGCGCTGTATCGCGACGGCAGCGCGGTCGACGCGCTGCGCGAAGGCGAACTCGGCGTGGTGGTGCTCGACCACACGCCGTTCTACGCCGAATCCGGCGGCCAGGCCGGCGACCGCGGCGTGCTGCAGGGCGCAAACGGCGCATTCGAAGTCGAGGACACGCAGAAAATCCAGGCGCTGGTGTTCGGCCATCACGGCGTCGTCAAATCCGGCGTGCTGAAAGTCGGCGAGCCGGTGCTGGCGAAAGTCGACGCGGACAACCGCGCGCGCACCATGCGCAACCACTCGGCCACCCACCTGATGCACAAGGCGCTGCGCGAGGTGCTGGGCGATCACGTACAGCAAAAGGGTTCGCTGGTGGATGCCGACAAGACCCGCTTCGACTTCGTGCAACCCGCCCCGATGACCGCCGCGCAGATTCGCGAGGTGGAAGCGCGCGTCAACGCCGAGATCCTCGCCAACACATCAACCCAGGCGCGGGTGATGCCGATCGAAGCGGCGCAGAAGACCGGCGCGATGATGCTGTTCGGCGAGAAATACGGCGACGAGGTGCGGGTGCTCGACATCGGCAGCTCGCGCGAACTGTGCGGCGGCACCCACGTCGCCCGCACTGGCGACATCGGCGCCTTCAAGATCCTGCTGGAAACCGGCGTTGCGGCCGGCATCCGCCGGATCGAAGCGACCACCGGCAGCGGCGTGCTCGCCTACCTCGGCGAAACCGAAAAGCATCTTGCGGCCATCGCGCAGCAGGTCAAGGCTGCCCCGTTTGAGTCCGCCGAGCGCGTGGCGCAGTTGATGGCACACAGCCGCGCGCTGGAAAAAGAACTCGACCGCCTGAAGTCCAGGCTGGCGTCGGGCGCCGGTGACGAACTGGTGCAGCAGGCCGCCGACATCAATGGCGTGCGCGTGCTGGCGGCGCAGCTCGACGGCGTCGACGCCAAGGGCCTGCGCGAAACGGCCGACAAGCTGCGCGACAAGCTGAAATCCTGCGCGCTGGTGCTGGGCACGGTGGCCGACGGCAAGGTCAGCCTGATCGCCGCGGTGACGCCCGATGTCACCAGCAGGATCAAGGCTGGTGAGCTGGTGAATTTCGTCGCCACCCAGGTCGGCGGCAAGGGTGGCGGCAAGCCGGACCTGGCAATGGCGGGCGGCAGCGAGCCGGGCCGACTTCCGGCTGCGCTCGCCTCGGTGCGGGCCTGGGTAGAGGGCAAGCTGGCCTGAAGGGCGGGTACGGAATTTGCTGAGATAACCGTAAATGAAAACATTTATCCAACATAGTCCGACACCATGAATTCACTGGCCGATAAATTCGTCGCGCAACTCGCTCGTTTTGCGCCTTTCGCCAAACGGGCCGACGATCCGCTGGCCAACATCAAAGCGGCGACGCGCTGGGTTGAAAACCTGCCCATCGGTGACGCGTTCAAGTGCCAGCAAGTCACATTCAATGTGCTCAAGCGCTTCAACGAGAACTCAACGCAATACACGAAAGATCGTCTGGCCATCTTCATGCTGCTGGATGAGAAATCACGCGACTTGCAGGACACGCTGGTGCGCCAGTATCTTCGCAATCCACGCATGTCGCGTCCGCAGGAAAGCCAGCTCTGGCATGCCGTGTACGGCCTGTACTGGGAAATTGCACGCGGCTACCACACCTTTGTGCTGCATATTTCCCGAGAAGAGAGCAAAAACCAGCACGATGGCTTGGTTCCGCTGATCACCCTGCGCGCCATTCGCACCTTTGGTCAGCTACTGAAATGGCGCGCCATACGCTATTTGTCGACAGGCGAGAAACTCTGGCTACGGCTGCACAACCTTTATCGCATCGCCGAAGCCGGCGGCTTCCATCGACTGGCCCAGCGGGCGTACGACGAAGACGCGTCCGATTCCAACTGCGAAACGGCGCACTTGCATATCCTGATGCTGAATCTGGCTGATTCCGGCACGCTCTACCCCAAGCAGCTCGATCTGCTCGACCGCTGGCTGTGCAGCTGGCACGGGATGCTGCAACTGGATTGCGAGTTCAAACCCGATGTCCACCATTTTTCCGTTGACCTGTCGGCAGATCATGGCCCACGCCGCGTGCGCAAACCCGAAGCCAACAAACCCTTGCGTTTCTGGACCACGACCGCCCTGCAGCAGAAGCTGCAGGAAATACACATCGCCCTGCAGCAAGGCAACACCCCCGCACAACAGGGGCTGACGGAGAATGCCCGCACGACCGAAAGTCTCGAATTGCTTGAGCACCTGCAGCACCAGTGGTCTTCGCTGGCCACCCGCGAACAACGGCGCGCCCCGCGCGAATCGATCAAGCGGCTGTTCGATGTGACGCACGGCCTCAACGCCATCGTCAGCCAAATCAAGGCCGCCGATACGCCCGCCAGCGTATCGCCCTACGGTATCGGACTCAATTACAACGAGGCCAACGATCTGCATATGTACGGCTTCATCACCGAGCGCACCCGGGAGCGCGTCTCGCACATGCATGTTCCGGCCATCGCAGCCTCGCCCGACGTCGAGCGCTGGGTGATGCACGACGAAAGCGAATGCGGATACGGCGCCATCGTCGAATCGCGCGACAAGGACTGGCTGCGCGTCGGGGCCCTGATCGGCATCAAGCCGCATGAAGCCAGCGTCTGGCAAATCGGTGTCGTGCGCCGCCTGTCGCGCGTCAACGAGGACACCATGTCGATCGGCATCGAAACGCTGTCCGAAACACCCACGCTGGCCATGCTGCACGCCACGACCACGTCGGGCTATACCGTAAACGGTCACGACAACAGCAACGCCAACCTGCCGTACGCCAGCCTGTGGCTGGCAAGCGGCGGCGGCGACAGCGTGATTATCGATCCCGTCCATTTCATCCTCAGCCAGGTCTTTCAGGTTCACGGCATGCCTGGACGCAAGTTCATCGCCCTAGGCAACCCGATTGAGCACTCGGAAGGCTGGATGCGCGCCATCGCCGAGCCCGTGAGCAGCTGACCCCCGGCCGCAAACGAAACCCGGTTTGCGGCATTTCCCTCGTCCGACCAATCCATACCTGTTTAACTTTCACCAGGTCTCTGGCACAATCGTCGAAAATCCGACACGCGCATAACAATCCCTCCGCATGTATGGAGCAAGCGCGGATTCGACGCCATTCGACCAGGAGGGTATGTGGCCCAAACCAATAAGCCTAGCTTGCTGATCGTCGATGACGATCCGCTGATTTCCGATACGCTCACGTATGTGCTGAGCAAAGACTTTGACATTTCGGCCGCCGAGTCGCGCGCCCAGGTGAAAAGCCTGCTGATGCAGCTGGACGAACCGCCGCAACTGGCCTTGGTGGATCTGGGCCTGCCGCCGCAGCCGCACAAGCCCGATGAAGGTTTTGCCCTGATCGCCGATTTGCTGGGCATCTCGCCCAGCATCAAAATCCTGGTGCTTTCCGGCCAGAGCGACGAAGCCAACGCGCGCCACGCGCGTGCGCTCGGCGCCATCGATTTCGTCGCCAAGCCCTGCGAGCCCGAACGCCTGAAGTCCCTGCTGTTCAATGCCCTGCTGGTACAGAATGCCGAGCGCACTGCCGACCAGGCGCCGGCGCCGGCCAAGGATTCCGGCATCGTCGGCGACAGCCCTGCGATGGACAAGCTGCGCCAGCAGATCAAGCAATACGCCGCAGCCCCCTTCCCGGTGCTGATCGAGGGCGAATCCGGCAGCGGCAAGGAGCGCGTGGCGTCCAGCTTGCACGGCTTGTCGCCGCGCGCGGCCAAGCCCTATCTGGCGCTCAACTGCGCGGCGATTTCACCGACCCTGGTCGAACCCACCCTGTTCGGCTACGCCAAGGGCGCGTTCACCGGCGCCACCAGCGCGCGTGCCGGCTACTTCGAGGAAGCCGAAAACGGCACCCTGTTCCTCGACGAGATCGGTGAACTGCCGCTGGAACTGCAGGCCAAGCTGCTGCGGGTGCTGGAAAACGGCGAGTACCAGCGCGTCGGTGAAACCCAGCCGCGCTTTTCCAACGCCCGCGTGGTGACCGCCACCAACCGCGACCTGCGCGCCGAGATCAAGGCCGGCCGCTTCCGCACCGACCTCTACCACCGGTTGTCGGTCTTCTCCATCGCCGTGCCGCCGCTGCGTGAGATGGGACAGGACAAGCTCACCCTGCTCAACCACTTTCGCGCTTTCTACGCCCGCGAAGCCGGGAGCCAGCCGTTCTCGCTCGATGCCCGCGCGCAGCAGATGTGGGCGGACTACCACTTTCCCGGCAACGTGCGCGAACTGCGCAACATCGCCATCCGCCTGACCACCAAATACCCGGGCGTGGCGGTCAACGCCCAGCAACTGGAAGACGAACTCGATACCGATCAGGCTTACCCGCAGGAAATCCCGCTCGCCAGCGACGGCAAAGCGCTGATCGAGCTGGCGCGCAAGCAGCTGCAAACGCTGGCCAATTTCAACCTCGACGTCACCCTGCGCCAGTGGGAAAAATCCTACGTCGAGGCCGCGCTCAACATGACCCACGGCAACCTGTCGCAGGCAGCCAAGCTGCTGGGCATCAACCGCACCACGCTATACAGCCGCATGCAGACGTACGGCAGCGAATAAGCCTCTGTGTACCTTGACTATTTCGGCCTGAAGGAAGCGCCCTTCCGCATCACGCCGAATACCGAGTACTGGTATGCAGGCGGCCAGCGCGGCGAGATGCTCGCCGCGCTGCTCTACGCCATCGGCCAGGGCGAGGGCATCGTCAAGGTGGTGGGCGAAGTCGGCAGCGGCAAAACCATGCTGTGTCGCAAGCTGGCCGCCCAGTTGCCCGACAGCGTCGACAGCGTCTATCTCGGCAATCCCACTCTGCCACCCGACGACATGCTGGCGGCAATCCTGGCCGACCTGGGGGTCGACACCCCGGAGAGCGGACGACAGGCCCGGCTGGCACAACTCAATACCACGCTGCTGGCCCGCCACACGGCCGGGCGACGCGTAGTGGTGTTCGTCGAGGAGGCGCAGGGCATCGCGCTCGACAACCTGGAATTCCTGCGGCTGCTGACCAACCTGGAAACCGCTACCGACAAGCTGCTGCAGATCGTGCTGTTCGGCCAGCCCGAATTCGATGCGCTGCTGGCCGATCCGCGCATCCGCCAGCTGAAGGACCGCATTACCCTGAGCCTGAATCTGTCGCCGCTGACCGAATCCGAAGTGGCCGCATACTTGCGCGCACGGCTGGCAGTCGCTGGCTATCGCGGCCCCGACTTGTTTGCGCCGGCACTGATCGCGCGCATGACCCGACTTTCCCGCGGCCTGTCGCGCCGCATCAATGTGCTGGCCGACAAAACCCTGCTGGCGGCCTATGCCGGGCAAACCCATACGCTTACCCCGGCCCATCTTGAGGCGGCGGCGGGCGACGCAGAAATGCAGCCATTCCAACGGCAGCCCGCCACGCGCAGGCTTCGCTTGGCGTGGTTGAGCGCCGGACTGGCGGCCGCGCTGGGCCTGCTGGCCTTTGTCGCCTGGCAGGCGCCTTCGCCATCCGCCTCGTTGCCCTCGCCCCCCCCATCCCAGACCGCTCGACCTTCCGCCACACCCGCTCCCCCCGACGTCGTCGACCTGGCCCGGCAGACCCGGCGCTGGCTCGTCACCGCCGCGCCCGACACCCATGTCATCCAGCTCGCCTCGGCTAAAGAAGCAGCGCAGGCAGCCGTATTACTAAACAGCTTGAGTGCCGCCACGCCACAGCCGGTTCGGGTACTGCATGGCCTGAGCCGAGGGGCGCCTGCCTGGATGATCCTGGCAGGCGAGTTTCCCGACCGCGAGACGGCGATGGCGGCCCTGCGTACATTGGCCGCCCCGCCCGGGAGCACACCGTTTCTACGCACAGTCGGCAAAATGCGCACCGTAGTCTTACCAACAGGATGATGAATGCTGTGTTGAAACACTCTGTATCGACGGGCCTGGCGTTGGTTGGTCTCGTGCTGTTGGGAGGATGCGTGCCGCCGCAGGCGTTCGACACCTCGCCTGGCCACATCGGCCAGCCCACCCAGCCCGTGATGCCGGTCGCCCCGCCGCCCGCGCCAGTGAAGGCCGCGCCTGCGCTGGCTCCACCCAGGCCGAGCGCGCCGGTGCCGACCTATACCGTGGTGGTCAACGACGTGCCGGTGAAAGACCTGCTGTTTTCCATCGCGCGCGATACGCAATACAACATCGATTTGCATCCGGGCATCACCGGGCGTGTCTCACTCAACGCCGTGCAGGAACCGCTACCCGCCATTCTCGAGCGCATCGCGCGGCAGGCCGATCTGCGTTACGAAATGAACGGCCGCACGATATCAATCATGCCCGACACCGCCTACGTCAAAACGTATACGATCAACTACGTCAACGTCGTTCGAAACACCACCTCCAGCGTTGGCGTGGCGGCCGAAATCGCCAGCACCGGCAGTGCCGCCGGCACAGCCGGCGCCACGACCGGCAACTCCTCCAGCACAACCGTCGCCAGCCAGACCAGCAATGACCTGTGGGCCGTGCTGGCCGACAATATCCGCACCCTTCTCGCCGGCACCCGCGCGGTCACGCAGAGCATCGAAGAGCGCGCCGCCCGACTGGACGCCGAAAGAGCCGAGCGCGCCGAACGGGTGTCGCAAGCCGAAGCTGCCAGCAAGGCCGGCGCAGGTGCGGCCAGTCTGTTCACCGCCGCATTCGCCAGCCAGCCCACGGGCGACGGAAAATACGATGTGGCGGTCAATCCGGTGGCCGGTACCGTATCCGTTCTGGGCACCGCCAAGCAGCAGGAACTGGTGCAGCAGTACCTCGACCGCGTGATGCAGTCCGCGCAGCGCCAGGTGCTGATCGAGGCGACGATCGTCGAGGTCAGCCTGAAGGATCAATACCGCGCCGGGATCGACTGGTCGAAAGCCCTGCAGGGCACCACCGGTTGGGCCATCAACACCCTCGGCGGCGGCACCAATGCGCTGGCCGGCACGCTGAGCCCATTCATCCAGGCCACCTACACCAACAGCGGGAACAATGGCTTCACAGCTGCAATCGACCTGCTGGAATCCTTCGGCAAGACCAAAGTGCTCTCCAGCCCCAAGCTGATGGCCCTGAACAACCAGACTGCGCTGCTCAAGGTGGTCGACAATCTGGTCTATTTCAATGTCAAGGCGGACACCACCACGACCGCGAATGTCGGGACTACGACCACCTTCACCACCACCCCGCAAACCGTGCCGGTCGGCATCGTCATGACGATGACGCCGCAGATCAACCAAAATGGCATGGTTTCGCTGACCGTTCGCCCGACGATTTCACGCAATGTCGGCTTTGTCCGCGACCCCAATCCCAGCATTCCCACCAATATCCCCAACCAGGTGCCCGTCATTCAGGTGCGCGAAATGGAATCGCTGCTGCAGGTGCAAAGCGGCCAGACCGTGATCCTCGGCGGCCTGATCCAGGACGACAGCAACAACGCGCGCGATGGGCTGCCGGGGCTGTCGCGGCCGGAAGGCATCGGTGCCGTATTCGGCCAGCATGAGCGCATCAACAGCCAGACCGAGCTGGTGATCTTCCTGCGCCCCATCGTGGTGTCCAGCCCCACGCTGGAAAGTGATGAATTGCGCCGGTTCCAGCGCCTGCTTCCCGGCACGGCACGGAGCACGCCTTGAGCCTGCTTCTCAAAGCGCTGAAACAGGCCGAATCCGCCAATGCGGACAAGTCCGGATCCGGCAACCGCGATGAGGGCGACCTCGAACTGGACCCCCTGGGCGCGCCCGGCTTCGGCCAGGCGCGCGAATGGGTGGAGCCGCCGGGCCTGCTGCTCGGCAGCAGCGGGGCCACGCCCGAGTCACGCCGCGCACCGGCTTTCCGCTGGCCGCAACTCTCGCTGGTGCCGCTCGCCGCCCTGCTGGCCGTGCTGGTCGCGCTGGGCTACGGGATTTATCTGTACTTTGCCTTGCAGCCCCCCGCTGCGGTTGCGCCCGCGCCTGAAACCACCGCGGCGCCCGTTGCGCCATCCGTCACCCCGGCCTATCCCGCTGCCGAGCCCGCTGCTTCAGTGAGCCAGATCCCGACCGTCACCGAACCCGCGCCTGCGCCCGCTTCACCCGCATTGTCGCAACCCGCTCCCGCGGCCGGGACGTCCGCCGAGGTCGCGCCTGCGCGCAGCGCCCCTCGCACAGCCGAACCCGTGCGCGCGCCCGCCGCTGCACTGCCGCTGTTCCAGCCCGATGCGCAATCCGCCTTACTCGACCAGGCGTACGCCGCCTATCGGCGCGGCGCGCTGACCGAAGCGCAGCGGCTCTACGCCCAGGCTGCCGCCCGCGGGAGCAGTGTGGATGCGCTGCTGGGACTGGCGGCGATCGCCAGCATGCAAGACCGCGAGGCGGACGCGCAGCGCCTGTATCGCGAGGTGCTCGATCTCGACCCGCGCAATGCCACCGCCCAGGGCGCGCTGCTCGACCTGCTCGGCAACACCGACAGCCAGGCAGCCGAAAGCCGCCTGAAAACGCTGATCGAACGCGACCCCAGCCCGCAGCTTTACCAGACGCTCGGCAACCTCTACGCCGAGCAGGTGCGTTGGAACGATGCCCAGGCCGCCTACTTCGAAGCCTGGCGCGGCGCACCGGATCACGGCGATTACGCCTTCAACCTGGCGGTCAGCCTCGACCAGTTGCGCCAGTATCCGACGGCGCTGACGTATTACGAAAAAGCGCTCGCCAGCGGCGGCGCGCACCGCTTCGACCGCGCTCAGGCCGAAGCGCGCGTGCAGCAGCTGAAGTCGCTTCGATAAGAACACTCGCATGGAGCGCAGAAAAAAACTCCGGATGGGCGAGACCCTGGTCTCGCAGGGGCTCATCACCCTCGACCAGCTGCGCATCGGCCTGAAGGAACAGAAAACGACCGGCCTGCCGATCGGCCGCCAGCTGGTTGCGTTGGGCTTCATGACCGAGGCGGTGTTGCGCGACCAGCTCGCCAACGCACTCGGCAGCCAGGGCATCGATCTCGCCCAGGTGGTGGCCGACCCCGAAGCGCTGCAGCTGGTGCCCGAGGAATTCGCCCGCCGCCACCATCTGCTGCCGATCGCGCATGACGCCGCGCGCAACGTGCTGACGCTGGCGACCACCGACATGTTCAACGTGGTCGCGCTCGACCAGCTGCGCGCTGCACTCGGCGGCCAGCTCGAAATCGACACCCTGCTGGCGGCCGAAGCACAGTTGCTGGAATGCATCGACAAGTTCTACGGCTTCGACCTCTCGCTCGACGGCATCCTGCGCGAGATCGAGACCGGCGAAGTCGATTACGCCAGCCTCAACCCCGACACCGAGGAATACACCCAGCCGGTGGTGCGGCTGGTCGGCGCGCTGCTGACCGACGCGGTGAAGCGCGAATCCTCCGACATCCACTTCGAGCCCGAGCACGCCTTCCTGCGCATCCGCTACCGCATCGACGGCGTACTGGAGCAGATCCGCAGCCTGCACAAGACCTACTGGCCGGGCATTCTGGTACGGCTGAAAGTGCTGTCCGGGATGAACATCGCCGAGACGCGCGCGCCGCAGGACGGCCGCATGTCGCTGACGCTGAACGGCCGCCCGATCGATTTCCGCGTGTCCTCGCAGCCCGGCATCCACGGCGAGAACCTGGTGCTGCGCATCCTCGACCGCGAAAAATCCATCATGCCGCTGGAACAGATGGGCTTCACCGCCGACGCCCTGCGCGAACTGAAACTGATGATGGCGCGGCCCGAAGGCATCCTGGTCGTCACCGGCCCGACGGGCTCCGGCAAGACCACCACGCTGTATTCGATGCTGTCGCATCTGAACGACGAAACCGTCAACATCATGACGCTGGAAGACCCGGTCGAGTACCCGGTCACCCTGATGCGCCAGAGCTCGGTCAACGAAACGCTCAAACTCGACTTCGCCAACGGCATCCGTTCGATCATGCGGCAGGATCCCGACATCATCCTGGTCGGCGAAATCCGCGACAAGGACACCGCCGAAATGGCCTTCCGCGCCGCGATGACCGGCCATCAGGTGTTCACCACCCTGCACACCAACTCCGCGCTCGGCGTGTTCCCGCGCCTGATGGACATCGGCATCCAGCCCGGCATCCTGTCCGGCAACATCATCGGTGTCGTCGCGCAGCGCCTGGTGCGCAAACTGTGCCCGCACTGCCGGGAGGCCTACATGCCGGACGAAGACGAAGCGCGTATTCTCGGCACCGACCCGGCCCAGCCGCCGTGGATCTTTCGCGCCACCGGCTGTCCGGCGTGCAGCAACAAAGGCTACAAAGGCCGCCTTGCCCTGATCGAGCTGTTGCGGATGGACCCCCGGCTGGACGAACTGGTCGCCGACCACGCGCCGCTGCACGAAATCCGCCGCGCCGCGCTCGAGCACGGCTATCACCCGCTGGCCGAAGACGGCGTCAAGCGCGTGCTGGACGGCGTGACCTCGCTGGCGGAAGTGGCGCGGGTGGTGGATTTGACGGGGCGGGTGTGATGAGGGGTCAGAGGTCAGGATTCAGGGGTCAGGGAACGAGCGGCTTTGCCGCGACCAATGAATTCATAAAGCGCGGCAAGCCGCACAAGGCCCCCTAACCCCTGAATCCTGACCCCTGGCCCCTAACACCATGCCATTCTTCGACTACCGCGCCATCGACCAGACCGGCCGCACCACCCGGGGCACGCTGTCGGCCGTCAACGACGTCGACCTCGAACTGCGCCTGAAGCGCATGGGGCTCGATCTCATCACACTGGCGGAGCTTTCGCGCCAGTACGCCCCCAGCGGCCGCGAGCGCGTCACCCGGCGCGATCTGGTCACCTTCTGCATCCACATGCGCTACATCACCCGCGCCAAGATTCCGCTGCTCGACGGCTTGCGCGACCTGCGCGACACCATGGAAAAACGCGGCTTTCGCGATGTGCTGACCGCGCTGCTGGAAGACATGGAAGGCGGCAAGGTGCTGTCGCAGGCACTTGCCGCGCATCCGGCGGTATTCGGCGCCGTGTTCGTCCACAGCGTGCGCGCGGGCGAGCAGACCGGCCTGCTGGACGCGGTGTTCGATCGCCTGGGCGAATCGCTCAAGTGGCAGGAGGAGGTCGCCGCCAAGGCCAAACGGCTGATGATCTACCCGGCGATGGTGCTGACCGTCGTCGGCGCGGCCATCCTGTTTTTGATGCTGTATCTGGTGCCGCAGGTGCTCTCCCTGGTCGAGACCATGGGGGTGGTGCTGCCGCTGCCGACGCTGATTCTAATGGCCGTATCGAAGGTGATGCAGTCGTACTGGCCGATCGGGCTGCTGCTGGCGCTGGCGCTTGGAATCGGCCTGCCGCTGTGGGTAACGCAAGCCGAGGCGGGACGCGAATGGTGGGACCGCACCCAGTTGCGGCTACCCATCATCGGCCCGATCGTGCAGAAGATCGTGCTGTCGCGCTTCACCAATACCCTGGCGATGATGTACCGCTCGGGGGTCACCGTGCTCGACGCGTTGCGTGCAGGCGAGATGGTCGCCGGCAATCGGGTGATCGCCCGTGGCATCCATCGCGCGGCGCAGCAGATCGCCGATGGCCGCGGCCTGTCTGAAAGTTTCCAGTCGCTGGCGCTGTTCCCGCCGCTGGTGATCCGCATGTTGCGCGTGGGCGAATCCACCGGCGCGCTCGACGAGGCGCTGGACAATGTGACGTATTTCTACAACCGTGAGGTGCTCGACTCGATCGAAAACGGCCTGCGGGTTCTGGAACCGCTGCTCACCGCCATCCTCGGCCTGCTGCTCGGCGGCATTCTCGTGTCGGTGCTGCTGCCGGTTTACGACCTGATCGGAAACCTGCCGTTATGATGTTCGACCACCGCCTGATCCTGCTTGCCACCCCACGCCAGATCGGCGTGCTCGACTGGCGGCCCGGCCACATGCACTGGCTGGGTGAGTTTGCCCCCAGCGAAACGGGGCTCGCAGCGTTTCGTAAGGTGCTGGTCAAGCACGCGCAGCTGCCGGTGCTGCTGGTCGTCGACACGGTGGACGAGGATTACCGCAGCGAGATTCTGCCGCACGTGCAGGGGCACGCACGCGACGAAGTGCTGGCACGCAAGCTCAAACAGGTGTTCCGCAACGCACGTTTCACCGGCGCCTGGCGGCAAACCCGCGAAACGACCGGCCGCCGCGACGACCGCTACCTGCTGGCCGCCCTCACCGATGCCGAATGGCTGATGCCCTGGCTCATCGTGCTGCATCGCGAACGGGTGCCGCTGTGCGGCATCACCCCGCTGGCGCTGGCGTACCAGCACCTGCTGGCCAGGCTGCGGGTGCAGGCGCCGCACACGCTGCTGGCGTGCCGTCTCAACAACAGCCTGCGGCTGTCCTACTATCACAACGGCCTGCTGCGTTTTTCGCGCCTGATCGGCAGCGACACGCCCACCCAGCTGCCGGGCAATGCGGCCGACGAAATTGCCAAGACCCAGCTTTATCTCACCGGCCAGCGCATCCTGCCGCGCGAAGCCCGGCTGCATGTGCTGCTGCTGGACCCCAGCGGCCAGCTCGACAGCGCGCAGGCCCCGCTCAATGCCGACCCCGCATTCAGCACGCGACTCATCGACATGACGAGCCTCGCGCGGGCATTGCGCATTCCCGACAGTTTCCTGGCCGCCACTCCGGAGATCGCACCGCTCGCAGCGATTGGGGGTGAACCCGTGCAACTGAATCTGGCGCCGCCCGAACTGCTGCAACGCCATACCGAGTTCCGCTGGCGGCGCGGCCTGAATCTGGCGGCAGGCATCGTCGCCGCGACCGGATTGACCCTCACCACCGCCTATTGGCTCAATACCCAGGACCTGCGCAACCAGGCGCTGCGGATTGAGGGCGAGGTGCAACGCGGCGATGCACGCCACGCCGCCATCGTGCGCAACTTCCCCGTGCTCGCCACCCGGCCCGACCAGCTCGGCCAGACCCTTGCCCTGGCCACACAGCTGAATCGTTCGCCGCTCGACATCAACGCGCTGTTCCTGCCGCTGGGGCAGGCGCTGGCCGCGCACCCCGATGTGGTAATCAAGGCGTTGACGCTGCGGGACACGGCGAACGCCACGGCGAATATCATGCTGGATGCGCGACTGTCCGACTTCGACGGCAACTATCGTGCCGCCATGTCGCGCATCGACAGCTTCGTCTCCCGGCTGGCCGCCACACCGGGCATTGCGGCGGTCGAACGCGTGACAAGCCCGGTCAACACTGCCTCCACCGCCACCCTGACCGGCAAAACCTCGGGCGAAGCCAGGCCTGAAGAGACCCGGTTCATCCTGAGCCTGCAGGTGCGTCCATGAGCCGGCCGCCGATTGCCTCGCTGAAAACATCGATCCTGCTGCTGCTTGCCGCCAGCCTGCTGCCCGCTGCGGGCGTTTTCTGGAGCCACCAGCAGGACACCGAAGCGCGCGCCGACCTGCAACGCCAGCAGACGGCCCTCAATGCCGCACACGCACGCCAGCAACAGGGCCAAACGGAAGCGCACCTGATCGCGCAGCATCTCGATGCCTACCGCGCGCTGGTTGCACGAGGGTTTGTCGGCGAGGAAAACCGCCTCGCCTGGATCGAGGCGGTGCACCTCGCCAATCGGGATGCCCGGCTCTACGGACTCACCTACATCCTGTCGCCACGCACGGCCGCACCACCCACCCTGGCCGGCGGCCTGCCGCTCAAGCAGACCCGCATGCTGGTGAAAATGCCCTTGCTGGTGGAAACCGACCTGCCGCGTTTTATCGACGCCCTGCACGAGCGCGCACCCGGTCTGTTCCGCGTCAGCAGTTGCCGCCTCGCCCGCATCACCGACGTACCGCCCCAGCCCGTCAACCGCCCCGAACTCGACGCCGAATGCGAACTGCTGTGGTTTACCGTGGCGGCTGATGGCAAGGAGGCAAAATGAACCGAGATTGTTCATTAGGACGCGAGACACAAGGAGTAGGGTGCACTCTGTGCACCTTTGGGCGTCAATCGGTGCACAGTGTGCACCCTACACACTACAAATCGCCTAATGAACAATCTGAGATGAATCGGCACGACGCCTGGCGAGTCCGCGCCACCCCCATGACGCTGCTCTTGCTGGCCATGCTGGGCGTGTGCGGCGCCAGCCTTGCCGCCGACCCCGGCCGCCTGTTCTATACCCCCGACCAGCGCGCCCAACTCGAAGCCGCGCGCGCGCGCAATGTCACCCAGCTCAGGCAGGCGGCGCCCGACGCAGGCGCCCCGCCGCCGGTACGCTATGACGGCGTGGTGATCCGCTCCGACGGCAAGACCACGCGCTGGGTCGATGGTCAGCCGCAGACCGGCACGTCCGGTGTGACGGGCCTGAAGCCGGGCCAGATCCGCGCCGACGGCCGTGTGTATGAACCCTATCAGGTGCTGCGCCCCAATCCCGCCGCGCCTGTCGCCGAGGAACCCACGCCATGAAGCGGACACACGGTTTCACCCTGATCGAACTGGCGATCGTGCTGGTGATCATCACCATCCTGATTGGCGGGCTGGCGATGCCGCTGTCGGCGCAGATTCAGGCACGGCGGATTGCGGAGACGAACAGGACACTGGAGGAGGCACGCGAGGCGATTATTGGCTATGCGATGAGCCACCGCAGTACTGCGGCATGTACATGCACCTATTCTCCAGGAAATCCAGTTACGGCTACCCCATTAGCGTGCTTGTCATTCTGTCCTGTAAGTACTGTTACCGACACTGTTACAGGGGATATCACTTTACCGACAGGCCATCGCCTTCCCTGTCCGGACAAACTCGACGATGGAGACCCTCTCACCACGGACGACGGGGACGGCGTGGCCGACCATATTGGCGCAGACCCGACCGCAGACTGCGTCAAGCCTTATGGCTATCTGCCTTGGGCGACGCTCGGCGTCGCCAGCCAGGACGCCTGGGGCAACCGCCTACGCTATGCAGTAAGCGATGCGTTCTCGAAGTCCGCCGGCTTTTCCAATACCGACCCAGGCGATCTGAATGTGTGCGACAGCAGCGCGAACGCCGGTACCAGCGACTGCACTACAGGCAACGTGGCCAACGAGGTTCCCGTGGTGGTGCTGTCACACGGTCCTAACGGCTGGGGCGCACTCAATGTAAACGGCAACACACTGGCGCCCCTTGGCGGCGACGGCGAGAAGGAAAACGCCAATATAGACACCGAATTCGTCAGCAGCCACCCTTATAAACCCGCCGATGATTCCGCTACTGAACAGGCCAAGGAATTCGACGATCTGGTTAGATGGATTTCGGCAGATCAGATCAGAGGGCGGGTGTGCCCGTCGGGCGGCTGTCCGTAGCCTGCAAGCGAAAGCTCACCCGCCCCGCCTCATTCTCTGGCAGTTCCAGCCGGTAGCCCGACCGCGCCGCCTGCCGCGCGGCCTGATACAAGCCCACCCCCAGACCGAAGTCCGACGCCACCGGGCTCAGGAACAGATTGCGCGCCACGTGCTCCGGCGCCGGCGCGCCGCTGTCGGTCACGGCGAGGCATACCAGCGAATGCAGTGCGAGCCGCACCTCCACCGCAATGCCCGGCTCGCGCTGGCGCTTGCGCAGCGCATTGGTGAGCAGATTGTCTGCGACGCTGTCGAACAGATCCTGCGGCAGGGGCGTGTCGTCGAGCGCTTCGACGAAGAACTGCACGTCGTCGTGTTCGTAGCGCGTCTGCAACGCCGCCCACCAGGCTTGCGCGGGAATCTGGGCGACATCCATTTCAGCCGGCTGCTTCAATTTGTCGACGGTCTGCGACAGGCGCGCCGCCAGCTGGGGCAGCTGGCGTTTCACCAGCGCCTGCAGGCGCTCGCCGTCTTCCGGGGTGGAAGTGTCGGCCGCGGCGATCAGGGTTTTCATCGACTGCAGGATGTTCTTCACGTCGTGGGTCAGGCGCGCACCGGTATCGTGGATGGCCTGGCTGTAGGCCTGCTCGCGCAGGGTCTGCTCGCGCACCTTGGAAGCGTAGAAATAGCCCAGCAGCTGCGACAGCAGCCGTACATGCAGCGCCAGCGCGGGGGTGAGCGGGCGCGGCGCCTGCCAGGTCAGGGTAAGGCCATGAAATGAATGAACGAGGGCATGAGGGGCGGGTTCGCCGAACGTCCCCTCGCCGCGCGCGGCCTGCCAGCTGCCGCCGCGGATCCAGGTCAGTTCGTGCAGGTCGGCCAGCGCTTCGCGCACGAACGACTCGGGGTCGCGCTCGCGTTCGGCCAGCGTCGCCAGCCGCTGCGCCCAGCCTTCGAACGGCAGCCCCACCGACAGCAGATAACGCGAAGTCACCTGCCCCAGCCCGGCAAAGCCGGCGCGCGGATTCCACAGCCACGACAGCGCCAGCAGCAGCGCCGCCATGCCCAGCAGGGTCTGCACCAGCGCCCAGGCATAGCTCACCCTGGCCACCGCCACCACGGCAAATGCGCCCAGCGCCACCACCATGACGAGCAGCGACAGCATCAGCCCATAGATGAAGTCGAGCGTGGACGATGCGCCGCGCTGGCGGGTGGCAGGCAGGAACAGGATCACCAGCGGCAGCAGCGGCAGGCCATAGCGCACCGCGGCCTGCAGCTCCTCAGGAAGCGAGGCATCCCCCAGGCTCTGCGGCAGCACCCAGGCCAGCAGCAGCGCCAGCAGATAAGCCAGGGCGAGCAGGTAGGCCAGCCGCGGCCCGCGTTCGGTTTGCGAAGTCGCCACCGCGCCCACCAGCCCCGCCAGAATCGCCAGCCACAGCGCCATCACCCAGGTACTGTCCGCCAGCACCAGGAGCGCCGCCATCGCGAACACCGGCAGCGCGAGGCGCGGCTCGATGCGCGCCTCGCTGCGCACCAGCGGCTGCCACAGCAGGAACAGCCCGTAATGCGCCAGCAGGAATGCGCGCGTCACCGCCGCCTCGGCATCGAGCACCACGGCCGCGTGCAGGGCCAGCAGCATCAGGGCCAGCCAGCGCCCGGGCGTCACCCGCGTGAAGCAGGTGGCCAGCGACGTCAACCAGGCAAGCGGCGATGCCGTCTCAGTGCGTTCAGTCATATCAAAGGTTGTTGGGGGAGCGGTAGAAACTCAGCATGACACAGCTATCGGCATTTCATCCGGGAAATGGAGCCCGCGAACACGACTGTCCGCCCACAGGACTGACGGAAATCCGACATGGACGTCGTGTTTTCGTCAAACCGGCATCCCTTCCGGCGCGAAATATCCATTTTTTTCCATTCTGATCAACAAGGTAAGCATCCATTACGTCTGGAACGCATTTTGCATGTTGGCGGTCAGGCATAACCTAAATGGAGCGCTCCGCCATGCATCACCCCAATTTCCCGCGACGCCAGTCGGGCTTCACCCTGATCGAGATCGCCATTGTGCTGGTCATCATCGGCCTGCTGCTCGGCGGCATTCTCAAGGGGCAGGAACTGATCACCCAGGGCCGCATCCGCAACGTGGGCAATGATTTCCAGTCGGTGACGGCGGCGATCAATCTATACCAGGATCGGTATCGGGCGCTGCCGGGAGATGATGCCGGCGCGGCGACGCGCTGGACAACCACGACGGCAGGCAATGGCAATGGTGTTTTTGATGGCACATACAATGAAGCTTGCACCAATGCATCCACTACTGAGCCCTGTCTGTTCTGGCACCATTTGCGGCTAGCCGGCTTAATCGGCGGAGCCACAACCGACAGAACGCAAGCGGTCAACGCTACGCAGGGCCGCACTGGCGTCCAGAATGGCGGCTTGGGCTTGGTTGGCCCCATTGTTTGCAGCAATAATCTCCCTGCAAAGATCGCCCAGGCAATCGACGCGCAGTTCGATGACGGTAGTGCGATAACCGGCACGGTGCGGGGGGAAATCATCACGGTGCTGACCGCCACCCTGACAACTGGCGCACCTGTGCCCAACTACGTGGACAACGGCACCAACATCTACGTGGTCTGCAAAGCACCCTGACGTACGCTCGTTGCAGGCCTCTCAAGAAACACCATACAACCCTTGATTTCGTAGGGTGCGCCGTGCGCACCATCGAACGTGCCCAAACGTGCCCAAAGGGATACCGTCCCTGCGGGACATAAAACGGTGCGCACGGCGCACCCTACAGTGTTTCTTCGGCGCGATTTGCGGCATAAAGCCGATTACTACCCCTGCATCACCCTGAACTCCGCCGCCGCCAACCCGTCGGCGGCGCCGCGCAGCACCAGCACATCGCCGACCTTGATTTCGGTGTCGGGCTGGGGATCGACGCCCTTGATCCCCTGACGCCGGATCGCCACCACTTCCACCAACAATTCATCCAGCGCCAGGCTTTCCAGACTGTGCCCCGCTGCCGCCGCGCCCTGCGTGATCAGCACCGTATGCAGGCGCGGCTGGGCGTGCTGGTCGAGTTCGTCGTCGGCGTCGGAGGCACCGCGAAAAAAGCCGCGCATGATGGCGTAACGCGATTCGCGCACCTCGCGGATCCGCTTCAGCACCTGAGTGAGCGGCACGCCCAGCAGCATCAGCGCGTGGGATGCCAGCATCAGCGAGCCCTCCATCACCTCGGACACCACTTCGGCCGCGCCCGCCGCTTTCAGCGCGTCGACGTGGGTGTCGTCGATGGTGCGCACCACCACCGGCAATTCCGGCCGCAGTTCGCGCACGTGGCGCAGGATGGCCATGCTCGAATGCAGATCGGCATAGGTCACCACCACCGCCTGCGCGCGGCTCAAGCCGGCAGCGACCAGCACTTCGCGGCGGCTGGCGTCGCCGTACACCACGTTGACGCCCGAGGCGACCACTGCGCGGATGCGCTCGGGGTCGGCGTCGAGCGCGACGAAGCTGATGCCTTCGGCCTCCAGCAGACGTGACAGATTCTGACCGCTGCGGCCATAGCCGCAGACGATCACGTGCTGGGCCTTGCCGAAGGTCTTGACCGCGATGTCGTGCACTTCCTTGGCGCGGCCGGCCCACTCGCTGCCGGCAAGCAGACGGGTGATCGCGTCCATGCGGTTGATCAGCAGCGGTGCGATCAGCATCGACAGCACCATCGCCGCCAGTACCGGCTGGGTGATCTCGGCACCCAGCAGCGTGAGGTCGGCCGCCTGCGCCAGCAGCACGAAGCCGAACTCGCCCGCCTGCGCCAGCCCCAATGCCGTGCGCACGGCGGTGGGGCGGGTGCTGCCGAATGCCATCGCCAGCCCGCCCACCAGCAGGACCTTGCCGACGACGATGGCCGCCACCAGCAGCAGCACGTCGCCCCAGTTCAGCATCACCTGCATCAGGTCGAGCCGCATGCCGATGGTGACAAAGAACAGCCCCAGCAAGACGTCGCGGAAGGGCTTGATATCGTCTTCCACCTGGTAGCGGTATTCGGTTTCCGAGATCAGCATGCCGGCCAGGAATGCGCCCAGCGCCAGCGACAGGCCGGCGCTTTCAGTGAGGAAAGCCAGCCCCAGGGTGAACAACAGCAGGTTGAGCGTGAACAATTCTGGCGACTTGTGCCCGGCCACCCACTGGAACCATGGGCGCATGATGCGCTGGCCGACGAACAGCAGAAAGCCCAGCACCAGCACCGCCTTGAACATGGCCAGCCCCAGCACCAGCCCCATGTCGTCGGCGTCCTTGGCGAACGCCGGGATCAGGATCAACAGCGGCACCACCGCCAGGTCCTGGAACAGCAGCGCACCGAAAATCTGGCGCCCGTGCGGAGTCTGGATTTCCAGCCGCTCGGCCAGCAGCTTCGACACGATGGCAGTGGACGACATCGACATGATGCCGCCCAGCGCGATGGCCGCCAACAGCGGCAAGTCGAGCAGCCAGGCGATCAGCGCGGTGAGCACGATGGTGAGCACGACCTGCGCGCCGCCGAAGCCGAACACCGTCATGCGCATGCTCATCAGACGCGGCAGGCTGAATTCCAGGCCGATGGAAAACATCAGGAACACCACGCCGAATTCGGCCAGGTAGCGCGCCTCCTCGCTGTCCGGAATCCAGCCCAGCGCGAACGGCCCGATGGCGATGCCGGTCACCAGATAACCAAGCATGGTCGGCAGGCGCAGGGCGCGGGCGGCAGCGGCCACCAGCACGGCGACAGCGAGCAGAGTCAAAACAAGCTGGAGGCTGCTATGCATTCAGGAAAACGCGGTTGGGAAGGCAGGCTTTAGTATACTTGCCGACCATGCGACCCCAACCCACCTCCGCCGAACATTTGCTTGCGCTTGCGCGCCAGGTGCTCGACATCGAAGCCGACGCCCTGCGCACCACATCCTCCCGCCTCGACGCCGGTTTTGCCGACGCCGTGCACCTGATCCTGGCCTGCAGCGGCCGCGTGGTGGTGTCGGGCATGGGTAAGTCCGGGCACATCGGCGGCAAGATCGCCGCCACCCTGGCGTCCACCGGCACTCCGGCGTTTTTCATGCATCCGGGCGAAGCCAGCCACGGCGACCTCGGCATGATCACGCAAAACGATGTCGTGCTGGCGCTGTCGAATTCGGGCGAGAGCAACGAAATCGTCTGCATCGTCCCACTCATCAAACGGCGCGGCACCAAGCTCATCGCGATGACCGGAAATCCGCATTCGACCCTGGCGCGCGAGGCCGACGCCCACCTCAATGCTTCCGTCGACAAGGAAGCCTGCCCGCTCAACCTGGCGCCCACCGCCAGCACCACCGCGGCGCTGGCGCTGGGCGATGCGCTGGCGGTGGCGCTGCTCGATGCGCGCGGCTTTTCGGCCGACGACTTCGCGCGTTCCCATCCTGGCGGCAGCCTCGGCCGCCGCCTGCTGGTGCATGTGCGCGACGTCATGCACAGCGGCGACGAACTGCCGAAAATCGATCGCGACGCCTCGCTCAAGGTCGCCCTGCTCGAAATGACGAAGAAGGGGCTCGGCATGACCGCCGTGGTCGACGCCGCCGGGAAAGTGGCGGGGGTGTTCACCGACGGCGACCTGCGGCGGGCGCTGGAGCATGCGCTCGATCTGCAGCAAGCGCGGGTGACCGACCTGATGACACCCAACCCAAAAACGATCGGTGCGGACGAACTCGCCGTGGCGGCGGTGGAGAAAATGGACACCCTGAAAATCAACGGCCTGCTGGTGGTCGACCCCGACAACACCCTGGTCGGCGCGCTCAACATGCACGACCTGCTGAAAGCGGGGGTGGTGTGATGACTGCCGAGTTGATCAATACAGCCCTGATTGCCCGCGCACGGAAAATCAAGCTGGTCGCGTTTGACGTCGATGGCGTGATGACCGACGGCACCCTGTTCCTGGCCGACGACGGGCAGGAATACAAGGGCTTCAATTCGCTCGACGGCCACGGCCTGAAAATGCTCAAGGGCAGCGGCGTCGAGCTTGCCATCATCACCGGCCGCAGCTCGCGCGTGGTGGAAAACCGCGCCAGGAACCTCGGCATCGAGATCGTCCACCAGGGCGCGCACGACAAGCTGGTCGTGTACGAGGCGCTCTGCCGCGAACTCGGCATCGAATGCGAAGCCACCGCTTACATGGGCGACGACGTGGTCGATCTGCCGGTGATGCGACGCGCCGGCCTGGCGATCACCGTGCCCGCCGCGCCCGATCTGGTGAAGGCGCACAGCCACTACATCACCACCCGCGAAGCCGGGCGCGGCGCGGTGCGCGAAGCCTGCGAATTCCTGATGCGCGCGCAGGGCACGCTGGACGCGGCATTGGCCCCTTATCTGAAATGAAGCGCTGCACACCGGGCACCGCGAATTTGAGGGCGGCATGATCACGCGGGGCTCGCTGTGGCTGCCGCTGGCGATTTTGCTGCTGCTGGCCGCACTCAGCTTCTGGATCGAGCGTTCGGTGCAGCTGACGGAGACCGGCAGCGAGGCGAGCCAAACCGACCCTGAAGGCATCATGGAAAACTTCGATGCGCTGCGCACCAATCCGGAAGGCAAGCCGCACTACCGCTTGTCAGCCAAGAGGCTCAAGCATTATTCCGGCAGCAGGCGCACGGAACTGGAATCGCCCCGCTTCGTCCAACTCGACCCCGAAGCCGGCGAAGTGAGTGCCGTGGCAAAGCAGGCCACTGTCTCGTCCGGCGGCGACGAGGTGGTGCTGCTCGGCGACGTCGCCATTGAACGCGCCGCCCGCCCCGGACAATCCGCCATGACCCTGCGCACGGAACAGCTGCTTGTTTTCCCCGAGCGCGACCTGCTGCGCGCGCCGGGCGCCGTCGAAATCCTCGACGACATCGTAACGGTACGCGCGGGCGCCATGGAATACGACGCCGGACAACGCATCATCAAACTGACAGGACGGGTGCGCGCCCGTTATATTGCCGGACAAAACCAGGGTTCATGAATGCCATGCAAATATTGAAAATTGGAGTGTATGCAGCGCTCTCTGCCGTGCTGCTGGCCTCACCCGCGCATGCAGAAAAAGCCGACCGCGGCAAGCCGGTCAACCTCGAGGCCGACATGGTCACCCTCGACGACATCCGGAAAGTCAGCGTCTACCAGGGTAATGTGATTTTGAGCCAGGGCACGCTGATGCTGCGTGCCGACCGTGTACAGGTAACCCAGAATGCGAGCGGGCTCGACAAGATAAGCGCCACCGGCCGCCCCGCAACGTTCCGCCAGAAGCTCGATAACCGCGACGAATTCATCGAGGGAGCTGCCAACCGCATCGAGTACGACAGCGTCAACAACCAGCTTGAAATGATCGGCCAGGCCCAGCTGCGGCGCGGCAGCGACGAACTGCGCGGCGCGCAGATTTCCTACAACGCCGACACCGAGTTCTACAAGGTCGTCGGCCAGCCCGGCGTGGAAACCCCGGCCGGCCGGGTGCGCGCCGTCATTCGTCCGAAGCCGCGCACCGACCAGCCCGCCGCACAACCATGAGCCAGATTTCCGCCCAGGGCCTGCGCAAGACGTATGGCAAACGCACCGTGGTGCACGACGTCTCATTCGAGGTCAACAGCGGCGAGGTAGTCGGCCTGCTGGGACCCAACGGCGCCGGCAAGACCACCTGCTTCTACATGGTGGTGGGGCTGGTCGCAGTGGACGGCGGCAGCGTGCGGTTGGATACGCATGATCTCACCCATATGGCGATCCACCAGCGCGCGCGGCTGGGGCTGTCCTACCTGCCGCAGGAACCGTCCATCTTCCGCAAGATGACGGTGGAGGAAAACATCCGCGCCATTCTGGAACTCAAACCCTACACCCCGGATGAGCGTGAGGAACACCTCAACAATCTGCTCAATGACCTGCACATCGCGCATCTGCGCGATGCGGCCGCCATCAGCCTGTCCGGTGGCGAGCGCCGCCGCGTGGAAATCGCGCGCGCGCTGGCCATCAATCCGCGCTTCATCCTGCTCGACGAACCCTTCGCCGGGGTTGATCCAATTGCCGTGCTCGACATCCAGAAGCTGGTGCATTTCCTGATCGAGCGCGACATCGGCGTGCTCATCACCGACCACAACGTGCGTGAAACCCTCGGCATCTGCGACCGCGCCTACATCATCAATGAAGGCCGCTTGCTGATCGCGGGCACGCCCGACCTTATCATCCAGGACGACAACGCGCGCAAGGTCTATCTCGGCGAGAATTTCCGCCTGTAACTTCAATCTGCGCAAAAAATCACGCTACACTTGATTCAAGTCGGCATGATTTTTGCCGTAGTCAGATTTTATGAAACACAGCCTTCAACTCAAGCTCGGCCAGCACCTTACCCTGACACCGCAACTGCAACAGTCGATCCGGCTATTGCAGCTATCGACGTTGGAATTGAACCAGGAACTGGAGCAAATGCTGCAGGACAATCCGCTGCTGGAACGCGAGGACGAGGACGACGCCGGTCTTGCCGTCGAAGCGCCTGCCCACACCGCCGAGGCCGAGGCGCAAAGCACGGAACCCAGTCAGCCCGAAAGCTCCGAATCCGACCCCGTCACCGCGCTGGACGATTCCGACTGGAACGATTACAGCTCAGCCGGCAGCAATGACGAAGACAACGACTATGAGCAAGGTTCGGTAGCCAGTTCGACCCTGCGCGAACATCTGCTGAACCAGCTGATCGTCAGCCCGCTCACTCTGCGCGACCGCACCCTGGTTGCCACACTGATCGACGACCTGGACGATTCCGGTTTTCTGACCCAGCCGCTGGAGGACATTACTGCCAGCCTGCAGGACGAAATCGAGGAGCTCGAGCCCCAGGAAGTCGAGACCGCGCTCAAGCACCTGCAGAACATGGATCCGACCGGAGTCGGCGCGCGCAACCTGGCTGAATGCCTGACCCTGCAACTGCGCGCCCTGCCCCCCGACACCCCGGCGCGCGACGTCGCCATGCGACTGACCGCGCATTATCTCGACCTGCTGGCCGCACGCGATGTCGGCAAGCTGAAGAAAACCCTCGGCATCGACGATGCCGTGCTGCACGCGGCGCGCACCCTGATCCTTTCGCTCAACCCGCGTCCGGGCGCCGTCTTCGGCGCCGACGAAACACGTTATGTCATTCCCGACGTGTATGTGCGCAAGGTCAAGGGCATGTGGATTGCCAGCCTCAACGCCGACGCCATGCCCAAACTGCGGGTCAATCGCGTCTATGCCGACATCCTGGCGCGCCACCGCGACAGCGGCGGCGGCCAGCTTGCCACCCAGCTGCAGGAGGCGCGCTGGCTGATCAAGAACGTGCAACAGCGGTTCGACACCATCCTGCGCGTCTCGCAGGCCATCGTCGACCGGCAGAAGCAGTTCTTCGAGCACGGCGATGTGGCGATGCGCCCATTGGTACTGCGTGAAATTGCCGACACGGTGGAACTGCACGAATCGACCATTTCGCGCGTCACCACACAAAAATTCATGATGACCCCGCGCGGCCTGTACGAACTGAAGTATTTTTTCGGCAGCCACGTCGCCACCGACAGTGGCGGCGCCTGCTCGTCCACTGCGATCCGGGCGCTGATCAAGCAGCTGATCGCCGCCGAAAGCTGCAAAAAACCGCTATCCGATGGCCAATTGGCCGAAGTTTTGAGCCAGCAGGGCATCGTGGTCGCCCGCCGAACCGTCGCAAAATATCGCGAAACGCTGCACATTCCCCCGGCAAATATGCGGCGTTCGCTTTAACAGTCTTCTTGAATGTATTCCAGTTTCGTCTCACAATGAAACCGGACGCAAAGCATCGCTCCGAAATATAGACAAGCCGATTTTTAGTTTTTTAACAGACGTAGGAGGCTCTATGAACTTGACGATTTCCGGCCATCACCTGCCCGTGACCCCAGCCATTCGCGATTATGTTTCCGAGAAACTCGACCGCGTCAAACGCCACTTCGATCACGTCATCAACGTGACCGTGATCATGCAGGTGGAAAAGCTGGTGCACAAAGTGGAAGCCACCCTGCACGTCAAGGGCCATGATTTCCACGCTCGCAGCGAGGACGGCAACATGTACGCTGCCATCGACCTTCTGGCCGACAAACTGGATCGCCAGATCGTCAAGCACAAGGAAAAAACCGCGGATGTCCACCAGGCCGACGGCGGTTTGAAGCATCAACCGAGCGAAAGCGCCGCCTGACATCGCGCCGCCCGAACTGAGGCACCCCCGCCCGGAGGCACTCCGGGCGTATAATTTGCAGGCGCCGGATTCCTTCCCCGGCTATGCAACCGGCATGAACCTAATCGCTCCACTCATCACCCCCGACTCCACCTTGCTGGACAAGAGTTTCACCAGCAAGAAGAAGCTGTTCGAACATGCTGCAGAGCTGTTCGCCAAAATCCACGGGCTCAAGGCTTCCGATGTTTTCACCAGCCTGTTCGAACGCGAACGCCTGGGCTCGACCGCGCTCGGCTACGGCATCGCCATTCCGCATGGCCGCATCAAGGGGCTGAAGGATGCCAGCGGCGCGCTGTACCGCCTGAAGACGCCGCTCGAATTCGACGCCCCGGACAACCAGCCGGTATCGCTGTGCTTCATTTTGCTGGTCCCCAAGGATGCCAACGAACGTCATCTGCAGATCCTTGGCGAACTGGCGCAACTGTTCGGCGACGATGCCATGCGCGCAAAAATGCTGGGCGCGGCGACCCCGGCCGAATTGATCGCGCTGCTCGAGTCATGGTCTGGCTAAACGCGCGAGCCGGCGCATGAGCGAGATCAGCCACGTTTCGGTCGAGACCCTGTTCCACGACATGGCGAAACAGCTCGGCCTGCAATGGCTGGCCGGACGCGACGGTGGCCAGCGCAGTCTGTCTTCCGAAACCATCCAGAAACCCACCCTGGCCCTCATCGGCCACCTGAATTTCGTCCACCCCAACCAGGTGCAGGTGCTGGGGCCGGCCGAAATGGACTATCTGCGCAGTCTGTCCGAATCCGCCCTGCAGGATGCCATCGACCACCTGTTTTCGACCGAGCTGGCCGCCATTGTCGTTTCCAGCGGCGAAGCCGTGCCGGCAGTTCTGTTTGACGGTGCCGATCGCACCGAAACGCCGCTGTTCACGTCGACACTTGCGAGCCCCATCCTGATGTCCTACCTGGGTCATTACCTGACACAGAGCCTGGCCGAGACCACCTCGATCCACGGGGTATTCCTGGAAGTGCTGGGCACCGGCGTCCTCATCAAGGGCGACGCCGGCGTCGGCAAGAGCGAACTGGCGCTGGAACTCATCACGCGCGGCCACCGGCTGATTGCCGACGACGTGGTCGATCTGAAACACGTCGCACCGAAAACGCTGGAAGGCATCTGCCCGCCGCTGATCCGCGACTTTCTCGAAGTGCGTGGTCTCGGCATACTCAACATCCGCGTCCTGTTCGGCGAAATGGCGCTCAAGCCGCAAAAAAATCTCAAGCTCATCGTCGAACTGGTGCATCCACAGGAAATCGGTGAAGTCAGCCTCAACCGGCTCGACATGGTGGCGTCGACCGAGACCATTCTCGGCGTCGCCATTCCCAAGGTGCGCATCCCGGTTGCGGCCGGCCGCAATCTTGCCGTGCTGGTCGAAGTGGCGGTACGCAATCACCGCCTCAAACAGCGCGGCATCAATCCGGTCGAGCAATTCATCAAGCGCCAGCAGGCGGCCATCGACGGGAACGAATGATGCAGATCGTTCTGGTCTCGGGATTGTCGGGTTCCGGCAAAAGCATTGCCATCGCGGTGCTGGAAGACGTCGGCTATTACTGCGTCGACAACCTGCCGCTGGCCATGCTGCAACCCCTGGTCGACTACCTGACGCGCGAAGGCCACACTCGCATCGCCATCGCCATCGATGCGCGCAGCAGCGCGAGCTTTGCACAGCTGCCCCGGATTGCCGGGGCGCTGCGCGAGCAGGGCGCCGACCTGCGGGTGATTTTTCTCGAAGCCAAGACGCTGACGCTGGTCAAGCGCTTTTCCGAAACGCGGCGGCGCCACCCGCTGTCGAGCGAGAGCGTGTCGCTGCAGGAAGCGATCCAGCTCGAACGCGAGATGCTCGCCGATGTCGCGCCGCTGGCGCACCGCATCGACACCAGCGACCTCTCCGCCGCAGCCCTGCGGCTGTGGATCAAGGATCTGGTTGGCCAGGACCGCTCGCGCATCACCCTGTTGTTCGAATCCTTCGGCTTCAAGCATGGCATTCCGCTCGACGCCGACCTGGTGTTCGACGTGCGCTGCCTGTCCAATCCACATTACGTCGCCGAACTGCGTCCGCTCACCGGACGCGACCAGCCGGTCAGGGACTACATCGAGGCGAGCGCCGACGCAATGGCGCTGCTGGCCGACATCCGCAGTTTTGTCGAAAACTGGCTGCCGTGCTTCATCCGCGACCATCGCGCCTACCTGACGGTCGCCATCGGCTGCACCGGCGGCCAGCACCGCAGCGTCTACTTCGCCGAAACGCTGGCCGCCGCCTTCCGCGAACGCGAGCAGGTGCTGGTGCGCCACCGCGAGCTCAGCTGATGATGATGCTGCGTGCCGGCGATGTGGGCGTGCTGCTGGCCGGCGCAGGCCTGGTTGCCGCGCTGACGGTGTTTGCCTGGGGCGGCGGCCGCGGCGACACCGCGGTCATACGCGCCTCCGGCCAGGTCGTGCAAACCACCGCCCTCACCCACACGCAAAGCTTCACCGTCGATGGCCCGCTCGGCACCACGCGAATCGAAATCGAGCCCGGTCGCGCCCGCATCGCGCGCGACCCGTCGCCGCGCCAGCTGTGTGTGAAACAGGGCTGGCTCACGCAGTCCGGCCAGGCCGCGCTGTGCCTGCCGAACCAGGTCAGCCTCGAAATCCGGGGGCGCACGTCCGCCTATGACACGCTCGGCTATTGAATTGCCGGTCACGGCCGACGACCGTCGCATCGCATGGCTGGCGGCGCTGGCGATCGGCCTCACGCTCGCCGAAGCGGCGATCCCCAGTCCCGTTCCCGGGGTGAAGCCGGGGCTCGCCAACATCGTCATCCTGCTGGTGCTGCTGCAAGTCGGCTGGCGTGCAGCGGCCTGGGTGTCCGCCCTGCGCGTGCTGGCCGGCGGCCTACTTCTGGGCAGCCTGTTCGCGCCGGGATTCTGGCTGTCGGCCGCCGGCGCGCTCGTCAGCCTGTCCGTCCTGGCGCTGGCGCGCCACCTGCCCGGTCGTTATTTCGGCCCGGTCAGCCTCTCGGTGCTGGCGGCCTTCGGCCATATCGGCGGCCAGCTCGCGCTGGCCGGCTGGTGGCTGTTGCCCAGCGCCGCACTGGTCAAACTCATGCCGGTGTTTGCCGCTGCAGCCCTGATTTTTGGCGCGGTGAACGGCGTGATCGTCGCGCGTCTGCTTGCCGCCCCGGCACCGGACAAGCGACAATCCACGCCATGCATCCTCCCCTGAATACCGTCACTCTTGCGCTCACCGGCGCATCCGGCATGGCCTATGGCATGCGCCTGCTCGAATGCCTGCTGGCCGCCGATGTGCGCGTTTACCTGCTGCTGTCGCAGGCCGCCCACATCGTCGCCAAGCAGGAACTCGGCGTGGCGCTGCCGGCGCGCGCCGGCGATCTCGAAAAACAGCTGAGCGAGAGCCTCAACGCGCGTGATGGCCAGCTGCGCGTGTTCGGCCGCGAGGACTGGAATGCACCGGTTGCCTCCGGCTCCAATCCGGCCGACGCGATGGTGGTGTGCCCGTGTTCGATGGGCACCCTCGCCGCCATTGCCCACGGCCTGTCCGACAACCTCATCGAGCGTGCCGCCGATGTGATGCTGAAAGAGCAACGCAAACTGATACTGGTTCCGCGCGAGGCGCCGTTTTCCACCCTGCACCTGGAAAACATGCTGACGCTGTCTAGAATGAACGCTGTGATCCTGCCCGCCAATCCCGGTTTTTACCATCGTCCGCAAAATGTCGAGGACATCGTCGATTTCATGGTCGCGCGCATTCTTGACCAGCTGCGCATCCCGCACACGCTGATGGCGCGCTGGGGCGACGACCGATGAGCGCAGCACTCGAACAATTCAGGCTGCCGCTATTCCCGCTCAATGCCGTGGTGTTCCCAGGCGGGCGGCTGCCGCTGCGGATTTTCGAGCAACGCTATCTCGACATGGTCAAACAGGCCATCGCCGACGACACGCCATTCGGCATCTGTGCACCCGTCTGGGGTACGCCGGCGGGGGCCCCGCCACTGCGCGGCGACCCTTCCGCAGCCATTCGCGAAGGCGCGGAAACCGGCGTCCCGGCCGCGCCCTTCTCCATCGGCACCCGCGTGCGCGTCACCGACTGGGATATGCCGCAGGCCGGCATCCTGCACATCGACACCCAGGCGGAGGAACGCTTCGTCGTCCGCAGCACGCGCACCGAACCCGGCGGCCTGCTCATCGGCAGCGTAGAGGCAGTCAGCGCCGAGCCTGCCAGCGCCATTCCCGACGAACTCGAACTTGCCGTCGAAATCCTGCGCCATATCATCGACGAATACGGCAATTCCAATTTCCCCGCGCCACACGAATTCGACAATGCGGTGTGGGTGGGCTACCGGCTTTCCGAAGTGCTGCCGCTCAAGCTCTCTGTCAAACAGAATCTGCTGGAAATGAACGA
This sequence comes from Thiobacillus sp., assembly GCA_019459055.1. GTDB lineage: Bacteria > Pseudomonadota > Gammaproteobacteria > Burkholderiales > Thiobacillaceae > Thiobacillus. The sequence continues at coordinate 83,887 of JAIBEI010000007.1, read as the reverse complement.
CAGCGCGATGCGCCTGCGCATCCTCACCGAATTCCTCAAAAAGCAGGTCAACTGATGGCGCGTTTTTACCCTGCGCTTGAAGCCAGGCATCGCGACTTCATCGCCGCGCAGAAACTGTTCTTCACCGCCAGCGGCACCGCCGACAGCCGCCTCAACCTGTCGCCCAAGGGCATGGACAGCCTGCGGGTGCTGTCCGACAGCTGCGTGGCCTACCTCGACCTCACCGGCAGCGGCAACGAAACCGCCGCCCACCTGAAGCACGATGGCCGCCTGACCATGATGTGGTGCAGTTTCGACGCCGACCCACTGATCCTGCGCCTGTATGGGCGTGGCCGCGCGGTGCGCCGCCAGGACGCCGAATGGGGCGAGTTGCGCCGCTGCTTTCCCGCCCTGCCCGGCGAGCGCCAGATCGTCGTGCTCGACATCGAAGCGGTGCAGACCTCGTGCGGCTACGCCGTGCCGAGGTACCTCCACACGGGCGAGCGCGACACACTGGCGCGCTGGGCCGAAAAGAAAGGCGCGGTGGGCTTGCTGGAGTACTGGCGCGAGAAAAACCAGGTCAGCATCGACGGCCTGCCCACCGGACTGTTGGAGGATGCAAGATGAAACGAATCGTGATCCTGTTTGGGTTGATACTGAGCGCCTGCGACCCCGGCACGCCGCCGCAGCCCGAAACCGGACGCCAACCCAACCCTGCGTTCGAAGCCCAGATTCAGGCGATGGAAAAAGCGCGTGCGGTCGAGGGGCAGATGATGGATGCCGCAGAGGCGCAACGCAAGCAAATGGATGAAGCGGCGCAGTAATGCTGAAATGGCTGTTCACCCTGATTGCGGCCCTGCTGGTTCTGGGCCTGCTCACCCCCTGGCTCAACCGCCTGGGCCTGGGACGCTTGCCGGGCGACCTGCGGGTGAAGCACGCACGCGGCACGTTCTACTTCCCCTTCACCAGCGTCATTCTCATGTCGCTGCTGCTCTCGCTGCTTGCCTGGCTGTTTGGTCGATGAACAAGGCCTTCGTCAAGGAAACCGACACGGACGACGCCGACGAAGACGAGATCGCCGCGCCGGCGCTTCCCGTCGGCTCGAAGAATTACATGACACCCGCAGGCTACGCGCAGCTCGACGCCGAATTCAATCAGCTATGGAAAGTCGAGCGGCCCAAGCTGGTGGAAACCATCTCCTGGGCCGCGAGCAACGGCGACCGTTCTGAAAACGGCGACTACATCTACGGCAAGAAGCGCCTGCGCGAGGTCGATCGTCGCATCCGATTTCTGTCCAAGCGGCTGGAACACGCCGAGGTGGTCGACCCCGCCACCCGCGAGGACACCGATCAGGTGTTCTTCGGCGCCACCGTCACCGTGGCGGATCAAGACGGCAGCGAAGCCACCTACGCCATCGTCGGCATCGACGAAGCCGACGCCGGGCGCGGCCGCATCGCCTGGATATCGCCGATGGCGCGCGCGCTGCTGAAGGCGCGCGAAGGCGACAGCGTCAGCGTGCAGACGCCGGAGGGCCGGCGCGAGGTGGAAATTGTCGAAGTGAGTTACCAGGCCATCGTCTGACCCGGCTGCATATTGACCGCTGTTCAGTACAGCGCGCTGGCCAGCATCCGCCGGTAGCGGCTGAGCAGTTCGCCGCCACCCAGCAGGTCGAATACCGACAGCAGGGTCTTGCGGCCGATGTCGTCGCCGAAGCCGCGATCGCGGCGAACGATTTCCAGCAACTGATCCATGCCCGCTTCGTACTTCCCGGCGGCAACCAGCAAATTGGCGAGATTCAGCCGCGCATCCAGATCGTTTTCGTTCGCCGCCACCCGCGCGGCCAGCGCCGCTTCGTCCTCGCCGGCCGCCCCCATGAATTGCAGCCGCGCCTTCAACTGCGGCACGCGCGGATCGGCGGCGTCCGTAACGCCCGCAATCAGGCGACGGGCTTCGTCGGCCTCATTCAGGTCGAGCATGATTTCCGCGGCATCGAGCCGCACGCCGACATGGTCAGGGGCGATTTTCGAAGCATCGGCCAGCTTCTGCAACGCGCCGGAAATATCGCCGGCAATACGCAGTTCAGCGGCCTCGACACGCAGTTCGTCGGCCGGGCCGGGAACCAGCCGATCGAGGAAGACACGCACTTCGGATTCCGGCAGCGCACCGGAAAATTCATCGACCGGCTCGCCGTCGATGAAGGCCTTGACGCTGGGAATGCCGCGCACGCCATAGCGTGTGGCGAGTTCCTGGTTGTCGTCCGAATTGATCTTGGCAAGCAGGAACTTGCCGCCGTATTCGGCGGCAAGTTTTTCCAGGACCGGTTTCAGCGCCTTGCAGGGCTCGCACCAGGGCGCCCAGAAATCGACCAGCACCGGGCGCCGCTTCGATTCCTCGAGAACGGCTTGCTGAAAATCGGCGAGGCCGACGTCGAGGGAATGTTCGGTCATGGGACTCCGCTTCAATCTTCCGGATGGCTGCCCGGTTCAATCAGACCCGCTTAAATCTGCCTGGCCAGCTCGGCCGCGATGCCAGTATAGGACGCCGGCGTCAGCGTTTTCAGGCGGACTTTCTCGGCGTCGGGCATGGCCAGCCCGTCGATGAAGGCATGCAATGTCTCGCGCGTCATGCCGGCCTTTCCGCGCGTGAGAGCCTTCAGCTGCTCGTAGGGATTGGCGATGCCGTAGCGGCGCATCACGGTCTGGATCGGCTCGGCCAGCACTTCCCAGTTGGCGTCGAGGTCTGCCGCCAGCGCCACCGGGTTGGCTTCGAGCTTGGACAGGCCGCGCAGGCAGGATTCGTACGCCAGCAGGCTGTAGCCGAAGCCGACGCCCATGTTACGCAACACGGTCGAGTCGGTGAGGTCGCGCTGCCAGCGCGAGACCGGCAGCTTTTCGGCGAGATGCCGCAGCACCGCGTTGGCCAGCCCCAGGTTGCCTTCGCTGTTTTCGAAATCGATCGGGTTGACCTTGTGCGGCATGGTGGAAGACCCCACCTCGCCCGCCTTCACCTTCTGCTTGAAGTAGCCCAGCGAGATGTAGCCCCAGAGGTCGCGGTCGAGGTCGATGAGAATGGTGTTGGTGCGCGCGATGGCATCGTACAGCTCGGCCATGGCGTCGTGCGGTTCGATCTGGATGGTGTAGGGGTTGAAGGTGAGCCCCAGCTCCATCACGAACGAACGCGCAAAGCTTTCCCAGTCGAGATCGGGGTAGGCCGACAGATGCGCGTTGTAGTTGCCGACCGCGCCATTGATCTTGCCCATCAGTTCGATGTCGCCGATGGCGATGTAGCTCCGACGCAGACGATAGACGACGTTGGCGAGTTCCTTGCCGACAGTGGTGGGCGAGGCGGGCTGGCCGTGGGTGCGCGACAGCATCGGCAGGTCGGCATGTTCGTGCGCCAGGTCGGTCAGGCGCACGATCAGCTTTTCCAGCGCGGGCAGCAGGACGGCATCGCGCGCGCCCTTGAGCATCAAAGCATGCGACAGGTTGTTGATGTCTTCCGAGGTGCAGGCGAAGTGGATGAACTCGGACACTGCCGCAATCTCGGCACTGGCCTGGGTCTTTTCCTTGAGGAAATACTCGACCGCTTTCACATCGTGATTGGTGGTCGCCTCGATCGCCTTGACGCGCTCGGCATCGGCCACCGAAAAGGTGTCGGCGATGCGGTCGAGCAGCGCGACCGCGTCGGCGGAAAACGCCGGCACCTCGGCAATCTCAGGCTCGGCCGCCAGCGCCTTCAGCCACTCGATCTCGACGATGACCCGGTATCGGATCAGCGCATACTCGCTGAAGAAGTCGCGCAGTAGCGCGGTCTTGCTGCCGTAACGGCCATCGAGCGGAGAAAGGGCTGTGAGTGCGGTCAGTTCCATGATTTTGTCCGAATTCGCTTCAATAATTGTTTTTACGTTCGCCAGATCAAACGGTGCGCCGATCGCGCACGGCCTGTGCCAGCGTGCCGCTGTCCACATATTCCAGCTCGCCGCCCACCGGCACCCCGCGCGCCAGGCGGCTGACCTTGATGCCGCGCGCCTTCAGCAGTTCACCGATGGTGTGCGCGGTGGCTTCGCCTTCCGGGGTGAAGTTGGTCGCCAGAATCACCTCCTCGACCACGCCATCCAGCGCGCGATCGATCAGGCGGTCAAGATGGATCTCGCGCGGTCCGATGCCGTCGAGCGGGGAGAGGCGCCCCATCAGCACGAAATAGAGGCCGTTGTAGCTTTGCGTGGCCTCCATCATGTTGAAGTCGGTGGGCATCTCGACCACCGCCAGCAGCCGTTTGTCACGGCGCGGGCTGGTGCAGACCTCGCACACTTCCGCCTCGGAAAAGTTGTTGCACAGGCGGCAGTGATGCAGGTGCGTCAGCGCATGGTTGAGCGCCGCCGCAAGCTGCTCGGCGCCGCGGCGGTCGCGCTGCAGCAGATGGTAGGCCATGCGCGCGGCCGACTTAGGGCCGACCCCGGGCAGCACGCGCAGAGCGCCGATCAGGTTTTCCAGGGCGGCAGGTTGCACGGCTCAGAACGGCATCTTCATCCCCGGCGGAATCGGCAGGCCGGCGGTCACGCTGCCCATCTTTTCCTGCACCGTGGACTCGACCTTGCGCACCGCGTCGTTCACCGCCGCGGCCACCAGGTCTTCCAGCATTTCGCGGTCGTCCGTCATCAGGCTGGGGTCGATGCTGACGCGGCGCACGTCGTACTTGCAGGTCATCACCACCTTGACCATGCCGGCGCCGCTCTGCCCCTCGATTTCGATATCAGCCAGCTTGGCCTGCATTTTGGCCATGTTTTCCTGCACTTGCTGGACCTGCTTCATCATGTTGCCGATGCCGCCCTTCATCATGTTGATTCTCCTAGTGGCTGTATGGAAGTGGCGTCGAGCTGACCACCAAACTGGTCGACCAGCTCGCGCACGAATGGATCCGATTCGATGGCCGCCACGGCCTCGTCCTGGCGCGCCTGCCTGATGCGCGAACGCACCTGCTGCGGCGTCTTCTCCGCCGCGGCGCCGATCTCGATCGTCACGGCAAGCATTGCCCCGTACCGGTCGCGCAGTGCCGCGATCAGCTTGTCCTGATAGGTGCGGTCGAGCAGATGTTTGTGCGTTTCGCCCACGCGCAGCGTCACCGCATCGCCCGCCTGCGACACCAGTTCGCAGTGGTCGGCGAGCATTTTCGCCATGCCGCCAAGGCGCAGCTCGGCGACGATGGCGAGCCAGTCCCAGGCCGCTTGCGGCGCGGATTCGCGGGCAACCAGCTCGACGGCGGGTGGCGCCGGTTCGGGCGGCCGCGCGGTGGGCGCGGGCAGCGCAGCCGGCTCGGGGGATGTGGTCTCGATGGGCGCGGGCGTCCCGCCCGGCGCAGTGGCGGCATCCGGCACCTGCGCGTGCGACACGACGGGCGATGCCGCAGGCGCGGCGGCACGCTTCGGCGCGGGTCGCTCCACTGCCACCGCGCGGTTCCCCGAACCCGGGACGAACGCCAGCATGCGCAGCAGCGTCATGCAGAAGCCGGAAAACTCGTCCGGTGCATACGGCAGGTCGCGGCGGCCATTCAAGGCGATCTGGTAGTACAGCTGCGCCGTTTCGGCATCCAGCTGCGCGGCCGCAGCCTGCATCCGTTCGGCGTCGGCGCTGGCTTCAATCGCCCCCGGCGCGTGCAGCAGCAGGGCCAGTTGCGTGAGCAGGCTGCCCAGATCCTGCAGCGTCGCATCGAAGGCAATGCCGCGCTCGGCAAGCGTGCGCGCCTGCTCCAACAGCGCATCGCCGTCGTGCGCCGCCAGCGCGTCGAGCAGGTCGAACAGGTAATCGCGTCGCACCGTGCCCAGCATGGCCTCGACGGCGGCAGCCTCCACCTTGCCGCCGCCGTAGGCAATCGCCTGGTCGGTCAGCGACAGCGCGTCGCGCATGCTGCCGGCGGCGGCGCGCGCCAGCAGATTCAGCGCGGCGGGCTCGCTGACGACATTCTCCTGTTCCAGCACCTCGCCCAGATGCTGCGCCACCAGCGCGGGCAGCATCGGTTTCAGGTTGAACTGCAGGCAGCGGGAAAGCACCGTCACCGGAATTTTCTGCGGGTCGGTGGTGGCGAGGATGAACTTCACATGCGCGGGCGGCTCTTCCAGCGTCTTCAGCATGGAGTTGAACGCCGGCTTCGACAGCATGTGCACTTCGTCGATGATGTAGACCTTGTAGCGCCCCACCGTCGGCGCGTACTGCGCGTTGTCGAGCACCTCGCGCATGTTGTCGACACCGGTGTTCGACGCCGCGTCGAGTTCGAGCAGATCGACGAAGCGCCCGGCGTCAATCTGGGTGCAGGACGAGCAGGTGCCGCAGGGGGTGGCGGTGACGCCGGCCTCGCAATTGAGGCACTTGGCGAGAATGCGCGCCAGCGTGGTCTTGCCCACCCCGCGCGTGCCGGTCAGCAGATAGGCGTGATGCAGCCGCCCCTGGGTGAGCGCATTGGCGAGCGCCTGCACCACATGCGCCTGCCCCTTGAGGTCGGCAAACGCGCGCGGTCGCCACTTGCGCGCCAGCGCCAGTGCGGGAGATGCGGAGTCGCCGAAGAGATCAGTCATGGTTTGAAGGGCGAGGGGTCAGGATTCAGGGGTCAGGAAAAACTGTTTCGTTGATGATATGCACTGGACACGACCATCCCACCCTGATCCCTGAATCCTGACCCCTGAATCCTGGAAAAGTGGCGAGCCTTACCCCGGCACTGGCATCGGTCGCTGGGGCTGCTTCCTTCCGGACCTGACCCGATTCACAACGTAGCCATGCGGGGAGACCCGCCGCCTGCATTTTAACGCAGAAGCGCTGCGCGCCCTATGAAAATCCAGCCCTTATTCCTCGTCCTCCGGCACGCTCAGGCGGCGTTTTTTTACCGCGTCTGCCAGCATCCGCAGCAGCGGAACGGTGTCGTCCCAGCCGATGCAGGCGTCGGTGATCGATTTGGCGTATTCCAGCGGTTGCCCCGGGATCAAATCCTGGCGCCCCGCGCTCAGATGGCTTTCGACCATGACGCCGATGATGCGCGCGTCGCCGCCGGCCACCTGCGCCGCCACGTCGGCGCCGACATCGATCTGGCGCTGAAACTGCTTGCTCGAATTGGCGTGCGAGAAGTCAATCATCAGCTGCTGGCGCAGGCCGGCCGCGGCCAGTTCGCAGCACGCCAGATTGACGCTCGCCGCGTCGTAATTGGGCGCCTTGCCACCGCGCAGGATGACGTGGGCGTCCTCGTTTCCCGAGGTGCTAAACACGCCGACGTGGCCGGACTTGGTGATGGAGATGAAATGGTGGCGCGCCGCCGCCGCCTTGATCGCCTCGACCGCGATCCTGAGGCTGCCGTCGGTGCCGTTCTTGAACCCCACCGGGCACGACAGGCCGGAGGCCAGCTGACGGTGCGACGGCGACTCGGTGGTGCGCGCGCCGATGGCGCCCCAGCTCACCAGGTCGGCGATGTATTGCGGCGAGATCAGGTCGAGGAACTCGGTCGCGCACGGCAGGCCGATTTCGTTGATGTCGAGCAGCAGCTTGCGCGCCAGCCGCAGCCCCTCGTTGATGTCGAAGCTCTCGTCCAGATGCGGATCGTTGATCAGCCCCTTCCAGCCCACGGTGGTGCGCGGCTTCTCGAAATAGACCCGCATCACGATGATGAGATCGTGCGCCAACTCGTCGGCCAGCGGCTTCAATTTCCGTGCATAGTCGAGCGCGGCGGCCGGGTCGTGGATCGAACAGGGGCCGACGACGATGAACATGCGGTCGTCCGCCCCGCGCAGCACGTCGTGAATGGCGCTGCGCGCGTGCGCGACATGCGCGTGCACCGTTTCGTTGGCGCGCAATTCGCGCATGATCTGCATCGGGGCAAGCAGTTCGCCGCTTTGCTCGATGCGGGTATCGTCGGTTCGGATGGCAGACATTTTCAAGCTCCGGGTTGTTTGCCTTGGCTGCGGCAGTTTCCTAAACGAAAAAACCGCCAGCGGGCTGGCGGTTTCGTTAAGGCGTTGCTGCTCGTCTCAGCGCCTCCCGACCGCCTGCGGCGTGGGATAAAAGCGGCTAAAAAAGAACATTTCGGCACGAATCATGCATAGCAGTCTACCAAAAACGGCCGGATCACGCCAAGTGCTTTTAAGGGGCCATACTTAGGCGGCACAGCTGCGACGGTTACTGTATAAATAAGGAAAATGAAGATAAATAGCGTGGAGTTGATGGCTATGACGGCAAAAAATCAGCACACCGATCAGGAAATGCGGCGCGGCAAGCGCTTTGAGATCTCTCAAAGTGCCGTTATCACGCAACCCGGACATAGCGGGATCGTTTGTGAAATACGCGATTTCTGCTTGGGCGGCCTGTTTCTCAAATTCACCGATCCGGAATCAGCGATCGCCTCGCTGGCCAATCGCCAGAACGCCGCTGTGGAAATCCTATTCACCTCGGACCTGATCGAAGCTGCTCAGACCTTTCGCGTGCCGGCGACGCTCAGGCGCATCAGCCAGTTCGGTGTCGGTGTCGCGTTTGACCGTCATCCCGCCGCCGCGCTACGGGTGCTGCAGATGCTGCGCATGGCCAGCCACCGCCATAATCTTGCCGATCTCCCCGCCTTCGAGGCTTCCCTGCAACTGCGCGAAGTCAGTTCAACCCTCCTGAACGAAACCCTGCTGCTTGTGCATGACCAGACGATGCACCTGCTGGGCGACAGACTCAGCGCTGCAGCGGCGCAGGCCTCCGACATGGTCGAGCACAGCGCACTGATGAGCGCTGTGCTCGAATTCGGCAAGCGCGCGGCGAGCATTCAAACCCGCTTTGTGCAACTGGTGCTGGATACGGCGAAGCAGGTGTGTCCGATACAGACCTACGCCGCCCGCGACTCCGTGGACGGCAAACTGAGCCTGATCGAGGAGCAGGATTTCGAAGACTGGCTCGCCACCGCAACCGAAGTGCACAAACTGGACGAGATGTACCGCGCGCAGCTTTTTTACCTCGAGCCGCGCGTCGGGCAATTGTTCGATTTTGACTGCGATCACAGCAACAACCCCTTCGGCCCTGACGTGATCGGACATGCCTACCGCAGCGCGCTGCAGGACGTGCCGGTGTCGGCACGTGCGCGCCAGGTGGCCTACGCTACGCTGCGCGACGCGCTGTCCGATCAGCTCGCCCCGCTGTATGCCGAACTGCTGGCGCTGTTGCCTGCTTCACCGATTGAGGCCGAACGCAAGGAAACCAGCGCAGAGAAGCTGGCGCAGCGTGCTGCACGTACTCAGGATGAAGCCCCTGCGCCCGTCGCCCCATCCGCCCAAAATGCCGCCCTCGAAGCGGCTGCGCAGCCAGATACACTGAACAAGCTGGCCGGCTCGCTGCTGGATTTTTTCCATGGCCTGCCGAAAGCAATATCGGCCTCATCGGGCATGGCAGGCGCCGTTTTCTCCCCGGGCACAGCGCTTGGTGCCGCTGGCCAGAATGGGAGGGTGGGTATGCCCGGCATGGCGCACTCGCCGGTGCTGCAGCGCCTGGCCGCCGCTGGTGCGTTGCCCCACACCGTCACCCAGGAAATGCAGCGCTCGGTCGACATGTTCGGCGCGCTATTCGACACCATGCACGCCGAGAAATCGATCAGCGAGGGGATGCGGCCGCTTTTCCAGCAGCTCGAAACCAAGCTCATCAAGCTGGCGATGTCCGATCCGCAATTCCTGAGCTCGCCCACCCACCCGGCGCACAAGGTGCTGAACACGCTCGACCGTATCAGCATGGTGGCGGGCGATGACGGCAAGATCACCGATCAACGCCTGATGCGGCTGATGAGCCGCTGGACCGACCGCATCAACGCCGAAGCAGACAAGAATCCGGGCGTGTTCGAAGAGGCGCGCACTCAGCTCGAACGCGTGGTCAAACCGCTGCTGAACGAGCGTGCCGCACGCGTGTCCCGCCTGCAGGAAATGTGCGAAGGCCGCCAGGGCGCGGAAGTCGCCAAGCAGCGCATCCTGCGCAAACTGCTGGCACGGCTGGACAAGCGCGTGGTGCCCAACGCCATGATCGAACTCCTGAACGGCGGCTGGCGCAATGTGCTGCTGATGGCCGAGCTGCGCCATGGCGCCGACAGCGACAAAGCGCACGAAGCCTGGCAGGTGCTGCAACAGCTGTGTGCCTGGCTCGATCCGGAGTTGACGTCCCCCCCCGGCGCCACCGACATCCAGACCCTGTTGCAGCGCATCGACCAGGCGCTCACCCAGGTATGCGCCGACAAGTTCGCGCAGGACCGCATCGTCGACCTGCTCGCCGCGGCGCTGTTCGACGCGGACAAGTCACAGCATCAGCACACCCCGGTCGCCGCCCGTCTCAACGACGCCGCCAGCGAGCCGCTGAGCGAGGTGCAGGACAACCTGGCGGAGCGCCTGCGCGTCGGCGACTGGCTGCAGTTCAAGTCGTCCGACACTCCGCTCAACCTGATCTGGATCGGCGACCAGCCGCCGGTGTACGTGTTCGCCAATTATCGCGGCATCAAAAAGCTCGACCTCAAGCGCACCGACCTGCTGCAATTACTGGAAGACGGCGAGGCGCAATGGACCGAGGATATGGAGTTGCCGCTGATGGACCGTTCCTACAGCGCGATGATCCAGAAAATGCAGCGCGACCTGCTGTGGCAGGCCTCGCACGACGCCGCCACCGGGCTCGCCAACCGCAAGAGTTTTTTCCGCGCCATCCGCCGCAACTGGCTGCGCAGCGCGGCGGACGGCGGTTACGCCATCGGCGTTATCCAGCTCGACATCAGCAACCCCGCAGGCGAAGCGCCGGGGGTCGAAATCCGCACCCCCATCCTGCGTGAATTGGCCCAGTTGCTGTCCGCACGGCTGCCGTCCAACGCACTGCTGGCGCGCTCGAGCGAATCCGGCCTTGCGTTCTGGACCGAAGCGGGCGACAGCTCCGCTGCCAGGACGCAGGCCGATGCCCTGCTGCAAGCCATCGCCGATCACCCGCAGGAAATCAACGGCACCCGCTACCATGTGCAGGCGGCGGCCGGCCTGATGTGGACAAGCGACTGCCTCAGCCCGGAAACCTATTACGACCACGCCAACGCCGCCTGCGCCCGCGCGCGCGAATCCGGCACGCCCGTCGTGTCATACCGCAGCGAAGCCGGCGACAGCGGCGTATTGACGCTGGCGGAATGGGCGCACGAACTGACCGCCATCCTCGCCGACAACCTGCTCAGCCTGAATTGCCAGCCGGTGGCCGCCGCGGCCGACGCTGCGCACACCCCGCTGTATCACGAGGTGCTGCTGCACCCCACCGCCCACGGCGAACGCACCATCGCCACCCGTGACCTGATCGCGGTGGCCGAGCGCCTGCAACGCATCACCGAAATCGACCGCTGGGTGGTGAGAACCGTCCTGCAGTGGATGCGCGATCATGCCGATCACGTCGCCCGGTCCGGCGGCTTCTCGATCAACCTGTCCGGCCAGTCGGTCACCAATCCGCTGTTCCTGAAATTCCTGCTGGCCGAACTGGCGCGCGGCGACATCCCCGGCGACAAACTCATATTCGAAATCAGCGAAGCCGACGCCATCGAAGGCCACGCGCAGACACAGCTGTTCATGCGCCAGCTGCAGCGCCATGGCTGCCGCTTCACGCTGGATGCGTTCGGCGCCGGCTCCAGTTCCTACACCCGCCTGAAGAGCATGAAGCTGGATTACCTGAAGATCGACCGCGCGCTGGTACGTGAAATTTCCACCAGCATGATCGACGAGGCGCTGGTGCGATCGATCCTGGAAACGGGAAATTTCCTGGGGATCAAGACGGTTGGGTTTGTGGAGGATGCCGAAACGCTGATGAAGCTGGGGGAGATGGGGGTGGATTGCGTGCAGGGGGATCTCATCGGCGAGCCGAAGCCGCTGGAGAGTCTGGCCTGATGCTTGGCTTTATTGCGAGCGCAGCGAAGCAAACCAGTCGAGCTGAGCGCGAAGCACAACCAAGTAGTGAAGCCTTCTTTAATCTACTGACCGTTGGCCGGGGGTAGCCCGGCAGCTAGTCACTTTTCTTGTCTCGCCAAGAAAAGTAACCAAAAGAAGGCGACCCCAACATCCCCGAATTCCCGAAAACCGAACCTGCCAGACGGGCGGCGAAGAACTCGCCCCACTTTGCTGTTTTTAATTTGGTTTTTTTGTGAGCGGGGCTCAAACACCTTCGCCGCTGATCCGTCCGGCAGGCTCGATTTCCGGCGGGGCTGTAAGGGGAAAAAAGTCAAAAACAGGCTAGCGATGACTGATTGGTTTGAGTGTTTTCTTGTATTGCGCCACACATCGGCGCAGTACCCTTCGATTACACGCCCTAAGCGGGCTTTACTTTTGAGGTCATGAGGCATGACGCCAGTTGATTTTCTGAAATCATGTGTTACCAAGTGGTCCGCCCCAATTTTCGACATTAAAGGCGTTGAAGGGCTTAATCACACAACAGCGCTACGACCTGCTGACTATCTACGATTCGCCAACGCGGATCTCAAGCAGGATTTAGAACACTTTCAAATTAACGCGCTCTCAAATGCAAAGCGCGCCATCGATTGTCAGGTGGATAATCTTTTCTCGGCATTTGGCTTAAGACGAAAGCGCACCTTCCCTGAGAAGCTAGTTGTTGTTGAAGAATTGGGATTGTTAGCTCCAAGGATTCTCAAAAAAGTCGTCAAGGTGAGGAACCTCCTCGAGCATGAATATTACCGCCCAGAAGTTGCTGAGGTCGAGGATGCAGTAGACCTGGCCTCCCTTTTCGTGGAGGCCACTGCCCGGCCATTCAGGAGTTTCATGACGGCTTATTTCATTGCCGACGGAACGAGCGTTCAAAGAACCGATTCTGACAAGAGGGTCAAGGAGATAACTGAAAACAATTACAGAATCGATGGCTACACATTTACCGAGTCAGTGTTTGTCGAGTTTGATGCTGAGACGCACACCTTCCAGCTTGATTTGGTCAGCAAGAACAAAGCAGTGGCAGAAATCCTGATCAATCAGAAATCATCGTTGTACAAGCAACTGACTCGATACACAATTGAACACGACATAGACCATGATCAATGGGACGAGCACGGCTCAGCGGTCGCTTTTATTAGGCTGCTTGAGAAATACAAAAACGACCTGCAGCTAAAACCCTCATCCTTGCTTATCCCACATAAGCCTCAATAGCCTACGGGCATCGCGCCGTATTTTCAGTAAGCCAGCACTAAGCCGTCCCGCCCACCGTCAGCCCGTCGATCCTCAACGTCGGCTGACCCACGCCGACCGGGACGCTTTGCCCTTCTTTCCCACACGTACCCACGCCCGAATCCATCTCCATGTCGTTGCCGATCATCGATACGCGGGTCAGCACTTCGGGGCCGTTGCCGATCAGGGTGGCGCCTTTCACCGGGTAGGTGATCTTGCCGTCTTCGATCATGTAGGCCTCGGCGGCGGAGAAGACGAACTTGCCGCTGGTGATGTCGACCTGGCCGCCGCCGAAGTTGACGGCGTACAAGCCGTTCTTCACCGAGGCGATGATCTCTGCCGGATTCTTGTCGCCGTTCAGCATCAGGGTGTTGGTCATGCGCGGCATGGTCAGATGCGCGAACGATTCGCGCCTGGCGTTGCCGGTGATCGGCATGCCCATCAGGCGGGCGTTCATCATGTCCTGCATGTAGCCGGTGAGGATGCCGTCTTCGATCAGCACGGTGCGCTGAGTGGGGTTGCCTTCGTCGTCGACGTTGAGCGAGCCGCGGCGCAGCGGGATGGTGCCGTCGTCGACCACCGTGACGCCGGGCGCGGCGACGCGCTCGCCGATGCGGCCGGCAAACGCCGAGCTGCCCTTGCGGTTGAAGTCGCCTTCGAGGCCGTGGCCGATCGCTTCGTGCAGCAGGATGCCGGGCCAGCCGGCGCCGAGGACGACGGTCATGGTGCCGGCGGGCGCGGGGCGGGCGTCGAGGTTGACCATGGCCTGGTGCACGGCCTGGCGCGCGTATTTTTCCAGGATGTCGTCGGTGAAATAGCTGTAGTCGAAGCGGCCGCCGCCGCCGCCGCTGCCCTGCTCGCGACGGCCGTCCTGCTCAGCAATGACCTGCAGCGACAACCGCACCAGCGGGCGCACGTCGGCCGCCAGGTGGCCGTCGGAGCGGGCGATGAAAATCACTTCATATTCGGAGGCGAGGCTTGCCATCACCTGGGTCACGCGCGGGTCCATGGCGCGGGCCTTCTTCTCCAGCCGTTCCAGCAGCGCGACCTTGTCGGCGTCCTGCAAACTCGCGAGCGGGTCGATTGCGGGGTAGAGCTGGCGGCCTTCGCCACGTTGTACCACACCGAAGCTGCGGTTCTGCCCGGCGCGCGCGATAGCGCGGGTGGCATCGGCTGCGGCGCCCAAAGCTTCGAGGCTGATGTCGTCGGAATAGGCGAAGGCGGTCTTCTCGCCCGAGATCGCGCGCACGCCGACGCCCTGATCGATGTTGAAGCTGCCGGATTTGACCTGGCCTTCTTCCAGGCTCCAGCCTTCGGAACGCGAGTACTGGAAATACAGGTCGGCATAGTCGACGTCGTGCGCCATCAAGCGCGAAAAGACGGGCGCGAGCTTGTCGGCGTCCAGCCCGTTCGGCGTCAAGAGCGTGGCTTCGGCGGAATGGAACAGCTGTTCGGCGGTTTGAATGGGAACAAAGGCATCGGTGGGGTTCATGGCGGTGTCCTGAATTATTTAGTGGGCTCGCGCTTGCCGACCACACGGCGTTCGATCACGTCGACCTGGATCTGCTGGCACTGGATGAAGCGGTGCTGCAGCGCGGGCAGGCTCTTCCTGAGGCTGGCCTGGTAGGCCGGGTTGATGTTGGCGATGACGACGCCGGAACCGCGCGGCAGGCGGTCGAGCACCACGCCCCAAGGGTCGACGATCATGCTGTCGCCGTGGGTTTCGCGGCCCGACAAATGATAGCCGCCCTGCGCCGGGGCGATCACGTAGGCCAGGTTTTCGATGGCGCGCGCGCGGATCAGGGTTTCGAAATGCGCGCGCCCGGTGGTGGCGGTGAACGCCGACGGCACCACGATGATGTCGACGTCAGGCATGGCGCGGTACAGCTCGGGGAAACGCAGGTCGTAGCAGATCGACAGGCCGATGCGGCCGAACGGGCTGTTGACGACGACGGCCGTGTCGCCCGGCTCGATCAGCTTGGCTTCCTGATAGCGCTCGTTGCCGAGGTCGAGGCCGAACAAGTGGATCTTGTCGTAGCGCGCCACTTGCTTGCCGCGCTCGTCATACACCAGGCAGCTGTTGCGCACCTTGTTCGCCACGCTGGCCTCCAGCGGCACTGAGCCGCCGATTAGCCAGATTTTGTGTTTCTTCGCCATGCGCGACAGAAACGTCTGGATCGGGCCGTGGCCTTCGGCCTCGCGCGCCTTCACCACATAGGTATCCTTCATCGCCATGATGCAGAAGAACTCCGGCAGCACGACCAGGCGCGCCCCCGCGTCGACCGCCAGCTCGATGAGCTGCTCGGCTTCGGCCAGGTTGGCCGGCACGCTGGGGCCGGACGCCATCTGGATCGCCGCCACGCGCACGGTACCGGCCTGCGGTGCGGATTTCTTGACTTGGGCGCCTTTGGGCCGCGCCACGCTGGGGCTTGCTGGTTTTTTCGTCGTCATGTAACAGATTCCACGATCAAGGTTCAGAGGTTCCAGTTTTGGCCCGGGCCAACTTTTTCACATCGGGTTCCTGCCACGCCCCGGTCACCATGTATTCCTGGCTGATGGCTTCCTCAAACGGGTCGCGCAGCAGTTTTTGCGCGGCCAGCGCACCCACCCCGGCCAATGGCCCGCCGATCAGGGCGCCCGCCACGGCCAGGCCTTCGGACAATGTGGGAATCACTTTCACCCGCAGCTGCACCGATTCCTGATTGAGGTCGGCCAGTCCGGACATATTGACCTTGGCAGCCGGCCCGCGCATCCTGAAATCATCGCTGTAAACCACGCCGCGCGCGATGCGCAGGGTGGCGCCGATATCGTCGAAGGCATAGCCTTGATTGAAGATATCACGGAAATCGAAGCTCAGCCGGCGCGGCAGCGATTGCAGGCTCAGCACGCCGAGCAGCTTACCGGCGCCGGGGTTGATCTTGAGAAACTGCCCCCTCCCAGCTTTGAAGTCGAGCTGCCCCGCCAGGGTGTCGAACGCGAAATCGGCGGGCGAGCCGGTCCAGCGGGCATTGCCCTGGATGTCCGCGCTGCCGCGCCGCAGCGTATCGGGATACCCGAAGCGATCCAGAAACTTGCCGGCGTCGAGCACGTTCAGATTCAGTTCGGCATGGGTTTCGCTCGACGCGCCGGCGCGCCACAGGCCGCTCATGCGGAACACGCTGTCCGGGTGCGTGAGCCGCAGGCTATCGATCACCAGCCCCTGCGGCGCGCCGTGCGCCACCACCTCCAGCCGCCCGAGCGGCCGTTCCTCCAGACGAAAGTCTTCCACCGTCACATCCAGGCTCGGAAAATCCGTGGCCGTCATGTTCATGCCCGCCGCCTGACCGGTTGCGGGCGCCGCGGCCGGAATGGTCAGTTTCCTGAATTGCGCCGATACGCGGGCGGGCTGGTCTCCCGCCGGACGATAGGTCAGCACGCCGTCCAGTTCGCGCCCGCTCACCTGGGTGCGCAACAGGCCGTTGCGGGTGCGCCCCTGCAGGCGCACCGCCTGATAGCGCCGTCCCATCAGGTCGAGCGCATCGAAGCGGATATCGATGGATGAAAGCGGCAAGGACGGCTTGCCGTTGTCCTCGGGCAGCAGCGCCGCCCACCCCGAAATGTCCAGCCCGCGTCCGCTGCCGGCCAGACGCAGGCCGGGCTCGGCCGGCATTTGCGCATCCCCGCCAAAACGGATTTCGCCGCGACCGAAACCGCCCGCCGCGGTGCTGCGCCACACGGCGCTGACGATGTGGCCCAGCCGCATTTCATTCAGCAGGCCGTCGCCCTGCGGCTGGTGGATCACCCGCAACGGCATCGGCTGCGCAGCGGCCTTGGCCAGCGGCGCGGGCAGACTGGACGTCAGCCCGACCAGGTCGGATTCGATCTGGACACGCTCGCCCGCGGGCTCCAGGTCAATCCGGCCACGCCATGCGGCCTGGCCCGACAAGTGCTGGCCCCATTCCGCGCCGAGCCAGGGCGATATGCCCACAGCGGTGGCGCGCCCCTGCGCCAGAATCTGCACCTGGCCATCGCGGGTGGCCGTGTCGATGCGCAGCGGGCCGCCGAGAAACTGCGCACCGAGGTTTCTCGCATTCAGGCTGTCATCGGTGAAATCGATGTCGCCGCGCACCAGGTCGAGCTGCGGCAGTCCTGCCGGACGCAGGGCATCGCCCAGAAACGACAGCCGGCCAGCCAGCGTGGTGTCGTGGTTGTGGCGCAGCGGAATCATCAGTTTCAGGGCAAGTTTCATCGGCCCGCTGCCATCCACATCGCGGGTGAACCCCCGCAGCTTGTCGCCAACCGGGCTCGCGTTGGCAAAGCGGATGAAATCCTGGATGGGCCCGTTGGCCTCGCCGTCGATATGCAGCTGCTCCTCATGATGGATCAGGTCCGGAATGACGGCCCTCACCGGCGCCAGCACCACCCCGTAGATCCGCGCCTGGCTGGAGGTCACCTCCATCGTCTTGCCCTGGAACAGCACGCGCCCCTGAATGCCCTCGATCCGCGGCCAGCCCGGCACATAGTCGATCACCGCATCTCTGGCCTGCACATCGACGCGGAACACGCCGTTGCCCTGCTCGAACGGGAACTGCGCCAGGTCGCCTTTGAGGTCCAGCCGCACATTGTCGGAGTGCCCGGCCACGACGGCCCGTCTCACCCAGTCGACCGTTTGCTCGCCGATTTTTTTCGGGAAATAGCGGTACACCGCGGTGCCCTCGGCGCGGCTCAGATGCACGCTCAAATCGATCACGCCGCGCTGGCCGGCGATCAGCTCGTAACGCCCCTTGGCCGACCCGGCCATGTCCCCATTGGCGAACGCCATTTCGTCCAGGGTCAGGCGGCGGCCGCGTGACGTCTTCTTCCAGCTGCCGCGCGCATGCACGCTGTCGAATCCGAACGACGGTTCACGGAACAGGTCGGGCAGGCTCAGGTTCAGCTGTTTCGAGTCTATTTCGAACACGCCCGCAGCCGCGTCCCCCTCGATGCGCCCGCTGAGATTGGACAGCCCGGGCTGGCTGCCGGCCGCTGTCACGCCGAGGCCGCTGAAGCGGGTCGCAATACTGAAGTTGTCCAGCCCGGGCTGCGTGCCGCGCCAGTGCAAGCGCAAGCCGTCGAGCCGCCCTTGCGGTTGCAGGGCATGCAGGCGCGCACGCAGCGCCGCATCCATCGGCAGGCTCGGCAATATCGATTGCCAGCCGCTCAGGCTGAGGGACTGTGCCGTGATTTCATGTGACGCGGCGTTCCAGGCCAGGCCCACGCTGAACGGCGCCCCCAGGGCGGCGCCCGGCCGCGCCACGCGCAGGTGTTCAAGCATCACGCGCTGACCGTCTGAATCCCGCTGCCACACGGCCCGGCCTTGCACCTTGCTCAGCTTCAGCGCGGGCAGGCCGTCCCCCAGGGATGTTTCGATCGCGCGCAGGTCCAGTTCCGCGGCCACCCCGCCCAGCGCGCCGCGCGCCACCTCGAATTTCAGCTTCAGCGCACCCTGGCCTTGTTGGGGCTGATACGGCAG
This sequence comes from Thiobacillus sp., assembly GCA_019459055.1. Lineage (GTDB taxonomy): Bacteria > Pseudomonadota > Gammaproteobacteria > Burkholderiales > Thiobacillaceae > Thiobacillus. Next base: position 65,246 of record JAIBEI010000007.1, on the reverse strand, counting down.
GGACAGCCAGGCGCCCAGATGCGAAAACGACAGCTCCGCCGTGCTGGCGTCGAGGGTACCGTTCCAGGTCTTGAGGTCGTCCGCATCGCGTGCGCTCAGTTTCGCGTCGACCGTCAGCGGCCGGGCCAGGCTGGCCGGGGGGACGGCATGCAGCTGCAGGCGGTGGGTGCGGCGCGCATTGGTCAGGGTGAAATCGACCGCGGTGAAAATCAGCGGCGGCGCGTTACGCACCTCGTCCTGCCAGGTGAGTGTGGCGTGGCCGACGTGCACCCGCCCCTGCCGCAGCAGCCAGCTGGAAAAACCGCTGTCGGGATCGGCCGGGCTGATGGGAATGCCGCCGACGTGGAAATGGCCGTCGCGCGCGCGCCGCACTCCGAGCGTCAGTCGCTGCAACTCGATGCGGTTGAAGCGCGGCTCCAGCACCAGCAGCGAACGCCAGGCAAAAGCGGCCTCCAGTTCGGGCAAGTAAAGCGCCGGGCGACCCTGCGCGTCGTACAGGCGCACACCCTGCAGGCGGAATTCGGGGCGTGCCTGCTGCCACACCCCCGACACCGCCTCCAGCGTCACCCGCTGGCCCAGCGCGCGCGACATCAGGCTGGCCACCGTGTCGCGGTGATCGGCGATATTCGGCAACACCCAGAAGAACATCAACGCCGCCGCGGTCGCAAAGCCCAGTACGGCCAGCGCAGCCAGGGCGGCCAGCCAGCGCGACGCGCGGCGCAGGAACACGGAAAGCGATGAAAAAACAGTCATAAAAGAGGATTCGCGGATGCCACGATTCTATGCGCTTGTCCGCGCCTTGCGGGGGACCCGGCCGGAAATTCGGCGCGATTCATTCATCCGTGAAACGGTGAATCAGACGCCGGTCGCGCTTGGTGGGGCGGCCCTTGATCGTTGCCGCCGGACTGGCGGCCAGCTTGCGCTCGCTCGCCTGCTGCTGGCGCCGCGCGTGGCTGGCGGGGTCTTCTTCGTACAGAGCTTGCGCGACCGGCGCCGGGCCGCGCTGCATCGACAGCGCGCGCACCGTGACGGTCCAGTCGGCATCGCCGACATGAAGATCCAGCCGGGCGCCGGGCCCGATCTCGCGCGCCGGCTTGACGCGCTCGCCGGCGAGCTTCACGCGGCCCTGTTCGATGGCCTGGCCGGCAAGGCTGCGCGTCTTGAAAAAGCGTGCCACCCACAGCCACTTGTCGAGCCGCATTTTTCCGGCCCGGTCGGGCATGGCTTGGTCAGTCGGCATCGAGCACCTCCGCCAGCACACCGGGCTGCGACAGCGCCCGCGTCCACCATTCGAGCGCCCGCCCCGCTTCGCCGCTGCGCCAGGCCAGGTGCAGGGTCTCATGCGGGTTGCCGCCGGCCCATTCGCACGCTGCCAGCCGCCCGGCGGCCACTTCGCGGTCGGCCAGCCAGCGCGGCAGCGACCCCACCCCCAGCCCGGCCTGCTGGGCCGCGAGTTTGCTCGGCAGGTCGGCCACCGTCAGGCGCGGCTGTTGCTGCAGCCAGCCCGCGCTGTGCAGCGGCAGGTTGCGCGCGGTGTCGGCGATCACCACCGCACGGTGCGCCGCGATGTCGGCCTGATCGAGCGGCTTGTTGACGCGCGCCAGCGGATGCTGCGGCGCCACGCAGAACACGAATTCGATGCGGCCCAGCGCGCGGCTGCGGATGCCGCCGCCGGCGGGCGCGTCGCCGCCGGCGATCACCAGATCGGCGCGGCCGGCGGCGAGCGCGTCCCAGCCGCCCGCCAGCACTTCGTGGCGCAGCTTGACCTCGGTGGCCTGACCCAGCTGATAAAACGCGTCGAGCAGCGGCAGCAGCGGCGCTATCGGCAAAATGCCCTCGACCGCGACCGTAAAACCCGTCTCCCAGCCGCCCGCAACCTGCCGGGTCTTGTGCACCAGCGCGTTGGCCGCGGCCAGCAGGGCGCGGCCTTCCTCCAGCAATACGCGGCCGGCCGGGGTGAAACGCGCACGGTGGCCGGAGCGGTCGAACAGCAGCACATCGAGGCCGGCCTCCATCTGCTGCACCGCGTAGGTCAGGCTCGACGGCGCGCGCGCCAGCTCTTCGGCGGCCCGGGCAAACGAACCACGGCGTTCGATGGCATCAAGAATGGTCAGTGCTTCCAGGGTGAGCGGCATGTTCGGAAAAATTGAACGAGTCGGTCGAATTGTGCCGGCTTTACACGGCAGAAGCCACGTTTATATTGAACCGAACCCTTGAACATTAAAGCCGAAGGTGGTTTGAAACCGGCCGGTCTTGCGGAAGACCGATACAATCCCCCCCTTTCCGACGCAAGGACACGCCATGCCCAAGATTCTCGCCTTTTCAGGCAGCATTCGCCGCGACGCCTGGAACCGCAAGCTGATCCAGGCGGCCGTGGACGCCACCCGGGCCGCGGGCGGCGACGTCACCCTGATCGATCTGGCGGACTACCCTCTGCCGCTCTACAACGGCGACCTCGAAGAGAAGGACGGCCTGCCCGACAACGCGCTACGCCTGAAAGCGCTGTTCAAGAGCCACGGCGCCCTGCTGATTGCCAGCCCGGAATACAACAGCTCGATTCCGCCACTGCTGAAGAACACGATCGACTGGGTGTCGCGCGAATGGCAGGGCGAATCGGGGCTGGTGCCGTATCAAAACAAAGTGGCGGCCATCATGGCCGCCTCGCCGGGCCAGTTCGGCGGCATGCGCATGCTGCCGCACCTGCGGCAGATCCTGAACACGCTCGGCGTGCTGGTGCTGCCCGGCCAGTTCTCGCTGCCCAGCGCCGACAAGGCATTCGACGAGGAAAACGGCGCGTTGAAATCGCCGGCGCGGCTGCATGACCTGATGCTGGAACTGGTGAACACCGCCGCCGCCCTGAAGCGGGCATAAAAAAGCGCCGGGGAACCGGCGCTCAGGCTGCTGACAATACAAGAAGCGATGCCCCTTGGCCGGGCATCATGCAATCACTGCGACAGCATATTGTCCTTGGCAAGGAAATACTTGCGGGCAAACGCGACCAGTTGGCCGTCGCTCGGGTGATCCACGGTTTCCACCCCGATCACTTTGTCGGAGATGCCCTGGTCGTGGGAATGGATATGCTTGATCAGCTCGAGCTTGGCCTGGCCTGGGCCGACGATCAGGATTTCCGTGGCGCCGGCGAGGGTTTCCACGACCTCGTGATAATAGTTCTGGTCTTCGGGCTGGCGACTGCCGCTGACCGAGCCCCGCTTGCGGTGGAGATTGCGATGCGGCGTGGCCGGGCTCACCACTGATTTCTCAACGTCATCCGGGCTGATGTGCATGACATGAGCCTCGTTATGATCAAGCCAGACGACGGCATGGTAATGCGACATATTTTCCCTTTCCTGGGTGTTTGGTGGATGAGCTACAAATCATTAAATTGGGGCGAACCAGCGCGGATTCAAGAGGCGGCGCCTGACGGGCCCCGTCCCACGCGGCTTATTTCACGGCTTATTTCACGGCTTCCTTCAGCTGCTCCAGGATCGCGGGGTTTTCCAGGGTGGAGATGTCCTGGGTGATTTCCTCGCCCTTGGCGATCGCGCGCAGCAGGCGGCGCATGATCTTTCCGGAGCGGGTCTTGGGCAGGTTGTCGCCGAAGCGGATTTCGTCCGGCTTGGCGATCGGGCCGATTTCCTTGCCCACCCAGTCGCGCAATTCGGCGACGATCTTCTTTGCCGCCTCGCCGGTGGGGCGTGCGCCTTTCAGCACCACGTAGGCCACCACCGCCTCACCCTTGATGTCGTGCGGACGGCCCACCACGGCGGCTTCGGCGACAAGCGGGCTGGACACCAGCGCGGATTCGATTTCCATGGTGCCCAAACGATGCCCGGACACGTTCAGCACGTCGTCGATGCGGCCCATGATCCAGAAATAGCCGTCGTCGTCGCGGTGCGCCGAGTCGCCGGCGAGATAGACCTTGCCGCCCAGCTCCTCGGGAAAATAGGTCTTCCTGAAGCGGTCGGGGTCGCCCCACAGGGTGCGCAGCTGGGAGGGGAACGGGCGCTGGATCACCAGGTAGCCGCCGTGCCCTTTTTCGACCGGGTGGCCGTGCTCGTCGGTGATCGCGGCCATGATGCCGGGCAGCGGCAGGGTGCAGGAACCCGGCTTGGTCGGCACCGCGCCGGGCAGCGGCGCAATCATGTGGGCGCCGGTTTCGGTCTGCCACCAGGTGTCGACGACGGGACAGCGACCGCCGCCGATCACCTCGTGGTACCACATCCACGCTTCCGGGTTGATCGGCTCGCCCACCGTTCCCAGCAGGCGCAGCGAGGACAGGTCGTGCTGCGCGGGCAGGTCGGAACCGAGCTTGATCAGGCTGCGGATCGCGGTCGGCGCGGTGTAGAAGGTGGTGACCCGGTGCTTGGCGATGGTCTCCCAGAAGCGTCCGGCGTGCGGCCAGGTGGGAATGCCCTCGAAGATGACCTCGGTCATTCCCAGCGCCAGCGGGCCGTAGGCGACGTAGGTGTGGCCGGTGACCCAGCCGACGTCGGCGGTGCACCAGAAGACGTCGCTGTCCGGCTTGGCGTCGAACACCCACTCCATCGAGAGGATGGCGCCGAGCAGATAGCCGCCGGTCGAATGCTGCACGCCCTTGGGCTTGCCGGTCGAACCCGAGGTGTAGAGGATGAACAGCGGATGCTCGGCGGAGACCCACACCGGCTCGCAGGTGTCGGCCTGGGTCTGCGCGAGCTCGTGCCACCACAGGTCGCGAGCGCCCCAGTTCACGGCACCGCCTGAGCGGCGGTAGACGACCACCTTTTCGACGCAGGACGTGTCGCCCATCGCCAGCGCCTCGTCGACCGCGCGCTTCAGCGGCACCGCCTTGCCGCCGCGCATCGATTCGTCGGCGGTGATGACCAGCTTGGCCTTGGCATCCTCGATGCGCTCGAACAGACTCTTGGCGGAAAATCCGCCGAACACCACCGAGTGGATGGCGCCAATGCGCGCGCACGCCTGCATCGCCACCACCGCCTCGATGCTCATCGGCATGTAGACGATCACGCGGTCGCCCTTTTCCACGCCGAGCGACTGCAGGCCGTTGGCGAACTGGCAGACGCGCGCGTGCAGTTCCTTGTAGGTGACTTTCGTCACTGCGCCGTCGTCGGCCTCGAAAATCAGCGCGGTCTTGTCGCCGCGGGTCGCCAGATGGCGGTCAAGGCAGTTGTAGGAAACGTTGAGTTCGCCGTCGTCGAACCACTTGTAGAACGGCGCCTTCGACTCGTCCAGGGTGCGACTGAACGGCTTTTTCCAGGCGATGGTCCGACGCGCCTGCTCCGCCCAAAAGCCCTCGTAGTCGGTTTCGGCCTGGTGGCACAAGGCCTTGTAGGCCGCCATGCCGGACACATTGGCCTGCTTGACGAAGGCGTCCGCAGGCGGGAATACGCGGGTTTCGGTCAGAATCGACTCGATAGAAGCCATACGGTCTCTCCACTGATAAAGTGTTTGGTAACCGCATGATTTTAATTCAAAGCGCCTAATTCATAGCAGCCCAATTCAAGCCGCCCGATCCCCGCCATGAGCCATTCCGCACTCGACCGTGTTGTCCGCTGTTCCCGCTATGGCCGCCGCCTGCTGGCGGCACACCCCCAACTGGCCGAGGCCGTGGCCGGGCAACTCGACCAGGCCTTCGCCCGCGAAGCGATGCAGGCCTTTCTCGCCGAACCGCCGTGCGCCGACGAGGCCGCGCTGCATCGACGCCTGCGGCAGCTGCGCCAGCGCGTGTGGTGGGTCGCCACCGCGCGTGATCTGGCCGGCACCGCCGACCTGGCCGAGGTGACGGCGACGTACAGCACGCTGGCCGAGGTCTGCCTCGCGGCCGCGCTCGATTTCCACCACGCCGCGCTTGCCGCGCGCCACGGCGAACCGCGCGACGAACACGGCCAGCCGCAACAGATGATCGTCGTCGGCATGGGCAAGCTCGGCGGCGGAGAACTCAACGTGTCGTCCGACATCGACCTTATCTATCTCTACCCCGAGGAAGGCGACACCGCGGCCGACGAGGCTGGCGCCGCGATTAAACCGATCAGCAACCACGAGTTCTTCGTCCGCCTCGGGCGCAAGCTGACGGCCGCGCTGTCGGAAGCCACCGCGGACGGCTACGTGTTCCGCGTCGACCTGCGGCTGCGGCCGTGGGGGGATTCCGGGCCGTTCGCGATGGGCTTTGCGATGCTGGAGGACTACCTGGTCGCGCAGGGGAGGCCGTGGGAGCGCTACGCATGGATCAAGGCGCGCCCGCTCACCGGCGGCCGCCACGACGAATTGATGGCCATCGTGCGGCCCTTCGTGTTTCGCAAATACCTCGACTTCGGCGCATTCGCCGCGATCCGCGATCTCCACGTGCAGATCCGGCGCGAGGTCGCGCGCCGCGAGATGGCCGACAACATCAAGCTGGGGCCGGGCGGCATCCGCGAGATCGAATTCACCGCGCAGGTATACCAGCTCATCCGCGGCGGCAAGATTGCCGCGCTGCAGCAGCGACCGACGCTGACCGTGCTGGGCGAACTGGTAAAAAACGAGCTGATGACGACGGACGCGCAGCAGGAACTGGCCGCCGCCTACGATTTCCTGCGGCGGCTGGAGCACCGGCTGCAATACCTGGACGACGCGCAAACCCAGCAGTTGCCGGAAGATGCCGAATCGCAGGCGATGCTCGCCGAGGCGATGAACTTCCCCGACTATGCCGCGCTGCTCGCCGCGCTCGAGCGCCATCGCAACAAGGTCACGCGCCATTTCGAGCAGATGTTCGCCGCGCCGCAAACCGACCAGGTAAGCCATCCGCTAACCGCCGTGTGCTGCGGCACGGCCGATGCCGAATCCACCCGCGCGCTGCTGGAAAACGCCGGCTACGACGATCCGCAGCGGGTGCTGGCCACACTTGACGCGCTGCGCCAGCACACCGCGCGGCTGGCCGAATCGACGCAGCTCAGGCTCAACGCGCTGTTGCCGCCCGCGCTCGAAGTCATCGGCAGCCAGCCCGATCCGGCCGCCACGCTGGAACGCTTTGCCGCGCTGATCCAGGCCATCTCGCGCCGCGCCACCTACCTGGCGCTGCTGGCCGAATACCCGGCGGCGTTGCGGCAGCTGGTGCGCCTCCTGGCGGCGAGCCCGTGGGCGGCGCAGGTGTTGACGTTGCAGCCGCAATTGCTGGACGAGCTGATCGCGCCGCAATCCCTGATGAGCGTTCCCGACTGGGCGCAGCTTGCCACGCAATTGCGCGACGAACTCGACGCCCATCCCGGCGACACCGAAGCACAGCTGGATGCGCTGCGCCGCTTCAAGCAGGTGCAGACGCTGCGCCTGTTGGCGCAGGACGTGGCGGGCCGGCTGACACTGGAAGCGCTGTCGGATCATCTGTCGTTTCTCGCCGACGTGCTGCTTGCCGAGACACTCGACCGCTGCTGGGCCGGGCTGAAGACGCGCCACCGCGACACGCCGCGCTTTGCCGTGATCGGCTACGGCAAGCTCGGCGGCAAGGAGCTCGGCTACGCCTCCGACCTCGACCTGGTGTTCCTCTACGACGACGCCGACGAGCGCGCGCAGGAAATCTATGCGCGGCTGACGCAGCGCATCAACACCTGGCTCGGCACCCTCACCCCGGCGGGAATCCTCTACGAAACCGACCTGCGCCTGCGCCCGGACGGCGCGGCGGGCCTTTTGGTCAGCTCGGTCGAGGCGTTCCGCGACTACCAGCTGCATCACGCCTGGACGTGGGAACACCAGGCGCTGACGCGCGCACGCTTCGTCTGCGGCGATGCGGCGATCGGCACGAGCTTCGAGGCCCTGCGCCGCGACGTGCTGTGCCTGCCGCGCGACGGCGTAAAGCTGCGCGAAGAAGTGCTGGCGATGCGCGAAAAGATGCATGCCGGCCACGTCAACAACAGCGAACTGTTCGACTTGAAGCACGACAGCGGCGGCATCGTCGACGTCGAATTCTGCGTGCAGTATCTGGTGCTGCGGCATTGCAATGCGCATCCCGAACTCGCCGACAACGTCGGCAACATCGCGCTGCTGCTGCGCGCGGGCGCGGGCGGGCTGGTCCCCGTCGAACTCGCGCAGGCCGCCGCCGACGCCTACCGCGAACTGCGCCGCCAGCAGCATGCGATCAAACTCAGCGGGGCGGAGTACGCGCGGGTACCGCTGGCCGATGTGGCAAGCGTGCGCGATACGGTGAAGGCGCTGTGGCGGCAGGTCATGGCTTGACCTGGATGACGCCCGGGAGCCGTTACGGGTTGACGTATAGCCAGCCGCGCCGCACCAGCCACTTCTCGATTTCCACCCCGAAAAACACCACCGAGGACAGCGCCAGGCACAGGGCCAGTTCGCCCAGGCTCAAGGGCTCGGTCTTGAAGATGGGGTTGAGCCAGGGCACGTAGAGCACCGCCATCTGCAGGGCGAAGGTCAGCCCCAGCGCGCCGATCAGCAGCCGGTTGGACAGCACGCCCTGGCTGAACAGCGATTCGCGCTCGGAGCGGATTGCCAGCACATGGCCCAGCTGCGACAGCGTCAGCACCGTGAACACCATGCTCTGCCAGTGCGCGGAGGCGACGTGGATCGCCCACGCCTGCGTCAGCAGCGACACCCCACCCATCAAGAGACCGACCCACAGGATGTGCTGCCACATGCCGTGGGCGAAGATGCTTTCCTTGGGCGGCCGCGGCGGCCGCTGCATGAGGTTGCGCTCGGCGTGTTCATTGGCGAGCGCGAGCCCCGGCAGGCCGTCGGTGACCAGGTTGATCCACAAAATGTGGATCGGCAGCAGCGGGATCGGCAGGCCGAGAAAGGGCGCGAGAAAGATGGTCCAGATCTCGCCCGAGTTGCTCGTCATGGTGTATTTGACGAATTTGCGGATGTTGTCGAAGATGCGGCGGCCTTCGCGCACCGCATGGACGATGGTGGCGAAGTTGTCGTCGAGCAGCGTCATCGCCGCCGCCTCGCGCGCCACGTCGGTGCCGCCCTTTCCCATGGCGACGCCGATGTCGGCCATCTTCAGCGCCGGCGCATCGTTCACGCCGTCGCCGGTCATGGCGACGAATTCGCCCTGGTCCTGCAGCGCCTGCACGATCTTGATCTTCTGCTCGGGGTTGATGCGGGCGTAGACCCGTACCGATTCCACCTCGTGCTCGAATTCCTCCAGGCTCAATCGTGCCAGCTCGCTGCCGGTGAGCACGCGGCCGCCGGGGTTGAAGATGCCCAGCCGCTCCGCGATCGCGCGCGCGGTGGCGGGATGGTCGCCGGTGATCATCACCGGGACGATGCCGGCGGCCTTGCAGGCGGCCACCGCGTCAAACGCCTCGGGGCGCGGCGGATCGATCATGCCGACCAGGCCGATGAAGCTGAGCCCGGCCTCGAGCGTGGCGGCGTCGAGCGCGTCCGGCACCGCCGGCAGTCGCTTCAGCGCGAAAGCCAGCACGCGCAGGCCCTGCGCGGCCAGCTGTTCGGCCTCGTCCTGCAGCGCGGCCGGATCGATGCTCGTCGTGCCCCCTGCATCAAGCTGGTCGATACACAACGCCAGCACGCCCTCGGGCGCGCCCTTGACCAGCATCAGCACCGTCTCGCCGTCGCGATGCAGCGTGCTCATGCGGGCGCGATCGGAATCGAAGGGAAGCTCCGCCACGCGCGGCAGCGACTGCTGTAGCGCGGCCTTGTCGAACCCGGCCGCCTGCGCGGCTTCGAGCAACGCGGTCTCGGTGGGGTCGCCGGCCAGCGTGCCGTCGGCGTCGGCCACGGCGTCGTTGCACAGCGCCATGGCGAGTCCCAGTTCGCGCCACGGGCGGGCTTCCGTGCCGGACAGCGCGGGACGGGTTTCGCCCGCGGCCAGCACGCGGTCGACCTGCATCTGGTTGAGCGTCAGCGTGCCGGTCTTGTCGGAGCAGATGTAGGTGACCGAACCGAGCGTTTCCACCGCGGGCAGGCGGCGGATCAGCGCGTTCTGCTTGACCAGGCGCGCCGCCCCCAGCGCAAGCGAAATGGTGACCACCGCGGGCAGCGCCTCGGGGATCGCGGCAACCGCCAGGCTGATCGCGGTGAGCAGCATCAGCATGGGCGGCTCGCCGCGCAGCCAGCCGGCGACAAAAATGATGACGCAGATCGCCAGCACCACCAGCGCCAGATGCTGACCGAAGCGCGCCAGCCGCTTCTGCAGCGGCGTCTTGCCGGATTCGCCGGACAGCAGCGCGGCGATCTTCCCCAGCTCGGTCTTCATCCCGGTCGCCACCACCAGGCCGCGCGCGCGGCCGTAGGTCACCACCGTCCCCTTGTAGGCCAGGTTGAGGCGGTCGCCGAGCGTCAGCCCGGTTTCTTCCAGGCTTGCGAGCTGCTTTTCGACCGGCTGCGACTCGCCGGTGAGCGCCGATTCGTCGACCTTGAGCGCGGCCAGTTCGGTCAGGCGCAGGTCGGCCGGCAGGATGTTGCCGGCTTCCAGTTCCACCAGGTCACCGGGCACCAGGTCGACCGCGTCGATCAGGCCGGGCTGGCCGTCGCGGATGACGCGCGCCTGTGGGCTGGCCATCTGCTTCAGCGCTGCCATCGCGCGCTCGGCGCGGTATTCCTGGACGAAGCCGAGGATGCCGTTTAGAAAAACGATGACCATGATGGCGATGGCGTCCTGCGGCTCACCGATGATGCCGGCGATGATCGCGGCGGCGATCAGCACCAGGATCATGAAATCGGTGAACTGCGACGCCAGCATGACGAGCGGGTGGCGCCGGGCCGCCTCCTGCAGCACGTTGGGCCCGACCTGCGCCAGCCGCGATGCGGCTACCGATGTCGAGAGCCCCTGGCTCAGGTCGCTGCCAAGATGCGCGGCGGCGGCCTCGCTGTCGAGGCCATGCCAGTGGACGGAGGGTTCGCGGGAATCAGTGGCCATAGAGGTAGAGGAACAGCGTGTTCAGGAGGTGGACGAGAGCAGCAGCAGGCTGATCCAGCTGAGCGTGCGGTAGATGCGCGATACCCGCCACGCCGATCACTGCGAGGCTGGCCAGGAGCGATATCCAGATGCCGGGTCCAGCATGGGGGATAGGCAAGACGGCTCCGGATCGATGAGCGTTTTACAAACGCATGCAGCAAATCACGTACGGGCTGCACCAACCCGCATGCAGAAAATGCACGTGTCGAACTGCAAGTATTGCCGAATTTGCGCTTTTGGCCAGCAGCGGCCAGGAACGCGCTGAGGCAAGCGGGCGCTTGCCGGCCTGCCTCAGCGCTGGCGTCGCCGCGCCTTGCGGCGCTGCCAGGCACGCACGATGCGCAGCCGCCAGGCCCAGTGCACGGCAAAATAGATCAGCACCGACAGGCTCACCGCCAGCGTCAGCAAGCCCAGCGCCAGTGGCGGCCCAACGGTGTGCAGGCGGTCCATCCACAGCGCCAGCCCGGTCTCGGTTCTGGCCGCGACGCGCTCAAGATCGACCTCGGCCAGCGCCACATCGGCGTGCCCCAGCATCCAGGCGCCCAGATGGTAGGCGGCGTAGTACACCGGCGCGAAGGTGATGGGGTTGGTGATCAGGGTGCTGCCGACCGCGGCCGAAATGTTGGCGCGCAGCAGCAGCGCCGCCACCGCCGCGAAAAAAATCTGCGCAACCGGCATCAGCAGGCCGAAGAAAACGCCGATGGCCAGACCCAAAGCCACCCCGCGCCGGTTGACATGCCACAGGCGGCGATCATGCAGCACAGGCCCCATCCAGCGCAGCGCACGGTGTTCACGCAGGGCTTGCGGGTCGGGAAGAAAACGGCGGAAACGCTTCAGCATGAAGTTTCAGACAGCATTAACGGCGGAAAGGTTTACAGCCTGCGGCGTCGCGCGCCCGCGGCAGCAAATCCCCGCATTGCGCATCCGTATTTTGAGGTGTGCCAGAATTGTAGGGTGCGTTGATACAAATTTCACATTCTCGAAATGCGTTTCACCGCGATCCCAGCCGAACGTCGACCGAACCGGAGATATCGTTTGCACGCCAACGAAGATTCACCGCGCTGGCACAGCCTGTCCGCCAGCGACACCCTGACCCGACTCGAAGCGCCGCGCGAAGGCCTGTCCCCGGACGCGGTCGAAGCGCGGCGCGCGCAATTCGGCCCCAACCGGCTGCCGCCGCCACGGCCTCAGCCTGCCTGGCAGCGCCTGCTGCTGCAGTTTCACAACGTGCTGATCTACGTGCTGCTGGCGGCCGGGGTCATCACCGCGCTGCTCGGCCACTGGCTCGATTCCGGTGTGATCTTCGGCGTGGTGATCGTCAATGCGGTGATCGGCTTCATCCAGGAAGGCCGCGCCGAAGAGGCGCTCGACGCGATCCGCGACATGCTGTCGCTGCACGCCACCGTCACCCGCGCCGGCGAGCGCCACGAAATTCCCGCCGAGGAGCTGGTGCCGGGCGACATCGTGCACCTTGCCTCGGGCGACCGCGTGCCCGCCGACCTCCGGCTGATCGACATCAAGAATCTGCAGGTGATGGAAGCTGCGCTGACCGGCGAATCGCTCGCAGTCGACAAGCAGGTCGACCCGGTCGAAACCGATGCCGCGCTAGGCGACCGCACCAGCATGGCGTGGTCGGGCACCCTGGTCACCCACGGCCAGGGCACCGGCATGGTGGTGGCCACCGGCACCGCAACCGAGCTGGGACGCATCAGCACGCTGCTGGCAACCGTCGAGAAGCTCACCACGCCGCTGCTGAAACTGATGGCGCGCTTCGGCCAGTGGCTGGCGGGGGTGATCCTGCTGCTGTCGGCGCTGATCTTCGGCTTCGGCGTGTGGGTGCGCGACTACCCGGCGAGCGACATGTTCCTCGCCGCGGTGGGCCTGGCGGTGGCGGCGATTCCCGAGGGCCTGCCGGCGATCATGACCATCACGCTCGCCATCGGCGTCACCCGCATGGCGCACCGCCACGCCATCATCCGCCGTCTGCCCGCGGTGGAGACGCTGGGGGCGGTCAGCGTCATCTGCTCGGACAAGACCGGCACCCTCACCCGCAACGAAATGACGGTGCAGACCGTCATCGGCGCCGGCGCCATGTTCGAAGTATCGGGAAGCGGTTACGCGCCCGGGGGCGGCTTCAGCTGCGAAGGCGAACGCGCCGATCCCGAAACGTATCCGCTGCTACGGGAAGTGGCGCACGCCGCCTTCCTGTGCAACGACGCCGAGCTGCACGAAACCGCAGAAGGCTGGCAGCTGACCGGCGACCCCACCGAGGGCGCGCTCCTGACGCTGGCGCTGAAGGCCGGGCTCGACCCGCGCCAGACCCGCGCGGCGCTACCGCGCAGCGACGTCATTCCGTTCGAGTCCGAGCACCGCTTCATGGCCACGCTCAACCACGACCACGAGGGGCACGGCTTCATTTATCTGAAAGGGGCGCCGGAGCGGGTGCTGGCGCTGTGCGAGACCGAGCGCCGCGCCGACGGCGAGGTGCCGCTCGAAACTGCGCACTGGCATGCACGCATGGAAGCCGCCGCCGCCCAGGGCATGCGGCTGCTGGCGCTGGCGGTGCGGCACGAAACCACGACGACGCTGAACTTTTCCGACATCGAGGACGGCGGCTTCACCCTGCTCGCGGTGCTCGGGCTGGCCGATCCGCCGCGCGAGGAGGCCGTCAAAGCGGTCGCCACCTGCCGCGCCGCCGGCATCCAGGTCAAGATGATCACCGGCGACCACGCCGCCACCGCACAGGCCATCGGCAAGCAGCTGGGACTGGGCGGCCACTCGACCGGCGAGGGGGTGCGCGCGGTGACCGGCGCCGACATCGAGACCCTCGACGACGCGCAACTGCGCGAGGTGGTGGCGAAGACCGACATCTTTGCCCGCGCCAGCCCCGAGCACAAATTGCGCCTGGTCGAAGCCCTGCAGAGCCTGGGGCACGTCACCGCGATGACCGGCGACGGCGTCAACGACGCGCCGGCGCTGCGTCGCGCCGACGTCGGCGTGGCGATGGGCCAGAAGGGCACCGAGGCCGCCAAGGAAGCGGCGGAAATGGTGCTCGCCGACGACAATTTCGCCTCGATCGCGCACGCCGTCGAGGAAGGCCGCACCGTCTACGGCAACCTGAAGAAGGCCATCGTGTTCATCCTGCCGACCAATGCAGCGCAGGCCGGCATGGTGCTGATCGCGATCCTGCTCGGCATCACCCTGCCGATCACCCCGGTGCAAATCCTGTGGGTCAACATGGTGACGGCGGTGACGCTGGCGCTGGCGCTCGCCTTCGCGCGCCCCGAGCCCGAAGCGATGCGCCAGCCGCCGCGCAACCCAAGCGAACCGCTGCTGACGCGCTTCATGCTGTGGCGCATCGTGTTCGTCACGGTGTTCCTGGTGGCCGGATCGCTCGGCCTGTTCCTGTGGGAGCTCGAGCGCGGCGTGCCGCTCGACGTCGCACGCACCGCCGCCATCAATGCCCTGGTGATGGGTGAGATTTTCTATCTCTTCAACTGCCGCCGCCTCATCGCGCCGGTGGTCGGCTGGTCGGGACTGGTCGGCAACCGGGCGGTGCTGATCGCCATCGGCATCCTCGTCGTGCTGCAGGGCCTATTCACCTACCTGCCCGTGCTACAGATGCTGTTCGCCACCGCTGCGCTCGACCTGGCCGCCTGGGGACGCATCCTTGTTTTCGGCATCGTCGTTTACAGTGTGGTGGAAATCGAAAAGGCGCTGATCCGCCGCAATCACATACCCTCACGTACAAGCCCATGAACAGCTTCGATCACGCCTCCGCCCCGCTTTGCCGCTTCCAGCGCAGGGCTTGCGACAGGCCGCGCCCGGGGTAAGCCGCGTGGATTTTTTCAACCAACTCGTCCTCGCCGGCGCGGTCCTGCTGCTACTGGCCATCCTCGCCAGCGCCCTGTCGTACCGAATCGGCATGCCGCTGCTGCTGGTGTTCCTGGCGGTCGGCATGCTGGCCGGGGAAGACGGCCCGGGTGGCATCCTGTTCGACGACAGCGGCATCGCCTACACCATGGGCAGCGTCGCGCTCGCCATCATTCTGCTCGACGGCGGCCTCAACACTCGTTCCGACAGCTTTCGCGCCGGCCTGCGCCCGGCATCCGTACTGGCCACCGTCGGCGTGCTCGTCACCTGCGTGGTGACCGGCCTGTTCGCCGCCTGGATGCTCGATTTCGGCCTGCTCGAAGGCATGCTGGTCGGCGCCGTGGTGGGCTCCACCGATGCCGCTGCGGTATTCGCCCTGCTGCACGCGAGGGGGCTGGCGCTGAAGCAGCGGGTGTCCGCCACGCTGGAAATCGAATCCGGCAGCAACGACCCGATGGCAGCGCTGCTCACAATCGCCCTCATCGAGCTGATTCTCTCCGGGCAAAGCATGCCCGGCTGGGAGACGCTCGGACTGCTCATCCAGCAAATGGGCATGGGCCTCATCGCCGGCCTCGGCGGCGGCTGGCTGCTGGTGCGGCTGGTCAACCGCCTGCCGCTGGAGCGCGGCATGTATCCCATGCTGGTCCTCGCTGGCGGCCTCGCGCTCTACAGCCTGACCACGGTGCTGGGCGGCAGCGGCTTCCTCGCCGTCTACCTGGCTGGCGTGGTGGTGGGCAACAGCGCGCCGCGCGAATCGACCAACATCCTGCAGGTGCACAACGGCCTGGTCTGGCTGGCGCAGATCGCCATGTTCCTCATGCTGGGCCTGCTCGCCACCCCCAGCAGCCTGCTCGAACATGCGCCCGCCGCCCTGGCGATTGCGCTGGTGCTGATGTTCGTCGCGCGGCCGCTGGCTGTTTGGCTATGTTTATTGCCCTTCCATTTCCCCTGGCGCGAGCAGGTGTTCATCGGGTGGGTGGGATTGCGCGGCGCTGTGCCCATCATTCTGGCCTTGTTCCCGCTGCTGGCAGGCATCCCCGAGGCCGAACTGATCCTCGATGTCGCCTTCTTCGTGGTGCTGATCTCGCTGACCCTGCAGGGCTGGACCATCCCCACCCTGGCGCGTCGCCTGCGGCTGCAGGTTCCGCCTGCACCGACGCCGACCGAGCGCTTCGACCTGGCATCGGCTCCGGCCGGCGGCCATGCCTTTTTTGGCTACCGGCTGAAAGCGGACGGCCAGTTCATCGGCCGCCCCGCCAGTGTGCTGCGCCTGCCCGGCAAAGCGCGCCTGCTGACCGTTATGCGCGATGGCCTGGCGCTGCTGCCGGATGCAGCCGGCGAACTGACCGCCGGGGATACGCTCTACGTCCTGGCGAACGAAGCGGACAGCGCCGCACTGGGCGATCTGCTGGCAACCCCGCGCGCGCCCGCCTATCTCGATAAGCGTCAGTTCTACGGCGATTTCATCCTGAACGGCGAATCGATCATGTCGAATGTCGCCGCACAATACGACCTGCCCTTGCCGCCGGGAATGTCGGACCTGACGTTGGAGTCGTTCATCGCCAGGAAGCTGCCCGGCGTACCCGTGGTCGGCGACCGCGTCCGTCTGGGCAAACTGGAATTCGTGGTGCGCGCGATCGTCGATGGCCGCATCCGGCAAGTCGGCCTGCGGATCCCGACCCATCTGGTGGATGCGCCCTGAACGCGAACCCGCCCGGTCTTGTCCGGGGCCGTAAAGCCGGCCATCATGGTTCTGGCCCGTCACCCATGACGATCGAAACAAAGAATCGCGCACACAACGATGACGCAGCCTTTTGACGAATTCGCCCTGCTCCTGATCATCACCACCGTGCTGGGGGCGATCGCGGTGCGGCTGCGCCAGCCGATCCTGATCGCCTACATCGCGGTCGGCATATTGCTCGGGCCGGCGGGCTTCTCCCTGGTGTCGGCGCACGACCAGATCGACCTCCTGGCGCAGATCGGCATCACCGTGCTGCTGTTCGTGGTGGGCTTGAAGCTCGACCTCAGGCACATCCGCCACATCGGCCCGGTCGCGCTCGCCACCGGGCTGGGGCAGCTCAGCTTCACCATCGTGTTCGGCTTCTTCATCATCCTCGCCCTCGGCAAGGGCTGGCTGGAGGCGCTGTACGTGGCGGTGGCGCTGACCTTCTCCAGCACCATCATCATCGTCAAACTCCTGTCCGACAAGCGCGAACTCGACTCGCTGCACGGCCGCATCGCGGTCGGCTTCCTCATCGTGCAGGACCTCGCGGTGGTGATCGCCATGATGGTGATGAGCGGGCTCGGCGGCATGGGCGAGGAAGGCGTCGGCGGCATGACCCTGGCGCTGACCCTGCTGGCGCGCCTGGGCGGCGCCGCGCTGCTGCTGTTCGTCGTGATGCGCTATGTGCTGCCGCGCATCGTCGACACCCTGGCGCGCTCGCAGGAGCTGCTGCTGATCTTCGCCATCGCCTGGGGCACCGCACTGGCGGCGGCGGGCGAATTCGCCGGCTTCAGCAAGGAGGCCGGCGCCTTCATCGCGGGCTTCTCGCTCGCCTCCACCGCCTACCGCGAGGCGATCAGCGCGCGCCTCACCAGCATCCGCGATTTCCTGCTGCTGTTCTTCTTCATCGACCTCGGTTCCAAGCTCGACTTTTCCACGCTCGGCGACGAAATAACCTCCTCCGTCGTGCTGTCTCTGTTCGTGCTGATCGGCAACCCGCTGATCGTGATGGCGATCATGGGCTACATGGGCTACCGGAAAAGGACGGGCTTTCTCGCCGGGCTGACGGTGGCGCAGATATCCGAGTTCTCCATCATTTTCGTCGCCATGGGCATCAGTCTCGGCCACGTCGGCGACAGTGCGCTCGGGCTGACCACCCTGGTCGGCCTCATCACCATCGCGCTGTCGTCCTACATGATCCTGTACTCGCACTACCTGTATGCCTGGCTGGCACCCTGGCTGGGCCTGTTCGAGCGGAAACATCCTTTTCGCGAACTGGCGGTCGAGCGCACCCAGCGCGACGGCACGCGCCCCGACGTGGCCATTTTCGGCCTCGGTCGCTACGGCAGCCGCCTGGCGCATTCCCTGCGTAAGCAGGACTTGCATGTGCTGGGGGTGGACTTCGATCCCGAAGTGGTGAGGGCGCAGCAGCACCTCGATCTGGATGCCCGCTTCGGTGACGGCGAGGCGCCGGACTACATCGAAAGCCTGCCGCTGGCGGGGGTGCCCTGGGTGGTCAGCACCCTGCCCGACCGCGCCTCCAACCATGCCCTGCTCAATGCGCTGACGGAACACCATTACAGCGGGCAGATCGCCATCGTGGCGCGCGACGAGGCCGATGCCGCCAGCCTGCGCACCCTCGGCCGGGTCGAAATCATCCTGCCGTTCAACCAGGCGGCCGATTTTGCCGCGCTCGATCTCGCCGCCCGCATCGCCGAATCCGAACTAAAAGAAAACAAGGAGACATCATGACTTCATCCCTATCCCTGCTCGCCGCCACCGATTTTTCCGCGCCGGCACGCCACGCGCTGGAACGCGCGGCGCAGCTCGCCGCCACCCATCCCGGCGCGCAGCTCACGCTGACCCACGTCGTCAGTGCATCGATGCTGGCGCGGCTGCGCGGGGTGATGCGCGACGAGGCGCCGGCGATGGAAGCCCGCTTGGCCGACGAGACGCAGCGCGCCCTGACCGAGCTGGCCACCCGCCTCGGCACGCAGCATGCCTGCCCGGTCGACACCCGGCTGGCCCAGGGGTCGGCGCTGGAGGCGATCACCGACCTCGCCGACGAACTGCAGTCGGACCTGCTGGTGATGGGCGCGCGCGGCGCGCATTTCGTTCGCGAGTTCCTCCTCGGATCGACCACCGAGCGCGTGTTGCGCAGGACCCGCCGCCCCGTGCTCGCGGTCAAGCAGCGCCCGCAAGGCGCCTATCGGCGCGTGCTGGTGCCGATCGATTTCTCGGCCAATGCCCTGGCGGCGGCGCAGACCGCGCACCGCTGGCTGCCCGACGCCGAGATTATTTTGCTGCACGCGTACGAAGTCGATATTGAAAGCACCCTGCGTTTCGCCGGCATCTCCGACGAGCAGATCCATCAATACCGGGCGCGAGCTCGTGAGGATGCGCTCAATTCGATGGCGCAGTTCGCCGACCAGTTGTCCATTCCGGCGGGACAACTGACGCGCCTGGCCGTGCATGGCGCCCCCACCCTGCGCATCCTCGAACACGAGCAGTCGCTCGACGTTGACCTCATCGCCATGGGCAAACACGGCCAGTCGACGCTGGAGGAACTGCTGCTAGGCAGCGTCACCAAACACGTGCTGGCCTATTCAAGCAGCGACGTCCTCATTGCCGGCCATCCAGCCTGAGCCATTCCACGTGCCCAGCGCCGCTCCGACCCGCCGCAAGCCACACCTGTTCCGCTACCTGCTGATCGGTTTTTTTACGGTTGCGCCACTATGGGTGACCTGGCTGGTATTCGACTTTCTATTCGGCCTGCTGGCCCATGCCGGCGCGCCCTTCATCAGGGCGCTGGCGCGTTTGCTGCGGCCGCTTTCCGACACCCTGGCGGCCTGGCTGCTGAATGCCGACGTGCAATACGCGCTCGCTGCCCTGTTTACGCTGGCCCTGCTGTATCTGATCGGTCTGTTTGCCTCGTTCGTGATCGGCAAAAAACTCATCGCCACCGTCGAATACTGGGTCGGCCGCCTGCCGCTGGTGCAGACCATCTACGGCGCCACCAAGCGCTTTCTGCAAACCGTCAGCACGCCGCCGGTGCCGGGGCAGCGAGTGGTGCTGATCAGCTTTCCCTCGCCGGACATGAAGGCGGTCGGCCTCATCACCAAGGTCATGAAGGACGCCGACAGCGGGCAGGAACTGGCGGTGGTCTACGTCCCCACCTCGCCCAACCCGACCTCGGGCTACATTGAGGTCCTGCCGCTGGCCGACGTGGTGATGACCGACTGGACGATGGAGGAGGCGATGAGCTTCGTCATGACCGGCGGTACCAATGCCCCGGACACGGTGCGCTTCAACAATCCCCCCCGCACTGCCCCGGAGGGACAGTCCAAGTGAAATCTCCGCCGTGCGCGCCGTACTCTGGCGCAGCGCCCTGTTCGCCCTGCTGCGGCGGGCGTTGACCGGTGGCCGCACCGACAGCTGGGGTGGGACCGTCAGCATTCTCGCCGCGGTCGTCCTCAGCCTGCGCCTGCCGCCGCCGGCGATCGCCGCCTCGACTGGGGTCAAACTGAACCGACCCCATTAACCTTCTTCAAAATAGGGTCAGCGCACCAATTCACCAGACAATTAAGTAAATCGTGCCATATCTTAAGGACCCAAATGGCGTCTGAACCCATTGCCTGACCCATTTACCCAGGTGATCAACCTATTCTAGCGGCACGGACGCTGACGAACCTGGTGAGGAAGATGGGCGATGCTCTCGCGCCCAAAAAGCCTCGTGCAGGCGGATTCTGTTTGCGCTTGTTTTGTTGTGATTGTGCAACAAAACAACACTTTTTCCACCAAGGAACAGGAAAAACAACAGCTTTGCTTGCCGGTCGGCCCCTGGTCTGGATAATCGATTGCGTCCCCCAAGCACATCCGTGCAGGACAGTTTTGCAAAGCTTCAACCATATAACGGTTTCCGTTTTTACTTTCTTAGGAGAAAGCAATGAAAAAATCACTGATCGCCCTGGCCGTTGCCGGTGTCGTTTCCGCTCCCGCATTTGCGGCTACTGCTAACGTTGACGTGTATGGCGTGATGAATGCAGCCGTGTCCTATGTTGATGACCAGCCCGCCGCCATCAATGACATTCAGTTCTCCACCTTCGGCAGCCGCATCGGCTTCAAGGGCGCTGAAGATCTGGGCGGTGGCATGAAAGCCATTTGGCAGATTGAATCCGGCGTCAACTTCGAAGAGCAGAGCGGCAGCCTGAGCGGCCGCAACAGCTTCGTCGGCCTGTCCGGCGGCTTCGGTACGGCTCTGATCGGCAACCACGACACCCCGCTGAAGTCGGTTGGCCGCGCTGTCGACCTGTTCGGCGACACCATCGGTGACTCGCGCAACGTCATGGGCGGCGGTTCCGACCTCCGCGCCAAGAACGTCGTGGCCTACATTACCCCGGATATGGGCGGATTTGGCATCACTGCTGCCTACTCCACCGATCTGGGTGTGTCGGGCGCCGCAGGTGATGCGGATAATCGCGGCGTCTACAACGTGAGCGCCACCTACAAGAACGGCCCCCTGTTCCTGGGCCTGGGCTACGGCGACGGCGACGGCCATGAAGCTGCTGGCCTCGGCGCTCACATGCGTGGTGCTGCCGGCTTCACCATGGGCGCCCTGAAGTTCGTCGGCCAGTACGACAAGCTGGATGGTGACAACAGCGCTGATTACGACGCATGGATGGCAGGCGTTGCCTACACGATGGGTGCAATCACCCTCAAGGGCAACTACATGGACGGCGATTTCGACGGTGCCGGCGCAGATCCCCAGCAGTTCAACATTGGCGCTGATTACGCCATGTCGAAGCGCACCAAGCTCTATGCTGTGTACACCGACGGCGAGAATGTCGTTCTCGGCGGCGGCGCAGGCTCTTCCGACCAGATCCCCTCCGGCGTTGCTGGTGGCGACGTCTCCGGCTTGTCGCTGGGTATGGTTCACACCTTCTAATTCGACGCCGGGGCAACCCGGTTTGAATGACGAAGCTGAAACGGGCTCCTTCGGGAGCCCGTTTTTTTATGGTGAAGCGCAACAAGAGTGCATCGTGTCTAGACCTCGCCCAGCATTATTGCTACACCTCGGTTCACGATCGCCGGCAGTCTCATGCCGCTGGTGTCACGTCTGCTGAACGAAGAAATTAGCAAGAACGGGCTCTTCTGGAGCCCGTTTTTATTGCCGTCAGCCTTCTATCACGATTGCTGAGGCGGTCTTGGGATGATGGCAAAAACAGGTCAGACCGTGGCTGGCTAAACCTGCTCATTGCGAAGCACTGCCCGTCGCGATCTGCTGCAGCAGCCGCAGCGGCGGCGCGCTGCCGTCCTTGTCCTGGCCGGCGTACAGGGTGAGGTGGGGATAGGGAATCTCGATGCCGGCGGCGTCGAAGGCCTTCTTCAGGCGATACAGGAATGCGCGGCGGACCGTCCACTGTTCGAGCGGCATGACCTTGAAGCGGCAGCGGATGACGACTGCCGAATCCGCCCACTTGTCGACCCCGGCGATTTCGAGGTCCTCCACGATTTTCTCGCCCAGTTCAGGGTCGCTGCGCATGCCGGCGGCCACTTCGCGCATCACGGCATAGACCTCGTCGACGTCCTCGCGGTAGGCCACGCCGATGTCGAGCAGCGCGAAGGCAAAGCCGCGACTGCGATTGGTGACGCTGTCGATGGTGCCGTTGGGGATGTAATGCACGCTGCCTTCGAAGTCGCGCAGGCGAATGTAGCGCAGCGTCATCTCTTCGACCAGCCCGCCCTTGCCGGCCACCTCCACGACGTCGCCCTGGCGCACTTGGTTTTCCAGCAACAGGAAGAAGCCGTTGAAGTAGTCCTTGACCAGGCTTTGCGCGCCGAAGCCGACGGCGATGCCGAGCACGCCGGCGGTGGCCAGGATCGGTGCGATGGAAATGCCGACCGCGGAGAGCACCAGCATGCCGCCGACCAGCGTGATGATCACGGCGGCGACATAGCGGAATACGCGTTCCAGCGTATCCAGGCGCTTGATCCGTTCGCGATCGCCGAGGTCCTGCTGCATATGTGTCCGCAGACGCGCCAGTCCCTTGCGCGACAGCCTTAACAGGAGCCAGGTCAGCGCCAGAATGATCACGACCTGGAGCGCGCTTTCCAGCAGCCACATCCAGTCGCCCAGGGTCTGTTGCAAGGTGGCGAGTATTTCCATTCATGATCTCCTTTGAATGTGCGGGGCACGTCGGAAATGGCGATGCGACATAGCGCGCGTCTCGCGGATGTCTGCACAGCGAGAACGATGACGGCGGGGCGCGGTCCGACAGTTTGTGTGGCCGAAGCAGGGATGGCGGCGCACGGGACAAGGCCTGAATTGCCGGCCACCTGTTGACGTGCAAGTCTACCCCATCGAGCCTGCCCGCCTGATCACCTGCTACGATTGGCATCGACAATGCCGATGGCAACGGACGGAGAACCCCATGATGATGAAACGATTTCTACCTGCGGTGCTGGGCTTGCTCGCGGCTTTTTCCGTGCATGCCGCGGAACCGGCTCCGGCCCGAATGGGCACGTACTACGGCAGCAAGGCAACCGAATATCCCGCCTGGTTCAAGGCCAGCTTTCTGAATCTGCGGGAAGACATCGACGAGGCGCGCAAAAACGGCAAGCGCGTCATCCTGATGTTCACCCAGGACGGCTGCCCGTATTGTTCGGCGCTGGTGGAGCGCAATCTGTCGCAGCGCGAGATCGAGGCCACGATGAGGGAAAAGTTCGACGTCATTGCGGTCAACATCTGGGGCGACCGCGAGGTCGTCGGGCTGGACGGCAAGCCTTACACGGAAAAGAGCTACAGCGCGGCGCTGAAAATCCAATTCACCCCCAGCCTGCTGTTTTTCGACGAGACAGGCAAAACCGTCCTCCGGCTCAACGGCTATGTGCCGCCGGCACGCATGCAGGCCGCGCTCGACTGGGTCGGCGGACGCCATGAAAGCAAGGTCGCCTTCCGCGATTTCGTCGCCGCGCGCGAAGCGCCCAAAAAACAGGCCTCGGGCGAGATGATCGGCGAGGACTTCTTCCTGAAAAACGCCACCGATCTGCGGCGCCGCGGCAAAGCGGCGAGGCCGCTCGCGGTGTTTTTCGAGCAAAAGGACTGCCCCGACTGCGAAGTGCTGCATCGCCGCGTGCTGGCCGACCCGGAAACCCGCGAGTTCATCGCCCGATTCGACAACGTGCAACTCGACATGTGGTCGCGCGACCTCATCACCACGCCGGAGGGCCAACGCATGGCGGTGCGCGACTGGGTGCGCCAGCTCGGCGTCAACTACGCCCCCGGCATCGTCCTGTTCGACCATGCCGGCAAGGAAGTTATCCGCTGGGAATCGTCCTTCCGCGTGTTCCATACCCTGGGCATGTTCGATTACGTCGCGTCGGGCGAACACCTCAGGGAAGCCAACTTCCAGCGCTTCCTGTCCGCCAGGACCGAGCACATCCGCGAATCCGGCCGTGACGTGAATATCTGGCGCTACGCGGACGAACCCGTCGCCACCCCCGCACCCTGAGCCGCGCCACGGCATGCCGGTGCTTGGCGACCCGGCACGCGCGCGAACGCTGGCCGATGCCTTGCCGGCATGCGGCGCACTTGCGACTGAACCCCACAACGCACTGCCCATGCCCGGCGCAGGCTCATGGCGGGGCAACTCACGTTAGAATGGCCGCGTTTTCCGGCACCCGCCGGACCCCATCCCGATTCCATCGATGACGCTGTTCTTCTCTGTACTGACCCCGTTCGTGGGCGCGGCGCTGGTCGCGCTGGCGTCCCGCCTCGGGCGCTCGCATTCCGCGTGGGCGGCGGGCGCGGTCACGCTGGCGGCAATCGCATGGCTGGCGCCTTCGCTGCACCTGCCGTTCGGGGGCACCACGCTGATCCAGCAGTACGACTGGATGCCGGCCCTGGGGCTCAACCTCGCGTTCCGCCTCGACGGCCTGGCGCTGCTGTTCGCCGGGCTCATCCTCGGCATCGGCCTGCTGATCGTGCTGTACGCCCGCTACTATCTGTCGGAGCGCGACAGCATGGGGCGCTTCTATTCCTACCTCATGCTGTTCATGGGCTCGATGCTCGGCATCGTGCTGTCGGAAAACCTGATCCAGCTCCTGGTCTTCTGGGAGCTGACCAGCCTGTCGTCATTTCTGCTGATCAGCTACTGGCAGCACCGCGAGGAAGCCCGCCACGGCGCGCGCATGGCGCTGACAGTGACCGGCCTGGGCGGCTTCGCGCTGCTGGGCGGCTTTCTGCTCCTGGGCCACATTGTCGGCAGCTACGAGCTGTCCGTGGTGCTCGCCTCGGGCGACCTGATCCGCGCGCATCCGCTCTACCTGCCGACGCTGCTGCTGGTCCTGCTCGGCGTCTTCACCAAGTCGGCGCAGTTCCCCTTCCATTTCTGGCTGCCGCACGCGATGGCCGCGCCCACCCCGGTGTCGGCCTACCTGCACTCGGCCACCATGGTGAAGGCCGGCGTGTTCCTGCTGGCGCGGCTGTTTCCGGCGCTCTCCGGCACCCCCGAATGGTTCTGGCTGGTCTCCGGCGCGGGGTTGGCCACGCTGCTGCTTGGCGCCTACGTCGCGCTGTTCAAGCACGACCTCAAGGGGCTGCTGGCGTATTCGACCATCAGCCATCTCGGCCTGATCACGCTGCTGTTCGGCCTGTCGACGCCACTGGCGGCGGTGGCCGGGGTGTTCCACATCATCAACCACGCCACCTTCAAGGCTTCGCTGTTCATGGCGGCCGGCATCATCGACCACGAGGCCGGCACCCGCGACATGCGCAGGCTGCATGGCTTGTGGGCCTTCATGCCCTACACCGCGACGCTGGCGATGGTGGCCGCGGCGGCGATGGCCGGGGTGCCGCTGCTGAACGGCTTTCTCTCGAAGGAAATGTTCTTCGCCGAGACGGTGCATATCTCGGAGACGCTCATCGGCGGCTGGCTGCTGCCGGCGCTGGTGACGCTGGCCGGCGCGCTGGGGGTGGCCTATTCGCTGCGCTTCATCCATGACGTGTTCTTCAACGGCGAGCCGGTCGACCTGCCGAAGACGCCGCACGAACCGCCGCGCTGGATGAAGGTGCCGGTGGAAATCCTGGTGGTGCTGTGCCTGGTGGTCGGCGTCGCGCCCGCGTTCACCGTCGCGCCGCTGCTGGCGGTGGCTGCAGCCGATACGCTGCAAACACCCTTACCCGAATACCACCTTGCCTTGTGGCACGGCATCAACCCGGCGCTGGTTATGAGCCTCATCGCGCTGGGCGGCGGCGCGCTGATTTACCTCATGCGCCGCCCGCTATTTGCCTGGCACGAGCGCGGCCTCGGCCGGCTCGACGCGCGCATCGCCTACAACGCCCTGCTGGAATGGCTGTTCGCGCTGGCGCGCTCAATCACCCGCCTGCTCGACACCGGCTCGCTGCAGCGCCAGGTGTTGTTCCTGCTGGCGGCCGCACTGGCGCTGGGGATTGCGCCGTGGCTGGCGGGCGGTACGCCGCTGGCCGGCAACCGCGCCGGCCTGCCGCTCGACGCCGTCAGCCTCACCGCCGCCGGCGCGTTGATTGTCGCCACGTTCGCCACCGTGTGGTGGCACCGGCAGCGCTTCGTCGCGCTGGTCACGATCGGCGTGGTGGGGCTGGTGGTGGCGCTCGCCTTCATCAAGTTCTCCGCGCCAGACCTCGCGCTGACCCAGCTGTCGGTCGAGATCGTCACCATTGTCCTGCTGCTGCTGGCGCTCTACTTCCTGCCGCAGCATGCCGCGCCGGAGAAAGATCGTGCGCGGCTTTGGCGCGACGGTGCGATCGCCCTGACAGCGGGGGCCGGCACCGCCGCGCTGGCGTGGGCGGTGCTGACCCGGCCCTACGACACCATCGCCGGCTATTACCTGGAGAACAGCGTGCCGGGCGGCGGCGGCAGCAACGTGGTGAACGTGATCCTGGTCGACTTCCGCGGCTATGACACGCTGGGCGAGATCACCGTGCTGGCGCTGGCCGGGCTCGGCATCGTGGCGATGCTGCAGGGCCTGCAGCTGACGGCGCCCAACCGCGACGCCGCCGGGCGCCCGTGGGATGCCGACGCCTACCCGGTCATCATGGCCACGCTGACCCGCATCCTGCTGCCGCTGGCGCTGCTGGTCGCGGTGTTCATCCTCTTGCGCGGGCACAACCAGCCGGGCGGCGGCTTCATCGCCGGCCTGATCACCTCGGTTGCGCTGATCGTGCAGTACCTCGCCAACGGCGCGCAGTGGACGCATCAGCGCATGGCGTCCGACAGCCACCCGCTGGTCGCCTGGGGGCTGGCGATCGCCGCCTTCACCGGGCTGGCCAGCTGGCTGTTCGGCTACCCCTACCTCACTTCGACCTATGGCCACCTGAACTGGCCGGTGGTCGGCGAGTTCGAACTGGCGTCGGCGATGGCGTTCGATCTCGGCGTGTTCCTCGTCGTCGTCGGCGCCACGCTGATGATCCTGCTCCAGCTCGGCGGCCTGCACCACGCGCCGCCCAAACCCAGGCAACAGCACTGATGGAAGCACTCATCGCACTCGTCATCGGCGTGCTCACCGCAGGCGGCGTGTTCCTCGCGCTGCGCGGCCAGACCTTTCCGGTGGTGCTGGGACTCACCCTGATGTCCTACGCCGTCAACCTGTTCCTGTTCGTCATGGGCCGCCTCGCCATCGGTGTGCCGCCGGTGATCAGCGCCGCGGCCGAGGGCTACACCGACCCGCTGCCGCAGGCGCTGGTGCTCACCGCCATCGTCATCAGCTTCGGCATGACCGCCTTCGTCATCGTGCTGGCCCTGAAGGCACGCGCCGAGATCGGAAACGACCACGTCGACGGCCTGCAGCGCGACGAGGACCGCAACGCATGAACGGACTCATGCATCTGCCCATCCTGCCGGTGATATTGCCGCTCATCGCCGGCATCGTCCTGCTGGCGTTGCGCAATGCGCCGCTTCGCCTGCAGCGCGGTGTCAGCCTCGTCGCCACGCTGGCGCTGGTTCCGCTGGCGATTGCGCTGGTGCAGACGGCCAGCGACGGCACCCAGCTGGTCTACCAACTCGGCAACTGGGTCGCGCCCTACGGCATCGTGCTGGTGGTCGACCGGCTGGCGGCGTGGATGCTGCTGACGACGTCGCTGTTGGCGGTGTTTGCGCTGTTGTACGCGATCCGCGGCAGCGATACCGAGGGCCGCCACTTCCACGTGCTGTTCCAGCTGCAGCTGTTCGGCCTCAACGGCGCCTTCCTCACCGGCGACCTGTTCAACCTGTTCGTCTTCTTCGAGATCCTGCTGCTCGCCTCCTATGGCCTCCTGCTGCACGGCGGCGGCCGAAAACGGGTAAAGGCGGGGTTGCATTACGTCGTCATCAACCTGGTTGGCTCGACCCTGTTCCTGTTCGCCGTCGGCACCCTGTATGGCGTCACCGGCACGCTCAACATGGCCGACCTCGCGGTAAAGCTCGCGGCGACGCCGCCGGACAACCTGGCGCTGGTGCAATCCGCCGGCCTGCTGCTGTTCGCCGTATTCGCGCTGAAGGCCGCGCTCTTGCCGCTGTACCTGTGGCTGCCCGCCGCCTACGCCCACACCAGCGCGCCGGTAGCGGCGCTGTTCGCCATCATGACCAAGGTCGGCGCCTACAGCATCCTGCGCGTCTACGCGCTGATGTTCGGCGACGACGCCGGGCCGGTCGCCAACCTGCTCGACCCCTGGCTGGCGCCGCTGGCGCTCGCGACGCTCACCCTCGGCATGCTCGGCGCAGTGGCAGCCACCGCGCTGCGGCAGCAGGTGGCCTACCTGGTGGTGGCCTCGATCGGCAGCCTGCTGCTGGCCTTCGGCCTCGGCACCCGCGACGCGATCGCCGCCGGCCTGTATTATCTGCCGCACTCCGTCTTCGCCGCGGCCGCGCTGTTCCTGCTGGCCGATTCGATCGGCCGGACGCGCGGCGAATTCACCGACCGCTTCGAATCCGGCCCCGAGATGCCCGGCGCGCGCGTGCTGGGCGGGCTGTTCTTCGTCGCCGCCGCGGCCATCGCGGGGCTACCGCCGCTGTCTGGTTTTCTCGGCAAATTCATGCTTCTCAAAGCCGCGCTCGACTCACCGCTGCTGCCCTGGGTGTGGAGCGTGGTGCTCGCCACCGGGCTGGCGGGCATGATCGCGCTGGCAAGAAGCGGCAGCCTGCTGTTCTACCGCACCCACAGCCCGCACGGGCCGGCGTCGCTGACGCCGCCGACCGCCGTCGCGCTGGCGCCCGTCGCCGGCCTGCTGCTGCTAGTCGCGGGCCTGGTGATCTGGGCGGGGCCGCTGTCCGATTACGCCAGCGCTACCGCGGCGCAGCTGCTGCAGCCGCAGCAGTACATTGAAGCCGTGCTGGGAGCTGCGTCATGAAACGTCTGCTGCCGCATCCCCTGCTGACCATCACCCTCGCCATCCTGTGGCTGCTGCTGGTCAACCAGCTGACCGCCGGACACGTCGTGCTGGGCGCGCTGCTTGGCTGGCTGATTCCCTTCGCCACGTCGAGCTTCTGGCCGGAGCGCATCCGCATCCGCCATCCGCTCACCCTGCTGCGCTTCCTCGGCGTATTCATCATCGACATCGTGCGCGGCAGCTTCCTGGTCGCCTGGCTGATCCTGCGGGGGCCCAGGCACCTGCGCCCGGTTTTCGTCGAGGTGCCGCTGGTGCTCGAAACCGATCTCGCCATCAGCCTTCTGGCCAACACCATCTCGCTGACGCCGGGTACGGTGTCGGCAAAACTGAGCGCGGACAAGCGCACGCTGATCGTGCACACGATCGACACCGGCGACGCCGCCGCGCTGGTCGCGGAAATCAAGCAGCGCTACGAGGCGCCGCTGAAAAAGATCTTCGAACAGGAGGAATGAACATGCTGACAATCGTCATTCCGATCGCCTTCGCGCTGGTCAGTCTGGCCTTCCTGCTGAGCTTCTGGCGCCTGTTGCGCGGCCCCGACGCCCCCGACCGCATCCTCGCGCTCGACACCCTGTACGTGAATACCATCGCGCTCCTGGTGCTGCTCGGCATCCACCTCGGCAGCGCCATCTATTTCGAGGCAGCGCTGCTGATCGCGATGATGGGCTTCGTCGGCACTGTGGCGCTGTGCAAATACCTGCTGCGCGGCGACATCATCGAATGAGGACCGGACAACCATGATCGACATCCTGCTCTCCCTGCTGATTCTCACCGGCGCGATCTTCACCTTCATCGGCTCGCTGGGGCTCGCCCGCCTGCGCGACTTCTACACCCGCCTGCACGGCCCCACCAAGGCCACCACGCTGGGCGTCGGCTGCCTGCTGATCGCCTCCGCCGTGTTCTTCAGCGTGCGCGAAGAAGGCGTCAGCCTGCACGAGGTGCTGGTGACGCTGTTCCTGTTCATCACCGCGCCGGTCTCCGCCCACCTGCTCGCCAAGGCGGCGCTGCATTTGAAGGTCAAATCGCTCGTACCGACACCGGCGCCGGACACCGACCCGCCGGCAGATCGACCGAACTGAATTCCTCCGCAATGCGGGATCCGGGGGCAAACGCGAAAACGCGCGGCTCCAGGTTTCTTCGCGCCCCTTCGCGTCCTTAGCGGATAAGGGGGTTTCTCCCCCATCCCGGCCTGGAGCAGACCTGATTTTTCGGTCTAAAGTGAAGCCATGGTCAACCTGCTTCGCTTCCTGTCGCGTTTTGTCCTTCCCGCCTGCCTGATCCTGGGGCTGGCCGCGCCTGCCGGCGCGGCGATGGTGCGGGTATTGACGGTGGAGGGCGCGATCAGCCCGGCCAGCGCGGACTACCTGCTGCGCGGCATCGACAAGGCGATCGAGGAGCAGGCGCATCTGATCGTGATCGAGATGGACACGCCGGGCGGGCTCGACACCGCGATGCGCGACATCATCAAGGCCATCCTCGCCTCACCGGTCCCGGTCGCCACCTATGTCTCGCCCAGGGGCGCCCGCGCCGCCAGCGCCGGCACCTACATCCTGTACGCCAGCCACATCGCGGCAATGGCACCGGCGACCAACCTGGGCGCGGCGACGCCGGTCGAACTGGTCCCCGCCGGCGGCGACCAGCCCGCGCCGGACAAACCCGGCGCAGCCCCCCCTGACGCGGCCAAGCCGGCCGACGCCCCGCCGGGCGACGCCAAGATGCGCAAGGCAGTGCACGACGCCGCGGCCTACATCCGCGGGCTGGCCGAGCTGCGCGGGCGCAATGCCGAGTGGGCCGAGCGGGCGGTGCGCGAGGCCGTCAGCCTGCCCGCGTCCGAAGCGTTGGGTCTGAAGGTGATCGACCTGGTGGCGACCGACCTCGACGATTTTTTAAGGCAACTCAACGGCCGCGTCGTCAAGATGAACGGCGAAACGGTCACGCTGGATACCACCAATGCCACCGTCGAGCGCGTCCAGCCCGATTGGCGCAGCCGGTTGCTGGCGGTGATCGGCGACCCCGGCATCGCCTACATCCTGATGCTGCTCGGCATCTACGGGCTGATCTACGAATTTTCCAACCCCGGCATGCTGTTCCCCGGCGTGGTCGGCGGCATTTGCCTGCTGCTCGCACTGTTCGCGCTGCAGGTGATGCCGATCAGCTATGTCGGACTGGCGCTCATCATTCTCGGCATCGCGATGATGGTCTCGGAGGCCTTCCTCCCCAGCTTCGGCGCGCTCGGGGTGGGCGGCATCATCGCCTTCGTCATCGGCTCGGTGATGATGATCGACACCGACGTCCCCGGCTACGGCATTCCGTGGGCGCTGATCGTTCCGGTGGCGGTTGCCAGCGGGTTGTTCAGCTTCTTTGTCGTCGGCATGGCAATCAAGGCGCGCGCGCGCCCGGTGGTGACCGGCGCCGAGGAAATGCTCGGCGCCACCGGCGAGATCCTCGACGATATGGAACACGAAGGCTGGGCCCGCATCCACGGCGAACAGTGGCAGGTGCGCAGTAGCGTGCCGCTGAAGCGCGGCAGCCGAGTGCGGGTGCGCGCCCGGCACGACCTGATACTCGATGTTGAACCGGACCGGCAAGGTTCATAAAGGAGAATGATCATGTTTGAATTCGGCGGCATCACCATCGTCTTTGTAATCGTCGCGCTGCTGGCAGCCAGCATACGCATCCTGCGCGAGTACGAGCGCGGCGTGGTATTCATGCTCGGGCGCTTCTGGAAGGTGAAGGGGCCGGGGCTGGTGGTCATCATTCCCGGCATCCAGCAAATGGTGCGGGTCGACCTGCGCACCGTGGTGTTCGACGTGCCGAGCCAGGACGTGATCTCGCGCGACAACGTCTCGGTGAAGGTCAATGCCGTGGTGTATTTCCGCGTCATCGACCCGGCCAAGTCGATCCTGCAGGTGGAGGATTATCTCAATGCCACCAGCCAGCTGGCGCAGACCACGCTGCGCGCGGTGCTGGGCAAGCATGAGCTGGACGACATGCTGGCCGAGCGCGAACGCCTGAACCAGGACATCCAGCAACTGCTGGACGCGCAGACCGACGCCTGGGGCATCAAGGTCTCCAACGTCGAGATCAAGCACGTCGACATCGACGAAACCATGGTGCGTGCCATCGCCAAGCAGGCGGAAGCCGAACGCGAACGGCGTGCCAAGGTGATCCACGCCGAGGGCGAACTGCAGGCCTCGGAAAAGCTTCTGGCCGCTGCCGAGATCCTTGCCGGCCGGCCGCAGGCGATGCAGCTGCGCTACCTGCAGACGCTGTCCAACATCGCCGGCGACAGGACCAACACCATCGTCTTTCCGCTGCCGGGCGAACTGATGAACCTGATGATGCGGGACGCGAAACCCGGTGAATAACGACAAGGAGCATCGACCGAAAACCACAGTCCCGGCAAGGTTGTGGGTAGCAAGCCGGCACGCATCACGGTATCCTGATACCAATCCCGAATGCACTCGGGAACCTGTGCCCGCTACAACACTCTGTACGGGTACTGCCATTATTTATTCAAGCGAGGAAACCACATGAACCCGCAAGTCACCACCCTCGGCCGCAGCCAGTCCGCGGCGCTGTCGACCAACAAGGTCGTCAAGAACACCTACATGCTGCTGTCGATGACGCTGGCTTTTTCCGCGCTGACTGCCGGCCTGTCGATGTCGCTGAACCTGCCGCATCCCGGCATGATCATCACCCTGGTCGGCTACTTCGGCCTGTTGTTCCTCACCACCAAGTTCCGCGACAGCAGCCTCGGCATCGCCTTCGTGTTCGCGCTCACCGGCTTCATGGGCTACACGCTCGGCCCGATCCTCAACGCCTACCTGGCGCTGCCCAACGGCGGTCAGGTGGTGATGATGGCGATGGGCGGCACCGCCGCGATCTTCCTCGGCCTGTCGGCCTACGTGATGACGACCCGCAAGGACTTCAGCTTCATGGGCGGCTTCCTCATGGTCGGCATCCTGGTCGCTTTCCTCGCGGGTATCGGTGCGATCTTCTTCAACATGCCCGGCCTGTCGCTGGCAGTGTCCGCGATGTTCGTGCTCTTGATGTCCGGCCTCATCCTGTACGAGACCAGCAACATCATCCACGGCGGCGAAACCAACTACATCATGGCGACGGTCACGCTGTTCGTCTCGATCTTCAACCTGTTCACCAGCCTGCTGCACCTGCTGGGCTTTGCCAGCAACGACTGAACGTTGATGGCAGCAGCAAACGAAACGGCGTCTTCCAGGGCGCCGTTTTTTATCGATACCCACTGCCATCTCGATGCGGCAGAGTTTGATGCCGACCGCGATGCCGAGTTCGCGCGCGCCGTCACCGGCGGCGTCACCACCCTGGTGATCCCTGCCGTCAGCCGCGACAACTTCGCTGCGGTGGCCGCCACCTGTGAACGCTACCCCGTCTGCCTGCCGGCCTGGGGCCTGCACCCAATGCTGATCGACGTGCATCGTCCGGCGCATCTGGCCGATCTGCGCGCGCAGATCGAGACGCAGCGCCCGCTGGCCATCGGCGAAATCGGTCTCGACCTGTTTGTGCGCGATCTCGACTACGCGACCCAGGAATTCTTCTACGTCGAGCAGCTGAAGATCGCACAGGAATACGACCTGCCGGTGCTGCTGCACGGCCGGAAGGCAAACGACCAACTGCTCAAACACCTGCGCAGGATCCGGGTGCGCGGCGGCATCGCCCACGCCTTCAACGGCAGCCCGCAGCAGGCGGACGAATTCATCAAGCTGGGGTTCAAATTCGGCTTCGGCGGCGCCTTCACCTGGCCGCGCGCAAACAACCTGCGGCGACTGGCGGTCGACCTGCCGCTGGAGGCGATCGTGCTGGAAACCGACAGTCCCGACATGCCTCCGGTATGGGTCGGACGCGGCCGCAATGCGCCCGGCGAATTGCCGCGCATCGCGCAGACCCTGGCCGAACTACGCGGAATTGACCTGGCCACCGTGGCGCAGGCCACCACGCGCAACGCCCACGAACTATTCGGCCTGGCGTAAGGGTGCGGGCAGCTGACGTAACCGGAATTCCCCGCCACGGCCCGCGGCGGAAATCGATGCTTGGCTTTGGGTAGGGTGCACACCGTGCACCTTCGAACATCGATTGGTGCACGGAGTGCACCCTACGCCCTGCGAATATCGGCGCAGGCCTTACAGCCAGCGTCGCACCCGGGTTTGATACTCGCGGTAGACATCGCCGAAGCGGGCGCGCAGGTGCGCTTCCTCGTGGCGGATCACGCCGTAGCGCAGCATGGCCCAGATCAGCGGCGCGAACAGCAGCGGCCATGCCGTGGCCAGCAACAGCGACACCCCGGCGAAGATGAACCAGTCGCCGACATAGATCGGATTGCGGCTGAAGCGGAACGGCCCGCCGGTGCACAGGCTGGAAGCGCCCTTGTAGGGATTGACTGTGGTGCGATGGCACCAGAAGGTAGCCAGCGTCCAGATGAACAGCGCCAGCCCGACACCCACCAGCAGCCAGCCCAGCGGCCGCGTTGCTGCGCCCCAATCCAATGGCAGCGCATGAACATTACGGTCCAGCCACCAGCCGCCAAGCAGCGCCGCGGCATAGGGCGCGGGCGGCAACACCCGTGTGGCCGGCTTGTGGGAAGGGGAAGCCATGCGAGAAGCCCCTACCGCAAGTCGGACTGCGCCACCGCGCGCAGGAACTCGTTGCGCATCTGGTCGCTGTCGCGGAAGCAGCCGGTGAACGCCTGCGTGACGACACGCTCGTCGCCGCGCCGGTCTTCGCCCAGCAGCAAGCACAGCTGCTCGGCCTCGACGATGCATGCCGCGCCCAGCGCCTGCCCGTGCGTCACCAGCGCCTCGGCGATGTCGCGCGTCATCCATTCCTGGTAGGTGAAGCGGTGGCCGATGGCGTCGACCATGCGCGCGATGCGGCCGAAGCCGTGCAGCCGCCCACCGGGGATGTAGGCCACGTGCGCCACCCCGCGAAACGGCACTAGGTGATGCGGGCACACACCGTGCACCGCGATGCCGCGCACCACCACCATGTCGTTGCCGTCATCGGCAAAACCCTCGCCCAGCGCGGCGGCGGGTTCGATCGTGTAACCGCCGAGCAGGCGGCGCTGCCACAGCTCGCGCACCCGCTCGGCGGTGCGCCCGGTATGCACCGAATCCGGCGCCACCCCGCAGGCGACGAGCATGGCGTTGATCGCCTGCTCGAACGCCGCCGGGTCAAACGGCCCGGTCTGCGGAATGCCGAGGCTGCCGCCGCCGCGCGGCATGTGGCAGTCGTCGTGGTCGCAGTCGGCCATTATTTGAGCGTCGCCTTGAGAAACTCCAGCGTCCGCGTCCACGAGTCTGTATCGGCCGCGTTGTCGTATTTGAGCGGCAGCCCGAACTGCGCAGCGTAGCTGTCGGCTTCGCGGTTGGTGAAGGTGTGCTTGACGCCGGGGTAGGCCACGAACATGTAATCGGCCTTGGCGTTGTCCATTTCGGTCCTGAACGCATCGACCTGGGCGGGCGGCACGATGGGGTCGGCCTCGCCATGGAAGATGCGCAGCTTGGTCTTGATGTCGCCCGGCTTGACCGATATATCGGTCGCCAGCACGCCGTGGTAGCTGACCGCCGATTTCAGCGGCATGCCCGAACGCACCACGTTGAGCACCACGCCGCCGCCGAAGCAGTAGCCCAGCGCGGCGATCTCGCCCTGCTTCACGTTGGGCTGCTTATCGAGGAAGCTGCGCGCGGCATCGAAGCGCGCGTAGGCCAGCGGCGGATTCTTGTTGACGCTGCCCGCCAGCGCGCCGGCGTCCTTCGGATTGTCGGCCACCTGGCCGTTGCCGTACATGTCGACCACCAGCGCCACATAGCCGGCCTCCGCCAGCATGCGCGCGCGCTTTCTTGCGTAATCGTTGGCGCCCCACCACTCGGGCACCACCAGCACCCCGGCGCGCTTGGCCTGGACCGCATCGTCATACGCCAGATGGCCCTTCATGACGGTATCGCCCGCCTGGTATGTGACATCCCGGCCGATCACCGCGGCGAGGGAGGAAGAGGTGAAAAACAACAATGACAGCGCAAGTGCGGTTTTCATGGGCGTCTCCGGGTTGAGTGATCGCAAAGCATACCGCGCCCGCACAACCCATAACAACCGTGCACGGCGTGTTCACGTCGCCAGGCCTCTGTGCCATGATGGCGGCCATCGTGGCTTTGCATCGAGGTGTCTGTGATTCTCTGGGGCGCAATTTGGGGCGGGCTGCTTGGCTCGATGCTAGGCAGAGTGGGGGAGCTCGGCTTGGTGCTGGGCGCGATCATCGGCGCACTCGCAGGCCTGAGCTTGAGAATGTCGGTTCGCAGCGAGTTTGCGCGACTGCAAAGCGAGAACCGGGAATCCGTGCCCGCCGCGGCAGCGCCGTTCGCCCAGCACTCGGCGGCCCGCGCAGCAGACTTTCAAGCTGACGAGCCCGCCTCGCCTCCGCTTCAAGCTGTTTCGGCAGAAGCGTCTCCGCTCCCCGCACCCGGCGCGACATCCGTCGCAAAGCCTGTGCCCCCGCCCCCAAAACCGGCGCCCTCACCCGTCCTGCCGGTCGAACCCAATTTTGTCGACAAGGCACTTGCCGCTGCTATCGCATGGCTCGTCGGCGGCAACACGGTGGTGCGGATTGGCGTGGTCGTGCTTTTTATCGGCTTGTCGTTTCTGGCGAAATACGCGGCCGAGAACGCCATCCTGCCGCTGGAGCTGCGGCTGGCCCTGGTCGGCGCAACCGGCATCGGGCTGCTGCTCATCGGGTTCCGGTTCCGCCACAAGCGCCCGGCTTACGCACTGACGCTTCAGGGCGCGGGGGTGGCCGTGCTGTACCTGACCGTTTTCACGTCGTTCCGGCTTTACCAGCTGGTGCCGCCGGGCCTGGCGCTGGGCGTCATGGTTTCGGTGTGCGCGCTGTCGACCGCGATTGCGCTGCTGCAGAACGCCCGCGTGCTGGCGGTCATCGGGTTTGCCGGCGGCTTCCTCGCCCCCATCCTCGCGTCCACCGGCGAAGGCAGCCATGTGGCGCTGTTTTCCTACTACACGCTGCTCAACCTCGCCATTCTGGTCATCGCCTTCCGGCGTTCGTGGCGGCTGCTCAACCTGCTTGGTTTTTTCATGACATTCGGCATCGCCACCGCATGGGGCGCACTGCGCTATGTGCCGGAAAACTACGCCAGCACCCAGCCTTTCCTGATCGCGTTTTTCCTGATCTATGTGCTGACGGCCGTGCTGTATGCGCTGCGCCAATCGACTGAACTCAAAGCCAGCCTGAACGGCGCAGTGGACGGCACGCTGGTGTTCGGCACCCCGCTGCTCGCGTTTGGATTGCAAGTCGCCTTGGTGCGCGAAACCGAGTTCGCCATGGCGTTCTCGGCCCTGGCGCTGGGTGCGTTTTATCTGCTGCTGGCCGGCGCCCTGTTCAAGCGCAGGCAGGACAGCTTGCGCCTGTTGAGCGAATGCTTTCTCGCGCTGGGCGTGGGCTTTGCCACCCTGGCCGTGCCGCTGGCGCTGGACGCGCGCTGGACCGCCGCCATCTGGGCGGTCGAGGGTGCGGCCGTGTTCTGGGTCGGTATGCGGCAGGCACGCTGGATGCCGCGCGCCTTCGGCCTGCTGCTGCAAGGCGTTGCGGCCCTGGCCTTCATCGGATCGATGGATCGCAGCCTGCATTCGGCCGTTGCGTTCGCCAACCCGGCTTTCGTCGGCGCAATGCTGCTGGCGCTGCCGGCGTTCGCCATTGCGTGGTGGCTGCGTCGGCCACTGCCGCATAGCGGCAGCACGTTCGCCAACGCGTACGCGCAGTTTGAAACGACCATTGAAAAACCCATCTTCCTGTTCGGATTTTTCTGGTGGATCACGGCGTTCTGGCTCGAAATCACGCGCGTGCTGCCCAGCAGCACCGGCGCCCACACCTTCGCCTGGGCGCACGCCTGGCACGTCGACCTGGGCATGCTGGCCTATGTGTTGAGCGCGCTTGCGGCCGAGCGCGTGGCCGCGCACAAGGGCTGGTCGGTCGCCGTGTGGCCCGCGTATGTCAGCGCGCCGGTTCTGCTGTTGGCAGCACTCGCCAACGTCCTCGATGACAACCGCCTGCTGGCGTCTTACGGCGCCCTGATGTGGGGGGTGGCGGCCGCCGCCCATCTCGTCGTGCTGGGGCGCATCGACCGCCTGGCGCCACGCAACTGGTTTTCCTGGATGCATGCACTGGGCGCGTGGACGCTGGTGATACTGCTGGCCGACACCCTGATTCACGCGGTGGACCGCGCCGACCTGTGGCGCACCGCCTGGGGCGCGGTGGCCCTGCTGGTCGCAGGCACGGCCATGCTGCTGTGCCTGGCCATGCTGCCCACCTCGCGACGCCTTACAGCACGCTGGCCGTTCAGTCGTTTTGCGACCAGCTATGCGTGGCTGGCTGCAGCGCCCCTGGCAGCGGGGGTGTTCATCGGCGGCTTGCTGGTGGCGCTGTCCTCGCGCGGCAATGCCGCACCGCTGCCCTACATCCCTTTGCTGAACCCCACCGATCTGGCGGTGGCACTGTCTCTGGGCGCGCTGACGCTGTGGCTGCTGCGACTGCGCGGCACCGACATGCCGGTGCCCGCCAGCGTGCGCGGCAGCGTGCCGAAAGCGGCGCTGTTCTTCGCCGCCTTCATCGCCATCAACACGGTATGGCTGCGGGTGGCGCACCACTTTGCCGGCGTGCCCTGGGACGCCGTGCCCCTGTTCGATTCGTTCCTCGTGCAAACCGGATATGCGATCCTGTGGACCCTGCTGGCGCTGGGGCTGATGGTGCTGGCACACCGCCGCGCGCAGCGGCCGTTGTGGATGCTGGGCGGCGGGCTGCTCGGCCTGACGCTGGCGAAGCTGTTCCTGATCGATCTATCCAACGCAGGCGGAACCGAGCGCATCATCGCATTCATCGCGGTGGGGATCTTGATGCTGGTGGTGGGCTATCTGGCACCACTCCCGCCCAACCCGGGCAAGCACGCCATGGCACCGGGAATGGCGGCATGAGAATCATCGCGCACCTCGCTGGCGCTTTGCTGCTGACCAACACGGCTGCCGCCCTCGCTGTGGAAAAACCAGAAGATTTCGCCATCCGTTTCAGCGTGGAGACCATACCCAACGCCAGCCTGCAGCGCCTGGCCCTGCCCAGGGAAGCCCTCGCCGCCCTACAGACCGCCAACGCTGCGGACGTGCGCCTGTTCAACGGCAAGGGTCAATCCGTGCCCATCGCGCCGATTCCTCAACGCAACGAGAGCATTGCCCTGGCGCCCCGGGAGTGGCCGATTTATCCCGTCATGGCCACCCACCCGCAACAGAATCTCGGCAATCTGAGTTTGCGCATTGAAAAAACCGCTGACCGCAGTGTCGTGCACGTGATCGAAGGCGCCAACGCCGAACCCGCCGCGGCCACCCGACAAATCGCCACCCTGGTGGACACCCGGCCAATCAAGGGGCCCCTGGCCGAACTGACGGTGGATGCTGAACTGGCCCCAGGCGAACCGGTCGCGCTGACGGTTTCCGCCAGCAAGGACCTGAAAAACTGGCGCACCCTGGCGCAGGACGTTCCCGTATTCCGCTTCGGCGCCGACGGCCCGGGTAGTCTGCAGGTGCCGCTGCCCGACGTGCATCTGGAAGAGGAATATCTGCGCATCAGCTGGCCGCCGGGTGCGGCTTTCAGCTTGCGCGGCGTGCGCATCACCCCCGCTGCCAGCGCCGCGCGCGCCCGGCTGCTTGCTGTGCCCTTGGCCGCCAAACCGGACGGCAAGGGCCTTGTGATTGCGCTCCCCTTTGCAACCCCGCTGCAAGCGCTCGACATTCGCCCCGCCGACGCCAACACCCTCGTTCCCGTCCGTCTCAGCGGCCGCAGCGTGCGCGGTGAACCCTGGCGCGCGCTTGCCACGGGCGTCGCGTATCGCCTTCACGCGGACGGCGGCGAATCATTCGGCCCGCCGCTCGAGCTGAACGGCGCCACGGTGCGCGAGCTGCGGATCGAGCCCGCGACCGGCGACTTCGTTTTTGCCAGCACACCCCACGTGACAGCGCTACTCTTGCCGCAGGAATGGGTCTTCGTCGCCAGCGGCCCGCCCCCTTTCATCCTGGCAGTCGGCCGTGCCGGCGCCGAAACGACCCGGCTGCCCTTGGCCAGCCTGATTCCCGGCCACACCGCAGGCGCCGAAGACAAACTGCCGGCTGCGCGGGTCAACCTGGCGTCCATCACGCGGCAGCCGCCCGCCAAGCTGTCACGCATCAGCCAGGCGCTGGGTGCGTCTTCCACGCGCTCACTGGTGCTGTGGGCTGTGCTGATCGGCGGCGTGCTGGTGCTGGGCGGCGTTGCATGGGCGGTGATGCGGCAAATGAAATCGTCCGACAATCCCCAAACCTGAACTCAACCCACCGAACCAACCCATCCCATGACCGAACCCGTCCGCCTTGCCAAACGCGTCGCCGAACTGCGCGGCTGCTCGCGCCGCGAAGCCGAGCAATTCATCGCCGGCGGCTGGGTGCGGGTCGACGGCGTCGTCGTCGAGGAACCGCAGTTCCGCGTCACCGACCAGCACATCGAAATCGACCCGCGGGCCGACCCCAGCCAGGCCGAACCGGTCACTCTGCTGCTGCACAAACCGCCCGGCTATCACACGATCGAGGGCGAGCCGCCCGCGTCGCAGTTGCTCACCTCCGCCAATCTGTGGGCCGAGGACACCTCCGGCATGCGTCCGCTGAAAAAGCACTTCGCCCAACTGACTTTATGCGGGCTGCTGGAAACCGATGCCAGCGGCCTCGTCGTCTTCACCCAGGACTGGCGCGTGGCGCGCAAGCTGACCGAAGACGCCACTTCCCTGGAGCACGAAGTCGTCGTCGAAGTCGCGGGCGAACTGGCCGCCAACGGGCTCAAGCGGCTGAACCGGGGCATCCCTTACCACGGCAAGACCCCGCCCGCCATCAAGGTCAGCTGGCAAAACGAAACCCGCCTGCGGGTGGCGCTGAAAGGCGCCCTACCGGGACAGATCGCGCACCTGTGCGAAGCCGTCGGCCTGCAGGTGCTGTCGATGAAACGCATCCGCCTTGGCCGCGTCCCGCTGGGAAAGCTGCCGGCAGGGCAGTGGCGCTACCTGCGCGGGGACGAGCGGTTTTGAGGGCGGCAGCGCGGATTGCCGTGATTTCGTATCTGACCGCGCCGACCTCTCAGCGTCGTCGTTGAGGACGTTCTCCGAAGAAGAAAAAGCCGTTCCGGTGAACATCGCCGAATAATCGTCGCCGCCTTTCTGCCGACGCTGTCGAAACGACAACACCCGGAGCCAGATATTTCCGTTCTCGCACCGCCTCTCTGCATGCAGGCGGGCGCCCAGAGACTGGAACAGGAATTGCTATTGCTTAAGCAAACCCTGAAAAAATCTGGAGTCCACCATGAATCCGAACCCGCTCAACCTGCGCAACGCACTCTCCCTGCCGCTGCTGCTTGGGCTGACTGCCACGGCACATGCGCTGCCGATCACGCCGCAATATGACGGCATCTATCAGAATGGTGACGGCGCCAACAGCACCTGGGTGCAGGTCATCGACGATTGGCGCGGTGATCTCTATGGCGACCAGTCCTGGGGTACCGGCCTCTGGGGGCTTGGTGATCACGCCCAGGTCATGGGCCTCGCGGATAACGATCCTTTCGTCGTGCAGACCCTTACGGCGCGCGTCGACCAGATCAATTTTGCCGACCAGCGTTTCATTGACGAGTGGGGTGCCTCGTGGAGCACGCCGTTGCTTGCTCCCATTTTCAACAACACGCCGGAGGAGAACCAGGACAACTGGGTATCCAGTTTCTGGGGCTATATCGCCATCACCACACCTGGCGCATACAACTTCAGCGTGCTTTTCGACGACGGCTTCCGATTTAGCCTATTTGGCTCGGGCGAAAATTCACTCAGCATCCTGCGTGATGGTCTCAACCCACGAGAGCGCCTGGGATTTCCCGAAGATCTGCAGCTCTCGACCGGATTGTATGGATTTCAGCTGGATGCTTACGAGCGTCTTGAAGCTGGTGCCGTTCAACTGGCCTGGTATACGCCGGGGGCAGACGATTGGGCGCTGGTGCCGCAGCCCCACCTCTTCACCAGCCCGATTCCGGAACCTTCGGTTCCCTTGCTGATGCTGGCCGGATTGGCCGCTTTCGGCCTGACTATCCGTCGTCGCCGGAGCTGAACGATGCCTTCCCAACGACCAGCCCTGTCCGGGCCGCTCCATATAATTTGGCATGCCATCCTGGTCATATTGGGCTGGTGCCTTTTTGGTGGGTTCTGGTATGCGGTCCTGCTACAGAAATCCCATTCCCTGTCCAACATCGTCTGGCTGCTTGCCAGTGCCGTGGTACTGCTGCCGATCATCACGCTGTACTGGGTATTGCATAACCGGGAAATCTACAGCCGCAAGGGGCCAAGACAACAGGTGCAGGTCGTTGAGGTTTCCTACGAGCAGGACTGGACCGGGCGCCCAGTTCGTGCCAATTTCGACCAGATCAAACTGGCGTACCTGATCACCATAGAGAGCACAGCCGAGCAGAAACATTTCCTGGCGCCCATTGACGCGCTGCAACCGCAGCCTAAAGCCGCATGACACTGGTCGATATTCTCGCAGCCATTCAGCACAGTTGGCTCTATTGGCTGGCCATTCTATTTTTTGCCGCGTACCCCATGGTCACAAGCGTGATGTGGATCACGACCGCGATGTTTTTTCGCAATCGCTGGGAAACCCGTGGCGAACCGGCGCAGCTTGCGCGCTACCCCCGCGTTTCAGTACTCATTCCCGCCCACAACGAGGAGCGGGTGATCGGGAACGCGCTGGCGGCGGCGACCGCGATCGACTACCCCGATTACGAAGTGGTGGTGGTCGACGATGGCTCCAGCGACGGCACGCGCAGTGTCGTCGAGTCGTACGTCAAACGCGGTCAGGTGCGGCTGATCGTCAAGCAGCAGAACGAAGGCAAGGCAATGGCCATGAACGATGCCCTGCCCTGCCTCAACGGCGAAATCGTGCTCATCATGGATGCCGACGCCGAACCCGCGCCGGACATTCTCACCCACATGCTGCCGCACTTCGAACATGCGCGGGTCGCTGCCGTGACCGGCAACCCGCGCGTCAAGAACGTGGACACCTTCCTTGCCCGGCTGCAACTGATCGAGTTCAGCTCCATCGTCAGCCTGCTGCGCCGTTCGCAGCGCATCTGGGGACGCATCATGACGGTGTCCGGGGTGGTGGCAGCCTTCCGCAAATCGGCCCTGCTCGACGTCGGCGGCTTCTCGCCGGAAATGCCGACCGAGGACATCGAACTCACCTGGAAATTGCAGCGGCGTTTCTGGGACATTCGGTACGAACCGCATGCACTGGTATGGATGACGGTGCCCTCCACCCTGTCCGACCTGTTCAGCCAGCGCCGCCGCTGGTCGCGGGGATTGATGCAGGTGCTGCACAAGCACCACGATGTCATCCTGCACTGGAAATACCGCCGCATGTGGCCGATCTTCATCGAGTCTGTTTTGTCGATCCTGTGGTCAGCCTGCTTCGTGATTTTGACCACTCTGTGGATCGTATCCTACGCCGCGGGCTATCCACCGGTGGGTGCGCACCCCATTCCCAATCTGTGGGGCATGGTGATCGCAACGCTCGCCATCCTGCAATTGTTCACCGGGACCCTGTTGGATCGTCGCTACGATCCCGGCTCGCTGAAATACTATCCCTACGCCGTGTATTACCCGATTGTGTACTGGATGCTCCTTGCATGGGCCAACTTCATTTCCCTGCACTGGCTATTCAGGCGACCCTCGCGGAAATCGATTCGCTGGAGCACCGTGCGCAAGGATTTCTCGCAGGAAAACGCATGATCAAGATGCTGTCTTTGCTCAGCGCACTGAGTCTGGGTATTCCCGCCTTCGGCGCCGACCTGAACCAGGCCCGCATGCTGGTTGACCAGCAGCGTTATGCCGAGGCGATCGCCGTGTACGACGTTCTGCTGACCGAACAACCCGGCCAGGCTGATCTGCTGATTGAGGCCGCACGTATCCATGCCTGGGCAGACCGGCACTCTTCTGCCGCCCACCTGTACCAGCAGGTGTTCGAGGTTGCTCCGCAAAGACGGGAGGACGTGCTTCTTTCACTGGCCTGGCAACTCGCCTGGGGCGGCCGCCATGCAGAAGCCATACCCCTGTTTCAGGAAGTGACGCAACAAGTACCCGCACAAAGAACCGAGGCCCTGCACGGACTCGCCGAATCGTATTCCGTGAGCAACAAACTTGAGGAAGCACTCGTCGTATATCGCGCCCTGTCTTCCGAACCAACCGATCTCAGGGCACGCAAGGGCGAAGCGCGTGTGCTGCTCTGGCTTGACCGGCATGAAGAAGCTGCCGCACGTTATCGCGCCATCCTGAAAGCGCACCCGCATGACAAGGAAGCACAGATCGGCCTTGCCCGCGCGCTCAACCATGGCGGTCGCC
Source organism: Thiobacillus sp. (assembly GCA_019459055.1). GTDB lineage: Bacteria > Pseudomonadota > Gammaproteobacteria > Burkholderiales > Thiobacillaceae > Thiobacillus. The sequence goes on along the minus strand of JAIBEI010000007.1, from coordinate 20,862 downwards.
ATTTCGCGGCAGTCTCTGCCTATGCGGCGGCCATTGAGAACAATACTGCGCTCGCACGCGACACCCGGGTCGAACGTGCAACAGCCCTGCGCTGGTCTGGGCTGGAGAATATCTCGCTCACCACACTGGGCGACATGGAGGGGCGCGACGCCGATGTCCTGCGCAGCATCCTCGAACGGGAAACCGCCTCCGCCCTGTACAGCGAATTCGAAACATCCCGGGACAGCGACCAGCTCGACGTTCATGCCTTGCGCCTGGGCTGGCAACAGCGTTTTGCCGCAGGCTATTCACTTGATGTATCCGCGCGCGATGCCCGCATCGAGCAAAACGGCAACCGGATCAAAGGCCGCCAATTGCTGGCCAGAGCCGGCACCCGCCTGGGCAATGCCGAACAAGGCTTGTTCTGGCCGGCTCTGACCTTGGGCGTGCGCGATTATGACGGCTGGCAGACGGCTGCCTGGAAGCTGCAAAGCAAGTGGATTCCGGCAGATTTCTGGCGCATCGACCTGGAAGCCGGCAACGAGGTGATCGAGAACATCGACGCCATTCACAACAAGGTCACGCTGAAGGCATTTTCAGCCAGTATGGACTGGCGCTTCGCACCCCGCTGGAATGCCACGCTGGGCGGTGCCGTCTTACGCTTCGACGACGACAACCTGCGCACGCGCCTGGTCGGTCGTGTCGAACACATCCTGACGACGGCACAGCCCCGAATTGTGCTCGGGCTTGAGGGCATGGGGTTCAACGATTCCGATCCGGCCATCGATCGTGGCTACTACAACCCCGAACGCTACCGTGAACTCAAGATGCTGGCGCGCGCCGAGCACGAAACCGCAAGCTGGCTGCTCGAGGCCCGGCTGGCATTGGGGAAGTTGTGGGAAACCCCAGGAGACAGCAACGGCCTCTACGCCTGGGAACTGTCTGCCGCACGCGATCTCACGTCCATGCTGCGACTGCGCCTGTATGCCGGCGGCAGCGACAGCAGTACCTTCCAGAACGGGGGCAGCGGGTATACCCGCGACTATCTCGGCGCCAGCCTGATCTGGCTCTACTGATCGACGTATCCGCTTCCTCCGCGGTCGCAACGACGGGCTATATTCGAATGAATTGGCGTCTCCCTCGCTACAATTCAGGTTGTTTCGCGCAATCCGCGCAATCCGAGAGTCATGCCCGAACACACCTACCCCACACCCGAAGCCGCCGAAGCCGCTTTCTACGCCGCCTTCGAGGCGCGCAACCTCGACGCCATGATGGCGGTCTGGGCTCATAACGACAGCATCGCCTGCATCCATCCGCTGGCCGCGCCGCTGGACGGGCGCGCCGCCGTGGCGGCCGGTTGGCGCAGCATGTTCGAGGCCGCCGGACAGTTCCGCGTGCAGGTCGAACTCGCGCATGAAATACGCGAGGCCGGCCAGGTCGTCCGCATCGTGCGCGAATATCTGTTCATCGGGCAGGAAACCGAGCCGCGCCCGCCGATTCTGGCAACCAATGTGTATCGCAGGGAAGCCGACGGCTGGCGCATGGTGCTGCACCATGCCTCGCCGCTCCAGGTCGGCGGCACGCCGCCCATGCGCACCCCGCCTGTGGTGCTGCATTAAGCCTCAACCAGCCGGTCCAGCTCGCCTCCGGACGACGATTTCACCGGTTTCGGCTGGCTGCCGGAACGCTGACAGGTAGAATCTACGCAACATCAATCATGGAGTGCACTGTGGAATACCCCAAGGAAATCTTCAAGGCCTACGACATTCGCGGCATCGTTGGAAAGACCTTCACGGCGGAAATCGTCGAGGCCATCGGCCACGCCATCGGTTCCGAAGCGGTGGCGCGCGGCCAGCGCGAAATCTGCATCGGGCGCGATGGCCGTCTGTCGGGACCCGACATGGCCGCGGCCCTGGCGCGCGGCATCCAGAAAGCCGGTATCGGCGTGGTGGACCTGGGGATGGTCGCCACCCCGATGACGTATTTCGCTGCCTATCAATTGAAGACGGACAGCGCGGTGATGGTCACCGGCAGCCACAATCCACCCGATTACAACGGCCTGAAAATGGTGCTCGGCGGCGAAACCCTGTCGGGCGACACCATCCAGAAACTGCGCGAGCGACTGGTGAACAACGATCTGGCGCACGGCGCCGGCAGCTACCGCGAATACGACATCGCCGGCGAATACCTCACGCGCATCGTCTCCGACGTCAAACTCGCCCGCCCGATGAAGATCATCATCGACTGCGGCAACGGCGTGCCCGGCGCATTCGCCCCCAAGCTGTACCGCGACATGGGCTGCCAGGTGGAGGAACTGTTCTGCGAGGTCGACGGCAACTTCCCCAACCACCATCCCGACCCTTCGCAGCCGGCAAACCTGCAGGACCTGATCGCCGCACTGAAAACCAGCGATGCTGAAATCGGCCTGGCATTCGATGGCGACGGCGACAGACTGGGCGTGGTCACCAAGGACGGCAGCATCATCTTCCCCGACCGCCAGCTGATGCTGTTCGCCGACGACGTACTCTCCCGCAATCCCGGCGCCGAAATCATTTTCGATGTGAAATCCACGCGCAAGCTGTTCGGCTGGATCCGCGAGCGCGGCGGCCGCCCGCTGCTGTGGAAGACCGGGCACAGCTTTATCAAAGCCAAGATGAAGGAAACCGGCGCGTTGCTGGCCGGCGAGATGTCGGGCCACGTGTTCTTCAAGGAGCGCTGGTACGGCTTCGACGACGGGATGTATGCCGGTGCGCGCCTGCTCGAATACCTCTCCAAACAGGCCGACATCGACGCCACCCTGCATGGCCTGCCCGACACGCTGAACACGCCCGAGCTCAATATCAAGATGGCCGAGGGCGCGCATTACGCGCTGATGGACACGCTGCAAAAATCTGCGCGCTTCCCGGATGCGCAGGAAATCATCACCCTCGACGGCCTGCGCGTGGAATACGCCGACGGCTTCGGCCTGGCGCGCCCGTCGAACACCACGCCGGTGATCGTGCTGCGCTTCGAGGCCGACACCGCCGACGCGCTGGAGCGGATCCAGGCCGACTTCCGCCGCGTGTTTCACGAAGCGGCGCCCGGCCTCGCGTTGCCGTTCTAAAGGCCTTTTTCCGGTTGCCGCAGGGGAACGTCATCGACTGTCTGCTCTTCCACGATTCCAAAGTCCGGGACATTCCCCTCGACGACATCAGCGACCACGTCGGTCAGCCGGATCGTTTCATCTGGGTCGAACTGAAATCACCCGACAGTCAGACCATCACCCGCCTGGGCGATGAGCTCGGGCTGCATGCGCTGGCGCTGGAAGATGCGATTTCCACCCACCAGCGCTCCAAGCTCGAGGAATATGAAGGGCACATGTTCATTGCGACGCGCACGGTGCAGTTATGCGACGCGCGCATGGAGATGGGCGAAACGCACGTGTTCGTCGGCAGCAATTATGTCATCGCCATCCGCCACGACAGCGGCACGGGCTACCAGCGGGTGAGCGACCGCCTGCAGCGCCCCCCCACGGGCCTCAAGGCGGCCACGCCCTATGCGCTGTACCTGGTGCTCGACCTCATCGTCGACCAGTTCAGGCCGGTGATCGAAAGCATGCAGGACCGTTTCCAGTCACTGGAGAGCCAGTTGATCAGCAGTACAAAGCCGGGGCGCGACATGCTGGAGCGGCTCTACGCCATGAAGCGCGACCTGACCGCGTTGCGCGACGCCGCCGAACCGATGCAGGAAATCACCCAGAACCTGATTCGCCTGCACCCGGAGTTGTCCACCAAGGAACTCAAGGCCTATTACCGCGACATCCATGACCACGCGGTGCGGGTGTCGGCCACCATCGACCGCCTGCGCATGGCGTCCTCGGACGCCATGCAGTTCCATCTCGCCTCGCTGTCGCTGAAGCAGAACGAATCGGTGCAGAAGCTGGCCGGTTGGGGTGCGCTGCTGGCCTTGCCCACCGTGGTGTTCAGCCTGTACGGCATGAACTTCGCGGTGATGCCGGAACTGACGTGGCCTTGGGCCTACCCGGTGCTGCTGCTGGCAACCGGCGCGGCGGTCTCCTTGCTGTACCGCCGGCTGAAGCGGCGCGGCTGGATTTAGGGAAACCCTTTATCCGCGAAGGAACGCGAAGAGCGTCGTAAATGGTTCAGCGGCATAAACCCGGATTTTTCATTAGCGCGAGATGCTTTGGGTAGGGTGCACTCCGTGCACCTCCGGACGTCAATCGGTGCACAGAGTGCACCCTACGCGCCATATCGTCTGATGAACTATCTGGGGTAAAAGCTTTTCACCCTCAACGCCACACCGCACGCGCATAGCGAATACCCGTGCCCGCCGCTTCGTCGCGGTCCAGCCACACCACATGCAGCGATCCGGCGGCATCCAGCGTCGCCACCGGGTCGGATTGCGCGCCCGGCCCCGACGCAGCGGGCACCGCCAGGTCGTCGCCGAAGGCCTTGCCGTCCCACTCGGACAGCCACACGTCCGGCGTGCCGTCGCGGGGGTCGTCCCACAGCGCCAGCAGCCGGCCGCCGGCGTCGCCGACGACCGTCGCATGCCACTGCACCATGTTGTCGCCGAAGCTGTCCTGCACCCGGATATTCTTGCCGAAGCGGCGCGTCCCGCCATCCAGCGCCGCATACACGTCATAGCCGGAAAGGAAGTCACGCTTGTCGAGCCAGGCCGCAGCGATGCCTTTTTCGCCCCAGGCCGCGAGCGTCGGGCGCATCGCACCGGTGCCCGCACCCAGCCCATCCATGCTGCCGCTGGCCTGGTCGGTCAGGCGGGCAGGCCGCGCAAAGCGGCGGCCATCGCGGCTGTAGCTCACCATCGGCACCGTGTGGCGGTCGCGCCGGTCCTCCCACGCCACCGTCACGCTGCCGTCCTTCTTGGCAGCCAGCGCCGGCCAGCCCTGTTCGTCGGCCGGTTTTTTCGCTTCGACCGGTCGCCTTGTCTTCACGCTGAGCGCGTCCCCTTCCAGCGCCAGCCGAGCGACGACGATGCGCCGGAAGCGCCCGGCCTGCTCGGCCCACGCGGCATACATCCGCTCTCCCGCCACGGCCAGCGTGACCTGCGCCGCCTCGGTATCGGACAGTTTCAGTGCCGCGCCGCCGGGCAGCACCCGCGCATGCGCCCTGCCGGCTTCTTCCCACGCCGCCACAAAGCGCCCGTCGCCGAGGGCTGCCACCACCGGTTCGTAGCAGTCGCCCTGGCTCAGCCGGATCTCCGGCTGGAAGGCCGCCGCGGCCGCCGGCTTGGTCGCCAGATAGCAATGCGGGCTGCCGTCGCGGTTGTCTTCCCACACCACAGCCACGGTATCGCCCGACACCGCGACGCCGCGGCGGTTGGCCGATTCCAGGTGCGGGAAAATCGCCGCGCCCTGAACCGAATTGACGGCCAGCGGCGCGCTCCACTCCCATGCGGCCTGCGCCGGCCACGCCAGCAGCGCCAGCAGCAGCGCGGCCGCCCTCACGGCTTGTCGCCCAGGAATTCGAGCAGGGACTTCTGCTTGTAATGCCCGCCGCGCACGTAGCGGTCATACTCGCGGAAATCCTGCACCGTCTTGAAGCCGGGAATCTGCACGATCTTGTCGCCCTGCGGGGTCAGGTAGACGAACAGCGGCGTGGCGAAGGCCTGCAGCCGCACACCCAGTTCGGCCTCGGTGATGCGCTCGCCGGAGGGCAGCGTCAGCCGCTTGCCCGACTCGGCGTCGACATACACCAGCACGTAATTTTTCGTGTACAGCTTTTTCAGCGACGCGTCGGAAAAGGTCTGCTTGTTGGTGTGGTCGCACCATGCGCAGCCGTAGCGCCCGAAGTAGAGAAAGATCGGCTTGCCGCTCGCGCGCGCCGCCGCCAGGCCGGCGTCGTAGCCGACAAACGGATAGCCCGGCGGCGGGTCGGCCAGCACCGTCGTTGCCCACAAAAAGCTTGCCGCCAGCATCACCCCGATCCGTTTCATTCCGCTCTCCTCATCCACATAGCCTTCATTCTGATAAATTCAGGCCCTCGCGCAACCCTCTTTTATGACCACATGACCCACGACCCCATCCGTATCGGCCTCGTTTCCATCAGCGACCGCGCCAGCAGCGGCATCTACGAAGACCGCGGCCTGCCCGCACTCGAAGCCTGGTTCGGCGAGGTGCTGGCCAACCCCGCGCAATTCGTCACCCGGCTGATTCCCGACGAGCAGGCGGGGATCGAGGCCACGCTGATCGAGCTGGCCGACATTGAGCGCTGTTCGCTCATCCTCACCACCGGCGGCACCGGCCCGGCGCCGCGCGACGTTACCCCCGAGGCGACGCTGGCGGTGGCACACAAGGTGCTGCCCGGCTTTGGCGAGCAGATGCGCGCGGTGTCGCTGAAATACGTGCCGACCGCGATCCTGTCGCGCCAGGTCGGGGTGACGCGCGGCGCGAGCCTGATCCTCAACCTGCCGGGGCAGCCCAAAGCGATCAAGGAAACGCTCGACGGCATCTTCGCCGCCGTGCCCTACTGCATCGACCTCATCGGCGGGCCGTACCTCGAAGCGCGCGCCGGCACGATCGCCGTGTTCCGGCCGAAGTCCGCGCTGCGGCCGCCCGCATGACGGTGCTCGACGCGCTGGCGCGCGCCCTGCGCGACCTCTTCAACCTGCGCGTGCTGTGGGTGGTGATATGGCCGATGCTGCTCGCCGTGCTGCTGTGGCTGGTGCTCGGGGTGACGTTCTGGGGCACCTTCTCCGGCTGGATCGCGCAGGGGCTCGACGCCATCGGCATCCAGACCTGGCTGGCCGAGATCGAACCGGCCTGGATCGCCCATGGCATTCAGGCGCTCCTGCACCTCATGCTGTTCGTGCCGCTGGTGATGCTGACCGCGCTCGTCATCACCGCGCTGTTCGGCATGCCTGCGCTGATCCGCGTGGTGGCCGGGCGGGATTATCCCGAACTCGGGCGCAAAAACGGCGGCGGCCTGGTCGGCAGCCTGTGGAACGCCGTCGTCGCAATCGCCTTGTTCGTTGCCCTGTGGCTGGTGACGCTGCCGCTGTGGCTGATCGGCGTCGGCGTGATCGTGCCCTTCGTGGCCGCCGCGTACCTGAACCAGCGCCTGTTCCGCTACGACGCCATCGCCGAACACGCCAGCGCCGAAGAAATGGCGGCGCTGTTTAGGAGCGAGCGGACTGGCTGGTGGGGACTGGGCCTGCTGACCGGGCTGGTGCAGTTCGTCCCCCTGCTCAACCTGCTGGGGCCGGTGTTCGCCGCACTGGCCTTCATTCACTTCGGCCTGGGGCGGCTCAACCAGCGGCGCCGTTCAGCGGCCTGAGCGTGGTTGTTGACGCTTCAGCGTCTTTAGTGCGTGGTTGTTGCCGATTTATCGGCTTTACAACCACGGCCTACTCCTTGCGGGTGGAGGCAAAGCGCCGCCTGAATCCCTCATCAACATTGATCTCGTGGGCGGTCATCGCACCCATCACGCACCGCTCCAGGCTGGGCGGCATCACCAGCCGGCCGGCGGCGTCCACCAGCCGTCCGGCCATGATCTCGGCCTCGCGGCGCGGCAGATGCAACGGCAGTTCGGGTTCGGCATAGCCCTGCGGATAGACCGGCATGCCCCCGGCGGCGTATTTGTCGGTCGCGCCCAGCGTATGCAACAGCTCGTGCGCGATGACGATATTGTTCTGCCGCGTCTGCCGGGGATCGGCAAAGGCATGCACCACGCCGATCAGGCCTTTCTGCAGGCCCAGCGAATGTTCCAGCGCCAGGCCGCCCTGCGGCGCGTGATACAGCACGAACAGCTTGATCGTGCCCAGCTGCGGCAACCACGCGTCCGACTGCCGGTACACCCACCAGCGCAGCTGCAAGCTCCAGAGCACGGTTTTCAGCACGCTGCCGTCGCGCGGCGGCGCCGGCGGTTTCTGCTTCGACTCCGGCAGCAAGGTGACCTGCATGGCCGGCGACTGCTTCACCCCGTAGCGCGCCGTCTCGCGTTCGAGAAAGGCATTGATGTCGTCGAAATCGCCCGCCTGCAGCGCGCGGATCGTCTCTGCCGCCGGTACCGAGCCATCGCCGTTGACCGGGATCACCACCACCGCCAGCGGCGCCCGCCAGGCGCGCACCATGGACCGCTCCAGCCAGGTCATGCCGGCCGCGGCGGCCAGCACACCCAGCAGCAACAGGATTCGAATCCGGCGAAAGGTCATGATGGCGCGGGCAGAGTCATTGGTCCGCCTTTAACGGCATCGCACCGCAGCGCTTGAATCCGTTTCAAGGCGTGGCCGCAGCGGGAACATCTACGGGTGCGGCTTCGGTCACCAGTTTCTTGCCCGCTCCCAGGCTCATCCTGCTGCCCACCAGATTGTCCTTGGCGGTTTGCTCGATGGGTGCGTTCACACTCACCCGGCTGGCGTCGAGGCCCAGCTTGAGCAATGCATCACGCATGGCCTGGCTGCGCGCCCTGGCGAGTTCGACGAGGGCGGCGGCGTCGATTGTCGTCCGCTGGGTCAGGCGTTCCAGCAGTTCGGCGTGGAAGACGGAGGCGGGACCTTCGTGGCGGGTCTTGAAGCGGCGCGCAAGGCGCTCCACCAGCTCGCTATCCATCACGCCCGTATCCTTGCCCTTGAAGCTGGCGCGCAGTTTCTTGTAGTCCTCCTTGCCGACCCGTTCGGCGTAGCGGTCTTCGAGCCAGGTCTGGATTTTGTAATGGTTCACGTCCACCGGGCCGGGCGCTTCTCCGGACTCGAGCTTGATGCCGGCCACGGTTGCCGCTTCGTAGCGCATGGCGCGTTCCTGCAGGGCACGCCGGTCGGCTGCGGGGTCGTAGCCGGGCTCCACGGTCAGGTCCAGCGCAGGCCGCTTGGCCAGCGCCTCGGCGATGGTCTTGAACTTCTCCTGTTCGGGCGGCAGCAGGGCGCTGCTGCCGGGATCGAAGTCGACCGATTCGAGCTTTTCCGAACTCACGCCAAGCAGTTTTCCGAGCGCGCGAAAGGGCGCAGTCACCAGCTTGGTCAACACGTTGACGATGGCTTTCCAGATGATCCTGCCGTAGCTGAACTTGGGATCGTCGAGGCTTCCGGAAATGGGCAGATCGAGGTCGATGATGCCATTGCTGTCTTCCAGCAGCGCGATCGCAAGGTCGAGCGGCAGGTTCATCGCGTCGGGACTGTCGATGCGTTCGCCGAGCCTGAGCTTGTTGACGATGAACTTGTTTTCACCCGCGAGCTGGCGGTCCTTGATCTTGTATTCGAGGTCGACCGAAAGCTTGCCCAAATCGATCTTGCGTCCGGCGAACTTGCCCGAATACGGCGTCAGCTTGGTCATTTCCAGGTTGCGAAAGGTCAGCTTGAGGTCGGTGAAGTCGGTCGCACGGAACGGCTGGATCGCGCCGCGCACGCGCGCCGAGCCGTAGTCGTCGACCTTGCCGTCGAGCTCGACCTGCGCGGTCGTTCTCGGGTCGGTCGAGAGCCCGGTGATCACGCCGCCAAGATCGTGCATGAGGGTACCGAACTGTGGCGTCAGCGAGAGGTTGGCGAATTCGGCATTGCCGCCGACGATGCGCAGGCGTTCGACGGCCAGCGGAAAGGCAGCGGGCTGATCGGCGGATTTGGGTTTGGACTGGGCAGCCGCTGCGGCGGTCGGCTTGCCCGCCGGTTGGCTGCGCAGGACGCGCTTCAGGTTGATCGACTGATCCTCGAAAATGATGACCTTACTTCGCGGATCAATCCGTTTTTTTCATCATCGCCTCGCGGATCACCCGAAAGATCTCGCGGAAAGCCTTGGGCGGCTTGTTGCGCGCCGCCTCGTCGCGCGCATTGCGGATGATCTGCCGCAGATGCGTGGCGTCAGTGTCGGGATATTTATTGAGGAAAAGTGTCAATGCCTCGTTGTCGGCGATGAGCTTGTCGCGCCATTTTTCGGCCTGGTGCAGCTTGGCGGTTTCCGCCGCTGACACGCCGTTGAAGGCGTCGAGCTGCGCCTGGATCGGCGCCGGGTCGATGCCGCGCATCAGCTTGCCGATGTATTGCTTCTGCCGCCGCAGCGCGCTGTTCTGGGTGATTTTTCGGCAAGCGGCCACCGCCGTGCGCAGCTCGTCCGGCAGCTCGATCCGCTTGAATTGCGCGTCAGGCAGCTTGACCAGCAGCGTGCCCAGGTCCTGCAGGGCCTCGACGTCGCGCTTCTTCTGGCTCCGGCTGGGGCCGTCATAGACGTCATCGGGGTCAAATTCCAACTCTGCATCGGGGTCGATCAGGCGCACGGCGGGTCTTTCGGTTGCTGTTATGATCGACATTGTAGTTTCTGCCCACTAAAACGTGCTGCCCTGAAAAGTATTGCGCCCCCATTTTCTTTTGTAAGCCGACATGTCCCGCTCCCAATTCAGCTATACCCGCGACCAGCTCATTGCCCTGTCCCAGATCGTCATCGAGCACGCCGCCCGACAGGGGGCCACCGCCGCCGACACCGAAATCTCCGAAGGCGTCGGCCAGAACGTCAGCGTGCGCCAGGGTGAAATCGAGACCATCGAGTACAACAAGGACAAGGGCGCTGGCGTCACCGTCTACATCGGCCAGCGGCGCGGCCATGCCTCGACTTCGGACCTGTCGGAAGCGGCGCTGAAAAGCGCGGTGGAGAAGGCGCTGACCATTGCGCGCTACACCGCCGAGGACGATGCGGCCGGACTGCCGGATGCCACCCGGCTGGCGAAGGACGTGCCCGACCTCGACCTCTACCACCCGTGGCCGCTTTCCGTCGAGGAAGCCGCCGAGCGCGCCAAATCCTGCGAGGCGGCGGCGCTGGCGGTCGACAAGCGGCTGACCAACTCCGAAGGCGCGGGCGTCAGCCTGCACACCTCGCAGTTCATCTACGCCAACAGCCTCGGCTTCTGCAACGGCTACGCCGGCTCGCGCCACGGCATGTCGGTCGCGGTGATCGGCGAGGACAAGGGTGCGATGCAGCGCGACTACTGGTACACCAGCGCGCGCAATGCCAACGATCTGGACTCCGCCGAGTCCGTCGGCCGCATCGCCGGCACCCGCACCGTGCGCCGGTTGAACGGCCGCAAGCTCGACACCCGCACCTGCCCGGTGCTGTTCGAGGCGCCGATCGCCACCGGCCTGATCGGCAACTTCGTCGCCGCGGTGTCGGGCAGCAGCCTCTACCGCAAATCGTCTTTCCTGCTCGACAGCCTGGGCCAGCAAGTGTTCGCGCCGCTGGTGACCATCCGCGAGCTGCCCCTCATTCCCGGCGGACTCGGCAGTGCGCCGTTCGACAGCGAAGGCGTCGCCTGCCTCGAACGCGACGTCGTCCAGGACGGCGTGCTGCAGGGCTATTTCCTGTCGACCTACTCGGCGAAGAAGCTCGGCATGACCACGACCGGCAACGCCGGCGGCAGCCACAACCTCATCGTCACCCCCGGCGAGCACGACCTCGACGGCCTGTTGAAGCAGATGGGCACGGGGCTGCTGGTCACCGAGCTGCTCGGCCACGGCGCCAACATGGTCACCGGCGACTACTCGCGCGGCGCCGCCGGCTTCTGGGTGGAAAACGGCGAAATTCAGTACCCGGTCGAGGAAGTCACCATCGCCGGCAACCTCGCCGACATGTTCAAGGGAATCGTCGGCATCGGCCGCGACATCGAGCGGCGCGGCTCCAAGCAGGTCGGCTCCATCCTGATCGACAGGATGACGGTGGCGGGCAACTGACATGGTCCATGCGCATCGTTTTTTCGTTGCGCTCCTTGTACTGTTTCTGGCCGCGTGCGACCGCGCGCCGACGCTGCCGAAGCTCAATGCGAACGACGTCATCGTCGCCTTCGGCGACAGCCTCACCCACGGCACCAGCGCCAGCGCAGACACGGCCTATCCTGCCGTGCTGGCGTCGCTCAGCGGCCGCACCGTAATCAACGCCGGGGTGCCCGGCGACACCACCGCCTCGGCTTTGCAGCGCCTGCCCGCAGTGCTGGAAGAACACCAGCCGCGCCTGGTGCTGCTGTGCCTGGGCGGCAACGACATGCTGAGAAAGCAGTCCGAATCCGCCACCGAAAACAACCTGCGCCTGCTGGTGCAGACCATCCGCGCCAGCGGCGCCAACGTGGTGCTGATCGGCGTGCCCGCACCGAAGCTGTTCGGCGGCGCACCGGACTTCTACGCCCGCATCGCCGAAGATATGGGCCTGCCGCTGGAGCAGGACATCTTCAGCGACGTGCTGAAGGACAACCGCCTCAAGTCCGACCCCATCCACGCCAATGCCGCCGGCTATCGCGTGGTCGCCGAGCGGCTGGCCGAATTCCTAGTCGAGGCCGGCGCGTTGTGAAGGCCCTGCTCGCGCTGGCGCGCGCCATCGACGCGCTGACCGAACACGTGGGCCGCGTAGTCATCTGGCTGGTGCTCGCCGCCACGCTGATTTCGGCGGGCAACGCGCTCAGCCGTTATCTGCTCGGCGCAAGCTCGAATGCCTGGCTGGAAATCCAGTGGTACCTGTTCGGTGCGATGTTCCTGATGGCGGCGGGCTATACGCTGAAGCACAACGGCCATGTGCGCATCGACATCTTCTACAACCGCCTCGGCCCGCGCGGGCAGGCATGGGTCGATTTGATCGGCGGCCTGCTGTTCCTGCTGCCGATGGCGCTGCTGCTGGCCTGGCTGGCTTGGCCGATGTTCCATGAGGCCTGGGTGACGCACGAAATGTCGCCCGACGCCGGCGGCCTCGTGCGCTGGCCGGTGAAACTGCTGCTGCCGGCAGGATTTTTCCTGCTCGCGCTGCAGGGGGTGGCCGAGGTGATCAAGCGGGTCGGCGTGCTGTCCGGGCATCTGGAACTGCCGCGCGAAGAGCCGGAAGAGGAGGTCTGATGGACGCCGGAATCCTGGCGCCGCTGATGTTCGCAGGGCTGGTGGCCTTCCTGCTGTTGGGCTATCCGGTGGCGTTCGCGCTCGCCGCCAACGGCCTCTTGTTCGCCGGCATCGGCATTGCCACCGGACTGTTCGATCTCTCGCTGCTGCATGCGCTACCCGAGCGTGTCTACGGCATCGTCGCCAACCCGACGCTGCTGGCGATCCCCTTCTTCGCCTTCATGGGGCTGATCCTCGAACGCTCCGGCATGGCCGAAGACCTGCTCGACACCATCGGCCAGCTGTTCGGCTCCTTGCGCGGCGGTCTCGCCTACGCGGTGATCCTGGTCGGCGGCCTCTTGGCCGCCACCACCGGGGTGGTTGCCGCCACCGTCATCGCAATGGGCCTGATCTCGCTGCCGGTGATGCTGCGCTACGGCTACGACAAGCGGCTGGCGTCCGGCGTCATCGCCGCCTCCGGCACGCTGGCGCAGATCGTGCCGCCGTCCCTGGTCCTGATCGTGCTGGCCGACCAGCTCGGCGCCTCGGTCGGCGACATGTACAAGGGCGCGCTCGTCCCTGGCCTGGCGCTGGTCGGGCTGTATCTGCTCTATGTGTTCGGCGTGACGCTGTTCAGGCCGCACGCCGCGCCCGCCATGCCGGCGTCTGCGCGCACCCTGCAAAGTACCGCCCTGTTGCTGCGCGTGCTGACCACGCTGCTGCCGCCGCTGGTGCTGATTTTCCTGGTGCTCGGCACCATTTTCCTCGGCGTCGCGACGCCCACCGAGGGCGGCGCGATGGGCGCCGCCGGCGCGCTGCTGCTGGCGCTGGCGCGTGGGCGCCTGTCCCGGCTGCGACTGACGCAGGCGATGGACAGCACCACCAAGCTCACCACCTTCGTCATCTTCATCCTGATCGGCTCGACCATCTTCACCCTGGTGTTCCGCGGGCTCGACGGCGACGTGTGGGTCGAGCACCTGTTCGACCAGCTGCCCGGCGGCGTGCTCGGCTTCCTCACCGTGGTCAACCTGATGGTGTTCACGCTGGCGTTCTTCCTCGACTTCTTCGAGATCGCCTTCATCGTGGTGCCGCTGGTGGGCCCCATCGCTTACAAGCTCGGCATCGAGCCGATCTGGTTCGGCGTCATGCTCGCGGTCAACATGCAGACCGCTTTCATGCACCCGCCGTTCGGCTTCGCCCTGTTCTACCTGAAGAGCGTCGCGCCGAAGTCGATCCGCACCGCCGACATCTACCGGGGCGCCATTCCCTTCCTGGTCATCCAGCTGTTCATGGTCGCCGTGGTGCTGGCTTTCCCGCAGGTCGTGCTGCGCGACGCGCCGCCGGACGCCAGCAGCGTCACCGAAATCCCTATCGAGGTCGATCCCGACGCCTATTACCTGCCGGCCGAGTGGCGCTGAGCCCGGGTTCGCCCGGGGCTGGAAACGTGAGAAAATGAACGACTTCGCGCATCGCCTGTCACATGCGCGCCCATTGCAAACTTCACACTCCAGGGACTGAATCCATGAGCGAACTCATCATCGAAGACCTCGTCGTCGGCAACGGCGCCACCGCCACCGCCGGGCAAACCGTTTCCGTGCATTACACCGGCTGGCTCACCGACGGCAAGAAATTCGACTCCAGCGTCGACCGCAACGATCCGTTCGAATTCCGCCTCGGCGCGGGCCAGGTCATCGCCGGCTGGGACCAGGGCGTCGCCGGCATGCAAATCGGCGGCAAGCGCAAGCTCACCATCCCGCCGGAACTGGGCTACGGCGCACGCGGCGCCGGCGGCGTGATCCCGCCCAACGCAACGCTGGTGTTCGAAGTGGAACTGCTGGGTCTTCGCTGAGTCTATCCTGCAGTTTCCAAGCAGGAGGGAACGGGGTTAGCCATGCCGGCTGCCCCCTTCCCTCCTGTGCTTTTATAGACGGGTAAAATCCCCCCATGACACAAGCCCTGTTTTCCCACCGCAAGCACTGGGCGGCACGCCTCGGCACTGCGCCTTTCCTGCCGATGTCGCGCATCGAGATGACCGCGCTCGGCTGGGACGCGTGCGACGTCATCCTGGTGACGGGCGACGCCTACATCGACCATCCCAGCTTCGGCGTGGCGCTGGTCGGGCGGCTGCTGGAAGCGCAGGGCTACCGCGTCGGCATCATCAGCCAGCCCGACTGGCATTCGGCCGACGCCTTCCGCGCGCTGGGCCAGCCGACGCTGTATTTCGGCGTCACCGCGGGCAATATGGATTCGATGGTCAACCGCTACACGTCCGAGCGCAAGACCCGCTCCGACGACGCCTACACCCCCAACGCCGAGCCCAACAAGCGCCCCGACCGCGCGGTGACGGTCTACGCGCAGCGCTGCCGCGAGGCCTTCCCCGGCACCCCGGTGATCATCGGCTCGATCGAAGCAAGCCTGCGCCGCATCGCGCACTACGACTACTGGTCGGACACGGTGCGCCGCTCGGTGCTGCCGGATTCCAAGGCCGACCTGCTGATCTTCGGCAACGCCGAGCGCGCGCTGCTGGACGTCACCCATCGCCTCGCCAAGGGCGAAAAGATCGGCGACATCCGCGACCTGCGCGGCACAGCCTTCATGGTGGCGCGCGACTGGAAGCCTGAAGACAATTGGCTGGAGGTTCCCTCGACCGAGCTCGACACCCCCGGTGCCATCGACGCCCATGTCGACCCCTACGCCATGGCCCCGAGCGGCCCCACCGCGCCAACGCCCGAAGGCGCCGACACGATCAAGACAGCGCCGATCCGGATCATGTCCAAATCGGAACGGCTGGCCACGCGCCAGGACTTGCGGGCGCGCACCGTGATCCGCCTGCCCGATTACGACCAGGTGAAGAACAACCCGTCGCTGTACGCCCATGCTTCGCGCGTGCTCCACCTCGAGTCCAACCCCGGCAATGCCCGCGCCTTGCGGCAGGCGCACGGCGAGCGCGACGTCTGGCTGAACCCGCCGCCAATTCCGCTCTCCACCCCCGAGATGGACATGGTGTACGACCTGCCCTACGCGCGCGCGCCGCACCCGAGCTACGGCGACGCCAAGATTCCGGCGTGGGAGATGATCCGTTTCTCGATCAACATCATGCGCGGCTGCTTCGGCGGCTGCACCTTCTGCTCGATCACCGAGCACGAAGGCCGCATCATCCAGAGCCGTTCAGAAGATTCGGTGATCCGCGAGATCGAGGCGATCCGCGACAAGACGCCCGGCTTCACCGGCGTGATTTCCGATCTCGGCGGGCCGACCGCCAACATGTACCGCATGGCGTGCAAGTCGAAAACCATCGAGAGTGCCTGCCGCCGCCTGTCCTGCGTATTTCCCGATATCTGCGACAACCTCGGCACCGACCACACGCCGCTGATCCACATGTACCGCCGCGCGCGCGCGCTGCCCGGCGTCAAAAAAATCCTCATCAGCTCGGGCCTGCGCTACGACCTCGCGGTGCGTTCGCCCGAGTACATCAAGGAACTGGTGCAGCACCACGTCGGCGGCTACCTGAAGATCGCGCCGGAGCACACCGAGTCCGGGCCGCTGTCGAAGATGATGAAGCCCGGCATGGGCGCTTACGAGCGCTTCAAGGACATGTTCGAGGCCGCGTCCAGGGCGGTCGGGAAAAAGCAGTACCTGATTCCCTACTTCATCGCGGCGCACCCCGGCACCACCGACGAGGACATGCTGAACCTGGCCATCTGGCTGAAGAAGAACGACTTCCGCCTCGACCAGGTGCAGACCTTCCTGCCGACGCCGATGGCGCTGGCGACGACCATGTACCACACCGAAAAGAACCCGCTGAAGAAGGTGCTGGGCGGCAAAGGCGAATCGGTGTCCGTCGTCAGGCAGGGCCGCACGCGGCGCCTGCACAAGGCCTTCCTGCGCTACCACGACGCGGACAACTGGCCGCTCTTGCGCGAGGCGCTGAAGGAAATGGGGCGCGACGACCTCATCGGCAACAGCAAGAAGCACCTCATCCCGCTGTTCCAGCCCGCCGGTACCGGCAGGCAGCCTGAAGGCACGCGCACGCCGCGCGCCGAAAGCGGCCGCGCCAAGCCCGGCGCAGGCAAACCCGGTGCGGGTAAACCCGGCGCGACCCGATCCGGTGCGGGCAAGGGCGCGCCAACCAAATCCGGCACAGACAAGCCGACGTCGGGCAAGCCCGCCCCCACCAGCCGCGGCCGCCCGCCGCAGGTGCCCAAGCATCCGCTCAGCCAGCGCCGCAGCAAGTCACGGTAAGTCTTGGTGGGGCGCCCTCGCCCCGATTTCGCATCTTTGCAATCACCAACCATTCGGGGCGAGGGCGCCCCTCCTCCACATGACCACGCCCAGCGACATCCTCCGCGCCAAGCTCAACCTCGAAACCGCCCAGCTCGGCTGGCCCGAACTCGAACGCCATTTCGCGCGTGGCGACGTCATCAAGGTCGCCGTTGGCGTCGACCTGATCGACGCCGCGCTGCACATGGCCGAGAACGATGCGGCGACCATTCAGGAATGGCTGGCCGAGGGCCGCATCGCGCGCGCTGAACTCGCCGACGCCGAGGACTGGCATGCGCGCCAGCCGATGTTCTGGACGGTGGTGGTGGCGCCGTGGGTGCTGGTGCAGGAAGTGCTGAAAAGACTGGATTCGTAGCCCAACAAAAAGCCCGCGGACGCGGGCTTTTTTGTGGGCCGCAAACCGCTCAGGCGGCGAGGCTGTCCTTCACCCGCACCAAACGCGCGCGCGCTTCGGTCGCAACGCCGTGCACGGCCGGATTGCTCACCAGCTTTTGCATGATGCCGGGGTCGAGGAAGGACACGGTCACCTTGCCGTCCGCCTCCTCGCGCACGACGACGTTGCACGGCAGCAGCATGCCGACGTCGGGCTCGGCGCTGATGGCCTGATGCGCCAGCGGCGGGTTGCAGGCGCCGAGAATGCGATAGGGGCGGAGGTCGACATCGAGCTTGGCCTTCATGGTGGCCTGCACGTCGATGTCGGTCAGCACGCCGAAGCCTTCGGCTTTCAGTGCGGCGGTGACCTTGTCCACGGCTGCGTCGAAGGGGCCGCTGATCTGGGTGTCGAATCCGTATTCGCTCATGGTGTTGCTCCTGATTGGGGGGTCAATGGCGGCATTTTACCTGCTTCGCTGTGACAGAGGCCGCAATGCGATCAGGGTTCGAGCGATTGCCGCTCCATCTTCCACCACAGCTGGTATGCCTCGTCGGACCACAGCGACTTGATGTAGGCCACCACATCCTGCATGGCCTGCTCGGAGAGCTTGCCCTGCCAGGCAGGCATGTTGCCCTGCCCGCCGGGGCTGCCTTCGCGGATCATCTGCAGCAGCACTGCGGTGGGGTGATGCCAGGCGTGGGCGCTGTCGTCCAGCGGCGGCGGCGGGAAGCGGCCGTCCGCGTCGCGGATGCGCCAGTCGCCGGGCAATCCCTTGCCCGCCGCGCCGTGACACTCCAGGCAGTGCCGCGTATACACGGCCTGCCCGCGCGCGATCTGCTGCGCGTCCCGGTAGCGATCAGGCGGGGCGGAACCGGCGCCGGGTGCAGCGGGGACGGGCCGCTCGCAGGCGGACAGCGCCAGCCCGACAAACAACAGCGCAGGCAGGCTCGTCCCGGTTCCTTTCATGGCATTCCTCCTCGAAAAGCGCGCCGCGGCGCGGCTCATCCGCCGCTATCCGCCCGTTCTTCGGGCAGCACCCCATCCAGCAAGCGCCGCATGTTGCGCCAGTGCGAGCCCTCCCAGTACACGCGCCCGCATCCATCGCAGGTGCTGAAGCGCTCGTAGTGTTCGCGCACCTTCGGCGGCAGGCGATCCAGCACGCTCGCCTTGTCGACGGCACGCAGCGGCGTGTTGCAGTGCAGGCACAGGGTGAACGGCCGCGCACTGCGCGCCAGATCCAGCCGTTCGACGACCTCACGCAGCTGCTGCTCGGATTTCAGCGCGTGCACATAGCAGCCATGCGTCACCGCGCGCCGCTTCAACAGCTCGCGGTCGCGCGTCAGCACGATGCGGCCGTCGCGCTCGGCAATCACCACGATGGCGTCGTCCTGAAAGTGATTATCGTACAGCGTGTCGAACCCCAGCATGCGCAGCATGTGGGCGAGTCCGCCGAGGTGCGCGTCCGCCACGAAGCGCGGTTCGCGCAAGGGCTGCTCGCGCACCCGCAGCAAGGGCGTGACATCCATCGCCTCGAAGCGGGGATACACCGCCACCCGGTCGCCATCCTCGAGCTGCCGGTTGAAGTCCACCGACTCGCCGTTCACCAGGATCAGCTCGACCTCGGTGTGCGGCACGCCGAGCGCCTCGATCATGTGCTTGGTGGTCGCCGCCCGCGCGCACGGCACGGTGAATTCCTGCCTGCGCCGGTCCGGCGCCAGGAAGTCGTTCAGTTCTTCATAAAAGCGGAAGGTGGCGGTACCCATACGTAGGTCATTGTCGCCAATTAAAGCCGTCCGGAAAACCCGGGCACTTCAGTCCAGCTGCGACGCCGGCCCCGGATGTACAAACGCCACCTCGACGGTGGCGTTTGTTTGGGGCTCCAGCAAAGATCAGCGTTGGCCTTTTGTCGGCTTGTCTGCTTTGGGCGGGGTGATGAACGATCCAACCGGAACAACAACCTGCTTCGGTTTCTTGGGTTTCTTTGCTTCCTTGCTTTTACGTAACTGGCCTTTTGCCATGGGGATCTCCTTGCAACGACTCCGGAAGTACGGCCGGGTTTGCAGAAGCAGACACGGCACAAAATGATCATAGCTCCTTACGCGGGAATGCGTGACTTTATATTCGCTCCGTTCGTGAGCCGACTGGCCGTCTGATGGTCGCCGGTCTTTCTCCCGACGAGGAAGCGGCCCCGGCCCTATGCAGCCAGCCGTCGCGCCGCCCCTACTTCGTATGGCGCCTGCGCTGTGCGCGCACCACCGACGTCGTCGGAAAATCCGCCGCCAGGATCTCGGGTGTCAGATAGTCGAGGGCGAACTCGGTAAACGCTGCCACCTCGTGCGTCTGCCAGGCGGCATCGCGGCCCAGTGCGCCGGCCAGCAAGGACGCCACCCGGGGCGCGGCCTCGATGCTGGCGCGCGCGTCCAGCAGCAGCGCAGGGGTGCGCCGCGCGAGCACGTCCTGCACGCTGCGCGCCATTTCGTGCTGCGCCGCCCACACCACTTCGGCGCCGATGTAGGGCAGCCGCGGATGCAGGCGCACGGCCCAGTCCGGCCGCGCCCCCGCGGACGCCAGCGCCTGCACCGCGCCGGCGTCCGCGCCGTACACCCGTAGCGGGCTCGGCGCAGCTTCGGCGGTGGCGCCATGCAGCGGCAGGTTCGCGGTGCGGCAGGGGCGGGCGGGCAGTTGCGCGACGCGGGCGGCAGCGTCGACGGTCTGCTCGGCCATTTCGCGATAGGTCGTCCACTTGCCGCCCGTGATGCTGACGAGGCCGGATTCCTCGCGCAGCAGGTGATCGCGCGCCAGCGCCGAAGTTGCGCGCCCGCTGCCGGCGCGCACCAGCGGGCGCAGCCCGGCGAATACGCTCAGCACGTCCTGCCGGCGCGGCGCTTCCTGCAGGTAGCGCCCGGCGTGTTCGAGCAGGAAATCGATCTCCGCCGGCTGTGCGCGCGGCTCGGCCTCGACATCCTCGACCGGCGTGTCGGTGGTGCCGACCAGCAGCCGGTCCTGCCACGGAATGATGAACAGCACCCGGCCGTCGTCGGTCTTCGGCACCATGATCGCATTGCGGCCGGGCAGAAAGCGCCGCTCCAGCACGATGTGCGCGCCCTGGCTGGGCGCCACCAGCGCGGCGGCGCCGGGTTCGGCCATGCGACGGATCGAATCGCAGAACACCCCGGTGGCGTTGACCACCCCGCGCCCGGGGATGTCGTACAAGGCGCCGGTTTCGGGGTCGCGGGGGGGGGGGGGCGGGGGGGGTGGGTGGCGCCCAAACCCCCGCGGGTTTACCCGGGGGGGCGGCGCCGATGGTTTGCGCGGCGGCGTGCTGTATCACGACGGCCAGTTCGACGACGCCCGCCTCGCGGTCTGCCTGGCGGCCAGCGCCTGGGACCACGGCGCGACGCCGATCAATTACTGCCAGGTGACGGGTTTGCTGCGCG
>JAIBEI010000002.1 GCA_019459055.1 Thiobacillus sp. | reverse complement strand
GCGCGATGCCGAGATTGGCATCGCGCGCGCTCAGCATGCGCACATGCGGGATACCCTCGATGATCTGCTCGACCAGCATCAGGTTGGCCGGGTTGTCTTCCACATAGAGCAAGGTGCGCAGCGCCGCATTTTCCTGCGCGTGTGGCGCAAGTTCTGCAGCCATCGTATGTTCAGCGGCAAGTTGCGGCATCACGTCGCGGACCAGTTCGATCCAGAATTCGCTGCCCACGCCGACGGTGCTTTCCACCCCGATGCTGCCGCCCATCAGTTCGACCAGTTGCTTGGTGACCACCAGGCCGATGCCCGTCCCTTCCTCGGCGCCGGTCTCCTGCCCCAGACGGTTGAACGGCTGAAACAGCTGCGCCAGCTTTTTCGGCGGCAATCCCGCACCGCTGTCCTGGATGCGGATGCGGACGCGTTGCGGAGAGATCGCGGTGCACGTCACCTCGACCATTCCGTGGTCGCGGTTGTACTTGATCGCATTGGAAAGCAGGTTGATCAGCGCCTGCTTGACCCGGGTGTGGTCAGCATGGACAAACAGGGTGGGGTCGACTTCGTCGAAGAGGATGTTGATGCCGCGCTGTTGCGCCTGCGGTCCGATCATTGCCTGGCATTCGAGCAGCACGTCGGACAGCGACAAGGGTTCCAGCGACAGCGAAAGCTTGCCGGACTCGATCACCGCAAGATCGAGGATTTCGTTGATCAGGTCCAGCAGATACCACCCGGCCTTGATGATCTGGTGCAGCCGTTCAGTCTGGTTGGCCGTTGGCGGTGGTGAACCGGCTTCCAGCAATTGCGCAAAGCCGAGGATGGCATTGAGCGGGGTGCGCAACTCATGGCTCATGCTGGACAGGAAATTCGATTTCGCCAGGTTGGCTTTTTCCGCCACGGCCTTGGCGCCCTCCAGCTGCGCTTTGGCTACTTCGACTTGTTCAGTCAGTTTTTGCGCTTCAATGGTGGCGATGACCAGCTGGGCGTTCGCTTGCCGCAACATGCTTATCTGATCGTCGGACGCTGCCTGGGTCGTCTCTACCGCGCGAATTCTTCGCTCACGCGAGGTGGCTGACCCTTCTCGAACATCGACCGCATTTTCGCGCAAATCCACGGCATCTTCCCGCGCCGTGGCCAAGGTCTCGCGGCTACGAACGGCCGCCTGATCGTCCATGGCCGCAGCTGAACCTGGATCGTCGCGATCAGCAGCGCCGTCGCTGTCACGTCTGTTCATTGGCCACCCTCCATCACCGGGTCGTTCTAGCCGGGGCTGAGCGTCGGCCGGCCCGACAGGATTCCGGCATACTCGGACATGGCCTCGCCGATCACGATGCCTTTGTTTGTAATGTCGAACAAGCGAATGTCCTTGCTGTGCTCGCTGCCCCGGACTTTAACGACCGAGAAGGCGCGTTTGAACTGGCCAGCGATTTCGACATAGCGCTGCACGATAATGGCGTCCGCGAGAATGGCACTTCCAAATGGACTAAAGCGCAAATCGGTGTAGCGGTCTTCCATTTCCGAGATCATCAAGATCGTCACGCCCATGGCAGTCAGCTCGGCAACCATCCGGTACAGCGATCCGCGAAAATCTTCGCTGAATTCGGGCGCCAGCGCCAGCTCAAATCCGGACACGGAGTCGATGACAACGCGCTTGGCCTGCATCCGTTTGATCATTTCGATCAAGTCATGCAGGGTTTCATCGATCGACAAATCCAGGGAGCGGGTGTTGATCACCCCCACTTTCCCGGCCTTGACCAGATCGGACAGTTTGTTGTTCAACAGCTGGCTGGGGCTTTTCTCAAACGCTGCGATCACGCCGGGTTCGCCCCGGCGCACCCCTTCGGCGAGAAACTCCGTCGCCATGATGGTTTTTCCGGAACCGGACGGTCCGACCAGAAGCAGCGAATAGCCTGCCGGCAAGCCGCCCCCCAGCATTTCATCGAGGCCGGGTATGCCCATGGACACACGTGCATCTCCCGTGGACGTCTCGGACCCGGTCACCGCGCCCGGTTGGACAATCGCCCGCGGGAAAATCCGGAGTCCGGCATCGCTCATCCGGAACGTATGCAAACCCGGGGACTGGGCCTGACCACGCATTTTGACCACTTGCATCTTGCGCACCATGGAGTTGCGGTGCAAATTTTGCGACAGCCACAGGATGCCATCCGCCACGGTGAATACCGGGCTTGACTCTGTCTCGGGCGCCAGATATTCACCGATCAGGAACGTGGTGGCCTGCCAGCTCGTCATCTGCATGCCAAGTTGCTGCACGAAGCGCTGCAGATCGGACATGCTCTCCTCGCGCCTTGCGGACTGCACGACGGATCGAAACGAATCCACGAATACCAGGCTGGGTGCATAGGCTTTCACTTCGTCGGCGATGCGTGCCAGGACGCGGTCAAAATCTCCCTCCAGGAGTTCTGCAGACAGGTTGACGAAGCGGATCGATTCATTGACTTTGTTTTGATCAAAAAACGTGAATTGCTGTTGGTAGCGGAGCATCTTCAAAGCGGGTTCCCCGAGTACCGTGAAGAACAGTGCCCGGTATTGCGGGTTGGCCAGCGAGAACATGATCTGGTGAGCGAGCGTTGTTTTTCCGCTTCCCGGCGTGCCCGCAATCAAGTTGAACGAGAATTCCGGCAGGCCTCCGCCCAACAGGTTGTCCAGACCCGGTACGCCGGATGGCAGACAACGTATTTTTACCCTGTTACTCATGCTTGAACTCCTTGCTGGTGCTAGTCGAAGCGTCATCGCCCCAGGCGGCACACAAAATGCGGGTTGTTAACGGTTCGCCAATCAGCGCGGCCAGGATGCCGGTGAAGGTGCGCAGTAACAGGTTGTTTGCTTCGCGGGCTTGCGACGGCGTTTGTCCTTCAAGGCCCTTTTTTAATTCCGCGAACCGTTGATCATTCGGCTGCGACAGTGCGCTGGGCGTGAGCCAGGGAAATGTCGGCTGGGCAAGGAATACGCTTCTCGCATACAGTGAATTGAACCCATCCTCACCCACGATCGAAATGATTTGGATCGCCATCTGCGCCCATAAGGTAATCGCGGCATCCGCAACTTTTTCAGTGCGCTGTGCCATGAGTCTTTCGATTAACTGGTGCCGCGGCAGGTCTCTGGTTTCCATAGACAACATATCAATAAGCGGCCGATATCAACGACGATGCAGGCATGCAATCGCTTCCCGGGGGCAAACATCCGGAGCTGAATGCATTTTTACCCGGAGGCATATTGGCCATATTCGTCGTCCTGTTTATTGAAGCTTTGTGGCGTGCTTCTTAGTCCGAGTGATGCGCTAGTCGCCACCCTGCGAGCAGGGTGGCGACTAGATGGTACTACGCGTCTGTCTACCCGCCAGACAAAATAGGGCGCCCATTCATCTGATTCGTGCTGACGAGTATAGGAAACGCGATGTATTCACTCAGCGTCCGCCGAACAGACCGATGAGTCCGATCACGATCAAATAGATTGCGACGATGTAGTTCAGCAGGCGTGGCATCACCAGAATGAGAATGCCTGCGATCAGCGAAATCAGCGGGGTGAGGCTTAAGGCTATGTTCATGTTTATTTCCTTTGTGGTGTGGGAGCTGCGGGAAGTGCCGTTATTCTCACTTCGACCGCGTGGTCCTGGCGGTCGTCGAGCAGTGGAATGAGGTTGTCGGGACGTTCGATGCCATCCATCGTCACCTGGATGCCCTGAGCCGATGCCTCGCTCACGCGCATGATGGCGATGTGATAGACCGTCTCGCGGTAGCGGTAGTGGATGGTGTACGAATCCCAGTCGGCCGGGACACACGGCGCGATGCGCAGATGGTCCACTTCCAGTTGCAGGCCGAGCAGGGTTTCCACGGTCAGCCGGTACATCCAGCCCGCCGCCCCGGTGTACCAGGTCCAGCCGCCGCGGCCGGTGTGCGGCGACACGCCATAGATGTCCGCGCACATGACGTAGGGCTCGACCTTGTAGCGCTCGATCGCCTCCGACGTGCTGCCGTGGTTAACAGGATTGAGCATGGCGAAGAATTCCCACGCGCGTTCCGTGTCGCCCATCATGGCAAACGCCATCGTGGTCCAGATCGCGGCATGGGTATATTGGCCGCCGTTTTCGCGCACCCCGGGAATGTAGCCTTTGATGTAGCCGGGCTCCAGATCCGACTTGTCGAAGGGCGGGTCGAGCAGCTGGATGATCTGCTTGTCGCGTCGCACCAGGCGCTGGTCGACTGCCGTCATTGCCTGGCGGGCCCGCACCGGATCACCGCCATTGGAGATGACCGCCCAGCTCTGGCTGATCGAATCGATCTGGCATTCTTCGTTGACAGACGAGCCCAGCGGGGTGCCGTCGTCGAAGTAGGCGCGCCGGTACCAGGCGCCGTCCCAGGCCTGGGCTTCGATGTTGCTGCGCAGCAGCGTCGCCTGAGCGCTGCACACTTCGGCAAAGTCCACGTCGTCCCGGCCACGCGCCAGGCGCGCGAACAGCTCGAGGTTCTCGACCAGGAACCACGCCAGCCATACGCTTTCGCCACGGCCCTCCTTGCCGACCAGATTCATGCCGTCGTTCCAGTCGCCGCAGCCCATCAGCGGCAAATCGTGAGCCCCGAAGCGCAAGCCGTGCTTGATGGCGCGCACGCAGTGCTCATAGAGGCTGGCCGCTTCAGGCGAGCGTTGCGGCTGGTCGTAGTAGGCCTCTTCTTCCGCATACAGCTCGCGGCCCTCCAGAAAATGAATGGACTCGTCGAGCACGCCGGTGTCGCCGGTTGCAAACACATAACGACAGGCGGCATACGGCAGCCACAGGTAGTCGTCGGAGAAATGGGTGCGCACGCCTTGCCCGTTGGGCGGGTGCCACCAGTGTTGCACGTCGCCCTTGAGGAACTGGCGTCCGGCGTGCCGGATCAGCTGCTCGCGGGCGAGCCATGGCGTCGCATGCACCAGCGCCATGGTGTCCTGCAATTGATCGCGGAAGCCGTATGCGCCGCCGGACTGGTAATAGCCGCTGCGCCCCCACAGCCTGCAGGACAGGGTCTGGTAGACCAGCCAGCCGTTGGCCAGCACGTTGAGCGCAGGGTCCGGGGTGTCGACCTGCACCGCGCCCAGGGTGCGGTTCCAGTGCTCCCACACCGTTTCCAGTGCCTGGCGCGCGCTCGCGCGCCCGCCGAAACGCTGAATGAAATGTCGCGCTTCGTCGTCGTCACGGGCCGCGCCGAAGATGAACACGATCTCGCGCGTTTGTCCTGCGGCCAGATCGATCTGGGCCTGGATCGCGGCGCACGGATCGAGGCCGGCCCCGGTTCGGCCCGACAGGCGCTTGCGGCGCATCGCCGCCGGGCTGGCCAGCGAGCCGTTGCGGCCGATGAACTCGGCCCGGTTTCCGCTCATCGACCGCTCGCGCTCGCTGACATGGGCAAACACCACCCGATTGGCGCATTCGCGGCCATAGGCATTGCGGGCAAACAGCGCCCCGCTGTGCGAATCCGTTTCGGTGACGATGTGCATCAGATTGGCGTGTCGCCACTCGCCGAGCACCAGTTCCCAATACCCGGTCAGGGAGAGGCTGCGCGCGCGCTGCGACTGGTTGTGCAGCTTGACCACCAGGAACTTCACCGGCGCGTCCATGGCGACGTAGGTATAGAGTTCCGAGGCGATGCCGGCTTCATAGTGCTCGAACACGCTGTAGCCGAAGCCGTGCCGGCATACATAGCCCGACTTGCCACGGGCCGGCAGCGGCGTCGGCGACCAGAACGCCCCCGTTTCCTCGTCGCGGAGATAGAGCGCTTCGCCACTGCTGTCGGAGAGCGGGTCGTTGTGCCAGGGAGTGAGCCGGAACTCGTGCGCGTTTTCCGCCCAGGTGTACGCGCTGCCGCTCTCGCTGACGACGGTGCCGATGTGCGGGCTGGCGATGACGTTGACCCACGGCGCCGGCGTGGTCTGACCCGGTTCGAGGGTGACGACGTATTCGCGCCCGTCGGGGGTGAAGCCGCCGAGGCCGTTGCTGAAAATGCGCTCGCGCGGCGCCAGCGGATACACCGGTTCGGCCGCCGCTTGCTGCTTGGGTTCGAGGCGGTCCGAGGCCCGCTCGGCCGACACGCGGCGTTCCACCTGCTCGATCAGGGTCTCGCCGGTATCGCTGAAGACGATGCGCGCGACCGTTCGCAGCAGCACCCGCTCGTCCTCGGAAAGCTCCTCGGCACGGCGCACGAAGACCCCGCCAGGTTTGTCGAGCAGCTGTGCATTCGGCCCCGCGTTGATCAGCCCCATGATCAGGTCCTGCAGCACCGCCCGGTAGCCCGAGAAATCCTCGTTCACGATCACCAGGTCGACGGACAGGCCCTTCATGCACCAATAGGCATGCGCTTGCAGAACCTGTTTGACCAGGTCGATGCGGTTGAGGTCGCCGACGCGCAGCTTGACGATTGGCAGATCGCCCGAGATGCCGAAGCGCCACAGCCCGGACTGCCCCAGCCGGTTGCGGGCAATGATGCTGGGCGCGGCGCGGCGCAGGGCATTGCCGTAAATGACTGAGCTGGCCAGGCGGCCAAAGACCTGGGCATCGGCTTCGGTCGCGCTGAGGTGGCGCAGCACTTCCTGGCTCTGGAACCAGGCCATTTCGAACGCGCGCTCGACGAAGTGGCGGTCGCAATATTTCTCGATCAGGGCCAATGCGGCCTCGCGTGTGTCCGCGACCCCGGAGACGATCTGCACGCTCGCCGATTCGTCGGGCGACAGGGTCAGGGTGCGGCGGATCGCCACGATGGGATCGAGCACCGAACCCTCGGTGTTCGACAGGGCAGGCGGGCTGTTGCTGCTGGCCAGCACCAGCGGGTTGGCTGCGGTGCGCCCGCGCCCGATGAAGCGGGCGCGATCGGTTTCGTAGGACGCTTCGTCGGCCACCGCGCCGGGTGCGGCCAGCAGGTGGAACATCCAGGGCACCTGTTCGCCCGGGGTGCGGGGACGCCGGGTGCAGAGGATCGCCTGCCGCTTGGGCAGGATTTCGGTCTGCACGAACAGATTGCTGAACGAGCGATGCGCCAGATCGGCATTCAACGGCGCCAGCACCACTTCCGCGTAGCTCGTCACCTCGATGTGACGCACCCGCGATGACTGGTTGGTGAGCGTGACCCGACGGATCTCGACGTCGTCTTCGGGCGACACGCTGATTTCGGTGTGCGCTTCGATTGCCTGATCGCGCCGCCGGTATTCGGCGCGCGCCTGCACGAAGATCGCCTCGTAGTGATCGGCACGGCGCAGGGTCGGTTGATGCGCTGTCGACCAATAGCGCCCGCTGTCGCGGTCGCGCAGATAAATGAAGGTGCCCCAGCCATCGGAGGTGGCGTCCTCGCGCCAGCGGGTGACGGCGAGGTCGCGCCAGCGACTGTAACTGCCGCCGGCATGGGTCGCCATGACGTGGTAGCGGCCGTTCGACAGCAGATGAACCTCAGGGATCGGCGTATTCGGTTCGGTAAACACGCGCATGATCGAGCCGACGTCCGCGATGGGCGGACGGGCGGCGGCGCTCACTTCGGCCGCGTGCGGGTGCAGGGTGGCGCCCTTCTTCGGTACCCGCTCCTGCAGCAACAATTCGGTCGCCCGTGCGAGCGGGTCGGACATGAAGCGACGCTGCATCGGCTGGTCGAGCAGGACATGCGCAAAGGCCAACAGGCTCATGCCCTGGTGATGCGCCATGAACGTTCGCACGATGGCGTGCGGCTTGCCGCGCGGCACCCGCGTTGGCGTGTAATCGATGGCCTCGTAGAAGCCGTAGGCACCGAGGAAGCCATGGCCGGCCAGTGTCTGCAGGTTGCGGCACGCTTCGCGTGGCATCACCGTCAGTGCCAGTGCGCTGGCGTACGGCGCGATGACCAGGTCATCTCCCAGTCCGCGTTTGAAGCCGAGGCCAGGCACGCCGAATGCCCGGTACTGGTAGACCTGATGTATGTCGGTGGCGTTGTAGCAGGACTCGGAAATTCCCCACGGCACCTCGCGTTGCCGGCCGTATTCGATCTGGCGCGACACCGCGGCCTTGCAGGTCTGCTCCAGCAGCGTGTTCGGATAGCTCGGCATGATCAGCTGCGGCATCAGGTACTCGAACATCGAGCCGCTCCACGAAATCAGGCTGACATCGCCGCCGTGACTGGTCAGCAGGCGACCGAGCGAGAACCAGTGCTTCTGTGGCACCTGTCCCTGCGCGATGAGCAGGAAACTGGCCAGGCGCGCTTCCGATGCCAGCAGGTCGTAGCAGGACGGATCGCGGCGCCGCTCGCCGACGTCGTAGCCGATGGTCAAGAGGCCACATCCGGCATCGTAGAGAAACTCGAAATCCATCGCTGCCAGCGCGCGGCAACGATCCAACAGATCGTCGATGGTGTCGAGCTGCATCCGCGCGCCCGC
The DNA here is from genome assembly GCA_019459055.1 of Thiobacillus sp. Classification (GTDB taxonomy): domain Bacteria; phylum Pseudomonadota; class Gammaproteobacteria; order Burkholderiales; family Thiobacillaceae; genus Thiobacillus. The sequence goes on along the minus strand of JAIBEI010000002.1, from coordinate 10,320 downwards.
GCCGGCTGCACCCGCGCCGGCCAGCTCCATCCATGTCGGAATGGCGCTGAAGCGCTGCGGCTCGGGTACCAGGAATTCAAGCTCGTCTCGCAGGGCGCGGGCTTGCTGGTCGAATGCCTGCGCCCAATACGCCAGTTCGCCATCGATATCGACATCCGCCGGCAGCCAGGCGACCAGCTCTCCGCCGATGCGGTGAATCTCGTCCAGCGCGCTGGCGGCGGCCGTCAGCGTTTGCGGCGGCCGGTCCAGCGTGAGCGCGTGCAGGGTGTCCTGCAGCAGGCGGATCTTTTTCGCCAGTTCGGGGGCGGGCGATGCAGGCAGCTGCTCGGCCAGCACCTGCAGGGTGTCCTGCAGCCCCTGCAACGCGTTGGCGGACAGCACCGGCTGATGTTTCAGCTCGGCCAGTCCCGCATGCAGGGTGAGCAGACTGCCGGCCAGGTTGCCGCTGTCCACCGACGAGACGTATTGCGGGTGGAGCGGTTGCAGGGTGCGGGTGTCGTACCAGTTGTACAGGTGGCCGCGGTAGCGTTCCAGCTTTTCCATCGAGGCCAGGGTGTTGCCGACGCGCTGCAGGCATTCCCCTGCCGTGAGATACCCGAAATCGTAGGCAGCCAGATCCGCCAGCAGCGACATGCCGATGTTGGTGGGCGAGGTGCGCGAGGCGATGGCGGGTGCCGGATATTCCTGGAAGTTGTCGGGCGGCAGCCAGTTGTCGTTCGGACCGACGAAGTCTGCGAAAAAGCGCCAGGTGCGCCGCGCCGACATTCGCAGGAAGGCTTTCTGGTCGACGCTCAAGTCCGGGGCAGGGGCGGCCAGCGGCTGGCTGATCCACCAGCCGGTGACGGGCGAAACCAGCCACAGCAGCAGGATGGGGGCGGCATAGAGCCACGCCGCCGGCTGGCCTGCCATGGCCAATGCCACGCCCAGCGCCACAGCGAGAACCGGCGCGATCCACATCTCCCGGAAAAATTCGGCCAATGTGCGGCTGGCATTGCGGCGTGCGTACGAAGGCAGTTGCCACAGCAACAAGCCGCGTCGGGTGAACAGCATGCGCACCCCCGAGCGCAGGATCGCCCCCAGGCTGATCAGCGTGTCGTAGGGCAAAAAGGCCAGGGTCAGTAAGGCGAGCATCATCGGGTGGCCCACGGACTTGCTGGTCAGGCTCACATGCACCAGCCAATCGCGTTCTTCAGGCTTGCGGATGAGCTCGATCACGGCCGACAGCAGGGTGGGCAGGCACACCACCGCCACCACCAGCAGGGTCCATAACCACGCCGGACCCAACAGCCATCCCCCTGCCAGCAAGGCAAGCAGCGCCGGCGCCACCAGGCTGCGCCGCAGGTTGTCGAAAAGCTTCCATAGCGACAGGGCCGAGAGCGGGTTCGCCTGCCGCGTTCCCTTCGCTCCATCTGGGCCGGGCGGCCCCGGCACACGCGGCAGCAGCCAGCCGGCAAGCTGCCAGTCGCCGCGTATCCAGCGGTGGCGCCGGCTGGCCTCGATGGCATAGCTGGCCGGATGCTCCTCGATGAGGTCGACATCGGTCACCAGCGCCGAACGCGCATAGCCGCTTTCCAGCAGGTCGTGGCTGAGGATGAGGTTTTCCGGAAAGCGCCCGTCGACGGCCTGGCGAAACGCATCGACGTCGTAGATGCCCTTGCCGATGAACGAGCCTTCGCCGAACACATCCTGGTAGACATCCGAGACCTCGCGCGTGTAGGGGTCGAGCCCCGCGTCACCCGCGAACAGCTTGGTAAAGCGCGACTGGCCGGCACTAATCAGGCTGATCGAGGCGCGCGGTTGCAGGATCGCGTAGCCTTCGACAATACGGCCTTTGGCGGCATCGTAGACCGGCCGGTTGAGCGGATGGGCGAGGTTGCCGACCAGGGTGCGCGCGGCGTCGCGCGGCAGTTGCGTATCGGTGTCCAGGGTGATGACATACTGGATCGAGCCAAGGATGGACGGATCGCCGACGATGTCCGAGAAGGCCGTTTGCGCTTCGCCCCGGAGGCGGGCGTTGAACTGCTCCAGTTTGCCGCGCTTGCGCTCGTAGCCCATCCACACCCGTTCGAACGGATTCCACACCCGCGGCCGGTGAAACAGATAGAAGACGCAGGGGCGATCCTCCTGGTAGGTCTCGTTCAACGCTTCGACCGCGGCGCGCGCATGGGCGAGCAAGGCTTCGTCGTCCGGCTGTGTTTGCTCGGGCGCGTCGCGAAAATCCGTCAGCAGGGCAAAGAACAGATTGGGATCGCGATTGCCGAGGTAGCGGATCTCCATGGCTTCGAGCAGATCATCGACGTCCTGCGGCCTTGCCAGCAGGGTGGGGACGATCACCATGGTGCGATGGCTGTCCGGAATCCCTTTGGAAAAATCCATGCGGGGCAGGGCGCGCGGCGGTAGGGCGAGCGTGACCAGCAGGTTCACCAGCGAAACGGCTAGCGCCGAGGCAGCGATGACGAGCGGAAGCGCAAAAAACCAGACCCGCCCGTCACCCGGATCGAACCCGCCCGCATCGAGGTCGAGCACGGACAGCACGACCGCTGCCGCAAGCAGCGTGAGCAGCAGGATGGGGCCGAGGTACAGAGGCAGGCGGACATGCCGGCTTGCTCGCCTGATGCGGGTGTTCAACGACAGCCGGCAGCCGACCGCACGTTCCAGGCGCGGCCGCCCCTGATCGATCAGGTAGTAGCCGACATGTGCGCTGCGGTCGTGGATGCCTTGTTGCGCGGCAGCCGCCTGCGCGAGAACAATGGCTTCGCGTGCCACCGCCATTTCGCCGCATGTGCTGCGTCGCGCTATGTCCTCGATGACATGCCGGTAGCGGTCGCGGGTGGCGAAATCCTGGCTGGCGTAGCTTTCCATCGGGTCTTCGCGCAAGGTCTGTTCGACGACGCTGAGCGACTCGACGTACTGCTTCCAGTCCATGGCGCCGATGAAGCGCAGACTGCCGATGCTGTTGGCGATGGAGATCTGGTTGGCCGCGGCCGTGCGGCCGGCCGCCTCCGACAATTCGGTTGCGGTCACCCCCTGTTCGAGCAGCTTGTGCTCGACCCAGGTCTGCACGAAGGCCATGGCGGGCCCCTGCGCCTGCAGCCGGTCGTAAAACTCCTCCACAAACGGCGCGGTCAGCGGCACATCGGCATTGGCAAACTCGGCCAGCAGCTGGATCAACTGTTTCGGTTCGCTTTCGGCCGTGGCGAGCATGCGGTCGGCCCAGGTGATGGCCGCATCGCGCTCCTCGCGCCGCTGGGCGATGCGCACCCCGACGCGACGCAGGTTCTCCAGCAGCGCCAGCTGCAGCATGATCGGGAAGGCCCACAATTCGCCCAGCTTCAGTGGTTCTACGGTCTGGTAGGCGGCGATGAACTGGGTGGCGTTGTCGCTGTCGACGCGGCCGTCCATGTGGGAAATCAGCTCCAATGCCAGGTCGTAGATGCGGGGAAAACCGGCTGACGGGCCATCGGCCAGTCGCGGCAGCTGCCGGCTGTATCCGCGCGGCAGATGCCGACGTGCCAGGCCGATCTGCTGCTCGATGAGGTAGAAATTGTCGAGCAGCCAGGCTTCCGCCGGCACGATCCGTTGTCCCTGCGTGGTGGCGGCTGTCACGACGTCATATGCCGCCAGCAGGACGCGCGCATTGTCCGTCAGCCGTGGCAGCAATCTGTCCGGCCCCGGACGCGGATCGATCTCATGCTGGTCCGCCAGCGTGATCGCGTGACGCTTCAGCTGTTCGATGCTGAACAGCTCCGAGCGCAGCAGCTCGGTATCCCGGTCGTGTCGCAGCGTATTTCGTGTGCGTACCGGAAATCCGAATTCTTTGATGGCTATGACATGCTCCTTGCTCGAACGTGGGGGGATCGCGCAGCCCTGGCTGACCTGTATTTGCCGAAAGCGCAGCCCAGGTGCTTGCGAGCCATCAGCCTTTACCGGTTACTTTTATCACACTTATTTTTATGCTGCTTTGGCTGAGATTGGAGGGCTAATGAGAAAAGCATAGTCGCTGGATCAGGCGAAGTCTGTCTGGCGCCGTACATAGGGCGGCCTCGACCGGCGACGGGATTTTGTCTGCACGAATGCCCCCGTCGTAGGGGCATCTTCCATGCGGTTCACTCAGCATCCTGTTGCATGGCGCGGCGCTCCATTTGATCGAGGCGCAGCCGCTCATGCTGCAGGCTGCCGAACCACAGCGCGTACTGTCTCGTGAACTCCGCACCCAGAAAGAAAATCTGTGCCGAGTAGTACACCCACAGCAGCAAAGCGATCAACGAACCGGCGGCGCCAAAGCTCGATGCCACGCCGCTGGTGCCCAGATACAAGCCGATCACATATTTTCCCAGGCTGAACAGCCCCGCCGTGAAGGCGGCGCCGATCCAGACGTCCCGCCACGACAGCGGGGCGTCCGGCAGGGTCTTGTAGATGACTGCAAACATGCAGGCGATGACGCCGAACGAAATGACGGAGGAGGTCGTCGCGAGAAGCGCGGCAGAGCTGCCCAGGATCCCATGCGCATAATCTTCAAGCATGGCCAGTACGGCGCTGACGACGAGGGAGACGAGCAGCAGAAAAGCCAGAACCAACACCATGCCAAAGGACAAGAGCCGGGTTTTCAACAGCACGATGAAGGCTGAATGAGAGGTCTTGTTGACCCCCCACAGTTCATCCAGGCTACCCTTCAGTTCGGCAAAGACGGTCGTGGCACCCAGCAGCAGCAGGACGCTCGCTACGAGTGTCGCCACCATCCCGGAGACGGGATCGCGCGCGCCTGCCAGCAATGCCTGGATTGCCTGCGCGCCATTTACGCCTACCAGCCCTTGCACCTGGGCAACGATCTCACCCTGGGCGGCTTCGGCGCCGAAGACGTAGCCGGCGACCGTGATGGCCAACACCAGGATGGGCGTCATGGAGAACAAGGTATAGAAGGCCAGGGCTGCGCCCTTGCTCGCTGCGCGGTGATCGATCCAGGATGTCAGCGATCTGATCAGGACGATCTTCAGACGCCTTGCCCAGTGGATCGGGGCATCGGCCAGGCGAGCGACCAATCCGCTGAGTGCGGTCGCAGTGCTACGGGGCTCAGGCAGGGACACCGGAATCGCCTCGATCTTCATTCACTCCACATGAAGCGCTTTCGACGAGGCGAATGTCTGCTCGGAAAGTCCGGCAGGCGCAATGACTGGAATAAATTTTTTCATGAATCATGGGTTCACCCGTTTGGAGAGTCCGCCACGTGATGATTGCACGATGCGTAGAGCGCAAGGCGCCTAGACTGCAAGTCGCCGACACAATTGCTGAATGACTGGATCCGGTGCAGTGTAGGAAAAAAAACCGGGGGCATAAACCCCACCTGTCGGACGCGCCAAAGCGCGTTCTCCGCTGCCCGGGTCGTCAAGGGGGGGCAGGGGTATTGCGGGCCTGTGAGCGTAGCAAGTTCTCAATGAACGATCGGCTAAAGACTGCCCACAACACGACGGGGATGAGGCTGGGAAAAATGAGGTTGCCGATTTGATAGCCGAGCGCGATGGCCTCCCTGCGCCAGCCGAACAAACCCGCCTGCGCTGCAATGTCAGGGCCGAGTTTTACGCCGACCTGTACCAGCAAATCGAAAGCGATGCCCCAGCTCTGGAAGGGCAGGAGCGCAATGGCGCCGACCAGGATTTTCCACCACTTGGCGCCTGCGGCAAGCATCAGCGCGACGAAAAACGCCAGCCCGTACGTATAGAGCAGGGGATTCACTTCCAGCACCAGCAGGCCGATCCGTCCCGGCTCTGGGTGTACCTCGAGGGTGGTCACGAATACCTGATCGATTCCCGGTTGCTCCAGCGCGGACACGATGCCGGGTTGGAACCCGTCCACCAGCAGGTGAGACAGTGCGCCGGCGACGGCAGTGTGATAGTGCGCGCTGAAATACCAGGCCGCGAGACAAGGCGGCAACCACAGGAGGGTGCGCAGAACAAACTTCCCGAGCGTAGGGGTGCCCGCCATCATGACGCTGTCGCTTGTTGCACCCCGGCACCTGCCGAGGGAGGAGGGGGTACGTCGGAGGAGGATGAGGACGGCGGCAACATCCGAATCCAGACCAGCCAGACGATCAGAACATCGAGCATGATGAGCGCCTGCCACAGATAAAGATGCGCCCACTCGAAGACCGTCATATTCCACTGGCCGAGATAGAACAGGCTGATCACGCGCACGATATTCAACACCTGCACCGCAGACAGGCCGGCCAGGATGCCGAGTACGCGGTGCTTCCAGGGCGCAGGAAAGGCGAGCATGGCGGCAATGAGAACAATGGCCGCCTCAATGCCGTTGCATCCCGCCTCGATGGAAACCGCGAAACCGTTGGTCGTGCTCTGCAAAATCTTGCCGTACGCGGCAACGTTCGAATCGAAGAGCGTGATCAGGCCGGCACTGATTCGCGCCAGCGCTTCGGTCCACGGCAGCACGACGGCGGTTTGCACAGGCTGCGTCAACTCGGCCGCGAACAGCGTGACCAGGATGACAACAAAGAGAATGAAGAAGCGCAGCATGGATGGGTGGCTTGAAATGGTCGCTCTGCGAGACGCTGGCTATCGCGGCGCATTGTGCACAAAAAGAGGGGCGCTTGCGCGCCCCTGGTTTTTTTCAACTGCCGTATTAAACCTGCCTGCGCATTGCTACAAAGCCGGTCATCGCCAGGAGGGCTACAAGCATGATCATCGCCCACTCGGAGAGCGTGGGGACGCTCGTCGCGACGAGTGATGTGACGGTCAAGGTCGCGCTGGCCGGCGCGGCGTTGTTGCCGTTGTTGGTCACCAAGCCACCGGCGGCCACCGTGTTGACAAGGCTTCCCGCAGAAGCGGCAGTCACATCCACGCTCACCGTGCAGGAGCCAGCCGCGGCGGGGCTGAGGGTCGCCATCGGGATCGTGCCCCCCGTCAAGGTCACTGTGTTTCCGCCGGAGGGGGCGGTTACTGCGCCGCCGCTACAGGTGGTGCTGGCGTTCGGTGTGGCAGCGATCAGCATGCCACTGGGCAAGTTGTCGGTTAGCGAGGTAATGGTGTCGGCGGTGTCAACGCTCGAGTTGGATAGCGTGATGGTGAGGGTCGACGTACCACCCGCACTGATCGTGGTCGGGCTGAAGCTCTTGCTGACCGTGGGTGCAACAGGACCGATGACCAGGGGCGCATTGAATGAGCACCCCCCGATCGTGTTGCCGCCAGCGCCTGCCATCGTCACCGCACCGGTTGCACCGGTTCCCGCCAGCGCTCGGCCTGTCAGATTGGAACCCGCACCCACCGTGATGCTGGCATCCGCGATCACGGTTCCCCTGAAGGAGGTTCCATTGAGCGTCGCGGACGTTCCGACCTGCCAGTAGATGTTGCACGGGTTCGCGGTGCCAATCACGCTCGAACCGGTGTTCGCGGTCAGCGAACTCCCAACGTTGAATATAAATACCCCCGTCCCGGTGGGATCGTTGAGCGTCAGGGTTGTCCCAGCCGGCAAATCGGCCGCGCCCACAGAATAGATGCCCGGGGTGAGGGCTCCGACTGTCGATAGATCGTTGGCCAACGCAGTCCCCGATCCCTGGCTGAGCGCACCGAAGGCTGCGATGGCATCGACGCGAGCCTGCTGTACGACCGCATCATTCGCCAAGTGGACGATAAAGGGGGGAACCGTGCTCGATGGAGGAAAGTTGGTGATGGTGGCGGTGGGGGACGAACCCACATCTCCGCTGATCAGCGTGCCGGTGCCGGTCGACCCGGTCACGCCCGAGTTGCCAAGAGCCCCGAACTGCTGCGCTACGCCCAGTGGCGGGGCCACTTGGGCCTGCGCTGTGGCGGAAACCAAAATAAATGCAGTGAGTCCCACGCTAGCCAGCAAGCCACGAGTGATTCGACTGAGCTTGGAGTTCTTTGCGGCAACAGAGGCGTTCTGATTGTTCATGGCATGGCCCTTGGAAAATTTGTAAGTCATCAATCCCTCTCCCTTTATTTATTGCGGCTTTCTAGCAAGGCAAAACAGTTTTAAAGACGGCTGGATAGTACCACCCACGTCAGTATAAATAATAATAATAGCAATATAAAAAAGGTTAAAAATTTTCAGGGCCGTTACAGGCACCGACCTTCGACGACACGCCTCTGCGGTCCGGCGCGGTCCCGTCACGTCGGCGTCGTTGCGGTCGGGCCGGGATGACGTGCTTGGCCTGCCGTTGCTGGATGCTGAACGGCCACCCCGGAGGCAGGAGCGACCGTAGCGTCGCCTTGGCGACACCGCACATCGGGCAGCAATCGGTTTATTTCCTTCTTGACCACGGCGTAGCATTCGCATGCGTGGGTCTCCAGTCCGGACCGATCAAGCACTTCGATGTGGCCACGGCGGTAACTGATCAAGCCCGCGCGCTGCAATTTCCCGGCGGCCTCCGTAATGCCTTCGCGACGCACGCCGAGCATGCTGGCGACCAGTTCCTGTGTCATGACCAGCTCGTTCGAAGGCAATCGATCGAGCGTCAGCAACAGCCAGCGGCACAGTTGCTGCTCGATTGAATGATGCCGATTGCAGGCCGCGGCCTGCATCATCTGGGTAATCAGCGCCTGGGTGTAGCGCAGCAGCAAGTGCTGCATCGAGCCGGCGCGATTGAATTCCTGCAGCAGCTTGCTGCGCTCCAGGCGGTAGGCGTGGCCCGCGGTCTGCACCACGGCCGAGCTGGGCGTGGTGTTGCCGCCGAGGAACAGCGCAATGCCGACGACGCCTTCATTGCCCACCCCGGCGGATTCGGCCGATGCGCCAGACGCCATGATGTAGTGCAGCGACACGATGGCGGTAGTGGGGAAATAGGCGTGCTGCAACTGTCCACCGGGTTCGTAGAGGACTTCTCCGAGCGCCAGCGGCACTTGTTCAAGATGCGCAGCCAAAGGCTCGAATTCCGCCGCGGGCAAAGCGGCTAGAAGTTGGTTCTGATTCGGGCTATGGGGTGATGGCATAGGTAATCGTCGAGATGTTGTGTTTTTATTTCTTGGCGGTGAGTTTCACGCCGATTCCGCGGTAGCCGATGAAGCGGGAGGACTGGTTGAACATCGGCTCCCCGCTCACCCGAAACGTTTCTTGCGAGCCATCGGCGTTGGTACGGCTGAAGGCGAAATCCAGGAAGGGCTGCCGGGCGGCAATCTTGGCCTGCAGCACATTCCGCTCCGCCTCATTCCAGCCAGCCGCCTGTGCGCTGCCCGGTTCTCCCGCAGGGGCCTGGATGCCAAGCATCTCCAGGACCGGGCCGGAAACCCGGGTGAAGTTCATGTTCTCGTCCTGCTCCCAGTACCAGTCGGAGGCCAGTTCGGTCAGGCTGCGATAGCGGGCTTCGCTTTCGCGCAGTTCGGCGGTGCGTTCCTCCACCGTCCGTTCCAGCACCTTGCTGTAATGCTCGAGCTTTTTGTACAGCAGACGCACTTCCAGCATGTTGTGGATGCGCGTCTTGACTTCGATCAGGTCGAACGGCTTGCTGATGAAGTCCTTGGCGCCGGCTTGCAATGCGCGCAGCTTGTGGCTTGGTTGGGCGGTGATCACGAGGACCGGCAGGTAGTCGTCGGCAGCGTTTTCCTTGAGACCTTCCATCACCTGGAATCCGTCCATTCCTGGCATCTGCAGGTCCAGCAGGATCAGGTCGTACTGGTTCTTTCGATGCAGCGAGCAGACCTCGCTTGGATTCGTCGTCGAGGTAACTCGGGTGTAGCCGGCTTCGTGCAGCAATTGCTCCAGCAGCTGCACGTTGGCATCCTGATCGTCGACGATCAGGATGTTGGCATTCAGAAATTCGGCGTTGCTAACCATAAAATTTGCTTCCTTCATTTGCGCCACACATGGGCTGCCTGACCGTCCACGATCAGAATGCTGGCGTTCAGCATGTCGTCGGCACGCAGCATCACAGGGGCACCGGGTCAATTGTGCTGTACGGTTCCGTTTCCGCCAACTCCAGCGCCATGTTCAGCGCCTGCATGAATTCGTTGACCTTGATCGGTTTGGTGAGATAGCGGAAGAATCCTGCTTCCAGGCCTTGCTGGATGTCGCGTGGCATGGCGTTGGCACTGATGGCCAGCACCGGGATGCGCGCCGTGGCCGGATCGTCGCGCAGGATTTTCAGCGCCTGGCTACCGCTGAGCCCAGGCAGGTTGATGTCCATCAGGATCACATCCGGCTGATGGGCGCGCGCCAGCGCGATGCCGAGATTGGCATCGCGCGCGCTCAGCATGCGCACATGCGGGATACCCTCGATGATCTGCTCGACCAGCATCAGGTTGGCCGGGTTGTCTTCCACATAGAGCAAGGTGCGCAGCGCCGCATTTTCCTGCGCGT
>JAIBEI010000001.1 GCA_019459055.1 Thiobacillus sp. | reverse complement strand
GGGGGGTCGGGTGATGCAACCCTACTTCATTCGACGGATCAACTCATTCTAGACACGATCGGCTCGCGCCGGCCCGCTCATTCATGCCGCAAGGCGTCGATCGGGTTGAGGCTGGCCGCACGACGTGCCGGGAAGAAACCGAAGATGACGCCGATGGCGGCGGAAAAGAAGAAGGACAGCAGGTTGATTCCGGCGTCGAACAGGTAGGGCACGTTCATCAAACTGGCAAGGAAGATCGATGCAGCGGTGGCGATCACGATGCCAATCAGGCCGCCCAGGCTCGACAGCACCACCGCCTCGATCAGGAACTGCAGCAGCACCTCCCGTTCCAGCGCGCCGATGGCCAGCCGGATGCCGATCTCGCGGGTGCGCTCGGTCACCGATACCAGCATGATGTTCATGATGCCGATACCGCCCACCAGCAGGCTCACCGCAGCGACCGCGCCGAGCAGCATGGTGAGGATCTTGGTGGTGCTGGTCAGCGTCTCGGCGATCTGCCGGGTGTCCATCACGCGGAAATCCTCGTCCTCGTTTTCCGCGATGTTGCGCCGCTCGCGCAGCAGCAGGGTGAGCTGGTCCTTGGCCGCGTCGATCGAGGCGCCCTCGCGCACCGAGATGCTGAGCCGGTTGATGTCCTGGCTGCCGGTCAGGCGGCGCTGCACGGTGCGCAGCGGCATCACCACGGTATCGTCCTGGTCCGATCCCATGGCCGACTGCCCCTTGGTCTTCAGCAGGCCGATCACCTCGCAGGAAAACTGCTTGATGCGGATTTCGCTGCCCACCGGGTTCTGCCGGCCGAACAACTTGTCGCGCACGGTGTCGCCGATCACGCACACCGCCTTGCCCGCGCGCTCCTCAGTCTCGCTGAAGTTGCGGCCGGCCGCCAGTTCCCAGTTGCCCGCCTCAAAGTAGTCGTTGTTGCTGCCGGTGACGGAGGTCGACCAGTTGCGCGCCTGATACACGGCAGTCACCGACATGCTGACGACGGGGGCGACCGCCTGGGCGGAGGTGATCTGGTTGCGGATCGCCTCGACGTCGGCGCTCTTGAAGTTGGGCGCCGCTTCGGCACCGGGACCGTAGCGCTGACCGGGACGCACCATCAGCAGATTGCTGCCCATGCTGGAAATCTGGTCGGACACCGCGCGGGTGGCGCCGTTGCCGAGGGTGACCATGGTGATCACTGCGGCGACACCGATGACGATGCCGAGAATGGTCAGAAACGAACGCATCAGATTGCGCCGGATGGAGCGCAGGGCAAGCAGCAAGGTGTTCCACAGCATCAGGCGGGCTCCCCGTTGCGGCGGTCGCTGTCGACCCGGCCGTCGACGAAGCGGACGACCCGCTTGGCATGGGCTGCCATGTCGGGCTCGTGGGTGACCATCAGCACCGTGATGCCCTGCGCCTGGTTCAGCGCACTGATCAACGCCATGATTTCCTCTCCGGTGTGGGTGTCGAGGTTGCCGGTGGGCTCGTCGGCCAGCAGCACGTGGGGCCGGGTGACGATGGCGCGCGCGATGGCGACGCGCTGCTGCTGCCCGCCCGAGAGTTCGCCCGGCGTGTGGTGCTCCCAGCCGGCGAGTCCAACCTGTTCCAGCGCGGCGCGCGCCGCGGCATGGCGCGCGGCGGCGGGCTCGCCGCGGTAGATCAGCGGCAATTCGACGTTCTCCAGCGCAGTGGTGCGCGCCAGCAGGTTGAAGCCCTGGAACACGAAGCCGAGGTAATGGCGCCGCAACAGCGCGCGCTCGTTGCGCGACAGCTGCTCGACCCGCACCCCCTCGAATTCGTAGCTGCCGCTGGTCGGCGTGTCGAGGCAGCCGAGGATGTTCATCGCGGTGGACTTGCCCGAGCCGCTTGGCCCCATGATGGCGACGAACTCGCCGGTCTCGATGACGAGATCGATCCCCTTCAGTGCCTGGAAGGCAGCCTGCCCGCGGCCGAAGGTCTTGGTGATGGCAGACAGCCGGATGAGGGCTGAGTCGCTCATGGCCGAACGCTCAGGGTCTCGGTGATCACCAGCATGCCGGCCTTGAGCGGACCGCCGACGATCTCGGTCACCCGACCGTTGGTGGCGCCGGCCTGGACATCGAGGGCGACCGGCTGGCCGTCGCGCAGCACCCATACGCGCTGGGTTTCGCCCCGGGCGGTTTCCTGGACCTTTTTCGCCTGCCGGGGTGGTCGCGGCATCAGGGCTCCCAGCACGCTGCCGCCTGATTTCTTCTCGGCGTCCTCGCTGGTCGCGGGGGTGAAGCGCAGCGCGGCGTTCGGCACCAGCAACGCGTTTTCGCGCGTCAGCGTGGTGATGTCGGCGGTGCCGGTCATGCCGGGGCGCAGGCTGAGGTCGTCGTTGGCCACCTCGAGCACGGTTAGGTAGGAAACCACACCCTCCGCCTCCTGCGCGCCGTAGCCGACCCGCGTGATGACGGCGGTGTATTCGCGACCGGGCCAGGCGTCGACGCTGAACGTGGCGCGCTGTCCTGCCTTGACCTGGCCGACGTCGGCTTCGTCGACGTCGACCTGCAGTTCCATCTTGGTCAGGTCCTCGGCCAGCTTGAACAGCACCGGCGCCTGGAAGGATGCGGCCACGGTCTGGCCCGGGTCCACCTCGCGCGACAGCACCACGCCATGGATGGGCGAGCGAATGCTGGCCTTGCCGAGGTTGGTCTCGTCCGATTGCAGCGTCGCCCGTGCCTGGATCACGCTGGCGCGGACGCCGGCGACGTTGGCTTCGGCACGCTTCAGGTTGGCTTCGGCGGTGTCCATTTCCGTCCTGGACGGCACCTTGCCGCCGGACAGCTGCGACACCTGCTGGTAGCGGGCAAGCGTTGCGCGCGCTTCCGCAACCGTAGCCTGCGCCTGCAGCACCTGCGCCTCGGCCGCTACGAGCGAGGCACGCGATTTCGCCACCGCATCCTGCAGTTTGGAAGGATCCAGCCGAGCCAGCATCTGGCCCTTCTTCACCTCGTCGTTGTCGTCGACATAGACCTGCTCGACGATGCCTGAGAGTTCGCTGCCGACATCCACCGTGTTGGTCGGTTGCAGGTTGCCGGTGGCGGAAACCTTGACCACCAGGGTGCCGGGCGTGGCCGCTTCGGTCACGTAGCGCGGCGCGGCGGTGTCCTCGCCAGCGCGCAAAAACAGCCAGATCGCGACGGCAATCACGATCAGTGCAGCGGCCCACCACAGCCAGCGGCGCGCCAACAGGCCGCCGGGCTGGGTATCGAGAAGGTGTTTCAGGGCGGTGCCCTGCTTGGCTTGCGAGGTGTCGGAGTCGTTCATGGGGTGTCCTTGGCGGCCGGGCGGGTTGCGGTCTGGGGCGACCAGCCGCCGCCCAGTGCCTTGTACAAACGGATGAGCGCCAGCACGCCGTCGGCGCGGCTGCTGGCGAGGCTGTCCTCGGCGGACAGCACGCTGCGTTCGGTGTCGAGCACCGACTGGAAATCGATCAGGCCGGCGCTATAGCGCTGTCGCGCCAGCTGCGCCGCGCTGCCCGCCGAATCGGCGGCGATCGCCAGCGCTTTGACGCGCTCGCGGTTGCGGGCCAGCGCAACCAGCGCGTTTTCCACCTCCTGCAGCGCGGTGAGCACGGTTTGTTCGTAGCTTACCTGCGCCTGCTCGCGCACCGCGTCCTGGATCTCGACCTGGGCGCGCAGGCGCCCCGCATTGAAGACGGGCCCGGTGATGCCGGCGAGCAGCGACGAGGCAGCGGCGCCGCTGTTGCCGAGCCCGCCCAGCGTCAGCGCTTCGAGGCCGATCGAGCCCGAGAGATCGAAGGAGGGATAGCGCGCCGCTTCGGCCACGCCCACGCGCGCGGTTTCCGCCGCCAGCCTGCGCTCGGCCGCGCGTACGTCGGGGCGCTGGCGCAGAGTGTCGGCCGGGATGCCGACGGCGATCCGCTCCGGCACGGCCGGCAGTTCGCCGGTGGCGGCGAGACGCGCATGCAGCGTTCCCGGGACATGGCCCAGCAGGAAATCGAGACGGTGCTCCGCTTCGGCGAGGCTGGTTTCGAGCGCGGGGATCTGCGCCCGGGTCTGTTCGCGGTTGCTGCGCGCCTGCTCGACATCCTGGCTGCTGACCAGTCCGGCCTGCGCGCGCCAGTCGGTGAGCTGCAGCGTCTCGGACTGGCTGGCGAGATTGGCGCGGGCGACGCCGAGGCGGGTCTGTTGGGCACGCACCTCGACGTAGGTCAGCGCCACTTCGGACGCCAGCGAGACCTGGGTGTCATGCAGGCTTGCCACGGCCGATTCGAGGTCCGCCGCGGCCGCCTCGACGCTGCGCCGCACGCCGCCGAACACGTCGAGCTCCCAGCTGGCGTCGAAGCCGGCGCTGAAGAAGTTGCGCGTGGCGCCGCTGCCCGCCTCCTCGCTCGACCGGCTGCGGCTGGCCCTGCCCGATGCGGTCACGCTGGGATATTGCCCGGCGGCGGCTACCGTGCGACGTGCGCGGGCCTCGCGCAGTTTCGCCTGCGCGCTGCGCAGGTCAGGGCTGGCCTGCAGGGCTTCATCGATCAGCCCGGACAGCAGCGGATCGTTCAGGCGTTGCCACCACTGGCCAAGGTCTCCGGGCGCCGCGGCATGCGCCACCGGTTGGGCTGCCGGATCAAGCCGGACCCAGCCTGCGGGCACCTCGGTCGCCGGCGGCGCATAATCCGGGCCGACCGCAGCGCACCCCGAGAGGCCGAGACCGGCGAGCATAAGCAGCAGTTGTGCGTGTTGGGATATTTTCATTTACATGCGCTTCAAAATAACGGGAACCGCTTGTTCACTCTGCCGGCAAGACGCCCTGAACCAGCGCATGGCCGATGATTGACGCTCGCCCTGGCGGTAAGTTTCCGGGAATCCGGGAATCATAAATACGTTGATGGGGATTGTATGGGGAAATTATCTTTCCAGCTAGATAAGTTACACTTGGTTACAATCCATGCGGGTTTCCAGAAGGTCAAGATATGACGCCACCCAAGAAAATGCCACATCACGAATGGTCGGAAAGCCACGCCCCGGAGATGATGCCCTTGATGCTGCATCTGCACCGGGCACAGGGGCAGGCCTTCGCTCGGGCGCGCGCGATATGGACCAGTCATGGTTTGACGCCAGCGGAATTCGACGTTCTGGCGACGCTACGCAATGCGCCGCCCCCCCACGAACTGACGCCGTCGCAGTTGCAGTATTCGGTCATGATCACGTCAGGCGGATTGACCAAGGTCATGCAGCAACTCGAAGCCCGGGATCTGGTGACCCGGTCGCAGCAACAGCAGGATCTGCGCATCAAGCCCATCAAGCTCACGCACTCAGGAAAACGACTGGTGGAGCGTGCGATGGCCGAACTGGCGGCAACATCCGGCACCTGGGTGCGGGGTGTTCTCGATGCGAAGGAGATTGGCATGCTGACGAAGCTGCTGGGGAAGCTCGCCGAGGCGGGCGACGCTTCGACAGCATGAAGCGGGCACGGACCAAAACAAAACAAAACAGGCATAATCGGTGTTAACGCCAAAACTGAAGGCGAACACACTTTGCCAGACATCCCCACTGAAGCCGAAATCTTCATCGCCGAGCTTGATATTGCGGTCGAGGCGCATATGGAGTGGACACGCCGGATTCTCCGCTGCGCCCAGATGCGCCCCGCCCCCCCCAAACAAATGGTGGCCCCCCAGGCGCCGAAACATTTGCGATTATGCGTACTCGTTT
>JAIBEI010000030.1 GCA_019459055.1 Thiobacillus sp. | reverse complement strand
GCGGCCCCCCCCCCGCCCCGCCCCCCTCCCCCCCCCCCCGCCCCCCCCCCCCCCCCCCCCCCCCGCTCCTACAGATGACGTTAGCAAACGCTGTGCCATGCACGCTGCATGCGCCAATACACTGTTTTAACTACGCTTATTCATGAGACCCCGAAAACCGCCGCCCTGCCACGCACCACCGCAGTGCAAAACCTCACCGCACGCACCACGCTTACGCCGCCGCCCGGCCGAATCCGTCCAGCGCGGTGATCGCGCGCGCCTGGTTGAGGTCCTCGGTGTAGCCCGCCGCGTACAAGCACACCGCGAGCTGGTTGCGGATCGGCAGCGGCAGCGGCAGGTGCTCGCGCATGACCTGGGCGATCCACGCGCCGGTCGCCCGCGCGTCCGGCGCCGGCAGCCTGGCCGGCGGGGACGCGGCCGACTGCGCCTCGTATACCGGCTGCCCCTGCCCGTCCTGCACCAGCACCATTTCCGGCCGCTGCAGCGGATCGGCGAACGCCTCGCCCTCGCAGCCCTGCAGCAGCAGCGCGTGTCCGCCCAGGGCCTCCAGCACGGTCTGCACGGCGGGCAGCTCCGCGCCCGATGCCAGCGGCGTCACCCGCACCGAGTGCTCGCCCAGCACATCGGCCAGCATCGCCAGCCGCGTCACCCAGCCGTCGATTCCCAGCCGCGCGCGCAGGGCCAGCAGCGCTGCCAGGCCGGGGCTCAGCAGCGCCACCGGGGCGAAGGCGATGCCCTCCTCCAGCAACTTCGCATTGACCTGCGCCGCCGTGCCGCATGGCATGACGCCGAGCTCGCGCAGCACGTAGGCGGCCGCCGTGCCGCCGCCACCTTCGAGCACGCCGTGGACCAGCACCGGGATGCCGAAGCTTTTCAGGAGCAGCGCCAGCAGCGGGGTGAGATGGGGATGGCTGCGCACCCCGTGATAGGTCGGCAGCACCACGGTGCGGAAAGGGCCGGGCGGCGCGGCAAGGCCGGGCAGGCGCTCGGCCAGCGCCGCGTGCAGGCCGAGCCAGGCATCCAGCCCGGGATCGTGCTGGTTGAAAGCGACCAGGAAGGCCGCGGTTTCCAGTTCCGGCACGCCGCCGTCGAGCAGCGCCGCGCCCAGCGCGCGCGCTTCGACAAAGTCCAGGCCTTCGCCGGCTTCGATCTGGCGGATCAGGGTGGCGTAGCTCATGGTTTTTGAACCGTCATGCCGCCGCCCGCTTGCTGGCGATCAGCCGTTTCAGTTCGGGCACGCACGAGCCGCATTCGCTGCCGCATTTCAGTTCCGATTGCAGCGCGGCCAGACCGGCGCCTGCGGCAATTGCGGCGACGATCGCAGACTCGGCCACGTTCAGGCAATTGCACACGATGCGGCCGCGCGCCGCGCCGCCTGCGGGCGGACGCGCCACCGGCGCCAGCATCCAGGCACGCAGCGAGGCCGCATCCGTGCCTTCGACGATGACGTCGCGCAGCCAGTCGAAGGCGGCGGTCTCGCCGGTGAGACGCGCGGCGGTCACCTTGCCGCCGTCCACCCGCACGCGCTTGGAAATGCCGTGCGGGCTGTCCTGGTAATGCATCACTGCGAGCGGATCGTCCAGCCCCAGCGCGGCGTCGAGCGCGGCCAGCATGGCGTCGGGGAGCGGCTGCGTATGCGCCAGGCGCAACGTCAGCACGTCCCGGTCGCGGCCCGCCAGCCCGGCGGCGGCGTAGTCGCAGGCGCGCAGCAGCGGCTGCACGGCGTCGAGCAGCCTGGTGCCGTCACCCTCCGCCAGCACGGCCATGCGCCAGGGCAGCTCGGCCTTCGCCACCTGCACCGCGGCATGCTTGAGCTCGGGCTGCTTCGACACTGCGTCGAACAGCGGCAGGGTGAGCGCGTTGATGCCGAGTCCGCCCATGAAGCGCGCGCCCCAGTGCATCGGCAGGAAGCACTGGCCGGGGCGCACGCTGTCGCTGGCTTCGGCGACCACGATCACCTCGCCGCGGCGGCTTTTCACCCGCACCAGATCGCCGGCTTTCAGCCGCCGCAGTTCGAGGTCGCGCACATTCATCGCCAGCGCCGGCGTGTCGGCGTGGGCGAACAGGCGCGCCACGCGGCCGGTGCGGCTCATCGCGTGCCACTGGTCGCGCAGGCGGCCGGTGTTGAGGTGCAGCGGATAACGCGCGTCGATGGCTTCGGCCACCGAGCGATACGGCGCGGCATGAAAGCGCGCGCGGCCGTTTTCAGTCGGATAGACGCCGTCGGCGTACAAGCGCGCCTGGCCAGACGAGGCGCCCTCGGGGAACGGCCACTGCTGCGGGCCGGCATCGAGCAGCGCGTAGCTCAGGCCGGTGATGTCGAGGTCGCGCCCGCGCGTGGTTTCGCGATGCTCGTCGAACACGGCTTCGGCGCTGTCGTAGGGGAACAGCCGCGCGCCCTTCTCCGGCCGCAGTCGCCGCGCAAAATCGCACACGATGGACCAGTCGGCGCGCGCTTCCCCCGGCGCCGGCACGGCGGCGTGGACGCGCGAAATGCGGCGCTCGGAATTGCTCATGGTGCCGTCGGTTTCGCCCCAGGTGGACGCCGGCAGCAGCACGTCGGCGAACGGCGCGGTTTCGGTGTCGGCAAAGGCTTCCTGCAGCACCACGCATTCGGCTGCCTGCAGGGCTTCGTGGATCCGGTTCTGGTCGGGCAGCGATTGCGCAGGGTTGGTGCAGGCGATCCAGATCGCACGGATCTCGCCGCGCCGCACCGCCTCGAACATCTCCACTGCGGTTTTTCCCGGTGTCGCCGGTACGTCGTCCACCCCCCACAGCCGCGCGACTTCGGCGCGGTGTTCCGGGTTGTCCAGGTCGCGGTGTGCCGACAGCAGGTTCGCCAGCCCGCCCACTTCGCGCCCGCCCATCGCGTTGGGCTGGCCGGTGAGCGACAGCGGCGCCGCGCCCGGTTTGCCGATCTGCCCGGTGGCGAGATGCAGGTTGATCAGCGCGGCGTTCTTGTCGACGCCGCAGCTGGATTGGTTGAGCCCCTGGCAATACAAGGACAAGGTCGGCCCGGCGGCGAACCAGCGCGCCGCCTGCACGATGTCGGCCGCCGCCACGCCGCAGATCGGCGCGACTTTCTCCGGCGTGTAGTCGCGCACCAGACCGCGCAGCGCTTCCCAGCCCTCGGTATGCGCGGCGATGGCGGCGCGGTCGATCAACTCTTCCCACAGCATCACGTTCAGCATGGCGTGATACAGCGCAACGTCGGTGCCGGGCAGGATGGCAAGGTGCAGATCGGCCTCGGCGGCGGTGTCGGTACGGCGCGGATCGACCACGATCAGCTTCTGATTCGGGTTGGCCTGGCGCGCCGCCTCGATGCGGCGGAACAGGATCGGGTGCGCGTACGCCGTGTTCGAACCGGCGATGAAAATCGTCCCGGCGGCCTCGATGTCGTCGTAACACCCCGGCGGCGCATCGGCGCCCAGCGTCGCCTTGTAGCCCGCCACCGCCGACGACATGCACAGGCGCGAATTGGTGTCGACGTTGTTGGTGCCGATCAGCCCCTTGGCCAGCTTGTTGAAGACGTAGTACGCCTCGGTGGTGAGCTGGCCGGAAATGTAGAAGGCGACGGCGTCGGGGCCGTGTTCATCGATGACCGCACGGAATTTCTCCGCGACGTGGTCGAGCGCGGTATCCCAGCTCACCCGCTCGCGCGGCGACGCGCGGTCGGTGCGCAGTTCCGGAAAAAGCGCGCGCCCGGTCGCCTGCGCCGACAGATGCAGCGCAGCGCCCTTGGTGCACAGCTTGCCCCGGTTGGCCGGATGCGCGGGATCGCCGCGCACGCCGGCGATCTTCCCGGCCTCGGCCTCGATCAGCACCCCGCAGCCGGTGCCGCAATAACAACAGACAGATGAAACGACAGACATGGTGGCTCCTCGCCCTGTCTGTCAGCAGAGTCTGTGCCAGGGCGCGGCAGCGTAGTGAATTCAAGGGCTTGACGATATTCGGCCTGGCGCGATGCGAACGATGCGCGCAACCGCAGTGCACGGGTGGCACGGCGTGCCGCAAATTGGTGCGCCTTCTCTCAGGCCGTCCTGATCTTTCTATTTTTTGAGACTGGGGCGAGTGCTGATCCGGGAATGGTTGCCGCCGCTTTTTTTGGCGTCGTACATTGCCTCGTCGGCATGTCGGATCAGTTGCATATGATCGTCACCATGCTCCGGATAAAGTGCGACACCAATGCTCAGCGAGATATGCACCGGATGAGCGGCCAGTAGAAAGGGCCGATCGAGGGAAATCCGGATCTCTTCGGCGATCGACAAGACCTGTTCCCGCAGCGAAATGCCGTTCAGCAGCACCAGAAACTCGTCGCCACCGACGCGCCCGATCGTATCCGAGCTGCGTACGCATTGCCGGAGACGACGCGCCGCTTCCTGTAGCAGGAGATCGCCGACGTGATGCCCCAGGGTGTCGTTCACCTCTTTGAATTTGTCCAGATCGAGGTACAGCACGGCAAGTCGGGTCTGGTTCCGCTCAGCCAGACGTAACGCGGTTTGCAGGCGATCATGGAACAGTTCGCGGTTGGGCAGGCCGGTCAGCGGATCGTGCTGCGCGATGTACTGCAGCCACGCCTCCATCTGCTTGCGTTCGATCACCGGCGTGATCTGGCCGGCGGCGAACTGCAGCAACTCGATATCCTTGTTGGTATATGGCGTCTCAGCACAATCGCTCTGCACCACCAGGACACCGATGACGCCCCTCTTTGCGCAGAGCGGAACGCCAAGCCAGTTCGACGAATCCCTGCCAGTGTCGGACGGGTTGCGCCCGACCAGACCCTGGCCGCAATTCGCTGGAACGAGCAGGACCTGTCCGCTGCGGATGACCTCTGCGATCCGCGTCGTTGGATCCAGCTTTTGCGGCTCAGGCGCCTCGCCGCATTCATCGACATGGTAAGGAAAGGTCAGCTCGTCCTTGTCTTTGTCGTACAGCGCGACGAAGAAATTGGCTGCCGGCAATAACTCGCCCAGGATGCGATGAATCGATTGAAGCAAGGCGACCAGATCTTCGGCGGCATGTGCCGCGTCGGAAATTGCATAGAGTGCGGCCTGGAGGGATTCGGCGCGCTTGCGTTCCGTGATGTCCCGCGCCACGGCCACCCTCACTTGATCCGTCTCCGACCAGCGGGCCGACCACATGATATGCACGACCTGGCCATCCTTGCGCACATAGCGGTTCTCGAAATAGGGCAGGAGATGTCCGTCCAAAATCTCATCGACCACCTGCAGCGTCCTTGCCCGGTCCTCGTGAAACACGAAGTCGATCATCGGCCGGCCGACCATTTCCTCCGGGAGGTAACCGAAAATGCGTTCGCCTGCTGCACTGATGAAAGTAAAGCGTCCCTCTGTGTCTACGACGCAGACCGCATCGAGCAGCAGATCCATGACTTTGCTTGGGGGAACGAGGCTGTTTGTTTTCATCTCATGCATTCGTGTCGCCGACGGCTGGTCGGGATCGGGCGTCTGGCGTACGGCCATCGTAAAATTACCAACGGCCGGCCTGCTTCGCGCCGCTGCCACCCAACGTGGCATCATTCACCCGGCCTATTCTAGCCCTGCACGTCGCAGACCACAGCACCGGGCGCAGCTTCGTTAGCACGCGCCGCCATCCATGGATCCATCGATCATGACCACTTCAAACTGTTGCGAGGCCGGCATTGACTAGCACGCAGCCATCCAGCCGCCTGCCGCCGGACTCGCTCGCCTGGCTGACCTGGGGGCTGCTCGCCAGCCTCTATTTCGTCGGCTACTTCCAGCGCGTCGCCCCGGCGGTGATGGTCGACGAACTGATGCGCGACTTCAGCATCACCGCCACCATGCTCGGCAATCTCTCCGCCCTCTACTTCTACACCTACGCCGCGATGCAGATTCCCAGCGGCCTGCTCGCCGACGCCGTTGGTCCGCGTCGCGTAGCCACGGCGGCGGCCATTGTGGCTGTCGCCGGCATCGTCCTGTTCGCCCAGGCGGACAGCCTGTGGATGGCCGGCCTCGGCCGGGCGCTGATCGGCGCCTCGGTCGCCGTCGCCTTCGTCGCCTGCATGAAACTCGCCGGCCACTGGTTCCCCGCCAACCGCTTTGCCACGGTCACCGGCATCTCGCTCCTGATCGGCAACCTCGGCGGCGTGCTGGCCGGCGTGCCGCTGTCCGAGGCGGTGGCCAGCGTCGGTTGGCGCGCCGCCATGCTGGCCAGCGCAGGCGTCACCCTGGCGCTCGCCGCCGTGGTCTGGCTGTGGGTGCGCGACGATCCCAGCGAACGCGGCTATGCAAGCCACGCCCATCCGCAAGCGCGCAACAGCGCCATGTCGCCGCGGCGCAGCCTGAAGCTGGTGATTTCCGAGCGCGATACCTGGCTGGTGTTTTTTGCCGGCGGCCTGATCGCCGCGCCGGTGCTGACCTTCGCCGGCCTCTGGGGAGTGCCCTATCTGGTCCAGGTTCACGGCCTGGAACGCAGCCATGCCGCCGGCTTCACCACCACCATGCTGCTCGGCTTCGCCGTCGGCGGCCCGCTCTTGGGCGCACTGTCCGACCGCATCGGCCGGCGCAAGCTGCCTTATCTGGGCGCGACGCTGGTACATGCCCTCGGCTGGCTGGCATTCCTGCTGATCGATGACCTGTCGGCCAGCGCGCTGTATCTGCTGTTTGCCGTGATCGGTTTTTCGGCCGGCGGGCTCATCATCGGCTTCGCCTTCGCGCGCGAGGTCAACCACCCGGGCGCGGCCGGCACCGTCGGCGGCGTCGTCAACATGGCCGTGCTCGGCTTCGCCGCCATCCAGCAAAGCGCCATGGGCTGGATCCTCGACCGCAACTGGCAGGGCGCCATGATCGAAGGCGCCCGCATCTACGACGCCGCCGCCTACCACGCCGCCTTCCAGTGGCTGGCAGTCAGTGCGGCGGCGGCCGTGCTGTTCGTGGCGCTGACCCGCGAGACCTACTGCCGGCTGCGCTTCGATTCGGACGATTGAAGCCACCCGCTGCGGAATTCACGCCTGCGTGACCGCCCATGCTTTGCAGCATGGCGAGATGCTTTGGGTAGGGTGCACTCCGTGCACCGATGAACGCCCGAAAGTGCACGGAGTGCACCCTACGAGAACCCGGCCTGATCGACGCGCGCTGGCCACCTCCTTAACTAAACTGAAAAAAAAACTTGACGTCGCCCGGAAGTCGCACCTAACATTCAAACATTCTTTGGAGTGTTTGATGAAAAATTCCGGAAGACAGGTAAAAGATCTGCTGTATGCCCAAGTCGCCCGCATCGGCAAGGCCGTGTGCAGTCCCAAGCGGCTGGAGCTGATCGATTTGCTGTGCCAGGGCGAGAAGCCGGTGGAACGGCTGGCGGCCGAGGCCCAGATTTCCCTCAAGCTGGCCAGTGCGCACCTGAAGGAGCTGCGGCAAGCCCATATGGTGGAAGCGCGCAAGGAAGGCAAGAACGTCTATTACCGCTTGACCAATGAGGCGGTGGCCGACTTTTGGGTGGCAATCCGCTCGCTGGCCGAAGACCGCTTGCTGGAATTGCGGGCGGCCCTGGCCAAGCTGGCCGAACACGCGCACGAACTGACCCCGATGAGCAGCGAGGAATTGCTGGCACGCGCGAAAAGCGGCGACGTGATCGTGCTGGACGTGCGGCCGCCGAGCGAATACGCCAGCGGCCATCTGCCCTATGCGCAGTCCATGCCGCTGGACGAGCTGAAGAAGCGCCTGGCCGAGCTGCCGCGCGACAAGCCGGTCGTCGCCTACTGCCGCGGCCCGTTCTGCCTGATGTCCAAGGAAGCGGTGGAATACCTGAACCAGGAAGGGTTCCACGCCGTCCGTTTCGAGGACGGCGTGGCCGAATGGCGGGCGCATGGCCTGCCGGTGGAAGCCGAGGAAAGCGCGCCATGAACCTCGAGCAATTCGTGCTCACCTACGAGCCCGCGATCCGGCTGGGCTTCTTTCTCGGTGTGTTCGCCCTCATCGCCCTGTGGGAAGTGGCGGCGCCGCGGCGCGCGCTCACCGTCTCCAAGACGCTGCGCTGGGCCAGCAACCTCGGCCTGGTGGTGCTCAACACCGTGGTGCTGCGGGTGCTGTTTCCGTTGGCGGCGGTCGGCGTGGCCGCCTTCTGCGCGGAGAACGGCTGGGGCCTGCTCAATCATTTCGAGGCGCCTTTCTGGCTGGCGGTGCCGCTCGCGGTGATCGCCATGGACTTCGTCATCTGGCTGCAGCACGTCATGGTTCACGCCGTGCCGGCCCTGTGGCGGCTGCACCGGGTGCACCACGCCGACCTCGACTACGACCTGACCACCGGCACCCGCTTCCATCCGCTGGAAATCGTCCTGTCCATGCTGATCAAGTTCGCCACCATTGTCGTGCTCGGCCCGCCGGTGCTCGCCGTGGTGATCTTCGAGGTGCTGCTCAACGCCACGTCCATGTTCAACCACGGCAACATCCGCCTGCCGCTGGGCGTGGACAGGGTGCTGCGCTGGTTCGTGGTGACGCCCGACATGCACCGGGTGCACCACTCGATCGAGGACGACGAGACCAACTCCAATTTCGGCTTCAACCTGCCGTGGTGGGACCGCCTGTTCGGCACCTACCGCGACCAGCCGCGCGCCGGCCACCTGGGCATGACGATCGGCATCCGCGATTTCACCAACCCGCGCGAGGTCGACCGGCTGGATGGGATGCTGCTGCTGCCCTTCCGGGGCGAGATCAAGGACTACGCCATCAACCGGCGCACGTATTCCGACGAGGCCACACGATGAACAAGACCGTCCTGCGCGGGCTGCTGGGCCTGATGCTGGTGATCGCCGTCGGCACGGCGATCGCGCTGCGCGACCGCTTCGACGCCGCCGCCCTGCAGGCCTGGGTGGAGGGCGCTGGCGCGGCGGGTCCGCTGCTGTTCATGGCCGTCTACGCGCTCGTCACCGTGCTGTTCCTGCCCGGCTCGGTGATCACGCTGGCCGGCGGCGTCCTGTTCGGGCCGGTGTGGGGCACCGTCTACAACCTCACTGGCGCCACCATCGGCGCGGCTCTTGCATTCCTCATCGCGCGTTATCTGGCGGCCGGCTGGGTAACGCAGCGGACCGGCGGGCGCATGAAACAGCTCGTCGACGGGGTGGAACAGGAAGGCTGGCGCTTCGTCGCCTTCGTGCGCCTGGTGCCGCTGTTTCCCTTCAACCTGCTCAACTATGCCCTCGGTCTCACGCGCATCCGCTTCTGGCACTACGTGCTGGCCAGCTATCTCTTCATGCTGCCCGGCGCCATCGCCTACACCTGGCTGGGCTATGCCGGACGCGAGGCGCTGGCCGGCGGCGAGGGAATGATCCGCAACATCCTCATCGCACTCGCGCTGCTCGCCTCGGTGGCCTTCCTGCCGCGGCTCATCAAGCGGCTGCGCGCCCAGCCCATGCTGGCGGTGGACGAACTCAAGCGCCGGCTCGATGCCGGCGAAAAGCTGCTGCTGCTCGACGTGCGCAGCGCAGCCGATTTCGCCGGCGAGAAAGGCCATATCTCCGGCGCGCGCAACATCCCGCTGGAGGAACTGGCCGCGCGCCAGGGCGAACTGGAATCCCGCCGGGAACAGCCGATGCTGCTGGTCTGCACCACCGACCGGCGCTCGTCCAGGGCGGCCGCGCAACTGGCTGCCGCGGGCTTTGCCAAGGTGCAGGTGGTGCAAGGCGGCATGAACGCCTGGCGCGATCGCGGCTGGCCGGTGGTCAACGAATAGGGAGACGGCATGGGCAAGCGCTTCGGCATCATCATCCAAACGCCCCCTACCGCGCGGACAACAAGGCGTGGCACGCCCTGCTACTGGCCGGATGGATCGACGAGAGCGATCAGGCGCTGACCTTCTGAAGCCATGAAACCGGTCGCCATCCTCCACCACATGCCGCGCGCCAGCAGTCCCGCGCAACAGGGCTCGCTGCCACGCCGCTATCCGCTGTGGGTGCAGTGGTTCAGCATGGCCGCCTTCACCCTGGCCTTCGTCGGCTGGCTCAACGAGACCTGGCTGTTCCTGTTCGACAACCCGATCTGGCTCAACCGCTATACCGAATACGCCATCATTCTCGGCTTCGGCCTGTGGCGCATCCACGCCGAGGACAACCCCTACACCCGCAAACGCCTGATCGTTCTGGTGGGCGCGGTCACGGCGCTGTGGTGGCTGATGCCCTGGCTCGTCCCCATGTTCGAGCCCTACGTCGGCTACCAGTGGGGTCAGCCGGTGTTTCCCGCGCTGCACGTGCCGGGCACCATCACCTTCTTCCTGGTGCTGGGCGCGGTGTTCCTGTTCGGCCGCCGCGTGATCTGCGGCTGGAACTGCCCCTGCGTCGGCATCCGCGAGACGGTGGGATTTTCCTTCCGCGACCGCACCGTGCGCGGCAAATGGGCCTGGGCCCTGCGCCACACCAAGTGGTTCTTTTTCGTCTTCTACGCCGGGGTGATCGTCGTCACCCTGTACCCGCCCAACGCCTGGACGGTGAGCTTCGTCGGCATGTTCTATCTCACCGTCGCGTTCACCTACTTCGGCACCTTCTTCGCCGCACCGCTGGTCGGCAACCGTTTCTACTGCCGCTATCTGTGCCCCTACGGCGCCACCTTCGGCCTGCTCAACCACGCCGGCTTCTACGGCATCCGCATGGACACCGACAAGTGCGTCGACTGCCGCCGCTGCGAGGAAGTGTGCGACATGGGCATCCCGGTGTGGCAGCAGGGCAAGGCCAGCGGCCGCGTCACCGGCATCGAGGACTGCATGGGCTGCGCCCGCTGCGTGATCTCCTGCCCCACCGAGGCGCTGGAGATCCGCGACGTGCGCAACTGGTTCAAGCCGCAGCTCAAGCAGACCGCCTCGCATCTGCTGGGCAAGCCGCTGCCGGCGTCGACGCCGCGCGTGCTGCCGGCGGCCGTGCCTGCTGTCGAGCGCCTGGCCGGCTGGGGCGAAGGCTTGGTGCCCTACGATCTCGACGCCGTCCGCGCCCAGGCAGCGCGCTGCGTGGACTGCGGGGTGCCGGGTTGCCGCAGCGCCTGCCCGCTGGCCAACCGCATCCCCGACTGGCTGCAGGCGGTGGCGCGGGGGGGGCCCCCCCGCCCCCCCCCGGCCCCCCCCCCCCCCCCGGGGGGCGGGGGGGGGGGGCGCGGCCCCCCCCCCCCCGGCGCCGCCGCGATCCTCGCCGAGACCTCGGCGCTGCCCGAGGTATGCGGCACGCTGTGCCCGCAGCACCGGCTGTGCGAGGGCGCCTGCACCCGCGACGGCGAAGGCGAGGGACTGAAAAACGGCGCGGTGACGATCGGCGCGCTGGAGCGCTGGCTCGGCGCGGCCGCGCTCAATCTGCCGCCGCCCGCGCCGGTCGCCCCCAGTGGCAGGAGCGTGGCGGTGATCGGCGCCGGTCCCGCGGGGCTGGCGTGCGCCGACCGGCTGGTGCGCGAAGGGGTCGCGGTGACGGTCTACGACCGCAACGCCACCGCCGGCGGCCTGCTCGCCACCGGCGTGCCGCCGTTCAAGCTGGACAAGACCCTGCTGGCCCGCCGCGTCGCCCGCCTGGAGGGGATGGGGGTGCGCTTCGAACTGGGCGTGACGGTGGAGGCCGAATATTTCGGCCAGTTGCTCGACGATTACGACGCCGTATTCCTCGGCACCGGCGCCCAGCGCTCGCGGCCGGCAAGCCTGCCGGGGCGGGATCTGCCCGGCGTGCTCGACGCCCTCGATTTTCTCGCCGCGGTCAACGCCGGCACGGCGCCGCCGCTGCTTGGAAAGCGGGTGCTGGTGCTAGGCGGCGGCGACAGCGCCATGGACTGCGCGCGCAGCGCCCGCCGCCTGGGCGCCGCCGTTGCGGTGGTGACGCGCGGCGACTTCCGCGCCTCGCCCAAGGAGATCGAGGCCGCGCGCGAGGAAGGCGTGGAACTGCTGGCGCAGCACGCGCCGCAGTCGCTGCTGGGAAGCGCGGCGGTCGAGGGCGTTCGTTTCGATTTGCCCGGAACCTCGCGCGACCTGTCCGCCGACCGCGTCATCCTCGCCCTTGGCCAGGTGCCTGCGCCGCCGGCCTGGCTGGCCGCGCACGGCGTGGCGCTGGACGAGGCCAGCCACATCGTCGTCGACGGCCACGGCCGCACCGCCCACCCGAAGCTGTACGCCGGCGGCGACAACACGCGCGGCCCGCACCTCGTGGTCACCGCCATGGCGGACGGCCGCCGTGCCGCCGAGGGCATGCTTGACGCCTTCAGCCTGCGCGGGCGGATCAAGAACCAGGCACGGCAGTGGCTGCCGGCCGCGGTGAAGGCCGTGCCGGTGGCGGCCGCGGAGACAGCGCCATGAAATACGCGGCGCTGCTAATCCTGCTGCTGGCCACCGCCCCGGCTCTTGCCGGACATCCCTGGGCCGGGGTGGACATCTGCGAGGCGCGCCGCGATATCGTGCCGCCAGGCATCGATCCCGCCCTGCTGCCGGAGCGGGATTCCCCCGGCGCCCAGGTGCTGCAGCGCACCTGCACCCAGTGCCACAACCTGCCCGGCCCCGGCCGCCATACGCGCGAGGAGTGGACGACGGTGCTCACCCGCATGGAGACCCTGATGAACGTATCGCGCTTCTACCGCGGCCTGCTCGGGCCGGTGACCATGCCGGATGCGGGGGAGCGGGCCGCGCTGCACGCGTACCTCGATGTCTACGCGCTGCGCCCACTGCCGCCGCGCGCCGCCGGCCTGCCCACGGACGGCACCGAACGCCTGTACCGCGAGGCCTGCGGCGACTGCCATACCGCCCCCGATCCGCGTGCGTATCCGGCGGCAGCCTGGCCGGCGCTGCTGGCGCGCATGGACGGCCACCGCGCGACCATGGGCCGCCCCCTCATGACGGGCGCGCAACGCACCGCGGTGGAACGCTTCAGCGGCCGCGCGCAGGGCGGCCCGGCGGTGGCGGGTTCCAGCCACCAGGGCGTGGCCCTGCCCCTGCCGGAAACCGACGCCGGGGCCGCCGACCCGCTGGGCCGGCTGGCGAGCCTGGCGGCCTTTTTCGGCCTGGCCGGTCTGGGCGCCTGGCGCTGGCGGCGGGAGCGGACATGAGCACGTCGTCCCGTCCGAGAATGGCCCGCTATGCCTGGGGCGTGCTCGTCGTCACCGTGCTGGCGATCGCCGCCGGCTACGGCTGGGTGGCCTGGAGCAAGGGCGGCCCTGGCGACGGCCTGTATTCGCGCTTGTGGCAGCCCGACAAGGTGTTCGGCTACTGGCACCCGGTGCGTTTCTATGGCTACGAGGGCCCCATGAGCGGCCGCTTCGAGGGCCCGCAATGCGTCGAGTGCCACAGTGCGCTCACCCCCGGCGTCGTCGCCGACTGGCGCGCCAGCCGCCACGCCACGCCGAAGGATGGCAAGACGGTGTACTGCGACAGCTGCCACGGCAACGACCACGCCAAGCTGCGCATGCCCGACAAGACGGTGTGCGGCGGCTGCCACGCCACCCAGCACGCCCAGTTCCAAGACGAGCGCCGCTTCGGCTTCCCCAGCCATGCGCTGGCCACCGAGCGGGCGGTCGACGCGCCTCATTTCGTCGACAAGCCCAAGGCCGAGGTGACCGCCTGCCTGCAGTGCCATTCGGTGGCGTCCAAGTGCGATTCCTGCCACACGCGCCACCTGTTCAGCGCAGCCGAGGCGCGCCGCCCCGAAGCCTGCATCACCTGCCATTCCGGTCCGCCCCACCCGGACGACGAGACCTTCTTCGCCTCCGCCCACGGCAAGCGCTACCTGGCCGAGGGCGACAAATGGGACTGGTCCAAGCCGCTCGCCAAAGGCAACTACAAGGCCCCCACCTGCGCCTACTGCCACATGAGCGGCGGCAAGCACCAGGTGGCCGACAAGACCATCTGGAAATTCGGCCTGCAGGAGGTGAACCCGCTCACCTCCGGCAACCAGGTGCGGCGCACGCAATGGGTGGCGATGTGCAGCGATTGCCACGACGCCGAATGGTCGCGCCAGCAGCTGGCCGGGCTGGACGCCGAGCGCAAGCGCGCCTGGCCCCTGCTCTACGCCGCCGAGCGGGAATTGAAGGGGCTGCGCAGCGACGGCCTGCTGCATCCCACCGCCGACGAGCGTCCGCCCTATCCGCTGGATAAACCGGGCGCGCTGTTCGCCCGCGAGCGCATCGGCTATTTCGAGGGACAGTCCTCCGCCTTCTACAACGTCTCGCCGATCGAGCGCGACTATTTCGAGATGTGGTACTTCGACAATCTCGGCGCCTACAAGGGCGCCGCCCACGGCGCGCCGGACGCCGTCGCGCGCGGCCATGAAAAAATGAACACGGCGCTGGAAAACATCAAGCAAAAGGCCCAGACCCTGCGCCAGCAAGACAAGCCGCCCGCCGCCGCCCCCTGGTGGGCCGAGGGCGAATACACCGGCCACAACAAGGAGCACAACTGATGCGCCGGCTGCTCGGGATCATGCTGATGTGCATCGGCGTCAGTGCGTTCGCGCAACCGCCCGCAGGAAAATTCACCGACGCCCAGTGCATCGCCTGCCACGGCGCGGAGAGCGCGGAAGTGCACGGCTGGCGCCTGTCCAAGCACGGCGTTCTGGTGCGGATCAGCACGCCCGGGCGCGCGCCCGGCTGCGTCGGCTGCCACACCGCAACGGCACACCAACCCGCCGATGCGGCACGCATGGACCAGACCTGCGGCCACTGCCACTCGCCGCGCTACATCGCGACCCTGCGCGCCAACGGCGCGCGCATGATCGAGGTCGGCAACATGAAGCAGCGCGAGGCGCTCACGCTCCTGACCCGCGCACGCGGCGAATTCCCCGCCGCGGCGCTTGCCGACATGGAGGCGCATTACGCCAGTCTGCAGAAGCACCTGCGCAACCTGCGCCTCGGCGTCGCCCACCAGTCGCCCGACTACCAGTGGTGGCACGGCCACCCCGCGCTCGACGGCGACCTGCTGCGCCTCAAGGGTACGTACGACGATCTGCTGCGCGGGCGCACGGCGAAATCAAAGCAATGAATTGCACAGCACGAACGAGGTTTGAACATGCATGAACTGGTCAAGGACTATTACGGCAATCAACTGAAAGGCAGTGCCGACCTGCGCACCTCCGCCTGCTGCGACGCCAGCCAGATGCCGGCCTGGATGAAGCCGCTGCTGGCGCGCATCCACCCGGACGTGATGGCGCGCTACTACGGCTGCGGCCTGGTCTGCCCGACGCTGCTTGATGGTTTGAAAATATTGGATCTGGGCTGCGGCTCCGGACGCGACGTCTACGCCCTGGCGCAGCTGGTCGGCGAGAACGGCCGGGTGGTCGGCGTCGACATGACCGAGGAGCAGCTCGCCGTGGCCGAAGCCCATCGCGAACACCATCGGCAGGCCTTCGGCTTCGCCCGCGACAACGTCGAGTTCCGCCTCGGCTACATCGAGCGGCTGGACCAGCTGGGATTCGAGGATGCCAGCTTCGACGTGGTGGTGTCCAACTGCGTGGTCAATCTGTCGCCGGACAAGGAAGCCGTGCTGCGCCAGGTCCACCGCCTGCTGAAGCCCGGCGGCGAGCTGTATTTTTCCGACATCTACGCCGACCGCCGCGTGCCCGCCGAGTTGCGCAACGACCCGGTGCTGTACGGCGAGTGCCTGGGCGGCGCGCTGTACTGGAACGACTTCCAGCATCTGGCCCGCCGCTGCGGCTTCGCCGACCCGCGCCTGGTGGAAGACCGCCCCATCGCCCTCACCGACCCGGCGATGGCGGCGCGGGTGGGCAACCTGCGCTTCTTCTCGGCGACCTACCGCCTGTTCAAGCTCGACGGCCTGGAGCCCGATTGCGAGGACTACGGCCAGGCCGTCGTCTATCGCGGCGGCATCCCCGGCCAGGAACAGCGCTTCGTCCTCGACAGACACCACGCCATCGAGGCCGGGCGCGTCTTCCCGGTGTGCGGCAACACCTGGCGCATGCTCGCCGACACGCGCTTCGCGCCGCATTTCGATTTCATCGGCGACTTCTCGCGCCATTACGGCATCTTCCCCGGCTGCGGCGGCGGGCTACCGTTCGGGGATGGGGACGCGACGTCGGCGTGCTGCTGAACGCAGGATCGCCAGCAAACTGGCTCGTGCGGCGGATCGCCTACTACACCAGCTGGATCGGCTCAGGCGCTTCACCCCGGGGCAGAATCCGGCCGATGCGGACGGCGTGCGGGTAGCCCAGGGCATGCAGGGCGGTGATGCAGGCCCCGGCCCGGTCCTCCGGCACGCCGGCGAGCAGGCCGCCGGCGGTCTGGGGATCGAACAGCAGCGGATAGTTCGGGTGCGTCAGGGCCGCTTCCTGGTTGCGCAGGGCGCGGCGCAGGCGCACGTTGGCGGGCTGCAGCGAACTCAGTATTCCCGCCGCTGCGGTTTCGCGCGCACCGGCCAGCACCGGCAGGGCTTCCAGTTCGAGTTCGGCATCGACGCCTGAGGGCCGCGTCATTTCGACCAGATGGCCGAGCAGGCCGAAGCCGGTGAGGTCGGTGCAGGCGCGTGCGCCATGGGCGATCAGGCAGGCGACGGCGGCGCGGTTGGAGACCTGCATGGATTCCAGCGCCGCGTCGATCCAGCGGCCGCGTGCCGCGAGGCGCGCATGCGCGGCGAACAGCGTGCCGGTGCCGATGGGCTTGGTGAGGATGAGCGCGTCGCCGGGGCGCAGCCCGCCCTTGGTCATCACTGCCGCCAGCGCCTCGTCGATGAGGCCGTTGACGGCGAATCCCAGCGCCAACTCGCGGCCTTCGCCGGTATGCCCGCCGACCAGCGCGCAGCCCGCTTCGTTCAACACCGACACTGCGCCCGTCATCATCTGGAACAGGGTGTCCTCGACCTTGCTTTCCAGGCCCGGCGGCACGGTGGCGATGGCGGTGGCGGACTGGGCTTCGGCCCCCATGGCGAAGATGTCGCCCAGCGCATGGTTGGCGGCGATGCGGCCGAACACCCAGGAATCGTCGATGAAGGCGCGGAAGAAATCCACCGTCTGCACCACCGCTTTGCCCAGCGGTATACGCAGCACGGCGGCGTCATCGGGGGCGTGCAGGCCGACCAGCACGTCATCGCGCTCGATCGGCTCGATCCGGGCGAGGGCGCTGGACAGGACCGTCGCGCCCACCTTGGCGCCGCAGCCGCCGCAGCGCATGGCGAGGGCGGAGATCGCCTGGGTCTGCTCGGCCGCGTCCAGCGGGATCGCTTCGTCTGCCGGCTTCGCGCCGCGCGCCGGCATCGCGGGCAGCTCGCTGAAGCGCTGCATGAAGCGGCGGTCGATCCTGTCCTTCCAGCGCCACACCCAGTCGCCGCGGGCGTAGAAGGCGCCGCGCGAGGCGATGGCATGGCGGTCGCCCGTGCTGATGAGCGCCAGCCAGCGCCGCTGCGGCCGATAAGGTTTCAACGGCTGTCCCAGCAGCACACGGCGAATATTTTCGGTGAGCGGCGGACCCATGCGGACGGCAAACACGCCCGCCTTTTCCAGGGGGCGTTCGATCATCGAGGCGCAGTCGCCGGCGGCGAAGATGAGCGGGTCGCTCTCGGTCTGCAGGGTGTCGCGCACGCGGATGAAACCCGCCTCGTCCAGCGCCAGCCCGGTGTCGGCCAGCCAGGCCGCGCCGCCGGCCTGGGTCACCCAGACGATCTCGTCGGCCTGGAGCGTTTCGCCGCGCCGGGTTTCCAGGGTGTTGGCGGTGACGCGGACGACCTCCGCATCGCGGTGCAGCACGACGCCGCGCTGCTGCAGCACCCGCTCGAAGGCGCGCCGTACCGCGCCGTTATGGGTCGGCAGGATGACCGGTCCGGCGGTGAGCAGATGCATGTGCAGCGCGTCGGGATCGCGCCCCGCTGCCTGCAGTTCGCTACGCAGCCGATGTTGCATGGCCAGCGCCAGTTCGACGCCACCGGCGCCGCCGCCCACCACGGCGAGCGTGGTCACGCCCACCTGTCCGCGCACCCGTTGCAGCAGGGCGAGCCACCGTTCATTGAACTGGCGAATCGGCTTGACCGGCACGGCATGCGCGTCGGCGCCCGGCACCTGACCGAGGCGAGGCGTCGAGCCGATGTTGATGGAAAGCACATCGTAGGCGACCGGCGGCCGCTCGCGGCAGAGCACGCGACGCGACGCGCGGTCGATGCCCACCACGGTATCGTGGTAATAACGGGCACCGGCGAATTCGGCTAGGCGGCGCACGTCGATGTGCACCGCCTCGCAGTCGTAGTGCCCGGCAATGTAGCCGGGCAGCATGCCGGAATACGGGGTGTCGGTATCGCTGCAGATCAGGGTCAGGCGCACCCCGGGCAGCGGCTTCATGGCCCACATGCGCAGCACGACGACATGGCTGTGGCCACCGCCGATGAGCACCACGTCACGCAGGACTGGGGGTTCCTCGCCTTGCATTCAGGCTCCTGTTCTTGGGTTGGCCGGCGCGAGGCATGGGGCCGCACCCACGCCGGGACGCGCTTGCGGCCAGCACCCTTCACGCATGGACAGCGAACACCGCGAACCAGTCCTGCGCATCCCGCCAAACGCGGGGATGGCTGAAACCGGCATCGCGCAGCAGCGCGGCGAAATCGTCCACCCGCCACTTGCAGGAATTCTCGGTGTGGATGCGTTCACCGGCGGCGAAACGGCGTTAGCCGCCGGGCCAGCGAACCATCGCATCGCGCACGGCTTCGAGATGCATCTCGATGCGCGACGCCGCCGCGTTGAAGAAGGCGACGTGGCGCCAGTCGGCAATGTCGAAGTCGGACCCGATCAGGCGGTTGAGGTGCAGCAGCAGGTTGCGGTTGAACGCCGCGGTCACCTGCAGCGCGTCGTCGTAGGCCGGCTCCAGCACGGACACCGGCTTGACCAGGTCGACGCCGATGAGCAAGGCGCCCCCTTCGCAGGCAACGTGCACCTGGCGCAAAAAGTCGAGCGCCTCCGCCGGCGTGAAGTTGCCGATGCTGGAACCGGGATAGAACAGGGTGCGCGGGCCGGGGCCGACCTCCACCGGAAGCGCCAGGGTCTGCGAGAAGTCGAGGCCGACGCCCAGCATTTCCATGGCCGGATGCTGATATTGCAGGCGGTCGAGGGATTCCTTCAGGTAGTCGGCGGAGATGTCCACCGCCACATAGCGTCTGACTGCGAGGGCGTCGAAC
The DNA here is from genome assembly GCA_019459055.1 of Thiobacillus sp. Classification (GTDB taxonomy): domain Bacteria; phylum Pseudomonadota; class Gammaproteobacteria; order Burkholderiales; family Thiobacillaceae; genus Thiobacillus. The sequence continues at coordinate 5,273 of JAIBEI010000030.1, read as the reverse complement.
AGGCGGGCGGCCTTCTCGCAGTTGCCGGCGCCCAGATCCACCAGGGTGGATGCCGGGCCGACGGCGGCCGCGATCTCGCCGAGGTGCGCGCGGAAGATGGCCGCCTCGGTGCGCGTCGGGTAGTACTCGGGCAGCGCGGTGATGGCGGCGAACAGGCGCGACCCGAGCGCATCGTAGAGGTACTTGGGGGCGAGCGCGGCGCACGGCGCGGTCAGGCCGACGATCAGTTCGGCGCGCATCGCCTCCGGGTCGTCGCGGGCGATCTGGATCAGCCGCGGCGCATTCATCGGATGGCTGCGGCGCGGACTGGCGTGTGCGGGGCAGGCAGAGCGGTCATGGCGGACAAGGGCTCCCAAAACGAACATTCAACCTGAAAACCCGGAATCAATCCACCCTGCGGCCAGATCGGCGGGCTCGTCGATGTCCCGCAGCGTCTCGCCCAGCCACACGTTCCAGCCCAGCGCCGCCATGCGTTCGAGCGTGAGGTCGGCCACCGCCGCGGTGCTCCAGGGGATGTCCTCGAACAGGCTTGCATCGAAGGCACGCAGGCCCAGCAGCGGATAGCCGCCGTCCGCGGCGCGGTGCAACACCGCATCGTGCGACATCAGCTGCGCGGCGGCTTCCCTCAAACGTGCGGCGGTCAGTTCGGGGCAATCCGTGCCCGTCAGCAACACCGCCTCGCCCTGCGCAAGGGCGCGTTGCGCGGCGCGGGCCATGCGCGCGCCCAGATCGCCTGCACCCTGATCGCGGGTCTCGATGTCCGCCGGGAGCGGGATGCCCGCCCAGTCGGGAGAATCCGGCGCGGGGCTCATGCACAGCTCGACCGGGCCAACGGCGGCCGCGCGCGCCTTATCCAGCGCCAGGTCGAGCATGCGCGCCGCCAGCCGCGCCGCGCCCGCCTCGCCCAGCGCCGGGATCAGCCGGGTCTTGACCCGGCCCGGCACAGGCGCCTTGGCGAAGATCACGATGCGTACGGGGGTCATGACATCGCGCTCGTTCACCCTGTGCTTGTCGAATGGCATTTCATGAAGTTGATTGTATTTGAGTTGTTTCGATCATGGCTCGACATGGCGCCCTATGAGTAATCGAAGGGCTTGCCACGAACGGAATACATCAGTGCTTTCTTGATGTCGGGTGGCCACGTTTTGCGGTAAAGGCCATAAACCTCGCCCCCCCTATGACATTGGACATTCGTCAGCGGATGCTTCCGCCCGTGCGCGAGATGCGGCCTCCGACCCGTTGCAGGCACACGAACCTTGGCCTGACCAGCGTCCGAAATCAGCTGTAGAATCGCCATCCAAACTTTAGAGACGGATGCCGGATCATCGGACTACGCCACCTCTGCCATGCTAAGTGGAGCCATCCATGCTTAACGAGCATGTAACACCGTACGAGGATAGACGGAGGTTGATTGCGCGTCTGAACAGTGAACTCGACGCACTCTCCCCTCTTTTGGATCAATATCCCGAGGCATACGTGCGCATCTCGACAAGAGTGGTGTTTTCCATCCTTGATTCCCTCAGCTACTGCTTACGAGAAGACCTCAAAGAGGTGGCATGCATAAAACGCATCAACTACGAGTCGAAGATACCGGGTGCGAAAGAAGTGTTCCAGCTGAGGACCAAAATTGATGGGGGCGTCGAGGAATGTAGACCTAATCTGTTAGATGGGTTCAAAGGTGCTCGCAAGTTCTTCCAATGGCTTATTGACCAAGGACACCTCGAAACGCGGGCGACACCAGCACCACTTGGGGCTCTACCGATAAACTTCAAAGAGGCAGAAGACGTGCGGCACCGGCTGACTCATCCAAAACAAGCTGCTGACTACGACATTACGAATGAAGAAGCTGCTGCGATTCGTGAAACATTGAGATGGGCCGCTGAGTTAACCCGCTCAATGGTGCCAAACAAGGAATATATTTCTAGCGTCACGCTTATGTTCGGAGGGACAAGCCACAAAATTTCCAAGAGCATAGGTTGGCCAAAGCGGCCCCTACCTGAGAGAGAAGGTAAGGCGTGGAAGAAAGGAGACCCACTGCCGACACTCCCGGAGTGGGTTCCCCCACTCAATGATAAGTAGACATTATGAATCACTCGCAAGAAACGCAGCAGCTATCGCGCCATTGTCTATTGCCTTTCCGAATTCCCCAAGTTGACCACGCATGGACACCATGGGATTCAATGCCTGATTAAGGCCGTAGTCTCCTTTGGCCTGCGTATATATCGGCCGGCAGACAAGGCCGTCTATCGGTCATTTGGCGGTCACCATGACGGTCCGCTCCGAAGGGGCGGACGATTCTTGCGGTAAGAGTTTTTCAATGCAATCTTGCCGTCTCGAAAGGTGAACAGGTCACAACCATGAACTTCGACGCGAGTGCCGTCTGTCCGCGTTCCTGTAAAAGTCCACTCCGACACTCCACGATCCCCACAGACAAAATGGCGCGCGTTTCTCCAATGAGCATCGGGGAAGGTAGCCCAGACCTCCACGAAGCCAACTCGCACGGACTCACGGCCTACATACCGGGTGCCGCAGACTTCAGGGCCCGCAGAGGCTTCGAAGACGCAATCCTCAGTCATCAATGACATGAGGGCATCGACATCGTGACGATTCCAGGCATCGGCAAAGGTCTGCAACACTTCCGTGGTGATCTCACTACTCATATCCGGCATGATCGGGCACCTCCTTTCAGTCTCTGCACTGGTGTTCAGTGTCCTGACGCCCAAAAACACAGCTCACCTGATCGGCCCGCGTGAATGAGCCATGACCTCACAGAAGCCGATGTTGCGGGCCGAGGCAGGTGCAGCGCCTGGTTCGGCGTCAAACGCTGAACCCGGGCAACACGTGTTACCCACGCCAGGGATTCGACTCGGGCTCGCCCTCCGCCAGGCCGCCCCCCATCCCCAGGGCCATCCCTCCCCCACGACGCCACCGCCACCGGTACCCGCGCCCTTGCCTGCCCGGTCCCCACCTCCTGCTCCCCCTTGCCCTTTCCGCCGCCGGACCCGCCGCCGCCGGGGCGAGTCGGCCCCTGCTTCGGAATCGCCAACTCTGTTGGTACGGGCTCCAGGTCAAGAACCTTGCGAATGAAATCACGCAGCGAGACCACCAGTGCGTCGGTGTGGACCGGGCGTCCCGCGACGAGATCGGCCGCCGCCCGCGCTGCCAGCCGCACCTGCTCCTCGTTGCCGAGTAGGATCACGTCCGACAGCGCCGCTTCGACGGCATCGCGGATGCGGCGCGAACGATCGAAGGAGAGCGATGACGAAATGTCCTCGCCTGTCTCTGTGGCTTCGCCCCCGGCGGACTCGGCCGGGGCCCGTTCGCTCAGGAGTTCGCGAAGGTGCGTCGGATCTACCGCCAGATCGCCGGTAAAGGAGCCCCCCAGGGTCTTGTAGGCGGCGATCAACGTGCGCAGGCGTTCGTTGATCTGACGGTTCTCGCGCTGGCGGCGCTGCTGCACCCTCTCCATCACCAGCAGGCGGATGCCCACCATCACGAAAGTGACCACCACCAGCCCAAGCAGCGTCGGGATCACCGCCTGCCAGGAACTGAAATCAAGATTGCGCATTTTAGATCTCAGCTGCCCGAACCCCATGGGATATCCGCCCGCTCGAAATCCTTAAGCCAGGCGGCCGAACGTTTAAGGTAAGGGGCGCGCTGCTTGCGGCGCGTCCCAGCGACCGGAGGGAGCGCCTTGACCGAAGGGTTAGGTTGCGCAGCGTGCCTAGGTACAAGCATTAAGCAACTAACCGAACGAAAACGCCGACATCAATTAGTGCAGCACAAGCAAGCGTTATAACCGGGCCGTAGTAGACAGCCCACGATGAACGTAAATACGTCGCAAAGCTGAAACGGCAGAGCAAAACAGACGCATAACATGCCGATGCAGATAGAAAACCGACTGACCAGGAAAAGCGAACGCCTTCAGGAGCTCCGTTAAACAGAACACCCAGCGCCCAAAGAAGGAGAAAGCCTTCGGCAGCGGAGAGAACGACGCCGTGAAAAGCGAGGACTCGGGGCCGTAGCTGCGAATTGATTAGTGCTGCGGCTGCAGAAATAAAAATCACTATGACGATAGGTAGTGAGATCCACGCGAGTTGCCGAATTTCAGAGGCGTCAGGTGTCGGCTCGGAAAAAGTTAATGCTAGCGCTCCGCCGTGCGCGAGCGCCACAAGGCCAGCAAGGACAATGTTCACCCACACGAGGGTGCGCTCGGGAATTCCGTAAGCCTTTTCCAGTAACGTGCGAAGCGTTTCGATCATGAAGCAGCCTAACGTAGAGCTAACCGTCGCTGCGCGGCTTTATCGCGCAGCGTCCAGCGATTGAAGGGAGCGAGGTTGAGCGCCGGGTTAGGTCTTTTTGCGTTTTGCACGGGCATCAACTCGGTTTTTGAATTCTTCGTAGCGTTCTGCAAGGTCGTAGACATACTCGACGATGGCGTTTACAAAGGTTTGAAGGTCTTCAGCGTCATGACGTGAAATGCTGATGTCTTCCGGATGAGCAGCTAGATTGCGAAAAGCTTGAAGTTGTTGGCTCCAGTCGTACAAACGGTCGTCGATAACTTTACGGTCCTTGAGTTTCTTAATGCCCTCGCCAAGCATGATCTTCTTCTTTGGTTTTGCAGTTGTGGCGGGCGGAGTGGTCGTGGGCGTTGATTCAGGCACTGAATCAAGGATGTCACGGCAAAGAGCTTCAAGCGCACGCCCGAGCATTACGCACGCGGCAATATTTGCACCAGCCTGCAATGAACGATCTGCTTCATTGAGAGAGTCCTTAACCACCTTTGGAATTCGAAAGCTCGAAAACACCTTTGGCGGCTTCGGGTAGATGCGAACGACATCGCGCCAGCGATCTTGGTCGGAGTCGTAATCCTCGAAACCAATTTGTTCGGTTTCACCCACAAGAATCGAGTGACAGCTTGGGCAAGTTCCAACGAGGACCTTGGATGCGTATGGCTCGCCTGCGTCGTCGTCGAACCCGCTACGTTCGGCACGGCCGGATTCGGATGCTGCGACCTTGGCTTTGCACCAAGGGCAATCAACAATAAATGTTCTCTGGATAGCTGTAGCCATAGAAAATCCTAACAGTTAATCAAGAGACCCATGGGTCCGGACATTTATTAATATAGAGACCGACGTCCCCCCGGTTTTCAGTAGCACTCGGCTTTAGAGTCCGGGGGTTAATGTAGCCGATTTGTCGGCCAGTTTCTTGGCGTAGGCCGACGGTGTCAGGCCACCCAGCGATTTCTTCGGCCTCTCCTCGTTGTACTCGCG
>JAIBEI010000026.1 GCA_019459055.1 Thiobacillus sp. | reverse complement strand
CGCGAGTACAACGAGGAGAGGCCGAAGAAATCGCTGGGTGGCCTGACACCGTCGGCCTACGCCAAGAAACTGGCCGACAAATCGGCTACATTAACCCCCGGACTCTAAAGCCGAGTGCTACTGAAAACCGGGGGGACGTCGATCGCACTGGCCAAAGTCGGTAATGTGTTCTGGATGCAGCGCGCCAGACTTTAGCGCCGCTAAAAATTTATCCTCATTCGTGCCTGGGAAATAGGAAGCCACCAAACTCTTGGAATCACGACCATCAATTGGAAAGTCCAAATAGACAATGCCTAGCAGAAAGAAGGCTGGCAAGTTGATGGAAAAGGCCGATGACCGGGAAATCACGCAGTGCTGTCTTAGGGGACGTTCTGGAGTGAGCTTTGAAAGTACTCTTTCGGCGGCGTCGTGCGCCACCATCTCGTTCTGATCATCTTGGATTAGGTATAGCACTGCTTTGCCATTGTTCGTTCCAACGAAGTTGTAGCGATCCCTGCCGTTGTGCCTGACGTATCGATGAGTGGCAAAAAACAGAGCAACGTCCAGCGAGCTGGTTAAATCTATAACAGTGGACATTAGTCCGTAGTGCTGAAGCAGAGTTGATAACGTGCTTGCCAAGTTGAAATTCATACCCATAGCGAGGTCAAGTCGATGGTTCCCAAACTCGCTTAGCAGAGGATCATCTGAGTCAGCCATGTCCTGCTCTGAATACATCCACTCGCCATTATCTATTGCTGCTTTTTGCCTCCTTTCGATTTCCGTCAAGTCGTAAGCTGAATAGAAAATCTTGCTCCACTCGAATAAGGACAACGAACGAGAATCGCAAAAGCAGTTGCGATCGCGCGCGTATGCCTTGCGCCAGAAGGAGGACAAAAGAGACACTTCTCCAACGTCGGGAATCGTGAAGTTAGGATTGTTGATCGTTCTACTTACTGAATAATTGCTTCTTTGGCCTCTGAATAAGATCGGCTTACGTGACCTTAACTTCGTCTCGTCAACGATCTGATGCAATTCTTCGAGGGAATGCGCCGTTTTAACCCATGCTCGGGAACGCGGTTCACTAAATAGCTCTTGAAGCTCGTCAGGCCGAAATCGGGACACACCGTCAGCGCGAGCTAAGGCTCCCCCATAAAACCGGTCGATCACAACATCACTGTCCGGGACGCAAACGTACCCCGAAGCAATGAGCTCATTTGCCTGCGTGTCGCTCAGACCTGCTGATTTAAAGACATCTTTTGTGCGGAAGTCATCTAACGGCTGAAAGAAAGGAGGTTCATTCCAACCAAAGGAATCGGAGTAGTACTTCCAGTATCCGGAGTAATCATCACTCATCTTCAATGATGCCTAACGTTTGACATGAGAGGCGGCGCCCGGCTTGCCGGGTGACGTCCTCTCGATGGAAGGGTTAGGTTTCACTCGCGAGCCTTGGGTTGGAAGTAGTCCACGCCGTCAATGACTAGACGCTTGCTACTTGACTCAAACACTTCGGGCTTCAGCGTTGCCCGTAGCATCTCAGCCAAGCTGAGAACGGCCTTGAGTGACTTCTGCGCCATTTCTGGGGACAGGGACTTCTCGATGTCATGTAGAGGTTCACCGAGTTGCTTGTAGTGCTCGCGAGCTTCTTCCAATGGCATTTCCTTGGATTCGTAGTGCAGCTTCTGATACTTTGGATGAGCCAGCTGATTTCGTACCTTTAGGAGGTGTATCACCTCCGTAAATGGCGACTTGCTTCGATTGAACTCCAGCCCTGACTTTTCGCAGATGAGCCTCAACTTGGCTCTGGGTGAACTGGACTCAAAGTCCTTGAAATCGGAGATGGCAAATTCACCAATAGTGTTTGCTAATGCTTCGACGGAAAGTGCCAACAGAGTCACTGCGGCCAAGAGGTCGTACCAACTGACATAGTCTTTTCGCGTGAGCTCATCGCAGAAGTGCCTGGCGGAGTCGAGGTATGGCGTGAACGGAAAGAACACGCGCTCTTGTACAACTTTTGCGGTTGGCATTCGTGAGGCCTAACAGTTAATCACGAGACCCATGGGCCCGGACATTTATTAATATAGAGACGGCTGTCATGGCGATTTATCTTGATGATTTTTAGATTTTTTCTCGGTGCCCAGTCTCTATATTACGGTATGAAAAAGGAGACCGGTGGCTGATGGGTTATGCACCTGCTTAAGACGCTCAAATAGCGGCGGGGAGTCGGAGATTGGATTTTCAATAGACTGCTCTTGCTGCATCAACGGCTGTTCGATGAGCATACCCCGACTGTCTCTTCAGGGTCGGGTGCCGTCCCTCGCCGGTGACCAAAGCTGCCGTTCAGGCGGAATACCGCGTCAACGGCAGCAACCAGCGCGACACCGGCCATTGGATTTGGTCAGCACCACCGGCAGCTATGGCCGAAAAACGGACGTTTTGCTCCACTGGCCTGAATGACCGCAAAGGGTGTTTTAAGCTGTTGGCGGCCTTCAACATTTTGCCTGGCGCCTTTGGACGCATACCTGGTGGCGGTAATGGCAGCATTAGCGTTGGCGGGTTTGAGCAGAATACACAGGCTGGCAGAACGGGGCACGCGCAGCGTCAAACTACCCTGACTTTGGGCGGGCCACCATTCTCCATGGCATCGATCCGTCGCCTGCTGGCTGCAATGGCGTCGAGCGACGCGTCGACCTGGTCGATCGTGTGCTGCCAGCGCTGGCGGTAGCGCTTGCTGGTTATAAGGAGCGCAAGCACGAGTACTGCCTGTAGATGCTTCATATTGTTGACCCCCACTCCGTGGCGTTGAAGGCATTATAGGGTCTGGCGAACGGGCTACAATCAAGTCACGCACGTATGGAGGAGTTCGACATGAGAGCATTTTTCCAGGAGGTGCTCGTTGCCGTCAGGGAAGACCCTGCGATCTTCTTTGCGCCGGTGGCGGCCCCTGTCAGGCTGGCCCGGAGTCCCAACCCTAAGAAGTAACCGACCCCGGCCCCTATTCCACTTCACAACCGTAGCTGCGACGCGCCGCTGACGAGTTAGAAGAAGCTCCTTGATTACGGCACAGCATGACTAAGATTGCCATGACATCCCATCGTCTTTCAGCCTTATCGGCGGAGCCAACTGCGCCGAAACGAGCCGACCTTTTTGAGGGAGCGTCATCTCCGGAAATGGTGGTCGTCGCTTACCACGAGCGGACCAAGCACCACTTCCATCGCTACGCCGCCGCACTCGGTTACATGGACTGGGCGACGCAGCCCGATCCGTTTCGGCGCTACGCGGGAGCGGACCTGGTTCGCCTTCCTCTGCCCCAAGCGGGTTGCCCACTGCCCTATTGGCAGCTCTATGCGAGTGCGACCGTGCCGCCAGCGCCACTGTCGCTTGAGTCGGTCTCGCTGTTTTTTCGCTACGCACTCTCACTGACGGCATGGAAGCAAGTCGGCGAGACTAAGTGGCCGTTGCGCGCAAATCCTTCGAGCGGGAATCTTCATCCGACCGAAGGCTATGCGCTACTTCCTGCGGTTGACCAGATCGGCGAGACCGCCGCCGTGTACCACTACGCGCCGAGGGAACACGCGCTTGAACGACGAGCAGCGCTCGACGCGGAGCAGTGGTCCGAGCTGGTTGGGGGTTTTCCTGATGGCTCCTTCCTCGTGGGTCTGTCGTCGGTGCATTGGCGAGAAGCCTGGAAGTACGGCGAGCGTGCATTCCGCTATTGCCAGCACGATGTGGGACACGCGCTGACCAGCCTGCGTATCTCGGCAGCGGCGCTCGGCTGGAGACTGGTGCTCCTCGATTGCGTGAGCAATAGCACTCTCTCCAGTTTGCTGGGGCTGGACCGCGATGAAGACTTTGCGGGGTCAGAGCGCGAGGAAGCTGAGCTGCTCGTGTTGATTACACCGGGCTCGATGCCACTTTCGACCGACTCGAAGCCACTGATGGCCTACAAAGCTGGCGTGCTCTGGCAGGGCATGGCAAACACGCTTAGCCCAGAACACGGCGTCGCTTGGCCCGTGATCGACGAGGTTGCGCAGGCGACGCGACGCTGCGATAGCAAGCCTATCAAGGAAGACTTCTCCGGCTTTCCTTCGGAAGATGAACTTTTCGGGACACCTGTCCGGCAGGGTCTGCTCAGCGCAGAGAAGGCCATTCTTGGCCGCCGCAGCGCGGTAGCGATGGATGGCTCAACATCGATCTCGCGCGCCGTATTCTTTCGTATGCTCGCCCGATTGATTCCAACACATGAGCGGCAAGGGATGCCTTGGGACGCAATTCCCTGGCGACCACGCATCCACCTCGGGCTCTTCGTTCACCGCGTCGATGGCTTGGCACCTGGCCTCTACGTGCTCGTCCGAGATCCGGACAAGATCGAAATTCTCAAGCGAGTGATGGGTTCAGAATTTTGTTGGCAGCGCGTGCCAGATTGCCCGCCCGGGCTCCCCTTGTACCTCCTCAAGGAGGGGGACTGTCGTGCGCTGGCGATCACCGTCTCCTGCGGCCAGGACATCGCCGGCGAGGGCGCCTTCAGCGTGGCCATGATCGCCGACTACATGGACAGCCTGGCGAGCTACGGCGCCTCGTTCTACCGCAACCTGTTCTGGGAGGCAGGCATGGTGGGGCAGCTACTTTATCTGGAGGCCGAAGAGGCAGGCATCCGCGCCACCGGGATCGGCTGCTACTTCGACGATCCAGTCCATGCGGCTTTCGGCATCGCTTCACGCGAGTGGCAAAGTTTCTACCACTTCACGGTGGGCGGCCCAGTTGAAGACGGACGGCTCAGCACATTGCCTGCGTACAACCTCGAGGATGAACAATGAGGATCCCAAGTAAAACTTGCAGGGATACCCGTTCAAGAGGTCGGTTCGCCGGCCATGGCGACAGGTCACGAGCACGTTCCTACGCAGTTTCCCGCCTCCCCATGGTTTGTACTTTTCTTGCCAGGCCACGGTAGTTCACCCGTCAGTTCAACTTGCCCGCCAAGTGAGGTATCAAGGTATACCGCTGCTAAAGAACTATGTAGCTGATTTAAAAAAGAAATCTAGGCATGATGGCGGTCTGTTCATAGTCCACATAGGTAGGCCAAGCATGCTAAAAGTGACGGTATCGATAATCCCCGGCGGGATCGGCGTAGAGCGCCAGATTGGAGTGATGCACATCAGCAATGTGGCAGGGGGAGCGCTTGCGGATTACGAGTGCCTACTGACAGCAGACGACTCTATCCCGGCACATGCAGACATCACGGCATATCCGCGCTGGTCGGTAACTGTGTGGGATCTCGTCGCGCGGGCGATTGCAAAAACGCTCAGCGGCCAGGAGCGGCTTCCGCGTAGACCGGTACAAGTGGAGGTCCCCATCCATACGGATTCTGACACCGGCCTACAGTACGTACGCATGGGAGATATTCCGGAACCTGCTAGAACTGCTTTTGACCGGAGAAGGCAGGGCAGTACAGCGCCGGTAATCTCTGGAGAGACGAACTGCGTATACGCTGACGACTGGCTGCGATTTATCGAGCTGAGGTAAGAGACTTATGACAATGCCAGATGAACGTACTCTGCCTTGCTGGACGTAAGACCGCTCTGGCCGAGGACCTGCCAGTTGGGATGGCCGGGCCGACATCGCCTCTTCGGTGCCCAAGCAGTGGTAAACATGGCCTTTGTATAAATCCAATTAAGGCGGGCTGACCTCCTATGGGTTTATAAAATAATTTCATGACCAAACCTGTAACTCAAGTTACACATGTGGTCCCCGCTGGTTCAGGCGGCTCGCTAGACTACGTAAATGACCGAGCTTTTCTCACTTGTCGGGTTTTACACAGGCTGGCGTGCGCAAAATGGAGCGCACTACAGCACTTCAGCTGATTTCGACGGCACTTGGTGGGATTCCGGGCCACTGGAGATGATCGAGGCGGCGGATAGTGCGTTCTATGCAGCCGCCCGGTGTGCTTTTACGGCGCAAGTGGCTAGGCCGGACGGGCATCAAGATTTTGCCGCCGCACCAATGCGCCTGATCACTACTCGCGAGGCTCCGGGCGGACGGATGCTGTCAATCGTTGTCACGAGCCGGCCAGCTACGGTTTGGCTGCTATTGCACCCGGACGGCCTAAGCCCAGACCCGCATGGCGGACAAGCGACCATATTGCACTCGCTGCAGTACAGTTCCGGCGCGCTGGCCGAGAACTTCGCCATCCAGCAAGCGTTTGAGTGGCTTGGGGTAGCAGAGACCCACGCCGACATCATCGCTAAGGCCGAGTGGCTGACCTTGGAACAGCTGTCTGCCATCCGTGCGGAGGCCCGCGACTGGCTCGAGCAGGGCCGGATCTTCGCTGTCAGCTACGAAGGGCAGCAGCACGTCGCACGGTATCAACTGCACGATGACTACAAACCCTGGCCGGTTATTGCTGATGTGATCCGGGCGTTTGCATCTGATGCAGACCCATGGTCCATCGCAGCCTGGTTTTCCTACCCGAACGGCTGGATTGCAGCAGAGGGCGGCCAGCCGTTACCTCCCTCACGCGCTGTGGATTGTCCTTACGCCGTACGTTTCGCGTTGGCTAAGCGCGGCGTGAGCTACGTTGCCTGATGCCGGGCATTGCCGCTAGGGCCTGTCGAAATGAATGAGGATCCGAAAGTCTTCCACCTGCAGGACCTGCTACCCCAGAGTCTGGACGAGATCGTCCGGGCTAACCGAGACAAGTTTCGGCTGGCCTTCGCGACCGCCGAGGAGATGAAGTCACTGGAGCGTGATATTCCATCGGGTGGGCCGGTTCGGCACACGCTGGAGGGGTGGAACGTTCTGATGATGCACGCAACGGCCGGCGGAAAGATGCAGTCGGTTCCGAAGTTGCTGGGGGGTGTGGAAGGAACTGGGCAATCCTGGATGTCCTCGACGGTAAAGGCGATCGACCTTGACACAGGCCTCGTGCATACGGAGAACTCCCTCTATCGCGTAGTGGGGCCGCGATCGTTCGAGCCGTCAGTGCATCTGCTCCTTCATGTATGCGTTTTTCTCAACCAAAGGGGAGCGGGTCCGTTTCTGGGCATTCCTGAGTTCTTTTACTAGGCGGCAAACCGTCTCGTTGGTGCTTAGCCAGATGGCTCTCGATAGACGTCGGACTACTAGCCGGGTATCAGGGATTCGAGATCTCTCAGAAAGGAGGGGTCGTATTCCTCGTCCACGTGGTTGTTGTTCCAGAGTCGGACTGGCGGACTCTTGGCCGGTCGCTGTGATGGCCAAGCCAGCCCGGTGACGGTGCATCGAGGGCAGGCTTGTTCTGGTTGCTGAGCAGGGCTATGGCGTGCGTAATAGCTAGCGCCACCTGGTGCGATAGTAACTTCGTACTAGTTGTGTAACTATAGGTACACTTTTTGCTTTCGGGTGCTTTCGAAGTTCGCAAGGTTGTTATACGGTAAGAACTGTCAGTGCCACTCACTGCTAACAACTAAGGAGCGCCTTGTGAACTACCCCTGTTTCAATCTTCTAGCATACCTCAACCAGTGGTGCCTCATGCCTGGGCATGTTGCTCAGGGCGAGACTGCTGCTGGGTCTCGCTGTGACTTGGATAGTAGTAACGAATTGCTGCGCGTTATCGAGTACGAAGACGATTATCACTACGATCCGGATGAAGACTCCGTTTATTACTTCAGTTTCGAGGTGGTTCGCTATATCGCGGTCGCCAACGTGCCGGAACTTTCTTCGCCAGTTCCCGATATTCCGCCGTCGGCGAGCCTCTAGCCGGCTCTCCGCTCCCTCGCTGGAGCCGCGAAATCAGTGTTCGTGAGGCGCAGGTGATTTTCGTGGGCAATACAGCGGCCGCCAAGGCAGCGGTCGAAGCCCTACCCCATGCGGCGCGGAGGCATGTCGCGCTCGGCGCGCTGTTCAACGAGATTCTGGAGGGCATGGCCTGATGGACCACGTCACCGTTCGCGCCCGTGTGTACAAGGACAGCCATGGTCACTATGCCGAAATCCCTGTGATCCTGACCGAGTATGGCGTGCTCACGCCGCTCGTGGATTACATGCTCAAGAAGGCACGCTTCAAGAGCGCAAGCTGGAAGCAGAAGCTTGTCCAGGCCGTAGGGCTGCTACTCGACTACATGAGCGCCAACCACCAGCATTTCAGTCGGCCAGAAGACTTGTTCGAGTCCTTCGTCGCACGCCTCTACACCGGCACCGCTGATGGCGAAGGGCACGATCCTGGCCAACTGTACTGGATGGGAAAGAACACGCCGCTGATCCGGCAGCTCACCAACCTTCTCTCGGAGTTCTCCGACTGGATGGCCAAGCAACAGCAGACGCAACCCCTCAATCCATGGCGCGAAGCCACCAAGAGCGAGGAACTACTGGCTTGGGCTGCCTGGGAAAAACGGCGGAACCATTCGATCTTCTCCCATTCGGTCGACTACGACGCGGCCGCGTTGCAAAACAAGCGCGCACGCCAAACCCTGGTCAAGAAAACTCCCGTCGTGGACCGGGGCGCCGTGAAGCACTTCCCTCAGGATCGCATCGAAGACCTGTTGTTCAAGGGTTTCATCGTGCCTGGCAAGCAGAACAGCCCGCGGCTGGAAGAGCGACTGAACCTCCGCGATATCCTGATCACCATGCTGATGAACTTTGGCGGCCTGCGCGTCAGCGAGCCGTTCCACTTGTTCGTCCATGACGTGGTGCCCGACCCGTACCATCCCGAACGCGCCTATGTGCGCGTCTTCCATCCCGAAGAAGGACTGGCCCCGCCGGACTGGCTTGATGCCAAGGGCAAGCCGATCGAGTGCAACCGCGCAGCCTACCTCAAGGGCAAGCATGGTCTGGCACCCCGCAACCTGTATTACTCGACGGCGGCGATGCATGCCGGCTGGAAGGACAACGTGGTCGAGGCCGAGGGGAAATTCATGCCAGTGTTCTGGTGCCCGACTTGGGCCGGGGAGTTGTTCATGAAATTGTGGGTGCTCTATATGGCGCAGCGCTCGCGCCTGCGTTGCGACCACCCGTTTGCCTTCGTCACCGTGACCGGCAAGCCCTACGCCATCAACGACTTTATGGGGCAGCACGCCCGCGCGGTGGAACGCATCGGCTTGGTCGTCGCCAAGATGCTCGGCACCAGTGTGCACGGCCATCGCCATGGCTATGGTCAGCGGATCACCGACTACGAGCTTGACCCGCTCGCCCGCAAGAAGGCGCTGCACCACAAGTCGCTCGAATCGCAGGTGGTCTACACCGAACCGGACATGCAGAAGGTCAACCGAATGATCGAAGCCGCCTCGCAACGGATGGGGTCCGGCACGCCATTGGCGCGGCCCGACTTCTCAAGCTATGGCTTCGAGGATATCGACCCATTGGGCCTCCTGACCGGCCCCAACCCAAAACTGAGGAGGCCGTAAATGGCAGGCTCAAAAATCAAAGGCACGGGCCTGCAATTCGACCCCGAGTTCCGCTTCCTGCTGGCGCTGGACCCGACCTTCGAGGAGTGGCAGGGTCTGGCGGCTGAATGGTGGACGCTAACAAAACGGTCGCCGCACGCGAAGTTAGGTCTCATTGCCTTCTTCGTCACCTACCTGCACGGACAGAGTCTCGACAAATCGCCCCGTCGCTTGCTGGATGCGGGCAAGCAGGTGCCCGACCTGTGGGCTGTGCTCGGACTGGACTCAGTGAGCGAGGCCTATGCGCAACAGATGCACGATTGGGTCAGCGACTTCATCGACTGGGTCTTGCGCGAAAAATTCTCGGCACCGGATGCCGACGGGTACCGGGTCGTTCCCGCCCAGTGGCGCAACCCGTTTCCGCGCAAGGGTTACAAAAAACACGGCAAGCAGGGCGACCTGACGTTTCGCCATGTGCTGACGATCGATCCGCGTATGGTGGCCTGGGTGGCGTATGCCGCGGAGTACATCCAGACCGTGCGGGAAAATCAAGGGTTTCGCAACAGGTCCGTGGAGGCGTTCTTAACCCGCTACCTGATCGCGCAGGATCTGCCGCGCGACCCGCTGGAGTTCCTGAAACGAACGACAACCAAGCCGGCGTTCATCGACTCTCTGGTGAATACGAAAGCCAAGCGCTGGTCCACCAAGGGCGCCGCCAACGAAAAGCCCACAGCACTCCTAATCAAGCAAAACACTCATGTCGCCGACTTCATCGACTGGGTGCTTCTGAAAAAGCTCTCCGTCGAGGGCGAGCATGGCGAGCGCGTGGTGCCGGCCGTGTTCCACAACTCCATCGAGCGCCTGTCCGTAGCGGGAATCGGCGCGCCCAGCGAGACGGTCAAGAACGCCCTCCCGATGCTCTACATTCGCAAGCTCCGGAAGATGCTGGCCGAGGGGCGGAACTTCCAAGCCTGGACATGGGCGCAGGTGGCCACGGATTCGGCCGGCCCTGGTGGTGACTGGTTCGTCGTCGATCCGACCCTCGTCAATCGAGACGATCCCGACTGCGCGTGGCGCGAACGCAGACCGGGCCGGAGGGAACGAAAAAACAACAACCTCCCGGAAGTCGTGACCGAAATCTGGTCCCCGGTGCGCGCGGTGGTGCTCTATGTCAAGCTCGAAGTTGCGCTGCGCACTCACCAGGTCCGCTTCCTCGACTCGGGCGAGGGCGATACTTGGCGCTACGTTTGGGATGCGCAGGGCGGCCGTTTCGAGCTCAACGACACGCCGTTTACCTTGGGGAGCGAAGCGCGTCCCTGCCAGCGCGGGGTGTTCCACCGGGACGCCGGCGGGCAAGGGACAGGGTTCTTCATCAATACCAACAAGACCGCCGACATCAACAAGCCTGAGGATAAAAAGGGCTACGTCATCCCGTGGACCAACATTGAGTTGCTCTACTGGCTGGAAAAGTTGCGCAATTGGCAGGAGCGCCACAACCCGGTCGAAGCGGCGATGCCGTGGACCGAACTGGAAGCCCGGTATTTCAGCGCGCGCCCGGCCGACGCGATACTTGCCGAACGCAGCCCCGCCTTCTTCCTGTTCCGCAACGCGGCGGCGGAGGGCCGGGACAGGGCCAAGCCGGTGCCTGACAGTGCGCTGTCGACTCTCTGGTACAAGCTCCTGGGCCGCCTGGAAGCGGAACTCGCCCAAAAAGAAGAAAAGGACGCTCTCGGTAATCCGATCCGCCTCGTCGACCCAAACGGCGACGGAACCTACTTCCCGCTCCACGCGCTGCGCGTCTCGCTGATCACCGGCCTGATCATGGAAGGCGGCCTGCCCATCGAGGTCGTGTCCAAGCTGATCGCGGGCCACCACGGCCTGATCCAGACCATCTACTACACCAAGATCGGCATCGACCACATGAACAAGCTGATGGCCGACGCCGAACACAAGATGACCGAAAACGAAGCGCGGGGCCACAAGACATTCCTGATGCGGCATGGGCGCGACGAGATCAACCAGCGCTTTGCCAGCGTCTCGCAAGATGGCGTCACGGCGGCCATAAACCAAAAGAGCGAGGCGGGCTTCGTCTTCGATGACAAGGGCCTCTGTCCGGTGGGCTGCGCCATGTGCGACGTTGGCGGCAAAAAGATCAGCGAAGTAAAGGATCGAAAAGACTACGGCCCCGTCCCTGGCTATCCCCATGAGCGCAACTGCATCCGCTGCCGGTTCTTCCTCACGGGCCCCGCTTGGTTACACGCGCTCAACGCGAAGTTCAACCACATCGCCTACCAGGCGATGCTGGCGGCAGAGCGCTACAACAGCTTTACCGAACAGGTGGCGGCCATGGAAGAGCGCCGCGCGGAGTGCGAAGCCACGGGCCGCCTCTTTACCGAGGCCGTCGACCTTGAAAAGCATTCGGCGCTGCTCGAAGCAGAAACCCAGACGCTGGACCGCTGGATCACCGATCTTCAGGCCATCCAGCGCCTGATCCATCGCTGCATCCAGATCAACAAGAACGCGGCCAAGGACGGGCTGCAACTGGTCGCAGCCGGCACGCTGTTCGACATCCAGACCGCGCTGACCGTCACCGAATCTGAGCTGCACCCGATTGAGGTGCAGTGCCGCAATGCGACGATCTATCCCGAGATCGACGCCCGGCAGCCAGCGATCCGGCGCTCCCAGCTACTCGACGCGCTGCTGCACGCAAACAAGAAGCCGTTGCTGTTCTCCCGGCTCAGCGTCGAGCAACAACTGCTGGCGGGCAACGCCACGATGAAGCTGATCGAGTCGCGCGCCGGCTCCCTCGAAAACGCCGTTGAGTTTGTTGTGGCGCAAGGCCGCCTCAAGGAACTGGGCATCGTGGATGACGACCTGATCACGACGCTGAAGAGCGTAGGCGACCAGGGCGTGGCGATGACCCAGATCCTCAGCGATCTGCAGACCAAGAAATCCCTGCCGGCCTACATGGAAGAAGGAGCGTGACCATGCATCCCGACGAACTGCTAGAACAACTGAAAGCCCACGCCAACACGCGCAAGCAGAAGAACCTCGACCTGATTCATGCCATCTGCCGGGAGCAGTACGAGCGGGGCAGCAAGGACTTCTCAGTGGCGACGATCTCGCGCATTGCCCAAGGACGCAGTGGCCCGGCACCATCGACCATTCACAACAAGACCGGCGATGACTTCAAGGGGCTGATCAAGGCGTGGGCCGAACATACGGGCGGCGTGACCCGTAAAGTGCGCAAGGCGACCAACAACCTGGTGTGGGACGTGCTCGACCGAATTCCCGACCCGGCCGTCCGTTCCGTCATGGGCGCAGTCCTGGCGGAGAACAAGAAGCTGCGTGGGGAAGTGAATCTGCTCAAGCAACATACAAATATCGTGATCGACTACCGCGACAAGTCCGGTGAGCGTGCAGAGTTGGCTCGTTCCGGGGATTACCTGCCTGCCGACTTTGGCGTTACAGATACGGAGAAGGCGGCGCTTCGCCATGCGATCAGCGAGAAGCTGATGAAGGAAGAAGGCTGGAAGGAGGACAAGCATGGCCGCATCCTCACTGACAAGGGAAGTCCGATCTTCAAGATCGGGTTTGCCACAGCGATCCGGAAGATCCTGGGCGAGCCGGTCACTGCCAATGCGCCGCTGCCGAGGGAATTGGCCGAGTGGGAACAGACGCCTGACGCGGGCCGGGAGCGACTTGACGACTAAGCGGGGGCGGGGTCAAGGGATGTGGAATAAATGGGAGGGGCCGCGTAGCGGGAGGGCGCCTTATGCCGCGAAAGCCCTTGATGCCGATGGAGCGACGATGCTCCGTAGTAGGGGTGGGTTGGGTTTCTAACCACACCCCTGTCACGCGGCGAGCGCGTGGGTTTGGGGCAGAGCCCCAAGGTCTGCAACCGGCCAAAACAGTCGGTCAGCGTAATCATCATGACCATCTGGACATCTGCCAGAGCAGTTTAATGATGCCCACTTTGATATAGTCCGCAATCGGCATAAAGCCGTTCTTCAGAGTTACCTTCCAGTTTGGGTAATGGCGGGATGCTCCGTTCTTACTCTGTCCCAATGAAAAAATCGACAGACAAAAAAGGGCTTAGGGCTGGTGGCAAGCAATAACGGTAAAGACAAATCTCTCGAGTCCTGGATCTGGGACGCCGCGTGTTCCATCCGCGGCGCCAAGGACGCGCCGAAATACAAGGACTACATCCTCCCCCTCATCTTCACCAAGCGCCTCTGCGACGTCTTTGACGACGAGCTGAACCGCATCGCCGCCGAGGTCGGCTCGCGCAAGAAGGCCTTCCAGCTCGCCAAGGCTGACCACAAGCTCGTCCGTTTTTACCTTCCTCTGGTGCCGGACGATCCCGAACAGCCGGTCTGGTCCGTCATCCGCAAGCTCTCCGACAAGATCGGCGAAGGCGTCACCACCCACATGCGGGCTATCGCCCGGGAAAACCCGCTCCTGCAGGGCATCATCGACCGCGTCGACTTCAACGCCACCACCCACGGCCAGCGCGATCTCGACGACGACCGCCTCTCCAACCTCATCGAGGCCATCAGCACCAAGCGCCTCGGGCTCGACGACGTCGAGGCCGACATCATCGGCAAGAGTTACGAATACCTCATCCGCAAGTTCGCCGAAGGCGGCGGCCAGAGCGCCGGCGAGTTCTACACCCCGCCCGAGGTCGGCACCATCATGTCCCGCGTGCTCCAGCCCGAGCCCGGCATGGAAATCTACGACCCCACCTGCGGCTCCGGCGGCCTGCTGATCAAGTGCGAGATCGCGATGGAAGAGGCGGCAAAAGGCAAAAAGCGCACCGTCGCCCCCCTCAAGCTCTACGGCCAGGAATACATCGCCGAGACCTGGGCCATGGCCAACATGAACATGATCATCCACGACATGGAAGGCCAGATCGAGATCGGCGACACCTTCAAGAACCCCAAATTCCGGAGCAAAGGCAAGCTCCGTACCTTCGACCGCGTCGTCGCCAATCCCATGTGGAACCAGGACTGGTTCACCGAGGCCGACTACGACAACGACGAACTCGACCGCTTCCCCACCGGGGCCGGCTTCCCCGGCAAATCCTCCGCCGACTGGGGCTGGGTCCAGCACATGCACGCCAGCCTCAATGACAAAGGCCGCGCCGCCGTCGTGCTCGACACCGGCGCCGCCTCCCGCGGATCGGGCAATGCGGGCACCAACAAAGAAAAAGGTGTCAGACAGTGGTTCGTCGACCACGACCTCATCGAAAGCGTCCTCTACCTGCCCGAAAACCTGTTCTACAACACCACCGCCCCGGGTATCGTCCTCTTTCTCAATCGGGCCAAACCGAAAGAGCGGCAGGGCAAGGTCTTCCTCGTCAACGCCAGCCAGGTCTTCGCAAAGGGCGACCCCAAGAACTTCATCACCGACGAAGGCATTCAGCGCCTCGCCGACACCCTCATCGGGTGGAAGGAAGAAGAAAAACTCAGCCGCATCGTCGATCACGCCGAGCTGAAGAAAAACGACTACAACATCTCCCCCAGCCGCTACATCCGCACGAGCGACGCTGAAACCTACCGGCCCATCGCGGAGATCGTGGAGGAACTGAAGGTCATCGAGGCCGAGGCGCGGGAGACGGACAAGGAACTGAAGGAAATTCTGGAGAAGATCGGGATATGAACGAATGGGAAACATGCGCCGTGCCCGATTCGTTCATTAAGAACAAAGTAGGCAGGCAGAACCAAATTCCCGCAAAGGACATCGCGGAGGTTGGTCGCTTCCCGGTGGTGGACCAAGGCCAGAAGTTCGTTGCCGGTTACTGTGATGATGAAAGCAAGATCATCGACTTCGATCTGCCTCTAATCATTTTCGGCGACCACACACGCTGCTTCAAATACGTAGACTTTCCATTCGTCCTTGGCGCTGACGGGACCAAGGTTCTCCTGCCGAACAAGAAGCTCTACGACGCTAGGTTCTACTACTTTGCTCTGTTGGCATTGGAGATTCCCAGTCGCGGCTACAATCGCCACTTCACAATTCTCAACGAGCGCAGCCTTCCGCTCCCACCGCTTCCCGAGCAGAGGAAGATCGCGCACATCCTTTCGACGGTGCAGCGGGCGATCGAAGCGCAAGAGCGGATCATTCAGACCACCACCGAGCTGAAAAAGGCGCTCATGCACAAGCTCTTCACCGAGGGCCTCCGCAACGAATCCCAAAAACAAACCGAGATCGGATCCGTCCCGGAAAGCTGGGAGGTGGTGGAGTTGGGATCACTCGCCAAAGTTGGAAACGGATCAACTCCGAAACGAGCGAACGAAGCCTATTGGGAGGGCGGAACCATCCCGTGGTTGAACAGCGCAAAAATCCACGACCGCTTTATCACAGAAGCTGAACAATTCGTCACACCTCAAGCGGCCAAGGAATGCCACCTTCCAAAAGTCGCACCGAACAGCCTTCTCATCGCAATCACTGGCCAAGGAAAGACACTCGGCAACTCAGCGATTACACGGATTGAGACCTGCATCAATCAACATCTCGCCTACGCCCAGTTTCACTCGTCAAAGATCGTTCCTGATTTCGTGCTGTGGTTCATGCAGACTCGCTACGACTACCTCCGCACCATCGCCCTCGGCGGGGGAAGCACGAAAGGAGCGCTGACATGCGGATTCTTAAAGACCCTCCCGATACCCGTCCCATCAACGGACGAGCAAAAGCAAATCGTTACCGTATTCCAAATACTTGACGACAAGCAGGACTCGGCAGCCAGCAAACAATCCGCTCTCCAAGACCTCTTGCGCACCCTCCTTCACGAACTGATGACCGCGAAAATCAGGGCCAATTGAGAAATTTCATGCCGCGCTATCCATTACATGAATTGAACGACGAGGAATTCGAAGACCTCGTAACAAGGATTTGCAGAAAGATTCTTGGCGCAGGAACGACCTCGTTTGAAAAAGGTCGAGATGGCGGGAAAGACGCAAAATTTGTGGGAACCGCAAACTGCTTTCCGAGCAATACGGTTCCATTAAGTGGAAATGCGGTAATCCAAGCAAAGCATACGACTGACCCAACGAAATCTTGCTCCGACAACGATTTCGAAAGCAATAAGACGTCGATCCTGAACGAAGAAATTCCCAAGATTAAGAAGCAAGTGGACAAAGAATCAGTGACCCACTATCTGTTATTCACGAATCGGAAGAAAACCGGCGGTGCTGAAACCATCATATCCACGAAGATCATGTCGGAGACAGGAGTGACACAAGCGTGGCTTCTTGGGAACAAAGACATCCACGACTTCCTCCTCGATTACCCAGAGATAGCGCATAACGTCGGTTTGAATAAACTTCGTTCCCCCATTCTATTCACGCCGAACGATATTCGTGAAGTGGTTTCCGAGTTCTTCAAACAAAAGGGCCGTATAGCCCAAGCATTTGACAGCCAACACGATTTCAGAAACTACCCGGGCATCGAAAAGAAGAACAAAATCAACAAACTGAGCAGTCGATACTTTGACTACATACAGACAGATTCACTGCCATGGTTCACTCAGATTGAATCTTTCTTGAAAAACCCACGTAACGGCGCTCTCGCCGATCAGTATCATGCCGTCGCGGATGAATTGAAGGGTCAGCTAATTGTTCACAGAAACTCATTCGAGACCTTTGATGAGGCGCTTGAGCACGTGTATCAGCTGATCCATGAGCGCAGTCCCGAACTGCAGGCAGCCTCGCACCGGCGCCTCGTCAAGATCTTCGTTCACTACATGTATTGCGACTGCGATATAGGACAAAAATCGCAATGATTCGCCCCGCAAAACATTTGGACCTGAACACCTGCGTTCTTCGCGCAGCCAGCATCCTGTTGTTGAAACTTCAATCCGCGCGAGTCTGCACATATGCCGATCTACGAGCGAGCTTGTCCGTGATCGGAGAAGATGCAGACGTTAACTTTGTGCACGCGGTCCACTTGATCTTCCTTCTCGGTCGCGTCGAATACCACCCGCAAACTGACTCGCTCGAATACATGCAAGCGGAAAAGGCACCATGAAGCTCAGCCATTTATACACCAATGACGATTCGGTGTTCACGCCGATCAAATTCCGGAAAGACTTGAATGCAGTTGTCGCGCGAATTCAGCACCCATCTGATGATGACAAGAGCAGTCATTGTCTAGGCAAGACGCTGATTATCGACGTCATCGATTTTTGTCTTTTAAAAACAGTCGGCACGAAGGGCCATTTTCTAAAGACAAGAGACGACCTCTTTGGTGATCTCATCTTTTTTTTGGAAATAGAACTTGGGAGCGGTGAATTTGTTACGGTGCGGCGGGAGGTGCGGGATTCCACGAGAATTGCTTTTGTCCGCCATCAGGAAAGGCACCTCAACTTCAACGGCACACCGGATGACAAATGGGACCATGCTGCTGTATCGCTGGCAGCCAGTGTTCGAATGCTGGACGGCTACCTTGAGCTGACAGCAATTAAGCCTTGGTCATATCGGAAGGGGTTTAGCTATTTTCTGAGGCGCCAGGAGGACTATTCGGATGAATTCCAACTTCGGAAATTCATAAACGGCAACCACAAGGACTGGAAGCCCTACGTTGCCAGAGTTCTGGGTTTCGATGAGAGAGCAATCATTAAAAAGTATGAGGCAGATGCCGAAGAGAGTCTGATCAAGAGTCAACGCGACGAAGCGCAGAGCGATGTGACAGTGAAGGTCTCAGACTATGAGAAACTGCAAGCGCGAATATTGGCAAAAGGGGATGAGGTTTCAGCGAAAGTCTCTGCGCTTGACCGGTTCGATTTCAACCCTCAGGAAATAGGCCTCAATCAAGAGCTTGCCGATGATATTGAGGGTCGCATAGCTGAGCTGAATGACAGCATCTACAATGCGAAATTCGATTTAGCTCAGGTCCGCAAGGGACTCGAATCGAAGGTCGATTTCAATCTAGAAGATGTTCGGCAAATATTCACGGAAGCGGAACTCGCGTTTCCAGATCAGCTCGCAAGGGATTATTCCGAACTGGTCGACTTCAACAGACGGATCCACGAGGAGCGTCAAGTAGGACTCGCGAAACGGGCAACCGAACTGGAAAAGTCTCTAAGTTCACTTGCGTCTGAAATGTTCGAGCTTTCGGCAAAGAGGATGGAGATTCTCCAAATCCTCGGCGGGACGGATAGCCTTGAGAAGTTCAAGAGACTTCAGAAAGAGCTGGATCGCGACAGGGCGAATCTCGCCCTCATGGAGGAGAAAGTCGCCAAGCTCGATGCGATCAAGGCTTTCAATGAGCGTTTGAGGGACGCGAAGGACCGGAAAGAAGAGCTCGCGATTGAAATTGGCGAGCTAATTACAAACGGGTCGGAACGTTACAAAGGAATTCAGAGAGTTTTCAGCCGAATCATAAAGGATGTCCTACACCGAACGGCAGTTCTTTATGTGAATCAAAATGACAGCGGGAACATTGATTTCCATGCCGAATACACTGATTCAGGGAGCGACGAAGAGACTCAGGAGCGACGGGGTACGTCGTTCAGGAAAATTCTTTGCATCGCCTTTGATCTCTCGGTCCTGATCAACTATTCAAAGGATCGGTTTTTCCATTTCGTTTACCACGACGGCGCACTCGAGCAACTTGAGTCGAAGCGTAAACTGGCGCTTTTGAGCGTCGTTCGAACCGCATGTGCCGAACATGGGATTCAATACATCTTCAGTGCTATTGAAGAGGAGCTTCCAACGGCTGATGATCCGGACAATCTCTGCCCAAGTCCCGATGAGATCGTATTGGAGCTCCATGACGGCGGTGAGGATGGAAGACTGTTCAAAGTTGAAACCTTCTAGCCATGCCCACACCCGGCGAACACAAAACCGTCCAGGCCCGAATCCTCGAATACGCCGAGGCCATCGGCTGGACATTTTTGTCCCGCGACGAAGCCGAGCGGCGGCGCGGCTTTGATCCGGATGTGCCGACCGTCGACCGCGCCAAAAACCGCTCGCTCTTCTTCGACGACCAGCTCGACGCCAAGGTGCGGGAATTCAACCCGCGTTACGCCGAGGCCGAGGGTGCCTTGCTCGGGCAGTTCCGCCATCTGCACACTGACATCTACGGCAACCGGGAATTCATCGAACACCTGCGCAACCGGGGCAAGTTCTTCGACCACGAGGAGAAGCGCGAGCGTGACCTGATCCTGATCAATTACGGCGACCCGGCGAACAACGTTTTTGAGGTTACCGAGGAGTGGGCCTTTCACAACGGCCACTATGGCACGCGTGAGGATGTCGTTTTTCTCATCAACGGCATCCCGGTGCTGGTGATCGAGTGCAAGAACGCCAACAAGGACGAGGCCATTGCCCTGGGGGTGGACCAGATCCGCCGCTACCACCGCGAAACACCCGAGCTGTTCGTGTCGCAGCAATTGTTCACCGCCACCGACGCCATCGGCTTTTCCTACGGGGTGAGCTGGAACACGGTGCGGCGAAACATCTTCAACTGGAAGGATGAGGAAGTCGGCAAGCTGGAGGCCAAGGTGAAGAGCTTCTGCGCCATCCCGCAGGTGCTCGCCTTCGTGAAGGACTACATCGTCTTCGCCGAGAAGGACGAGGAACTCAACAAATACATCCTGCGCCAGCACCAGACCGGTGCGGTGGATGCGGCCGTCAGCCGCGCCCTCGATCCCAAGCGCACGCGCGGCCTCGTCTGGCACACCCAGGGCAGCGGCAAGACCTTCACCATGATCAAGGCGGCGGAGCGGCTTTTCCGCGCGCCCGGGGCGGACAAGCCAACCGTCCTGCTGATGATCGACCGCAACGAGCTGGAAGACCAGATGCTCAAGAACCTCGCCGCGCTCGGCCTGGGCAACCTGGAACACGCCAGCAGCATCGCCCGGCTCAACCAGCTGCTGCGCGACGACTACCGGGGCATCATCGTCACGATGATCCACAAGTTCCGCGATATGCCGGCGGACCTGAACCTGCGGCCGAACATCTACGTCCTGATCGACGAAGCCCACCGCACCACCGGCGGCGACCTCGGCAACTTCCTGATGGCCGGCCTGCCGAACGCGACCTTCCTCGGCTTCACTGGCACCCCAGTGGACAAGACCGTCTACGGCAAGGGTACCTTCAAGACCTTCGGCTGCGAGGATGACCAGGGCTACCTGCACAAGTATTCCATCGCCGACAGCATCGAGGACGGCACCACGCTCCCGCTGTACTACCAGCTCGCCCCCAACGAAATGCTCGTGCCGCACGAGACGCTGGACAAGGAATTTCTCTCCCTCGCCGAAGCCGAGGGCGTGGCCGACATCGAGGAGCTGAACAAAATCCTCGAACGGGCGGTGAACCTGAAGAACTTCCTCAAGGGCAAAGACCGGATTCAGCAAGTGGCGCAATTCGTCGCGGAGCACTACCGCGAAAACGTCGAGCCGCTGGGCTACAAGGCCTTCCTCGTCGGCGTGGACCGCGAAGCCTGCGCCCATTACAAGCATGCGCTCGATCAGTTTCTGCCGCCTGAGTATTCCGAAGTGGTCTACACCGGCAGCAACAACGACTCCAAGCTGCTGAAGGAATTTCACCTCGACCCGAAGAAGGAGCGGCAGATCCGCAAGAGCTTCGGCAAGCTCGACCAGCAGCCGAAGATATTGATCGTCACTGAAAAATTGCTGACCGGCTTTGATGCGCCCGTGCTCTACGCCATGTATCTCGACAAGCCGATGCGCGACCACACGCTGCTGCAGGCCATCGCCCGGGTGAACCGCCCCTACGAGAACGAGGCGCAGGAGATGGTGAAGCCCCACGGCTTCGTTCTGGATTTCGTCGGCATCTTCGATAAACTCGAAAAGGCCCTCGCCTTCGACAGCGACGAGATCAACGCCATCGTCAAGGACTTGAAGCTGCTGAAGGTGCTGTTCAAGAACAAGATGGAATCCAAGGCCCCGGACTACCTCGGCCTGATCGAGCGCAACTTCAACGACAAGGACGTCGATACCCTCATTGAGCACTTCCGCGACCCCGAGCGGCGGAAGGAGTTCTTCAAGGAATATAAAGAGATCGAGATGCTCTATGAGATCATCTCGCCCGATGCCTTCCTGCGCCCGTTCATTGGCGACTATGGAACCTTATCGGCGATCTATCAGGTCGTCAGGAAGGCCTACACCAGAACTGTCATGGTCGACCGTGAGTTTCAGGCCAAGACCAACCATCTGGTGCAGCAGCAGGTCGGCAGTTATGGCGTGGGCAGTCTGGGCGAAATTGTCGCGATCGATGGCAATACCATTGAGCTGATCAAGAACAAGAGCGGCGGGGATGGCACCAAAGTCATCAACCTGATCAAAAGCATTGAAAAACTGGCCGAGGAAGGTAGCGATGACCCCTATCTCATCGCCATGGCGGAGCGCGCGAGGGCAGTGCAGGAGAGCTTCGAGGAGCGTCAGACCAGCACTGCCGAGGCCCTGGCCGATTTGCTGCGTGAGGTGGAAGGCAACGAAACGAGGAAAAAGGAACAGGCCGAAAAGTCTTTCGATGGCCTGACCTATTTTGTCTACCGCAGCCTGCTGGACGCGAAGATTCAGAACGCTGAGTCGGTCAGCCGGAAGATTCGCCACGCCTTCACCGAGTTTCCGAACTGGAAACGCAGCGAAAACGCCATCCGTGAACTTCGCAAGAAAGTGACCTTCGCCATCTTCGCGGAAACGGAGGACCTGGACCGGGTGACGGCGATGGTGGATGAGTTGTTTACGCTGCTGGAAAAGGCGGATCGGATTTAGCGCAATGAAAGCAATCGATCACAAAGGTCAGTTCAAACAGCGCGTCCGGCTATGGGCCGACAAGCTGGACGTAAAGATTGTCTGGTTGGGTGTACGGCCGATGAGGAACAAATGGGCATCGTGTTCTACCGCAGGCCATTTGAATTTCAGCGACGAACTGCCTGCCCTGAAATCCGAGCTGTGGGACTACGTGATCGTCCACGAGCTGCTCCACTTCTCTGTTCCCAACCACGGAAAACTTTGGAAAAGCCTGATGCGCGCGCATCTGGGCGAATATGAAGCATATGAAGGCGAGTTAAAGCAGATCGCGGGCAACAAGGCGCAGCAGCGTACGCTGACGCTGCTGAACTTATCGTTGAATGACCACTACGGAGCATGCCCAAGGACGACTATGGGTACGAAGCGGAAATCGACTGGAAAATCCTGACTGTCTGCAATGGCCGACTAGGTTGCTGGAACGACTGCAGTACACGGGGGAGCAATCATTAAACTTGCGAAGCCTTGACTGATCAACGTGAAGCGCAAGTGGACGTAAAAACTAGCGGGGGCAAACCTGTGAACACCTCACACCATCGCTCGGCGTTACTGTGCTGTGTTCGCCACCAAACAGGTGTGATCATCAACTAGTAGAGTGATTACTAATAGTTGCGGATTTACCCTGTATAAATGTTCTGCAACACAAGGAAAAGGTCACCGACAGAGACTGCGAATGGACTATTGGACCCCTAATAGTAGTGAATGGCTACCCCATATAACGGACGGCTACCCGATCGAATTCATCCAGAAGGGAACCGCGGGGTGGGTGAAGGAGTGGGCGGAGTGAAGTCGGTACTCGCCCGCGCCGCTGCGCCTACTGACTGATTGCCTTGGTGATCAGCGGCACCAGGGCCTCCGGCAGCTTGATCTTGCCGGACAGGGCATAGTCCTGGGCGCTTTTAGACATCTTGTTCCACGTCTTGCGGATGATCTCCAGCCATTTCGCCTCGTCGTAGTCGGGCTTGCTGCTGGCAAAGCCGAGCATGTAATGCTCGATGAAGACCAGATCGGCGATATCCTCCAGCAGCTGCGTTTCCGGGTTGCTCTTGATGCCGCGCTTGCCGACTGCCTTCTTGACCCGCTCGATCATTGCATCGTCATAGCCGGCCTGTCGCATCAGATCGCCGGCGGTGTCGGCCTGGAACGTATACAGCCCGGTGCGCCATGCGTGATAGCCTTCCTTGGTCATCGGATAGGTGTTGCGCGGCACCTTCCAGCGCTGGATATGCTGGGCGCGCACCGCCAGCTGTGCGGCTTCCGATGCGTCCGGCGCAAAGCGGCCGATCATGTCGGACATGCGTTTGGAATACAGCAGTTCCTTCGGCTGACCCTCGTCCAGGTTGGGGTCTTCCGAATTGGCGGCATCGAACAGTGCCAGGGTTTGATTGAAACGGGCTTGGTTGAAACTTTCCTGGTTTTCGATCATCTTGGAATCCTTGGCAGTGAGGTGATGTTGCGTTGCATATGCAATTGTCACGAGTATGAAGGCCGCAGGTAAATCCCCCGTAGGGGTTATTGGCTGGGGCAAGGCCCGGAAACTGAATCCCGCCCCGCCAAGCGTGGTGTCATGAATGTAAACGGTTGCGGGCCGACTTGCCCGCAGGACTCAACCCAAAGGAACCCGACATGACCGATCTTTTTTCGCCAGCCCGCTTCGGCGCCATTGAACTGGCCAACCGCGTGGTGATGTCCTCGCTGACGCGCAATCGTGCCGGTGCCGGCAATGTGCCGACGCCGCTGATGGCCGAATACTATCGCCAGCGCGCGTCGGCCGGCCTGATCCTGACCGAGGCGACGCCGATCTGTCCGGAGGGCCACGGTTACCCGCGCACGCCCGGCATCCACACGCCCGAGCAGATCGCCGGCTGGAAGCAGGTGACGGATGCGGTGCATGGCGCTGGCGGCAAGATCGCGCTGCAGTTGTGGCATGTGGGGCGGATTTCGCATCCCGACCTGCAGCCGGGCGGCGCGCTGCCGGTTGCGCCTTCGGCGATCCGCCCGGCCGGGCAGGTGTTCACCGGGCAGGCGATGAAGGATTTCGTCACGCCGCGCGCGCTGGAAACCGGCGAGATTCCCGGACTGGTCGCCGCCTACGCCCAGGCGGCGCGCCATGCGATGGAGGCGGGTTTTGACGGGGTGGAAATCCACGCCGGCAACGGTTACCTGCTGGATCAGTTCCTGCGTTCGTCCACCAACCACCGCACCGATACGTATGGCGGCAGCAAGGAAAATCGCGCGCGCCTGCTGCTGGAAGTGATGGGCGCAGTCTGCAAGGCAATCGGCAACGAGTGGGTCGGCCTGCGGCTGTCGCCGGTAACGACCTTCAGCGACATCAGCGACGACCGCCCGCAGGAGACGTTCGATTACGTTGTCACGCAGCTTGATTCGCTGAACCTGGCCTTCCTCGACGTGTTGCAGGGAACCGGCGGCGCGCCCAGGGAACAATGGGTGCCGTTTGATTACGACAGGCTGCGCGCGCTGTATTCGGGCAACCTGATCCGCAACAACGGTTACGACTTCGAAACGGCGCAACAAGCCATAACCTCCGGTGCAGCCGATGCGATTGCCTTTGGCCGGCTGCTGCTGGCCAACCCCGATCTGGTCGAGCGTTTCCGCCGCGGTGCGCCGCTTAATCCACCTGACTACGAAACGCTCTACAGCGGGGAAGAGAAGGGCTACACCGACTACCCTTTCCTGCAGGACTGACAAGCTTATTTCTTTGTGTCGGCGCCGCGCGCTGGTTGCGCCATGTCCACTGCAAACAAGGGTTCAGGACGGTGGATGGCATGGCCCTGGGCATAGTCGACACCGATGTCGCGCAGCCGCTGCAATGCAGCCTCGGTGTCGACGAATTCGGCGATTGTCTTTAGACCCAGCGCGCCGCCGATGCGATTGATGGCCTCGACCATGGCGAAGTCGGCGGCATCCTCGACGATGTTCCGTACCAGGGCGCCGTCGATCTTGAGGTAATCCACCGGCAGGTTCTTGAGATAGCGGAACGACGACATGCCGCTGCCGAAGTCATCCAGCGCGAATTGACATCCGAACTGCCTGAAGGCCTGCATCACTTCGCGTACGCGGCCGAAACTATTGACCGCCACGGTCTCGGTGATTTCGAAACACAGTGCACTGCCGGCAAGCGAGGTGCGGCGTAGCGCATCTTCCAGAAAGCCCAGGAATTTATCGTCATTGAGGCTGGCGCCGGAAAGGTTGATGGCGCAATGCGTGGCCGATGTGCGTCCCATTTCGGCAATCAGGCGTTGACCTTGACCATCCAGCAGCAGATGCTGAATGACCCAGCGGTCCATGGCCGGCATCAACCCATAACGCTCGGCGGCCGGGAAAAACAGACCCGGCGCAATAATGGTTTTTTCTTCGTCGATGAGTCGCAACAGCACTTCAAAACGTCCGGTGGGCGCGCTTGTGCCATCGCGCAGGTCAAGGATGTGCTGCTGCCAAATTTGAAAGCGGTTCTCGTCCAGCGCTTTTTTCAGTCGGGATACCCATCCCATTTCCTGGCGCTTGCCTGTGCAGGCGGCGGCGCCGAAATACAATTGCACGCGGTTGCGGCCCTGATCCTTGGCGACATGGCAGGCCGCATTGGCTGCGCTCAACGCTTCTTCCGCAGAGAGCGTGCTGTGGTCGATCGCATACAGCCCGATGCTGGCTGTGACCTCGAAACTGCGTTCGCCCCAGATGAAGCGAAATTCCGCTATTGCCTGGCATAGCGATTCCGCCACCCGCGTCGCATCTTCAATGGGCAGATCGTGCAGCAGCAGGCCAAATTCATCGCCACCCAGGCGAGCGATCACGTCGTGCTGGTGTACCAGGTTCTTCAATCGCGTGCCCAACTGGCGCAAGAACGCATCGCCAGCCAGGTGGCCACACGTGTCGTTGACCACCTTGAATTGGTCGAGATCGATATAGATCAGGGCATGCAATCCGTGATCGTTTTGCATGTTGTCGACCAGGCCATGCAGACGTTGCTGGAATTCGCGCCGGTTGGCCAGCCCGGTCAGATCGTCATGGCTGGCATGGTGCTGCAACGCGATTTGCATCAATCTGCGCTCGGTGGTGTCGCGCAGGATGCCGATCACCAGTTCGCCGAATTCCAGGTGCACGCGGTTCATGCTGATTTCCACCCAGCGTGGCTCGCCGCGTGGCGGGTTCATTTCTACTTCAAAGCGGGCTGTCTGGCCGTGGAGCACCGCCTGGAAATGGTGGCGGAACAGCGCTTCGGCCCCGGTCAGGCCGAAAAATTCGGTAATCGGCATCCGCCGACCATGCGCGGTCAATTCAGCTTCGTCGACCCCGAGCCAATCGACCAGCAGTGGATTGGCCACATGAAATTTCATCTCGTCGCAGACGACGAAAATGCCATCGTTGATGCTATCGATGTAGGCGCGCAACAGCCCTCGTTCGATTTCGGGTTCCAGTTCGGGCACTCGGGCCTGAACTGGATTTTCCTGGAGGGGCTGACTCATAGAAAGCTCGATAGGGTGTAACGGATGTATCGGACTTTGGGGATGCGCCCCGCCGGTTCATTCATGCGCTTATCGTGGGGATCGGAGTGATTCGACTGGATAGGTGGCGGGTGATGGCCTCGTAGTCGGCGAGGGAAAGGTTCTCTGCGCGCTTGCCGGCGTCGATCCCGAGCGCAGCGAAGTCCGCCGGCTTCATCAGGCCGCCCAGCGTGTTTCGCAGCGTCTTGCGGCGCTGCGAAAACGCGGCGGCGACCACGCGCGCAAACAGTGCTTCGTCGAGCAGCACGATTTCGGCCGGGGTTTTTGGAATCAGCCGGACGACGGCGGAGTTGACCTTGGGCGGCGGGTTGAAGGCGGTGGGCGGCACGTCGAGCAGCCATTCGAGGTGGAAGCGCCGCTGCAGCATGATCGACAGCCGCCCGTAATCGTTGGTCGAGGGCTCTGCGACCATGCGCTCGACGACTTCCTTCTGCAGCATGAAGGTCATGTCGCGGATGTGCGCGGCAAACTCCAACAGGTGGAACAGCAGCGGCGTGGAAATGTTGTACGGCAGATTGCCGATGATGCGCAGATCGTGGCCGAGCTGGCCGAAATCGAACTTCAGGGCGTCGCAGCTATGCACGGTGAGGCGTTCGGCCGGCCAGGCCCGCTGCAGGCGTGCGACGATGTCACGGTCGAGCTCGACCGCATGCAGGTGCGGCAGGCGTTCGAGCAGGGGGCGGGTCAGCGCTCCCAGGCCCGGCCCGATCTCGACCACGGTTTCTCCCGCCTGCGGATGGATGGCGTTGACGATGGCGTGAATGATGCCGTCGTCGATGAGAAAGTTCTGGCCGAAGCGTTTGCGCGGGGTGTGCATTTTAGGGCTAGGATTCAGGGATCAGGATTCAGGGTTTTTTGTGCGGCTTTAGCCGCGTTTTTATATTAACTGGCATCACGCTATTCCCTGACCCCTGACCCCTGCCAACCATCTCCATCGCCACCTCGATCGCCGCCAGCAGGCTGCCCACTTCCGCCCGCCCCGTACCGGCGAGGTCGAGCGCGGTGCCGTGGTCGACCGAGGTGCGGATGAAGGGCAGGCCCAGGGTGATGTTCACGCCGGCGCCGAAGCTGGCGTACTTGAGGACGGGCAGGCCCTGGTCGTGATACATCGCCAGCACGGCGTCGCAGGGATCGACGCGGATGCGCGAGAACAGGGTGTCGGCGGGCAGCGGGCCTGCGAGGTCGATGCCTTCGCCGCGCAGGCGCTCGAGCACGGGTTCGATGACGTCGATTTCCTCGCGCCCCAGGTGGCCGGACTCGCCGGCGTGCGGGTTGAGTCCGGCCACCACAATGCGCGGCCGAATGATGCCGAACTTGCTTTGCAGGTCGGCGTAGAGGATGCGGATCACCGCATCGAGCAGCCCCGGCGTGATGGCGTCGGCCACCGCGCGCAGCGGCAGGTGGGTGGTGGCCAGCGCGACGCGCAGGCCGCCGCCGGCGAGCATCATCACGACCCGTTGCGTGTTGCTGTGGTCGGCCAGGTATTCGGTGTGGCCGGTGAAGGCAAAGCCGGCATCGTTGATGACGCCCTTGTGCACCGGTGCGGTGACGACGGCGTGATAGGTGCCGTCCAGGCAGCCGGCAAGGGCGGCGTCGAGCAGGGCCAGCACGTGGGGACTGTTGCGGGGGTCGAGCGTGCCTGCGGTGACGGGCGCCGCGGCCGCAATGTGGCGCACATGCAGCGCCCCCGGCTGGTGCGCCGGGATGGCGTCGCCGAGGATGAAATCGACCGCGATCCCCAGCTGCGCCGCGCGGGCGCGCAGCACGTCGACGTCGCCGAGCACCGAGAGGCGGCACGGCAATGCCTGCTGCGACAGCGCGATGCAGAGGTCGGGACCGATCCCGGCGGGCTCGCCTGCGGTGAGCGCGAGCACGGGCAGCGTCGCGGTCATGCTGAAATCAGTCGAGCGGACGCAGTTCGACGTAGGCCGAATCGCGGATCTGCCGTATCCAGTCCTGGAAGGCTTCTTCCCCCTTGCGCTCGCGAATCGCCTGGCGCGCCATCAGTTTCTGGCGTTCCTGCGTGACGTCCTGGTCGCGGCGTTCCAGAACCTGGATCAGGTGCCAGCCGAAGGGCGACTGGACCGGCGCGCTGATTGCGCCCGGCTGCAGGGCGTCCATCGCCTTCTCGAAGTCGGGCACGGTATCGCCGGGGTTGATCCAGCCGAGGTCGCCGCCCTTGGAGGCGCTGGCGTCTTCGGAATGCAGGCGTGCCAGTTCGTCGAATTTCACGCCGTTGTCGATGCGCTCTTTCAGCTGCAGAAGCCGGTTGCGGGCATCGGCCTCCGAGGTGAGCTCGTTGGTCTTGATGAGGATGTGGCGTGCGTGCGTCTGGGTGACGCTGAGGGCGGCGTCGAGCCCTCGCTTGTCGTTGAGCTTGAGGATGTGGAAGCCATTGCTGCTTTTAAGCAGCGGGCTGACCTGGCCGGGTTGCAGCGGCTTCAGCGCCTCGGCAAACAGAACCGGCATCTTGCCGCTGGCGCGCCAGCCGAAGGCGCCGCCCTGCAGTGCGTTGGTCGCGTCGGAATGGCTGGCCGACAGCTGGGCGAAATCGGCACCCTTGGCGAGCTGGGCGAGGATGTTCTCGGCGCGGGCGCGGCGTGTCTGGATCTGCTCGGGCGAGGCGTTTTCCGGCACGGTAACGAGGATGTGGGCGAAGTTGTATTCGGTTTCCGCGCCCTGCTGCATCTGCGTTTGCAGATAGCCCTCGATCTCGGCGTCGCTGACCGAAATGCGGTTGTCGACGTCACGCTCGCGGGCGCGTGCGATGAGGAGTTCGTTGCGGATGGTGTTGCGCATGCTGTCGAGGTTCTGGCCTTCCTTTTCCAGCGCGGCCGCAAGCCCCGCCAGGTCGAGCTTGTTTTGCTCGGCGATGCGCTGCAGCGCGCGCTCGACCTGCGCCGGGTCGACCCGGATGCCGGTGCTGCGGGCGTTCTGCTGCAGCGCCAGTTCGGTGACCATGCGTTCGAGCAGCTGCTTTTCCAGCACCTCGCGCGGCGGCAGCGGCGTGTTCTGGCGCGACAGGTTCTGCGCCACTTCCTGGTAGCGCCTGGCCAGTTCCTGGCGCGTGATGACTTCGTCGTTGACGATGGCGACGATATGATCGAGCGCCTGCACGGCGGCGTGCGCCGGTGCCAGGGCCGATGCAGCGACCAACAGCGCCAGCCCGAGCGTCAAGGTATGAAATGTTTGGGCCAATACCCACTGCGGGCGGCGCCACTCAGGGCGTTTGAAGTATTTCATTGCTGGGCCTGTATCCGGGAACACTTTGTTTCAAAACGTCGAGCGGATTGGCGCCGAGACGCCCCATGCCGTTCAACTCGAGTTGGAAAAACAGCGCGTCGGTGGACTGCTCTTCCTTGGTGGCCAGGCGCTGGAACACTGTGCGCACCGCCCAGCAACCACCATTGTATTCAAGTCCTGCCAGGCCTTCGACCAGCTTGTTGTCCTGGAACGAATAGTTGTAGCGGAACATGCCGTACCAGCGACGGCCGAGCGGCCACTGCCCGGACAGGTCGATCTGTTCGGTGGTTTGGTCTACGAAGCGGTAGCCGAAGTTCAACGCGCGGCCGGGGCCGGGCCGGTAGGATGCGCCGATATTCTGGCGGATGGCGGTGCCGTTCTGGGTGTCGAGTTGCAAGGCGGTGTCGATGCGCCAGTCGCGCGTGATCTGCCCGCTGACGGCGGCCAGCAGGTCGGTGGCGTTGCTGGTGCGTGGCGCCACGCCAGGCAGAGTGACCTGCTGCGTGCTGAAGTAATAACGCTGGCCGAGCGTGACCTGCAGACGCTCAAGTCCGCTGGCCTCTTCGATGAAACGGCTGGTGACCGCGAGCGTCAGCTGGTTGGCGTCGTTGACGCGGTCGCCGCCGATGAACTGGTTTTCGGTGAACATCTGCGCGTAGCTGAAATCGAGCAGTGCGCTGTCGAAGACCGGGATATTTTCTTGATTGCGGTACGGCGCGAACACGTAATAGGCGCGCGGTTCCAGCGTCTGTTCGTACTCCTGGCCGGCAAAGCGGAGCGGACGGTCGAAATAGACGCCGCCATCGAGGCTGAAGATCGGCAGGTTGCGGGTGATGCGTTGCTCAGCCGCATCGTCGTCCAGCGCGTAGTAGCTGCTGTGCCAGCCGATTTGCGGGGTGAGGAAGCCGTACGCGTTGGTGAGCGGCAGGCGCAGCGTGGGGTAGGCCAGTACCCGCGTGCCTTCGGGGTTGGTGGAGTCAGGGTGGGCAAAGCGGGTGGCTTCGCTTTCCAGCCTGAGTTCGAGGCCGTTGCCCAGGGTCTGCGTCATTCCCAGGCGGGCGTGCGGCAGGCGCGCATAGGGCTCGACAATCGGGATCAGCGCGGTGGAATCCTGCAGCGTCTGGAAACTTTGTGCCCGCAGTTCGGCGTTCCAGTTGGCATGCTGCGTGGCCACCCAGGCTTCGCGGTTGAGGTGGCTGACCGAAGTGATGGAAATCAGGTTGGACAGGTCGCGGAAATAATCGTCGTCGGACACGCGGTTGAACTGTAGGCCGGCCTGGGTGTTCGCGTTCAGGCGGTAGTGGTTGTCGAGCGCCACGCTCCAGCGCGAGCGCTCGGCCTCGCGGTCGTTGGGCAGGTATTCGAGGCGGTTCACGCCGCGGGCGTCACCCAGCAGATAGCGGAATTCGCCGCCCAGCTGCACGCCGCGGCTGGACAGCAGGCGCGGGTACAGCGTGGCATCGTAATTGGGCGCGAGGTTGAGGTAGTACGGCACCAGGATGTCGAAGCCGCTGCGCTCGGTGGTGCCGATGGTCGGCGCCAGCATGCCGGTCTTGCGCGCGTCGTCGAGCGGAAAGTTCATCCACGGCGTATACAGGATGGGCACGCCGAGAAAATGCAGCGAGGCGTTGCGCGCGGTGCCGACGTTGCGGGTCTTGTCGATGTCGAGGTCGCTCACCTTGAGGAACCAGTCGTCGTTGTCGACCGGGCAGGTGGTGTAGGTGGCGTCCTGCAGCGCGTAGTGGGTCTTGTCGAGGAAATCGATGCGATCGGCGGCGCCGCGCCCCGGCTGGGTCGTGAACCGATAGACCGGCTGCGTGAGTTCGCCGCTGTAGTCGTTGAGGTTGAGCCTGAGCGAATCGCCCGCCACCCACAGCGTCGGCTGTTCCAGCCGTACCTGGCCGCGTGCCTGCACTTCGTTCAGCGTGGTGTCGTAGAGCAGCCAGTCGGCAAAGAAATTCTGGCCGGCCTGGCGGGCTTCCACGCGGCCGCTGGCTTCGATGATGCCGGGCGCGTTCGATTCGATGCGGTCGGCCATCAGGAACAAGGGCCCTTCCGGGCCCGCCACCGCGGCGTCGCTCAATTCGGCATCGCGTTTCAGCACAAGCGACTCCGCGCCCGCGGAGCCGGCGGACAGCAACAACACGACGAGGGCAAAGCCGGGCAGGGTGGACAAGCGATGTAAAATCCGGGCCAAGGTCATTGAAATAGCGTTATTCGGAGCGGCATGGCAGTGGAACATTTGCAGGCATTACAGGAGTGGGCTGCCCGACAGTTGGAGACGACGTCGCTGGACATCGCCCCGGCGTCTGCGGACGCCAGCTTTCGCCGTTATTTTCGCGTCACTGCCAAAGGCCGCGATTATATCGTGATGGACGCCCCCCCGGCGCACGAGGATTGCCGCCCCTTCATTGCCGTCGCCCGGCTGCTCGGCGACGCCGGCGTGCATGTGCCGCAGGTGCTGGCGCAGGATCTCGATCGGGGCTTCCTGCTGCTGACCGATCTGGGCAATACCACCTACCTGACGGCGCTCAACGACGCCGCGCTTGATCCAGGCGTGGCGCGCGAGCTGTATCTGGCGTCGAACGACGCGCTGATCCGCATCCAGCAGGCGAGCCGCCCCGGCGTGCTGCCGGAATACGACCGTGCGCTGCTCACCCGCGAGCTGATGCTGTTTCCCGAGTGGTACGTGGCGAAGCACCTGGGCGTGACCATGACGGATGATCAGCGGGCCATTCTAGAGACCGTATTCGAGCGCCTGCTTGCCAACAACCTCTCGCAGCCGCAGGTGTACGTGCACCGCGACTGGCATTCGCGTAATTTAATGGTGTCTGACCCCAATCCGGGCATTCTCGATTTCCAGGACGCCGTGTACGGCCCCATCACCTACGACCTCGCCTCGATCTACCGCGACGCCTACGTCCAGTGGGACGAGGAGATGCAGCTCGACTGGGTGATCCGCTACTGGGAAAAGGCGCGCGCCGCGGGTTTGCCTGTGCGTGCGGACTTTGGCGACTTCTGGCGTGATTTCGAATGGATGGGGGCGCAGCGCCACATCAAGGTGCTCGGCATCTTCGCGCGGCTGTATCACCGCGATGGCAAGGACGGCTATCTGAAAGACATGCCGCTGGTGATGCATTACCTGCGCCGTGTGTGCGAGCGTTACATCGAGTTGAAGCCGTTGTTCTATTTGCTGGATGCGCTGCAGGACAAACAGCCGCAGGTGGGGTATACGTTTTGAGCGGAGAGCGGAGAGCGGAGAGCGTGACGAGCAGGATGACCGCGATGATTCTGGCGGCCGGGCGCGGCGAGCGCATGCGCCCGCTCACCGACCATACGCCCAAGCCTTTACTGGTGGTGGGCGGCAAGCCGCTCATCGTCTGGCATATCGAACGCTTGGGCGCGGCGGGCTACACGCATATCGTCATCAACCATGCCCATCTCGGCCAGCAGATCGAGGCGGCGCTGGGGAACGGCGCGGCATTCGGGGTGTCGATCGCGTATTCGCGCGAAGTCAGCGCGCTGGAAACGGCGGGCGGCATCGCCACCGCCCTGCCTTTGATCGATGCCGAGGTTTTTGCCGTGGTGAACGGCGACATCTACTGCGAATACGATTTCAGCCGGCTGGCCGGGCCGACGGCGCGCCTCGCCGCCGGCCACGACCAGGCGCACCTGGTGCTGGTCGACAATCCGTCGCACCACCCGCAGGGCGATTTCGTGCTCGACGGCGGCCGCGTCGTCAACGCCGACTCGCCCCTCATCCCTCACCTCTTACCCCTCACGTTTTCCGGCATCGGTGTTTACCACTGCGCGCTGTTCGCCGACACCCCGGCGGGCGAGAAGGCCCCGCTGGCGCCGCTGTTGCGGCGGGCGATGGACGCCGGGCACGCGGGCGGCGAATATTTTGACGGGCGCTGGGTCGATGTCGGTACGCCGGCCCGCCTGAATGCGTTGGACGAGGAACTGAGACAGCACCATGCAGCCTGATTCCGCAATGTACCGCGCCCGCCGCCAGCGGGTTCTGGACGAGATGGGCGAAGGCGTGATGGTCATCGCCACCGCGCCGGAGGTGCCGCGCAACCGCGACACGCATTACCCCTACCGGCACGACAGCTATTTCTATTGGCTGACCGGCTTTAACGAACCGGAGGCGGTGCTGGTGCTGGTGGGCGGCGCTGCGCCGCGCCACGTCCTGTTCTGCCGCGAGCGGAACGAGGAAAGAGAGATCTGGGATGGCTTCCGTTATGGGCCGGCGGCGGCCCGCGAGACCTTCGCCTTCGACGAAGCCTTCTCCTACGACACCTTGGATGCGGAACTGCCCAAACTGCTGGAGAACCAGCCGACGCTGGCCTACCTCATCGGCCGCGACATGGCCTGGGACACGCAGGTGATGGGTTGGCTCAATGCGGTGCGCGGCAAGGCACGCAGTGGCGTGCATGCGCCGAACAAATTGGTCGACGCGCGCATCTGGCTGGACGAGATGCGGCTCGTCAAGGACGGCCACGAGCTCGCCCTGATGCGTCGCGCCGCCGAAATCTCCACCGGCGCGCATCGTGCCGCCATGCGCGCGACCCGGCCGGGCGGCCACGAATACGAGGTCGAGGCGGAACTGCTGTCCGCTTTCCGCCGCGGCGGCGCCGAGGCGCCGGCCTATACCTCCATCGTCGCCAGCGGCGCCAACGCCTGCGTGCTGCACTACGTCTTCAACAACCGGCCGCTCAAGGACGGCGATCTTCTGCTGATCGATGCCGCGGCCGAGTTCGGCAGCTATGCGGCCGACATCACCCGCACCTTCCCGGTGAACGGCCGCTTTTCCGCGGCGCAGAAGGATGCCTACGAGCTGGTGCTGGCCGCGCAGGCGGCGGCCATCGGCGAAGTGCGCCCGGGCAGCCACTGGAACGCCCCGCACGACGCCGCGGTGCGTGTGCTGACGCAGGGCATGGTCGACCTCAGGCTGCTGGCGGGCGAGGTCGACGGCCTGCTCGAATCAGAGGCCTACAAGCGCTTCTACATGCACCGCACCGGCCACTGGCTGGGCATGGATGTGCACGATGCCGGCGAATACAAGCTCAAGGGCGACTGGCGTCCGCTGGTGCCGGGCATGACGCTGACCGTCGAGCCCGGTTTGTACATCCGCCCGGCGGACGACGTTCCCGAAGCCCTGTGGAACATCGGCATCCGCATCGAGGACGATGTGGCGGTGACCGAGTCCGGCTGCGAGGTACTGACCACGCCGCCGAAAACCGTGGCCGAGATCGAAGCATGGATGAAGAGGTGAATACGGTTCTGATCGTCGGCGCCGGCCCGGTCGGCGCGGTGTGCGCGCTGGCGCTGCAGCAGCAGGGCGTCGATGCGCACGTGCTCGAAGCGCAGCCGGAAGACGCGCGCGCCGACGCCCGCACCCTGGCGCTGTCGCATGGCGCGCGCCTGATCCTCGAACGCCTCGGAGTGTGGGACACGCTTGAGGACGTCACCCCGATCCGCCGCATCCATATTTCGCAGCGCGGCGCGCTCGGCGTGGCGCGGCTGTCGGCCGACGAGGCGAGCGTGCCGGCACTCGGCTATGTGCTGCCGTACGCTTCGCTGACCGCGGCGCTGAAACGGGCGCTGGCCGATGCCGGCATCGCGGTCGAGTACGGCGTGGCAGTGGCGCGCATCGAATCCGGCGCTGACATGGCGACCCTGCATGCGGCCGACGGCAGTACCCATGCCGCGCCGCTGGTGGTGGTGGCCGATGGCGGGCGCGGCGGCCACGGTAAAGAGGCGCACGCGGCGCCCGCTCCCAAATTCGAACGCGACTACGACCAGACGGCGGTGGTGTGCGAAGTGCAGACCGAATTGCCGCACGCCAACCAGGCCTACGAGCGTTTCACCCCGGAGGGCCCGGCGGCGCTGCTGCCGAAGGGTGATCGCTACGCCCTGGTATGGACCGCCCGGCAGGAAGACGCCGCGCGCCTCGCGCAACTTGCCGACCCTGAATTTCTCGCTGCCCTGTACCGCCACTTCGGCGGGCGCCAGGGCCTTTTCCTGTCCGCCAGCCCGCGCAAGACCTTCCCGCTGAAGCTCGCCTACCGCGGCAGCGAGGCGGCCGACCGCGTGGTGCGCATCGGCAACGCTGCGCAGACGCTGCATCCGGTCGCGGGGCAGGGGTTCAACATCGGCCTGCGCGACGCCTGGGAACTGGCGAGCCTGTGCGGTGACACCCCGGCGGGCGAGATCGGCAGCGCGGCCATGCTGCGTGCCTACGCGCGCGGCCGACGCGTCGACGTGCTCGGTGGCGTCGGCTTCACCGATTTCCTGGTGCGCGTGTTCTCCAACGACATCGCGCCCTTGCGCCATGCGCGCGGCCTCGGCCTGCTGGCGCTGGGCGTGCTGCCGCCGCTGAAAAGCTTTGTCGCGCGGCGGATGATATTCGGAGCGCGCGGATGAGCATCGAACGCTATCAGGTCGTCCTCGTCGGCGCCGGGCTGGTGGGCGCAGCGGCCGCGCTGGCGCTCGGCCGGCAGGGCTTGCGGGTGGCGCTGATCGAGCGCCAGCCGCCGCCTATGCCGGATGACGCCTGGGACACCCGCATCTACGCCATCAGCCCGAGCAGCCAGCGTTTCCTCGAACGCACCGGCGCCTGGCAACGGCTGGATGCGGGCCGCATCCAGCCGGTGTTTCGCATGGACGTGGCGGGCGACGTGTCCGGCGCGCTCAGGCTCGACGCCTACGAGGCGGGGGTGTCGCATCTGGCCACCATCCTCGAAAGCAGCCGCCTGCAAGCCGCGCTGTGGCAGGCGATCGAGGCCGACGGCAACGTGGCGCTGCACTGCCCGGCGTCGATTGCGGCGCTCGAACGTGATGGACGCATCACGCGGATCACGCTCGACGATGGCTCGCTGCTTGAGGCCGAACTGGTCGTCGGCGCCGACGGCGCCGCCTCGCGCATCCGCGAATGGGCGGGCCTGGGCTCGACGCTGACGCCCTACGGCCAGAGCGGCGTGGTGGCGAACTTCACATGCGGAATTCCGCATCGCGGAACCGCGTTCCAGTGGTTTTCCGGCAGCGATATCCTTGCCTGGCTGCCATTGGCGGGGCATGCGACGCCACGTGGACTTCAGCCCGCGGCGGCTCGGAGTTTTCCTTCAGGGGGGAACCTCATCTCGATGGTCTGGTCAACCCAGTCGACGCATGCAGACGAACTGGTCGCGCTGGAGCCGGAGGCATTGGCCGAAAAGGTGCAGGCGGCTGGCCACAACCGGCTGGGCGCCTTGCACCCGCTGACCCCGGCCGCCGCGTTTCCGCTGCGGCTGATCCGGGTGGCTTCGGTGGTGGCGCCGGGCATCGCGCTGATTGGCGATGCTGCACATGGCGTGCATCCGCTGGCGGGGCAGGGCGTGAACCTCGGCTTTGGCGATGCCGAAGCGCTGGCCGATATGCTGGCGCGGCACCGTCACACGCAGTGCGGTGATG
Source organism: Thiobacillus sp. (assembly GCA_019459055.1). Lineage (GTDB taxonomy): Bacteria > Pseudomonadota > Gammaproteobacteria > Burkholderiales > Thiobacillaceae > Thiobacillus. The sequence goes on along the minus strand of JAIBEI010000026.1, from coordinate 26,606 downwards.
TGCGTGTGTTAAAACGCTATGCCCGCCAGCGCGCCGAGCCGGTGCAGCGGATGCAGGCGCTCACCCACGGCCTGCATCATCTGTTTGCCGACGACCGTGCCGCATGGCTGCGCAATGCCGGGATGACGCTGATCGATCACCTGCCGCCGCTGAAGGCGGCGCTGGTTCGCGAGGCGGTGTCCTGATTTTTTGTTTTTTTCTGGAGTATCGAATGAAATTCACCCCCCTGGCGCTGGCCGCAACCCTGATGTTCGCTACGGCCGCGCAGGCCAATGAGGCCGTCATCCGCAAGGCGCTGACCCAGCAGTTCCCGGGGGCCAACATTGCCTCGGTGCAGAAAACGCCTTACAGCGGATTGTTCGAGGTCTATCTTGACGACCAGCTGGTTTACGTCGACGGCAAGGCGCAATACGTGTTTACCGGCGACGTGATCGACTTGAAGAACCGCAGCAACCTGACGCAGGCGCGGCTGAACCAGCTGCAGGCGGTGAAGTGGGACACGCTGCCGCTCAACAACGCGCTGAAGACCGTCAAGGGCAACGGCGCGCGCAAGCTGGTGGTGTTCTCCGACGTCGATTGTCCCTACTGCCGCAAGTTCGAGGCCGAACTGACCAAGGTCGACAACATCACCGTCTACACTTTCCTTTACCCGATCGAGGGTCTGCACCCCAAGGCGGTGCAGGCTTCGAAGCAGATCTGGTGCGCGCCCGACCGCAACAAGGCGTGGGACGACTACATCAGCAACGGCAGCGTACCGAAAAACGACGGCAAGTGCGCCAACCCGGTCGAAGCCACCATCGCGCTGGGCAACAAGCTGAAAGTCTCCGGCACGCCTACGCTGATCTTCGCCAATGGCCAGCGCGTGCCCGGCATGGTGCCCGCGGCGCAACTGGAAAAACTCCTCGCCGCCAACGCCAAATAATCGTGTCTGATTTCTGGAACGCGCGTTATGCCACGGACGACTACATTTTCGGCACCGCGCCGAATGTGTTTCTGGCGAGCCAGGCAGCGCTGATCCAGCCGGGCATGCGTGCACTGGCCATCGCCGATGGCGAGGGCCGCAATGGCGTTTGGCTGGCCGAGCATGGGGCCAGGGTGCATGCCATCGATTTTTCCGCGGCGGCGCTGGAAAAGGCGCGCAGGCTGGCCAGCGAACGGGGCGTGATGCTGGAAATCGAGCAGGCCGACGTGCTCGACTGGACCTGGCCGGAGGCGGCCTACGATCTGGTAGCGGCCATCTTCATCCAGTTCGCCCCGCCGCCCGGACGCGACCGCATCATTGCAGGCATCCGCCGCACCCTCAAGCCGGGCGGACTGCTGATCCTGCAGGGCTACACGCCGAAGCAGATCGAGTTCGCCACCGGCGGCCCGCCCCATGCCGCCAACATGTACACCGCAGATTTATTGCGCGAATGGTTCGGCGACTGGGAGATCCTGCATCTCGCCGAACACGAATCGTTCATCAGCGAAGGTACGCACCACCACGGGATGTCGGCGCTGGTCGATCTGATCGCGAAAAAGCCGGCCTGATCGGGCGCCAAGGCTTTCGCGCGGATGCAGGAGGGTCGCCCCCGGCCTGATGCCGTGGTGATGGCAACGGCACGTAAATCACGGCGCGCGCGGCCTCCACAATCACGGCCGGGCCGAGCCCCAACTCAATGTCTGGCCCCTGTTGATGTTCATGTGGGTGCGAACATCAAGCATGACTTTCCCCTATCGCAACTCGTACCAGACGCCTCTACCGGCGCCGTGCTGACCAAGGTGGCCTTGCTCCACCAAGGCGCGGAAATGCTGTTTGAGCGTGTTGCGATTTCCGTTGGTCAATCGAATCGCATCGCCCATGGTGATGCGTCCATGTTCGCGTGCGAACTCGACGATCTGTAGCGAAAGCTCCGGTAACGAGGCCAGGACGAGTTTCTCTCGCTCGACCTTGCGATTGAGGCGTCTGACCTGCTCGGCGAGCGCGCGCAGGAAGAATATCAGCCATGGTTGCCAATTCGGCGCACTCGTGCGGATCGTGCCTTGCGTTTGCCGCAACGCCAGGCAGTAGGCTTCCTTGCTTTGCTCAATCACGCTTTCCAGTGAGCTGTAAGGCACGTAGGCGTACCCGGCCTGCAAGAGCAACAAGGTGGTGAGAACCCGGCTAAGCCGGCCATTGCCATCCTGGAAGGGATGGATCTCAAGGAAGACTACGACCCAGATGCCGATCAGCAGCAGCGGGTGAAGCTGTGCGGCCTGACGCTCTGCGTTGAACCATGCGATCAGTTCAGCCATCAAGGACGGCGTATCGAAAGGCGTCGCGGTTGCGAAGACGACGCCCAGTTGTTTCCCGTTCTCGTCAAAGGCCACCACGCTGTTGGTGGATGTCTTGTAGTTGCCCCGATGCCGGATATCCTTCTCGCTGTAGATCAGAAGGTCACGGTGCAGCTGTTTGATGTGGTTCTCGGTCAGCGCGATGTCCTGCCAGGACGAAAACACTACTTCCATGACCTCGGCGTAACCGGCCGCCTCCTGTTCATCCCGGTTTGCGAAAGACTTGATCTGCAAATTGGACAACAGGCGCTCGACCTCGCGATCGGACAGCCTGCTGCCCTCGATGCGGGTGGATGAACCAATGCTTTCGATGGTGGCGACTCGCCGCAATGCGGATAAACGATCCGGGGCCAGTGTACCGAGCGCACGCCAGGCTCCCTTGAACTCATCGACGCTGGCGATGAGCTTCAAGATTTCCGGGGTAATCTGAACGGCATTCGTGGCAATCATGGACACCAATGCTACATCCATTTACACCCATTTAAACAGGGTGACCTATTAAAGCAACGGGCCAACGCAACTTTTCTCCTAGATGGCGGGTAATCGGTTCATCATTTCCTGACGATTACAGTGCGGCAGCGAGGCGCGTTGTGGATCGCTCCTAATCAATCTTCACGCGCCTGCTCCTCGCGTGCCAGGCTACGCAAGCCATCGAGTGCGTTTCTCAGCGTGGCGCTGTCGCTGTCGCGCGGAAACACGATCCACGCCGGTAGCCTGAACTGCGGGCTGTCGGGCACGCGCCACAACTGCCCGGCTTCGATGTAGCGCCGCACCAGGCGTTGCGGAAAATAGCCGCTGCCGCCGTAAATCAATAATTGCTGCACGCCCAGCCAGCCGATGTTGGCGACCAGCGTGGGCGGAGGCATGTCGGGAAAGAACTCGCTGAACTGCGCATGGAATTCCGGCTCCCAGTCGATGTGGATGTAGCCCTCGTCCGGCCAGCCGCGCGCCAGATCGCTGGTCACCAGCAATAGGGTTTCATCGAACAGCGGTTCCACCGCCAGCCCGGGGCGCGAGGTGGGCGTGTACATCACGCCGATGTCCACCGAGCCTTCGATCAGGTTCTGCATGATGTCGGCCTCGAAGCCGATTTCGAGGCGCAGCGAAACGTCCGGCGCGGCCTCGCGCATCCAGGCCACCCAGCGCGGCAGAAACCCTTCCCACAGTGCGATGCGGCCCGACAGCGTCAGCACGTCGCGAAAGCCATGCGGCAGGCCGACATCGTGGCGCGCCTGCTCGACCGTGCGCACCAGATGCTTGGCGTGGCGCATAAAACGCTTGCCCGCAGGCGTCAGCTCCGCGCCATTGCGCCCACGCTGGAACAGGCGCGCGCCCAGCGTCGTTTCCAGCGAATGGATGCGCGCGCTCACGGTCGATTGCGTGACGTGCAGGCGGCTGGCGGCAGCGACGAAATTGCCGGTGGCGGCCACCGTCAGGAAAGTGCGGGCAAGTTCGGTGTCCATGGGTTATCTATCGAGTTTTTCGATATTAGACACCAAAATTAATCGTTTGATAGATATATTAGAGATCTCTAAACTAGCCTCATTGCAAAAGCAAAAAGGAGTCTGCCATGAATCAAACACCCGACCTCGCGGCCTTGATGCCGGAACGTGACGCAGAAGGCTATCTGATCGAGCCCACCGACTGGAACGAGGAGGTGGCCCAGGCCTTGGCCGAGGAAGCGAATATCCAGCTCAACGACGACCACTGGGACGTCATTCGCTTCATGCGCGACTACTTCGAGGAACACCAGATCATCGCCGATGCCCGTTTCGTCATCAAGCACCTGGCCGAACGCATGGGGAAAGAAGCGCACAAAAAGTTGTTCGAGCTGTTTCCCTACGGCTACGTGAAGCAGGCATGCATGATCGCCGGCATGCGGCGCCCGCGCGCCTGGAGCACGGGCTGACGGCATACCCGCGCTTCACGCCGGCGCGGCTTGGGGGAATTCTCTCGCTGCATGGCACCTTAAGGGACCGGTTTCACTCGCTGCATTTATCCGGAGAGATCACACAATAATGGTACGTAGACTGGCCTACTCGGTTTCGGAACGTGAGCACCTGATTTCCTCAGTGGGTGGCCTGCTCGGCATCCTGGCGGCGCTGTGGGTCAGCCATTTCTGGCTTGGTGGACATGGCGGCGTGCTGGCGATTGCATCGATGGGCGCCTCCGCCGTGTTGCTGTTTGCCGCGCCGCATGGCGCGATGTCGCAGCCGTGGCCGGTGCTCGGCGGCCACCTGGTGTCGGCGCTGATCGGCGTGAGCTGCGCGCGCTGGCTGGGCGGCGAGCCGATGCTGGCCGCCTCGCTGGCGGTGGCGCTGTCGATCGCGGTCATGTACAGCCTGCGCTGCCTGCATCCACCGGGCGGGGCGACCGCCCTGTATGCGGTGCTCGGCGGAGAAACCGTGCATGCGCTGGGGTATGTCTATCTGTTCAGCCCGGTGCTGTTGAATGTCGTGGTGCTGCTGACGGTGGCGGTGGTGTTCAACTACCCGTTCGCGTGGCGGCGTTATCCACAAAGCTGGCATCAGCGCACGCAACCCGTTGCCATGACTGCCGAAAAAAGCATGATCCCGCACAGCAGCCTGGTCTACGCGCTGTCCCAGATCGACACCTTCGTCGACATCAGCGAAGACGACCTGCAGCGGATTTATGCGCTGGCGCTGGCGGATCCGCAGCAGCCGGTTCCCGCGGCCACGTCACAGCTCGCCGGGGCGCTGCGCTAGCACTCTGTCGGGCTTGCAGTAAATCGGAGAGACTATCCCAGCGCGGTGTCCAGCAGCATCATCACCACGAAGCCGCCGATAAGGCCGAGCGTGGCGGCCTGTTCGTGGCCCTTGCGGTGGGTTTCCGGAATGATTTCGTGCGACACCACCCAGATCATCGCGCCTGCGGCAAAGCCCAGTCCGGCCGGGTAGAGCGGCGCAAATCCCGAGGTGAGCGCGACGCCGACGATGGCGCCGAGCGGCTCGGCCAGTCCGGTGAGTGCGGCAATGGCGGCCGCCTGCCACGGCGCATAGGCGACGGTGCGCAGTGCCACGGCGACCACCAGGCCTTCCGGAATGTCCTGCAGCGCGATCGCCGCGGCCAGCGGCACTCCGACAGCGGTATCGCCGCCGGAAAAGCCGACGCCGATCGCCATGCCTTCGGGAAAATTGTGCAGGGCGATGGCGAACACCATCAGCCACACGCGGCGCAACTGCATCCAGCCGGGGCCATGGCGGCCGGCGCCGGGATGCTCGTGCGGCAGCGCCTTGTCGGCCAGCAGCAGGAACAGCGCGCCCAGCACAAACCCCACGGCGACAATGGCGGCGCCTGCCAGTTTGCTGCCGAGAATGTCGGCGCCAGCAGCGACACCTGGCAGGATCAGCGAAAAACATGCGGCGGCCGCCATCACCCCGGCGCCGAACCCCAGCATCACATCTTCCCAACGGGTGGAAATCTTGCGGAGGAACAGCGCAGGCAGCGCGCCCAGCGCGGTGGCCAGCGCCGCCGCGCCGGAACCGGCCAGCGCCATCCCCATCGGCGTGCCGAGCCGGGTGCCGCCCTGCGCCCACGCCACCCACAGCAGTGCCGCCAGCAGCGCGAGCGCCAGCCCGCCGCTGCCGAACTTGAGCGTGGCGGCGTGGCGCGGGTCGGCAAAGTAATCCTGCAAGGCACGGGCGGCGGCGTTCATGGTTTCACTTTAGCCAATACTCGCGCTTCATCGTCCACCGCAGCCCCGCCACCGACATCAAGGGCGTTGAACCGGGTGCCGGGGGCGGGGTAGCCCGGCGCGGACGCGACCGCATCGCGCCGGCATTCATCGTAGATGCTCGTTATGCCCATGGCGATCATGATGTTCTCCTTTACATGGTTTGGGCAGGGCGTTGCGCTGCCCGCCGTCCGGTTTACCGAGGTCACGCAAGCGGGACACCCGCATGTAAGGCCATGAATGGGAATTTGTATAATGAATAGTCTAGAATTGATCCATTGACAAAATCGAACGAACGTCATGACCCTGCAAGAATTGAAATATATGGTTGCGCTCGCCGACCACGGTCACTTCGGTCGCGCGGCAGAAGCCTGCTTCATCACCCAGTCGACGCTGTCCACCCAGATCAAGAAGCTGGAGGATTTTCTCGGCGTGACGCTGTTCGATCGCAGCCTCAAGCGCGTCACCCCGACGCCGATCGGCCAGGAAATCCTGCAGGCCGCGCGCAGCATCGTCGAGGAATCCGAGCGCATCCGCGAACTGGCGAAGCACGCCCAGAATCCGATGGCGCGCACGATTCATCTCGGCGTGATCCCTACGCTGGGGCCGTATTACCTGCCGCACGCGCTGACCCTGGTGCACAAAAAGCACCCGGACCTGCGGCTGCTGCTGCGCGAGGAAATGACGCCGCAGATCCTTGAACACCTGGCCAACGGCAAGCTCGATGCCGGCTTGCTGGCGCTGCCCGTCAGCGACGACAGCCTGCGCGTCGAGCCGCTGTTCTACGAACCGTTTTTAGCCGCGCTGCCCGCCGGGCACCCGCTCGCCAAACGCGACACCTTGAAGGTGTCCGACATCATCAACGAGAAACTCCTGCTGCTCGACGAGGGCCATTGTCTGCGCGACCAGGCGCTCGACGTCTGCGGCTCCGGCTCGCGCGGCCGCGAGGAAGTGCGCGCCACCAGCCTGGAAACCCTGCGTCAGATGGTGGCGATGGGGCTGGGGCTGACGCTGCTGCCGGCGCTGGCGGTCGACGCCGGGCCGCGCGTCAGCAAAAAGGCGGTCGAAATCCGCCCCTTCAAGTCGCCGCCGCCGGGGCGCACCATCGGGCTCGCCTGGCGCAAACGCGCGCCGTTTCCAGAAACCTTCGAACGCCTCGCCACTACGCTCAAGGCCACCTTGCCCTCCGAAGTGGAGCCTGTCTGAGGCCTGGCCTCACCATCCGCGCGTATTTTCCGCCGCCGAACGCGCGCTCATGCGTGGAATCGAACCGGCCAGCCGCGCGACTCTTTTACCCGCCGCCCGCGAGCGGCCGAATGCCGGGCAGCCGCGCAAAGCTGTCGCGCCGCACGGTGTCGATGAAATCGGCAAGGTAGGCGCGGCCGGCGTCGGCTGAGCGCAGCGCGACATGCAACTCCGCCCACAGGCCGTGCTTGCCGATCGGGCGGGCGACGACGTAGCCGCGTTCCAGATAGGGCGCGACCGCCCACGCCGGCAGCGCGGCCAGGCCGCGACGGCTGGCGACGAGTTGCAGGATGGCGACGGTCAGTTGCGCCTCGCGCCGCGGCGGCTTGATTCCGGCGGGGGCGAGCACGCGCCGCACCAGGTCGAGGCGATCTTCCGGCACCGGATAGGTGATGAGCGTGTGCCCGGCAAAGTCGCGCGGCAGCAGCCATTTTTTTGCGGCAAGCGCATGGCCGGGCGGCAGCAGCGCCAGCATCTCGAAGCCGAACAGCGGCACATACGTCACCCCCGCGCGCGGCGTGGGGTCGGAGGTCACCACCAGGTCGGCCTGCTGCTCCAGCAACAGGGCGATGGGGTCGGCCTGGAAGCCGCCCAGCAGGTCGAGTTCCACCGCCGGCCAGACGTCGCGGTAGCTGTCCATCGCCGGCATCAGCCAGTCGTAGCAGGTGTGGCATTCCACCGCGATGCGCAGTTCGCCGGCGTCGCCGTCGCGCAATTTGGACAGGTCGCGCAGCGCGGCATCCACCTGCGGCAGCGCGGCGTGCGCCAGCGCCAGCAGGCGGCGCCCGGCGGCGGTGAGCTGTGCCGGACGCGCGGCGCGCTCGACCAGCGGCAATCCCAGCGCCGCTTCCAGCGCCTTCAATTGATGCGAAACCGCCGATTGCGTGAGGTGCAGGCGTTCGGCGGCGGCGGTCACCCCCCCGGCTTCCGACAGCGCCTGCAGCAGCCGCAGGTGGCGCAGTTCGATATGAGTACTGTTCATGTAATGGATGAGAACTATTCGTTTGTTTCATGTTACGCGGGTCGGCATCATGGCGTCCATCGTTCATTCAATGGGAGCCACACATGGCACTGACACACGTACTGGGCGTTCCGCGCATCGGCCCGAACCGCGAACTGAAATTCGCCCAGGAAGCCTTCTGGCGCGGCGAAATCGACGAGGCGACGTTGCGGGCGGTGGCAAGCGGCATCCGCCAGGCCAACTGGCGGCGCCAGCATGAAGCCGGGCTGGATTTTGTCAGCGTGGGCGATTTCGCGTTGTACGACCCGATGCTGAACCAGGTCGCGCTGCTGGGCTGCGCGCCCGCGCGCTTCGGCTTCGGCGAGAAGATCAGCCTGCCGGAATACTTCCAGCTGGCGCGTGGCAATGATGCCTGCCATGCGATGGAAATGACCAAGTGGTTCGACACCAACTACCATTACCTCGTCCCCGAACTCAAACCCGATACGCAGTTTTCGCTGGGCGCGGAATGGCTGTTCGACGAGGTCGCCGAAGCGCAGACCGCGGGGTTCAATCCGAAGCCGGTGCTGATCGGCCCGCTCACGTTTTTGCATCTGGCCAAGGAAAAGACGGCCGGCTTCAACCGCCTCGACCTGCTCGACCGCCTGTTGCCGGTGTATGGCCGGATTCTGGCGCGGCTGAAGGCGCAGGGGCTGGAATGGGTGCAGATCGATGAGCCGGTTCTCGCCCTCGACCTGCCGGCGGACTGGCGGACGGCGTTCGAGCGCGCCTACCATCATCTGAACGCGGCCGGGGTCAAGCTGCTGCTCGCCAGCTATTTCGGCCCGCTGCGCGAGAACCTGCTGATGGCGCTGAAGCTGCCGGTGGCCGGCGTGCACGTCGATTGCGTGCGCGGCGGCGACGAACTGGCGCAGGTGGTCGACTGGCTGTCCGCCACCAAAATCCTGTCGGCGGGCGTGATCGACGGCCGCAACATCTGGAAGACCGATCTGGCCGCCGTGCTCGGGCGTTTCGACGGCCTGCATCAACGCCTCGGCAACCGCCTGTGGCTGGCGCCGTCGTGCTCGCTCGCGCACGTGCCGGCAAGCCTTGCCGCCGAGACCGCGCTTGATCCCGAAATCCGCAGCTGGCTGGCGTTCGCCGATGAGAAGCTGGATGAACTGGCCACGCTCAAGACCGCATTCAACGGCGGCCGTCAGGCGGTCGCCGCAAAGCTGGCCGGCAATGCCGCCGCGCTGGCCGCGCGCCGCGCGTCGAAGCGGGTGCACGATGCCGCCGTCACCGCGCGGCTCGCCGCGCTGACGGCGAGCCACGACGCCCGCGGCAGCGCTTTCGCCGTCCGCCAGCGCGCGCAGCACGCGCGCTTCAAGCTGCCGGCGTTTCCCACCACCACCATCGGTTCTTTTCCGCAGACGCCCGAGATCCGCAGCGCCCGCGCGCGCTTCAAGAAAGGCGGCCTTGACGCGGCCGACTACACCGCCGCGATGCGGCGCGAGATCGCCCACGCGGTCGCAAACCAGGAGGCCCTGGGGCTCGACGTGCTGGTGCATGGCGAAGCCGAGCGCAACGACATGGTCGAATACTTCGGCGAACAGCTGGCCGGCTTTGCGTTTTCGCAAAACGGCTGGGTGCAGAGCTACGGCAGCCGCTGCGTCAAGCCGCCGATCATTTATGGCGACGTGTCGCGCCCCGGCCCGATGACGGTGGGCTGGACGACCTACGCGCAATCGCTCACCGCGCGGCCGATGAAGGGCATGCTCACCGGCCCGGTGACGATCCTGCAATGGTCCTTCGTGCGCGACGACCAGCCGCGCGCCACCACCGCGCTGCAGATCGCGCTGGCGATCCGCGACGAAGTGGACGACCTCGAGGGCGCCGGCATCGGCATCATCCAGATCGACGAACCGGCCTACCGCGAAGGCCTGCCGCTCCGGCGCGCGGACTGGCCGGCCTATCTCGACTGGGCGAGCCGCGCCTTCCGCATCAGCGCATCGGGGGTGGCGGACGCGACGCAGATCCACACCCACATGTGCTATTCGGAATTCAACGACATCCTGCCCGCCATCGCGGCGATGGACGCCGACGTCATCACCATCGAGACCAGCCGCTCGGACATGGAGCTGCTGCGCGGCTTCGGCGACTTCAACTATCCCAACGAAATCGGCCCCGGCGTCTACGATATCCACAGCCCGCGGGTGCCGTCGGCGGAAGACATGCGGCGGCTGCTGGAAAAGGCCGCGCAGGTCATCCCGCCGCGCAATCTCTGGGTCAATCCGGACTGCGGCCTGAAAACGCGCGGCTGGCCGGAAACCGAGGCGGCCCTGCAAAACATGGTGGCGGCCGCCCAAGCCTTGCGCCAGCAGTAGGTCGCCCCGCCCCGTCAATCGGAAGGACGGCCAGGCCGGATGAACTTGTGCGCCCGGCGTGGGGTCCGCTTGGGAGTCGTTTAGAATCCAGGCATCTTGAAACTACGCCTGCCCATCCTCCTGCTCGCCACGTGGTCGGTCTCCTGCCACGCGGCTACGCTCGACCTGCCGCCGCGCCCCGGCGACTTCTGGTCACGGCCCGATGCGCTGCCTGTTCAAGCGCAGACGCCGGCTGCGAAAACCGACGCCGTTCGCTTTGACAGCCTGGCCGCACTCACCGAGCACGCGCTGCGCGAGCGGCCCGATTCGCGAGCGGTCTGGCTCGGCATCCAGGCCGAGGCGGCGCGGTTGGATGCCGCCACAGCAGCCAACTGGCCCACCCTCACCGGCCAGTTCAATTTCACCCAAAGCCGCGCGCTGTCGAGTTCCGGTGCGTCGGTGCCGACGCTGCATCGCTATGGGCCCAGTCTCGGCCTCGCCTATGTGCTCTACGACTTCGGCGCGCGCGCAGCCAGTATCGACGCCCAGCGCTACCAGCTGATCGCTGCGCTGCTGAACAACAACCGCGCGCTGCAGGACACGGTCGCCGAAGTGGAGGCCGCTTATTTTTCATTGCTCGCCGCGCGCGCCCAGTTGGCGGCGCAGGCAGAGCAGGAAGCCGCGCTGCGGGCCAGTTTCGACGCCGTCGAGATGCGCCTGCGTGGCGGGCTGGCGGCGCGTGCCGACCAGCTGCGGGCACGCGCTGCCTTGAGCGAAGCGACGCTTGCGCGCCAGTTGGCGGAGCGGGACATCGCCAAGGCCGAGGCCACGCTGAAACAGGCGGCTGGCATCGAACAGACGCGCCCGCTTCTGCTCGACTGGGAAACCACGCCGCCGCCTGCGCTGGACGCCACGACTCTGCTGGCCGAACTGCTGGCCGAGGCCGAACAGCAGCGCCCCGATCTGCGCGCCCTGCACGCCGCCGCAGCGAGCGCGCGCGCCGAGGCCGAGCGCGCGCAGGCGGCGCGCTGGCCGAGCCTGTCGCTGGCCGCCAATACCGGGCGCACCTTCTTTCTGGAAGATGAACGGTCGCCGTCGACAACCTACAGCGTCGGCGTGAGCGTGTCGGTGCCGCTGTTCGACGGCGGAAGGCTGGCGGCGCTGGCGCGCGCCGCCGAACGCGATGCCGAGCGCCTGCAGGCCGAGGCCGAGTCGCAGCGCAGCCAGGTGGCGCTGACGGTGACCGCGGCCTATCACGACGTGCGCCACGCGCAGGATCGGCGCGAGGGCGTAGTGGTGCAGTTCGACAGCGCCCGCGAATCGGCGCAGGCCGCCGAGGCGCGCTATCGCGCCGGCGTCGGCAGCCTGCTTGAACTCCTGACCGCACAGGCAGACCTGGCGCGCGCGCGGCAGGCGCGGGCGCAGGCCGACAGCGACTGGCTGGCCGCATTTTCCCGTCTGAACCATGCGCTGGGCCGCTTGCCCGCCATTCCCTCCGAGAGAACCCCATGAAAGCTCGCATGCTTGTCATCGTCATCGTGCTGGCGCTGATTGCCGGTGTGGTGTACCGCACCCAGTTCGCGGAAACCGGTGACGACAAGGAAGGCGGCGGCGACCGGGCGATTGCGGTGAAGACCGTGCCGGTGGCGGTGCGCGACTTTCCGCGCGTGATCGATCTGCCCGGCACGCTGGAAGCGGCGCAGCAGGTGGCCATCATCGCCCAGACCGGCGGCACGGTGCTGCGGCAGCATGTGGAGGAAGGCGCCCAGGTGCGGGCGGGCGAGGCGCTGTTCACGCTCGACGCGCGGCCGGCGCAGGCACGCATCGCACAAAGCCAGGCGGCGCTGGCCGGCGCGCGCGCCGAAACCACGGAGGCGGCGAAGAAACTCGAGCGCTTGGCTCCCCTGATGCAATTGGGCTACATCAGCCAGCAGGAATTCGACGACGCCCGGGTGGCGCTGGAGTCCGCGCGTGCGCGCGCCGGCACCGCCAGTGCCGAGCTGGAGTCTGCGCGGCTGGATGCCCAGTACACGCAGATTCGATCGCCGATTGCCGGACGCGTCGGGCGCATCGCGATCCGTCAGGGCAGCCTGGTGCAGGCCGGCGGCGAGCCGCTCACCACGATCGTTGCGCCGGGTGCGCTCGACGTGCGCGCCGGTCTGACCGAGGCCGACTGGCCGCAGGTTGCCGCGGCGCGCGCGGCAGGCAAGGTGATGGCCGAGGTGTACCCGGAGCCGCTCGGTGCGGCAGGCCAGCCGGCGTCCGCCGCGCGCGGCGAACTGGTGTTCGTCGACACCCAGCTCGATCCCGCCACCGGCGCGGTGCCGCTGAAGGTCCGGCTTGCCGCATCGGCGACGAACCTGCTGCCCGGCCAGGGGGTGCGGCTGCGGCTGTTGCTGGACAGCCTGACCAACGTCAAGGTGTTGCCCGAGGCGGCGCTGCAGCACGGACAGGACGGCACCTATGTCTATGTGGTGCGCGACGGCCGCGCCGTGGTGCAGCCGGTGCGCGCGACGCACAGCCTCGATGGCCAGCAGGTGATCGAGGGCGAGCTGCAGGCGGACGAAGCCGTGCTGATCGAAATTCCCAAACGCCTGAAGGCGGGCGGCAAGGTCACGCTCGAAGAAAAATCATGAAACGGGTAAAGCCTGTCCGCGTAGGACGCGAAGGAGCGCGAAGCAGAAACGACGGGATCGCGCCCGCCGTTGTGCGCCTGTGTATTCAGCGTTTGGGTGAGCGGGTGTTTTCTTCGCGTCCCTTCGCACCCTTCGCGGATCAATTCTTCTCTTTCTCATGAACCTGTCGCGCATCTTTATCGAACGCCCGGTCGCCACGCTGATGCTGGTGCTGGCGATGGTGCTGTTCGGCGCGCTGGCCTACAAGCAGTTGCCGGTCAACGATCTGCCGCAGGTCGATTTTCCGACCCTGCGCATCAGCGCCAGCCTGCCGGGCGCCAACCCCGAGACCATGGCCAACACGGTGGCGATGCCGCTGGAGCGCCAGCTGTCGACAGTGCCGGGGATCGAGTCGATGAGTTCGCAGTCGAGCCAGGGATCGACCAGCATCACGCTGCAGTTCGAGCTCGCGCGCGACATCGACGCCGCCGCGCAGGACGTGCAGACCGCGATGGCGCAGGCGGCGCGCAATCTGCCCGCCGGCATGGACCCGCCCCAGCTGCGCAAGATCAACCCCGCCGATTCGCCCATCCTGTATCTGGCGCTGTCGGCCGAACGCCTGCCGCTGACCCAGCTCGATGCGATTGCCGACGCGCGGGTGGCGCAGCGCCTGTCCGGGCTCTCCGGCGTGGCACAGGTGATGGTGTTCGGCTCGCAGAAATATGCTTTGCGGCTGTATCTCGACCCGGCCAAGCTGCAGCAGCGCGGGCTGAGCTTTGCCGACGTCATCCAGGCGGTGCAGACGGCCAATGCCAACCTGCCGTCGGGCACGCTCGACGGCGCCAGCCGCGCCTATACGGTGAAGGCGCCGGTGACGCTTGCCAACGCGGCCGATTTCGGCGACATCATCGTGGCCTACAAGGATGGCGTGGCGCTGCGGGTGAAGGACCTCGGGCGCGCCGAAGACAGCGTCGAAAACGACAAGACGCGCACCTGGTACAACGGCACCCGCGCCATCGTGCTGGCAGTGCAGCGCCAGCCGGGCGCCAATACGGTCGAGGTGGCCGAGCGCATCCGTTCGATGCTGCCGCAGATCGAGGCCGACCTGCCCGATGGCGTGAACCTGCAGGTCCATTTCGACCGCTCGCTGTTCGTCAAGGATTCGATGCACGAAGTCAATTTCACGCTCGCGCTGGCCCTGATCCTGGTGATCCTGGTCATCTTTGCCTTCCTGCACAACCTGCGCGCCACGCTGATCGCCGCGCTGGTGCTGCCGAGCACGCTCTTGGGCACCTTCGCCTTCATGCACCTGGCCGGCTACAGCCTCAACAACCTGTCGCTGATCGCGATCATCCTGGCGATCGGCTTCGTGGTGGACGACGCGGTGGTGGTGATCGAGAACATCACGCGCCACCTGGACATGGGCAAGTCGCGCTATCAGGCCGCGCTCGACGGCGCGCAGGAAATCGGCTTCACCGTGGTGTCGATGACGGTGTCGCTGGCGGCGGTGTTCCTGCCGATCCTGTTCCTGGGCGGGATGATCGGGCGCCTGTTCCAGGAATTTGCCGTCAGCATCGGCGTTGCCGTGCTGCTGTCCGGCGTGGTGGCGCTGACCCTCACGCCGATGCTGTGCGCGCGCGGGCTGTCGCACGAACCGCTGAACAACCCGCTGTCGCGCGGCTTCGAGGCGGGGTACACCCGCTTCCGCGATTTCTACGGCGATACCCTGCGCGCCAGCATGCGCCATCGCGGCGCCATGCTGCTGCTGTCGGCGGCGGTGCTGGGCGGCATGCTGTGGCTCGCCGGGCAGGTCAAGCAGGGCTTCATCCCGCGCGTCGATTCCGGGATGATTTTCGCCAGCATCCAGTACCCGGAAGGCATCCCGTTCGAGGAACTCGCCACCCGCCAGCAGCGCATCGCCGACATCGTGCAGAACCATCCTGCAGTCGAAGGCCTGATGTCCTCCGCCGGGCAGGCCGGGGGCGGCATCACCGGGTCAAACGTCGGCCGGCTGGTGATCCGTCTGGCGCCGCGCGACACCCGAATGGGCGCTGACGAAGTGATCGACGAGCTGCGCGCGGCGACGCGCAAGGTGAGCGGCGTCAACGTCACGCTGCAGAATCCGGCATCGATCAACGTCGGCTCGCTGATTGCCAGCAGCGACTACCAGCTGACCCTGAAATCGAGCGATTTCGAGGCGCTGAAAGTTGCCGCGGCCGCGGTCGAGAAACGCCTCGACGAGGTGCCGCTGCTGATCGACGTCGACAGCAACCTGGAGCTGCGTAACCCCGAGCTGCGCGTGGTCCTCGATCCGGTGCAGGCGGCTCGGCTCGGCATCAGCGCCCAGCAGGTGCAGCAAACCCTGTACGACGCGCTCGGCGGACGCCGCATCAGCGAGATCAACGGCGTCGACGACCAGTACACGGTCAGCCTGAAGATCCTGCCCGAAGCGCAGTTGAATCCGTCTATCCTCGGGCAGCTGCCGTTGCGCACAGCATCGGGCGCGCTGACCCGTCTCGACGCGGTGGCGAAGATCGAGGCCGGCGTGGGCCCGGTCGCGGTGTATCACTACGGCCAGCAACCGGCGGTCACGCTGTCGTTCAACCTGGCGCCCGGCGCATCGCTCAACGCCGCACTCGATGCCGCGCTGGCCGCCGCCAACGAGACGCTGCCGGCCGACGTCAGCGCCGAACTCACCGGCGCGGCGCAAAAATTCCAGGAGTCGACCGTCACGCTGCCGCTGTTGCTGCTGTTCACCGTCGTCATCATCTACATGGTGCTGGCGGTGCTGTACGAACACCTCGGCCATCCGCTCACCATCCTCACCGCCTTGCCGCTGGCGGGCTTCGGTGCGCTGCTGGTGCTGCTGCTGCTGGGCGAGGAGCTCAATATCTTCAGCTTCGTCGGCATCATCCTGCTGGTGGGGCTGGTGAAGAAGAACGGCATCATGATGATCGACTTCGCCCTGACCCGGCAGCGCGCGGGGATGAGCGCCGAGGACGCCATCGTCGAAGCCAGCCTGGTGCGCCTGCGCCCCATCATGATGACGACCTTCGCCGCGATATTCGCCACGCTCCCCATTGCAATTGGCTTCGGCGCCGGCGCCGAGGCGCGCCGCCCGCTCGGCATCGCGGTGGTGGGCGGACTGGTGTTCTCGCAGTTCTTCACGCTCTACATCACGCCCACCTTCTATGTGAGCATGGCGCGGATGGAAGCCGCGCTCAGGCGCTGGCGCACGCGTAAGGTCTGATTACATCAGCCACGCCAGCGCGGCATAGCGCGCGAGCTTGCCCAGCGTCACCAGCAACAGAAAACTTCCCACGCCGACGCGCAGCACCCCGGCCATCAGGCAAAGCGGGTCGCCGACCACCGGCAGCCAGGCCAGCAGCAGGGCGGGGCGGCCAAAGCGGGCAAACCAACGCTCGGCGCGCGCAGTGCGCAGTTCGGCCTTCTCGCTGCGCCGCCCCACCGCCCGCCGTCCGAACCGTCCCATACCGTAGGTGATCAGGCTGCCGAGCACGTTGCCGGCCGTGGCAACCGCCACGCTCACCAGCGGGTCGGCGCCCTGGTGCAGGCGGTACAGCAGCAGCGCTTCGGAGCCGCCCGGAAACAGGGTGGACGACAGCAGCGCCGACCCGAACAGCGTCCAGTCCATTGCCGAACCGGTTAGCCCGGCTTGCAGTCGCCAAGCCGCTTGGCTTGGATTTTCTGGCTGAATTCACCCATGCCTTCCATCGCCGGGACGAAGCGCCCGCTCATCAGGATGTCGTAACCGGTGGCATGCGTGGTGCCGCTGGCGTGCCCCACCATGCGCTGGCCGCCTTCCATGGCGCAGTTGAAATCGTAGCTGACCTGATTGCCGCTTTGAATGAGCTTGCTGATCTTGCAGTCCTTGTTTTTATTGGAGGCGTAGGCTTTGCCGTTGGCGATGTCCTGATCGGTGAGGCATTGCTGGACCTTCATCGCCGGCATCTGCATCGGCATGCCTTTCATCACGGCCTGCACGGAAATGTCATACAGGCCAGGCTGCAGGGTGGGTGCGGCGGCAGCGGGCAGGGCGGCCAGGATGAGCAGGGCAGCGGTCAGAAAGGGGCGCATGGGGAATTCCCGGAATGTAAGAAGTCAAAGTGTTGCACAGCGTCTGGCCGGATTAAAGCGGGCGCCGTGAAAAGGCTCAGGCGGCTGATGGCGTCGTCGTGTCGTCGTGTACGCGTGGGTTTTCAGCCAGGCCCCGAGTTCATCGGACGCAATTCGAAGCCGGGACTGCCTGTTGTCGTTGCCTGGGTTAAAATAAAATCAGCTCGTTTGACAAGGATTTTCCCATGCTTACCGTCTCGCTGACCGCCCCGCTCGAAGCCTCTGTCATCGCAGCCGCGCATCGCGCAGGCATGACGGTTGAGGATTATCTGGCTGCTGTGTGTGCCGATGCGCTGTCGCTTGAAATCGACCGTGCCCGGCTGGATTCTTATCTGGCTGGCACGCCAGCGGTATCGAACGAGAAAGCACAAGCATGGCTGGCCGACCTGGTGGCGGGAAATCGCACCGAATGCCCGCGTTGATCTGGCATCCCGATGCCATCGACGATATCGCGCGGCTGTATGACTTTCTTGCGCCAGTCAGTCCGCTTGCCGCGCAACGTGCGGCCGCGGTTATCAAAGAGGCGGCGAACAGGATTGCCGACAATCCACACATCGGATCGCCAAGAGCCGAATTCAGGGAGTGGCCTGCCCAGTTTGGCCGCAGCGCCTACATCCTTCGCTATCACATCCTGCCAACGGGCGATGCCCTGATTACCCGTGTTTGGCATAGCCGTGAGCTACGCCAGGAATAATCCGGGCAATCGAATCAACCGACAAGGTTCGCGGAGACAACAAGGAACGCGGCTTCGGCATTCCAGCCGCTGAACGTTCGTTCGATGTAAATTCTGGACATCTGTTTATTTGCAGGCGCCGAGCCGCTTCGCGCTCAGCTTCTGGCTGAATTCGCCCATGCCTTTCATCACGATCCGCACGGAAATGTCATACAGGCCAGGCTGCAGGGTGGGTGCGGCGGCAGCGGGCAGGGCGGCCAGGATGATCAGAAAGGGGCGCATGGGAAGCTCCTGAGTTGAGGGAAAGCAAAGTGTTGCACAGCGCTTGCCCGGAATATATGGATTGATGTTCTCAATCGTATCCATCCAGATTATCCGTTGGATTGAATTATAGATAATCTCTAACATCGTTCCTGTCTTGATTGACATCACAAATCAACCACACAGGAGCGCATCATGCAGAACACGAAATCCCCGACCATCCAGAACCTTGAAGCCGCCTTTGCCGGCGAGTCGATGGCCCACATCAAGTACATGTGGTTCGCCCGCCAGTGTCGCAAGGCCGGCGACGAGGCGACCGCCAAGGTGTTCGAGGACACCGCCGCGCAGGAGATGCAGCACGCTTTCGGCCATGCCGAGCTGCTCTTCGCCGACGAGACCATGACCCCGGCCAAGTGCCTGCAGTACGCAATTGACGGCGAGACCCACGAATACACCGAGATGTATCCGAAGTTCCGCCACGAAGCGATGATTGAGGGCAACACGGCCGCGGTCGACGAGATGGACGAGCAGATCGTCGAGTCGAAGGAACACGCCGAGAGGTTCAAGAGCGTTCTGGAAAAGGCCGCCAAGCGCTTCGCCGCGCTGGCCAAGGTCGAAGAGAAGCACGCAAAGCACTACCAGGCGCAAAAAGACGCGATCACCGCCTGAACGAATTACTGAAGATCATTCAACTGAAAGGACACATCATGAAAGCTTGGCAATGCATCGTTTGCGGTTACATCTATGACGAATCAAAAGGCGACCCGGAGCATGGCATCGCCCCCGGCACCCGCTGGGAAGACGTGCCGGAAGGCTGGGAATGCCCGGACTGCGGCGTCTCGAAGGCGGATTTCGAAATGGCTGAAGTCACTGCTGCCTGATTCTCTTCACCCTGCAAGGCGGCGCGCCACGCGCGTCGCCCCACTCTAGGAGCCTCCCCATGCAAGCCATCGTCATCGTCGGTTCCGGCCTCGCCGGCTACACCCTGCTGAAGGAAATCCGCAAGCGCGACACGGTCACGCCGGTCACGCTCGTCACCGCGGACGACGGCGCGTTCTATTCCAAGCCCAACCTGTCGAACGCGCTCGCCGCAGGCAAGACTGCAGCAGTGCTGGCGGGCGCCAGCGCGGAGAAAATGGCGGCCGACCTGAATGCGCGGGTGCTGGCGCATACCCGCGTCACCGCGATCGACACGCAAGGCCGGCGCATTCGCACCGACGGTGGCGAACTGGAATACGGCAAGCTGGTGCTCGCACTCGGCGCCGACCCGTTTCCGCATGGCCTTGCCGGCAGCGGCGCCGCCGGCGTGCTGGCGGTGAACGACCTGGCCGATTACGCCGCCTTCCGCAGCGCCATCGACGGCAAAAAGCGCATCACCGTGCTCGGCGGCGGCCTCATCGGCTGCGAGTTCGCCAACGACCTGGCGCACGCCGGCTTTGCGGTCGACGTGGTGCACCTGGGCGGCTGGCCACTGGAGCGCCTGCTGCCGGTCGAAGCCGGCCAGCGCCTGGCCGACAGCCTCGCCGCGCTGGGCGTGCGATGGCATTTCGGGCGCAGCGGAAAAAGCGTCGAGCAGACCGCGAACGGCTACCGGGTCGAACTGGACAACGGCGAAACCGTTGAAGCCGATGCGGTGCTCTCGGCAATCGGCCTGCGGCCCCGCACCCAGCTGGCGCAGGCGGCCGGCATCCCGGTCGGGCGCGGCATCCAGACCAATGGCCTGCTCGAAACCGGCGCGGCGAATGTCTACGCAATGGGCGACTGCGCAGAAGTCGAAGGCCTCAACCTGCCCTATGTGCAGCCGCTGATGGTGCAGGCGCGCGCGCTCGCCGCCACCCTCGCCGGCACGCCGACCCCGGTGGTTTATCCGGCGATGCCGGTGATGGTGAAAACCCCGGCGCACCCGGTCGCGGCGCTGCCGCCGAGGATCGGCGCGGCGGGCAGCTGGAAAGTCGAATGCGGCGAGACCGGAATCTGCGCGCTGCACCTCGACGACAACGGCCGTTTGCAGGGCTTCGCGCTCACCGGCAGCGAAACCGGGCGCCGCAACGCGCTGGCGAAGGAGATGGCCGCCTGATGCGGCGGCCCCGGCGTGCAGCGATGCGTTCGCGCCCACGCTGCGTGCAGGGTCTTTTCCCCCGGCATTTGTTACATTCCGGTTACCTGAAAAAAAGCGGAAGCCGGCAGCAGCATGGAACTCGAAAAACTCTTGAAGCTGGAACAGGCCGCCAACAAGGGGCGTCAGGAAATGTTCCGGATGGGCACGGCCCTGCTTTTCCTGGTGGGAATCATCCTGTTCATCGCTATGCGCGGCGGCGAAATCAATTACTCCCTGATGGTCGCGGCGATGATCGGCGGCTACATGGCGCTCAACATCGGCGCCAACGACGTGGCCAACAACATCGGCCCGGCAGTGGGTTCCAGGGCGCTCACCCTCACCGGCGCAATTTTTATCGCGGCCATCTTCGAGGCGGCCGGCGCCATCATCGCGGGCGGCGACGTGGTGGGCACCATCAAAAGCGGGATCATCAATCCCGAGGCCATCGCCGACGTCAATGTCTTCATCTGGCTGATGACCGCGGCCCTGCTCGCCGGGGCGCTCTGGCTCAACATCGCCACGGCGGCCGGGGCGCCGGTCTCCACCACCCATTCCATCGTCGGCGGGGTGCTGGGCGCAGGCGTCGCCGCCGGCGGGCTGGGCATCGCCAACTGGGGCGCAGTGGGGCAGATCGCCGCAAGCTGGGTCATTTCTCCGGTACTGGGCGGGGTGATCGCCGCCGCCTTTCTCTATCTGATCAAGCGCACCATCACCTACAAACCCGACATGCTGCAGGCCGCCAGGAAAATGGTCCCCCTCCTGCTGGCGGCGATGGCCTGGGCCTTCAGCACCTACTTGGTGTTGAAGGGGCTGACGCAGATATGGAAAGTGGGTTTTGGCACGGCTGCGCTGATCGGGACCGGTTTCGCCGTGGCCACCTATGCCATCACGCGATCGAGGGTGGCCACCGTCTCCGCCCGCCTGGAGAACAAAAAGCAGGGGGTGAACACGCTTTTCACCATCCCCATGATCTTTTCCGCGGCCCTGCTGAGCTTCGCGCATGGCGCCAACGACGTCGCCAACGCGATTGGCCCCCTGGCAGCCATCAACGAAGCGATCGAGCACGGGGCGGTCGTCGCCAAGGCGGCCATTCCCCTCTGGGTGCTGCTGGTGGGCGCCATCGGCATCTCGCTCGGCCTGGCGCTGTATGGCCCAAAACTGGTCAAGACCGTGGGGTCGGGCATCACCGAACTGGACCAGATGCGCGGCTTCTGCATTGCCATGGCGGCGGCCATTACCGTCATCCTCGCCTCGCAACTGGGGCTGCCGGTCAGTTCCACCCACATTGCCGTGGGGGCGATATTCGGCGTCGGCTTCCTGCGCGAATACATCAAGGCGCATTACGGACGGATGATCGAAACCATCGAGGAACACCACGAGGGGCATGACCGGGAAATCGTGGAGGCCTATCTGGAAAGATTCCGCGCCGCCGATTTCGAGGAGAAGGGCGCCATGCTCGCGCGACTGAAGGCAAGCAAACAGGCCGTCGAAGAAAGCCACCTGACCAAGAAGGAACGCAAGGGCCTGAAAAGCATCTACCGCCAGGAACTGGTCAAGCGTTCCGCGCTGATGCGCATCGTGGCCGCGTGGCTGATCACCGTACCGGTTTCCGCCCTCATGGCCGCCGTGCTGTTCTACACCATTCGCGGCATGATGCTTCCCTGACTATCATTCCTCGATCGGCAGCCTGCTTTTATCCGGCAGCGGGAATTCGCGCGGCGAGGGCCGCTCTATAACTTCAACTTCAGTTGGCGCCATTGATCCGGCCAAATGAGGTTTCCTGATGCAAAATGCAGGTATCGCGCCACGCACTGAATCCCGCCGTTCCATGCACAACACGCTTCCCCTCCTTCAGGTAACGGACTTCCCCGCGCTGCACCGTGACCGGCTCGCCACGCTGCAGGTCAACCTGGGCTATCGCTGCAACCAGAGCTGCCTGCATTGCCACGTCAACGCCGGCCCGAGTCGCACCGAGGAGATGGCGGACGCAACAGTGGAACTGATCCCGCGCGTGTTGGCGGCGCGCGGGATCTCCACGCTGGACCTGACCGGCGGCGCGCCGGAACTGCACCCGCGTTTTCGCTGGCTGGTCGAAGCGGCCCGGCGTCTGGGGGTGAAGGTCATCGACCGCTGCAATCTCACCATCCTGTCGGAGCCGGGGCAGGAAGACCTGGCCGACTTCCTTGCCGCGCAAGGCGTCGAAATCGTGGCCTCGCTACCGTGTTACCTCGAGGAAAACGTCGACGGGCAACGCGGCAAGGGCGTGTTCGAGCGCAGCATTGCCGGGCTCGTGCGGCTCAATGCCCTGGGCTACGCGAAGGCTGGCAGCGGCCTGGACCTGCACCTGGTCTACAACCCGCCCGGCCCCAGCCTGCCCCCGCCCCAGGCCGGCCTGGAAGCCGCCTACAAGAAGGAACTGGAAGCCCGCTACGGCATCGTCTTCAACCGGCTCTACAGCCTGGCCAACATGCCCATCCTGCGCTTCGGCAGCACGCTGGTTTCCCGGGGACAGTTCGCCGACTACATGCAGCTGCTGAAGGCCAGCCACAACCCCGGCAACCTGGAGCAGGTCATGTGCCGGGAACTGGTCAGCGTGGACTGGCGCGGACGGCTGTACGACTGCGACTTCAACCAGATGCTGGGGCTGCCCCTGCAAGGACTGGCGACGCTCGCCGATCTGCTGGATCGCGATGTCGCCGGACGGCCCATCCAGATCGCCGACCACTGCTACGGCTGCACCGCCGGCCAGGGCAGCAGCTGCGGCGGGGCGCTCGACGAAGCCGGATCGACGCCTTGAGCGACTGGAAAAAACCGCGCCGCTTCGAGCGCAACCTGGTGGTGATCGGCGGTGGCGCCGCCGGGCTGGTGACGGCCTACATCGCCGCCGCGGTGAAGGCCAAAGTCACGCTGATCGAGAAGCACAGGATGGGCGGCGACTGCCTCAACACCGGCTGCGTGCCGTCGAAGGCGCTGATCCGTTCGGCGAAATTCCTGTCGCAACTGGCGCGGGCGAAGGAATTCGGCATCCGCGAAGCCCGTGCCGAATTCGACTTTGCCGACGTGATGGAACGCGTGCAGCGCGTGGTGCGGACGGTCGAGCCGCACGACTCGATCGAGCGCTATACCGGACTCGGCGTCGAGGTGATCGAAGGCGCGGCGAAGCTCGTTTCGCCCTGGGAAGTGGAAGTCGTCCGCCATGACGGCGCCACGCAGCGGCTGACGACGCGCAGCATCGTCATCGCGGCGGGCGGGCGTCCCTTCGTGCCGCCGGTTCCGGGCCTCGACGCGGTGGGCTATCTGACCTCCGACACCGTCTGGGAATTGCGCGAATTGCCCCGCCGTCTGCTGGTGCTGGGCGGCGGGCCGATCGGCTCGGAACTGGCCCAGGCCTTCGCCCGTTTCGGCGCCCAAGTGACCCAGATTCAGCAGGGCCCGCGCATCCTCAACCGCGAAGACCCCGAGGTGTCCGAACTCGTCAGCCGACGCTTCCGCGCCGAGGGCATTGACGTACGCACCGGCCACAAGGCCAAACAGTTCGTCGTCGAGAACGGCGAGAAAATCCTCATCGCCGAGCACGCGGGCGGCGACGTTCGCATCCCCTTCGATGCGGTGCTGCTCGCCGTCGGCCGCGTCGCCAATCTGCAGGGCTACGGACTGGAGGAACTGGGGGTGAAGACCTCCCGCACCATCGAGACCAACGCCTTCCTGCAGACCAACTACCCCAACATCTACGCCGCGGGCGATGTCGCCGGGCCGTTCCAGTTCACCCATACGGCCGCGCATCAGGCCTGGTACGCGGCGGTCAACGCCCTGTTCGACCCGTTCAAGAAGTTCAGGGTGGATTACTCGGTGATTCCGTGGGCGACCTTCGTCGATCCGGAGGTGGCGCGCGTCGGCCTCAACGAACAGGAAGCGAAGGAGCAGGGCATCGCCTACGAGGTGAGCCGCTACGATCTCGACGATCTCGACCGCGCGATCGTCGACGGCGAGACGCGCGGCTTCGTCAAGGTGCTGACCGTGCCGGGCCGCGACAAGATCCTCGGCGTGACCCTCGTCGGCGAGCACGCCGGCGACCTGATCGCCGAGTTCGTGCTGGCGATGAAGCACGGCATCGGGCTCAACAAGATCCTCGGCACCCTGCACATCTACCCGACGCTGGCGGAAGCCAACAAATATGCGGCCGGCGTCTGGAAGAAGGCGCACGCGCCGCAAACACTGCTGCGCTGGGTCGAGCGCTTCCATGCCTGGCGGCTGCGATAGCTTTGTCAGCAAAAAGAATTCCGAACGCACTCAAGGAAAGATAGACATGCAATTCATCGACCGCATCCCGCTGCTCCCGCTCGTGCTGCTGACACTTTTCATGCTGGGCGCGCCCTTCGTTCCGGAGCCGCATCTGGTAGAAAAAATGCGCATGTTGTCCCAAGGCACCCTGACACGCGCCATCGACATTTTCGACGTGCTCTGGCACCTGCTTCCGGCAGCCCTGTTGGGCGTGCGGGTCGCCAGAATGCGAAAAAAGGCATAACCCTGGAAACCCAGCATGCGCCTTTCCATCGTCGTTCCCGTCCTCAACGAAGCCCAGGATATTGCCGCTTTCCTGGCGCCCTTGCAGGCGCTTCGCGAGTCGGGACATGAGGTAATTGTGGTGGACGGCGACAGCAGCGACAGCACGGCGGACGCTGCGCATCCGCTGGCCGATCACGTTGTCGCCAGCTCACGCGGGCGCGCGATCCAGATGAACTGTGGCGCACGCATCGGGAGCGGCGACGCGCTCATCTTCCTGCACGCCGATACGCAGTTGCCCGACAATGCGCCGGGTCTCATCGAAAAGGCTTTGATGCATCACGCCTGGGGCCGCTTCGACGTGAAGATAGCGGGCCGCTCGGGCTGGCTGCCGGTCATCGCGGCCATGATGAACCTGCGCTCGCGGCTCACCGGCATCGCCACCGGCGACCAGGCGATCTTCGTCAGCCGCGCCGCCTTCGATGCCGTAGGCGGCTACCCGGACCAGCCGTTGATGGAAGACATCGAGTTGTCGAAACGCCTGAAGCGCATCGGCCCGCCGGCCTGTTTGCGCGCGCGGGTCGCGACCTCGGGGCGGCGCTGGGAACGGCACGGCCTCCGGTGCACCGTCCTGCTCATGTGGCGGCTGCGGCTCGATTACTGGCGCGGCGTGCCGGCAGAGCAGCTGGCTGCGCGGTATCACCCAGGGGCGTGAGGCCAGAAACTCACCAAACGGCAGCTTTCTGATTTCCTCTGCGGCAGCACCCGACCCGTAAGAGACGGTCGAGGCTAATTCTCCGAATGTGCGTTGATGCATCGAAAGCGGCCTATTCAAGATCCAATCCAGACTTCTCGCGATAGTTGAGTGCCCTCAACAAGGGCATAATCCACCGGCCACCGGTCTCCTTTTTCATAACGTAATATAGAGACCGGACACTGAGAGGAACTTTAAAAATCATCAAGATAAGTCGCCATGCCAGCCGTCTCGACGTCCCCCCCAGTTTGAGTAGCACGTAGCTTTAGAGTCCAATCCCACTGACGGAGGAGATTGGACATGAAGAAGCGTTTCACGGAAGAGCAGATCATTGGATTCCTGCGGGAGGCGGAAGCGGGCCTGCCGATCAAGGAACTGTGCCGCCGGCACGGTTTTTCTGAAGCCAGCTACTACCTCTGGCGCAGCAAGTTCGGCGGCATGAACGTGTCTGACGCCAAGCGCCTGAAGGAACTGGAGACCGAAAACACCCGCCTGAAGAAGCTGCTTGCCGAAGCGATGCTGGAGAACGAGGTCACGCGTGAGGCGCTCCGAAAAAAGTGGTGAAAGCACCGGCACGCCGCGAACTGGTGCGTCACCTGGCAGGCCACGGATTGAGCGAACGGCATGCCCTGCGCGTCGTCGGCATGAGTGCCAGTGCCTATCGCTACCAACCCGCGCCAGACCAAAACAAGGACCTGCGCGATCGAATCGTGGCACTGGCGCATCGGCATCGCCGCTATGGCGCTGGCATGGTCTACCTGAAATTGCGCCAGGCCGGGATGCCGGTGAATCACAAGCGTGTCGAACGGCTCTATGCCGAAGCGGGCCTCCAGGTACGGCGTCGCCGGCGCAAGAAGGTGCCGGTAGCGGATCGACAGCCGTTGGGACGCCCCCTGTCCGCCAACCAGGTCTGGTCGATGGATTTCGCGTTTGACCGGACGGCCGAAGGACGCGTCATCAAGTGCCTGACGGTCGTGGACGACGCCACGCACGAAGCCGTGGCCATC
>JAIBEI010000004.1 GCA_019459055.1 Thiobacillus sp. | reverse complement strand
ATACTGCTTCGCTCAAACTCAAAATGAATTAACTTCAATTCAAGTGTGAGCATTTATGCTAGTTGTCAGTCCAACCGAAGCCGAACCAACTACCGCAACAACACCCACACCTATCGGCTGTAAATTGTTAAAGATCAATCTGTTAGCACCGTTTTTCGCTGTTTTGCGAGTAACGCTGCGTTCAGAGAAGCTGCGCATTCTACAGACCAGAATCTTTCCGTCAACACTTTCGAAAAATTAATTTACACAATTGTGACGCGGGCGAATTTTCGCTTGCCCACTTGCGCCACCACAGTTGCCCCTACGGGGACACTCAGACCCTTGTCCGCCACGCGCTCGCCATCCAGCCTGACGCCGCCGCCGGCGATCTGGCGGATGGCTTCCGAGGTGCTGGCCACCAGCCCAGCCTGCTTCAGCAGCTGCGGCACGGACAGCCCCCCCTCGGCTCCTGGCAGGCTGATCGCCGGCATATCGTCCGGCAGCACGCCTTTCTGGAAGCGCGCCTCGAATTCGGCCAGCGCCCGGGCCGCCGCCGCGGCGTCATGAAAACGCGCGACAATTTCCTGGGCGAACCGCACCTTGATGTTGCGCGGGTTGGCGCCTTCCGCCACCTGGCGCTTCCAGTTCTCGATGGCCGCAAGCGATTCGAACGACAGCAACTGTATATAGCGCCACATCAAGTCATCGGACACCGACATCAGCTTGCCGAAGATTTCCTGTGGCGGCTCGTTGATCCCGATATAGTTGCCGAGCGACTTCGACATCTTGTTGACGCCGTCCAGCCCTTCCAGCAGCGGCATGGTAAGGATGCACTGCGGGGGTTGCCCGTGATGCTTTTGCATCTCGCGCCCCATCAGAAGGTTGAATTTCTGGTCGGTGCCGCCCAGTTCGACATCAGCCTTCAGCGCTACCGAGTCATAACCCTGGATCAACGGATACAAAAACTCATGGATCGCGATCGGCTGCTGGCAGCTATAGCGTTTATGAAAGTCGTCCCGCTCCAGCATGCGCGCCACGGTATGCGTCGCCGCCAGGCGAATCATGCCCGCCGAGCCCAGCTTCTCCATCCATTCCGAGTTGAAGCGCACCTCGGTCAGGTCCGGATCGAGGATCTTGAACACCTGCTCCTGATAGGTCTTGGCGTTTTCGGCCACCGTTTCCGGAGTCAGCGGCGGGCGCGTGGCGTTCTTGCCGGTTGGGTCGCCAATCATCCCGGTGAAGTCGCCCACCAGGAAGATGACCTGGTGCCCCAGCATCTGGAACTGGCGTAACTTGTTCAGCAGCACGGTGTGCCCCAGATGCAGATCTGGCGCAGTCGGGTCGAAACCCGCCTTGATCCGCAACGGCCGCCCTTTTTTCAGCTTTTCGACCAACTCGGCCTCGACCAGCAACTCGTCGGCTCCGCGCTTAATTTCCTGCAAGACATCCTCCCGCATCAAATCCCCTTAGTGACGGGTCAAGTTTTCCCAGACCGCGCCGTAAAAATATGAACACCGCTTCACCCGACACGCACAAGTTGCTGTTTGGATTGAACAAAACAACTGGGGTCATTTATGTTAGAATCCCGACTCATTTACAGAAGGGGAACGGTACATGCCGCTAACCAAACTGAGAATCTTAACCGATCGCATGACCGGAGCGGAACGCCGCTTCCGCCTGCGTACTCTGGTTGTACTCTCCAGCCTGCCGCTTTTCGGCGTCGTTGCCGCCTTCGGTCTCGCGCCCGACACCAATACCCTAGACATCACCCCGGAAACTGTTGTCGAAGCCATTGCCCTGCCGGTGCTGACTTCCGCAGGCAACAGGGGCACATTTGAGCGCGAAAGCGTGATTCAGCCTGGCGACACCCTGGCCAATGCGCTCTCGCGACTCAAGATCGACGACCTGGAAATCCAGCGTTTGCTGGCCACCGATGACGTGCGCCAACTGGCATCCGGCATACGTGTCGGCCGGCGCATCCAGGCCACCACCACGCATGACGGACAGTTGCAGGCCATCCAATTCGAGCGCAACGGTGCCCCCGCACTGACGGTGCACCGTCAGGGTGACGGCTTTGCCGCAGCAGAAAGCAGCGAACTGCTCGAAACCCGCGTGGTGATGCGCTCCGGCCGCATCCTGTCGTCGCTGTACGGCGCCACCGACAGCGCCGGCATCCCGGACAAGATTGCGAACCAGATGGCCGAGACCTTCTCGACCAGCCTGGATTTCCGCGAAGATCTGCGCCGCGGCGACACCTTCTCGGTCATTTACACAGTCGACTATCGCAACGGCGAACCCATTGCCACTGGCAAGCTGCTGGCCGCCGAGTTCGTTAATGCCGGAAAACCTTATCGTGTCGTCCTGTTTCGCGATCCCTCTGGCCGCGAAGACTATTACACGCCCGAAGGCGAATCGCTGAAAAAAGGCTTCCTGCGCTCGCCGCTCGAATTCTCCCGCGTCACCTCCAGCTTCAGCAACTCACGCAAGCACCCCGTTTACGGCTTTCACCGCGCCCATACCGGCGTCGACTTCGGTGCGCCCACCGGCACCCGGGTCAAAGCCACCGGTGACGCCACCATTGTTTTCGCAGGACGTAAGGGCGGTTATGGAAATCTCGTCATCCTGCGGCATGACAATGGCTACGAAACCTACTATGCCCATCTGAGTGCGTTTGCACCCGGCACCCGCAGCGGCCGCGCGGTCAGCCAAGGTGATGTCGTTGCCTATGTCGGCTCGACCGGCGCATCCACCGGCCCTCACCTGCACTATGAAGTGCGTATCGCCGGCAAGCCGCAGAATCCGATGGCCATCAAGCTCCCGGGCGCCGCACCGCTCACCACCGCGCAACGCGCACAATTCCTGCAGCAGACGGACGACTGGTCTGAAAAGCTGGCCCTGTTGCGCAACACCAACCTCGCCGCACTCGATTGAGTGCAGCATCCACACATGAGGCCGACCTCTACGTCGGTCTCATGTCAGGCACCAGCCTCGACGGTGTCGACGCAGTTCTCGCCGAAATAGGCCCCGCAGACCAGATCCGGCTCATCCGCAGCCATTACCTGCCCTACACCGACAGCCTGCGCGCGCAGTTGCTGGCGCTGCACGCGCCACAACCCGACGAAATTCATCTTGCCGCCGTCGCCGCCAATGAACTGGCACGCCTGTACGCCGAGGCGGTCATGGCGTTGCTCGACGGGGTCGCCCCCAATAGCGTTCGCGCGATCGGCTGCCACGGCCAAACCCTGCGTCATCGTCCTGCGGACGGCTACACCCTGCAAATCGGCAATGCCGCCCTGCTGGCCGAGCTCACCGGCATAACGGTCGTCGCCGATTTCCGCAGCCGCGACATTGCGGCGGGCGGCCAGGGCGCACCGCTGGTGCCCGCCTTTCACGCCCAGGCGCTCCGACAGCCGGGGATTCACCGCGTCATTGCCAACATCGGTGGCATCGCCAACATCACCGACCTACCGGTGGATGGCCCGGTACGTGGCTGGGACACGGGCCCCGGCAACATGCTGCTGGACGCGTGGATCAAGCGGCACCGCGGCACCCATTACGACCGCGACGGCGCCTGGGCGACCAGCGGCGCCGTCCACCCCGGCCTGCTGGCTGCACTGGCAAACCACCCCTACCTGAAACTGCCGCCACCCAAAAGCGCCGGGCGCGAGCAATTCAATCTGGACTGGCTGGGCGCGACGCTAAACAGCCTCGATCAGACGATTACGCCTGCCGATGTCCAGGCCACCCTACTCGAATTCACCGCCCTGAGCCTCGCCGATGCGATAAACCGCGAATGCGGCGACGCCCAGGAGCTCTATGTCTGCGGCGGCGGCGCACACAACGGCGCGCTGATGCAGCGCATCGGCGCCTTTTTGCCGAACCTTCGGGTGGCGACCACCGCTGCGCTCAGCATCGACCCGGACTGGGTGGAAGCACTCGCCTTTTCCTGGCTGGCGCGGCAGACGCTTCACTGTGCACCGGGCAATTTACCGGCGGCAACTGGCGCACGGGGCAAACGGATCCTGGGCGCGATTTACCCGGCCTGAATGTAGCCACCCAAAATGCGGCGAAGCCGCGATATCCCAATAAAAAAGCGGCCGAAGCCGCTTTTTTATTGGGCAAGCAGTTGCTTACGCCGAGAACGACGAACCGCAACCGCAGGTAGTAGTGGCGTTCGGGTTCTTGATCACGAACTGCGCGCCTTCCAAGCCTTCGGAATAATCGATCTCAGCGCCCGCCAGATACTGAAAGCTCATCGAATCGACCAGCAGGGTAACGCCGTTTTTCACCATCACGGTATCGTCGGCATTCTGCGCTTCGTCAAAGGTGAAGCCGTACTGAAAGCCGGAGCAGCCGCCGCCCGACACGAACACGCGCAGTTTCAGATCGGGGTTGCCTTCTTCGTCGATCAGGTCTTTGACTTTGCTGGCCGCGCTGTCGGTGAAGATCAGTGGGATTTCCATTTCGGTTACTGCATTCATGGTGATACTCCTTGAAAATGTGTGAAGTGATTATCCGCATCACTCGTCCTGCGTCAAGCAAAGACCCTGTTCAGGCCACGGAGTTCCGCCCGTCAGACCATGCGATCCAACACGGTGCGGGCAGCGGATCGGTTCAAGGCAGCATGCCCACATCGGCCAGCGCGGTGTCCTCGGGCAGATCGAACAGGATGTTCATGTTCTGCACCGCCTGTCCGGCCGCGCCCTTGACCAGGTTGTCGATCACCGACAGCACCACCACCGTGTCGCCGCCCTGCGGCCGATGCACCGCGATGCGGCAGATGTTGGCGCCGCGTACCGAACGGGTTTCCGGATGGCTGCCTGCGGGCATCACGTCGACGAATGCCTCGCCTGCGTAGCGCTGCTCGAACAGGCTCTGCAGATCAATATCGGCGCTGACCTTCGCATACAGCGTCGCATGGATGCCGCGGATCAGCGGCGTCAGGTGTGGCACGAAGGTGAAGTCCACCGGCTTGCCGGCGAAGTGCTCCAGCCCCTGCTTGATTTCCGGCCAATGGCGATGGCCGCCAACGGCGTAGGCCTTGAAATTGTCCGCCGCTTCGGCAAACAGGATGTGGGTTTCCGGCTTGCGCCCGCCGCCGGACACGCCCGATTTGGCGTCCGCCACCAGAAAACCGGTGTCGACCGCGCCGGCTTCCAACAATGGCAGGAAGCCAAGCTGCACCGCCGTCGGATAGCAGCCCGGGTTGGCGATCAGCCGCGCGCCGCGGATGGCGGCGCGGTTGATCTCGGGCAGGCCGTACACCGCCTCGGCCACCAGATCCGGACAGGCATGCTCCATCTTGTACCACTGCTCCCACACCGCAATGTCCTTGATGCGGAAGTCCGCCGCCAGGTCGATCACCCTGACGCCGGCATCGAGCAGCGCGCGCGTCTGTTGCATCGCCACGCCGTTGGGGGTGGCGAAGAACACCACATCACAGTTTTCCAGCCCGGCCTCTTCCGGCGTGGAAAACGCCAGTTTCACCCGTCCGCGCAGGTTGGGGAACATGTCCGCCACCGGCATCCCGGCTTCCTTGCGCGACGTGATGGCCTTCAACTCCACCTGCGGATGGCGGGTCAGCAGCCGCAGCAGCTCGACCCCGGTGTAGCCCGTGCCGCCCACAATACCCACTTTGATCATGCTGTATTTCCTTGCGAAGTAATGAGCTTTAATTCCGACAACGAAGAGCGAGCTTAATTCCAGAAGCGAAGAATGGGCGTTATTGTAAGCCCCTCCCCATGACAGCCATGAAAAAAGCCGCCCTGAAATGGACGGCTTTTTTGGCAAACAGCCGAAGCGATTAACGCTTGGAGAACTGCTTGCGGCGACGCGCCTTGTGGAAGCCGACTTTTTTCCGTTCGACTTCGCGAGCATCGCGGGTCACCAGACCTGCCGCTTTCAGCGTGGGCTTCATCTCGGCGTTCAGGTCGATCAGCGCGCGCGTAATGCCGTGGCGCACCGCACCGGCCTGACCGGATTCACCGCCACCTGCCACGTTGACCATGATGTCGAACGAATTCAGGTTTTCGGTCAGCACCAACGGCTGGCGCACGATCATGCGGCCGGTTTCGCGGGAGAAATACTCGTCCACCGGCTTGTTGTTGACGACGATCTTGCCGCTGCCAGCCTTGAGGAACACACGGGCGACCGACGATTTGCGACGTCCCGTACCGTAATTGTAATCACCGATCATGATGCGGCCTTAACGTTAATGTCGAGGGGTTTGGGCTGTTGCGCCTCGTGCGGATGATCCGCGCCCGCGTAAACTTTCATCTTCTTGATCATCGCGTAACCAAGCGGACCTTTGGGCAGCATGCCCTTGACTGCTTTTTCCAGTGCACGACCGGGGAAACGCTCCTGCATCTTGCCGAAAGTCGTTTCGTAGAGACCGCCCGGGTAACCCGAGTGACGGTAGTAGACTTTGTCGGTTTCCTTGTTGCCGGTCACGCGCATTTTGCCCGCGTTGACCACGACAATGTAGTCGCCCGTATCGACGTGAGGGGTGAACTCAGGCTTGTGCTTGCCGCGCAGGCGGTGGGCAATCTCGGAAGCCAGGCGACCCAGCACTTTGTTATCGGCATCAATCACGAACCAGTCGCGTTTGACTTCATGCCCTTTAGCGGAAAACGTTTTCATGACCCAACCCCTACACAGAGGACAATCTCGGAAAGCCGGGAATTTTAACTGCCCACCCAAGGCAAGTCAAACACTGTATGCGAGATTCATTCGATATCGCGCTGGCATACAATTCCCGCCATGACTGCCTGGCTTGCCACAAATCTTGTCGCCGCCGCCCTGTTGCCGCCTTTACTATTGGTGCTGTTGCTGGCTGCGGGGCTGATTGTTCAGCGCCGCCGTCCCCGCCTCGCCAAGTCGCTCATCCTGCTTTCCACTGTCGCGCTCTTCATCCTATCCACCCCCTGGGTTGGCGGCCTACTGCAGAAAAGCCTGGAAATCAGCGCCCCGCTCAGCCCGGCTCAGTTGCAGGCAGCAGACGCCATCGTCGTCCTCGGTGGCGGAAGGCGCATAGCCGCCACTGAATACGGCGGCGACACCCTCAAAGGCATCAGCCTGGAACGCCTGCGCTACGCCGCCCATCTGCACCGCATCAGCGGCCTGCCGATTCTGGCCACCGGCGGCAAACCCGACGGCGGCACCCTCCCCGAGGGCCGCATCATGCAGCACATCCTGCAAAACGAATATGGCATTTCGCCCCGCTGGATCGAAGATGCCGCGCTCACCACCTGGGACAACGCCCGCCTCTCCGCCCCACTCCTGAAACGACACAATATCCGGCGCATCGTGCTGGTCACCCACGCCTGGCACCTGCGCCGCGCCCTGCCGCTGTTCGAATCGCAAGGACTTAACGTCATCCCCGCAGGCATCCAGTTTTCCAGCACCCGCATCGACTCCATCCTCGACCTTCTGCCCACCCCCGCCGGCCTGCGCGACAGCACCTTTGCCCTGCACGAATGGCTGGGGATTTTGTGGTACAAACTCCGCTCGATTTTTGCTGAAAGAACCCCATGAAAGCCCGCGTCAAACTCATCGAAGGCGTCAGCTTCGTCGGCCAGAGCGAATCCGGCCACAGCATCGTCATGGACGGCGCCCCCGAATCCGGCGGCAAGAACCTCGGCGTGCGCCCGATGGAAATGCTCCTACTGGGGCTGGGCGGCTGCTCCGCCTTCGACGTCGTCCTCATTCTGCGCAAAGGCCGCCAGCAGGTCACCGACTGCGTTGCCGACCTCTCAGCCGAGCGCGCCGACACCGACCCCAAGGTGTTCACTCAAATCCACGTCCACTTCACCGTCACCGGCAAGGCGCTCGACCCCAAGCGCGTCGAACAGGCCGTGCACCTGTCGGCCGAAAAATACTGCTCGGCCAGCATCATGCTGGGCAAGACGGCCAAGATCACGCATGATTTCGAGGTGGTGGAAGGCTGACCACCTTAAAAAACGGCCCCCGAAGGAGCCCGCTTGCCTTTGAGGTGCCGCTTTTGCCATATCCGGTCGAGTATGTGCACGTTGGCCCGCAGCGGGGAGATCACGGGCCATGGACCCGCCGCTGGATAGCAAGCACGGCCTCGGTTCGGTTGGTGACGTCGAAGGCACGGAAAATGGCGGAGATGTGGACCTTTACCGTGCTTTCCGACATCGTCAGCATGCCGGCGATGGCCTTGTTGGTGCAGCCCTGCGCCAGCAGACGCGCCACTTCGAGCTGGCGCGCCGTCAGCCCGCAGTGCTGCAGCCCCGCGAAACCGGGGGGCTGCGCGTGCAGATCGACGTGGCTGTCGGCCAGGCTGGCCGGCACGAAGGGGGTGCCCGTCAGCACCTGCCGCAAGGCGGCCAGCATCGCTGCGGTGGAGGCGGATTTGGGGATGTAGCCGAGCGCACCGGCTTCCAGCGCGCTGCGGATGTCATGCGGCGACTCCGAGGCGGATAAGACCACCAGTGGAATATCGGGGAAGCGGTGCCGGTATTGCGTAATCCCCTGCATGCCGACGAACCCCGGCATGTTGAGGTCGACCAGCGCGAGATCGAGATCGGCATGCAGCGCGGTCTGCGCAAACAGGCTGGGGTAATCGTGGGCGTCGACGATCTCGACTGGCGGCTCCAGTTGCGAAAGCACCTGCCTCACC
The DNA here is from genome assembly GCA_019459055.1 of Thiobacillus sp. Classification (GTDB taxonomy): domain Bacteria; phylum Pseudomonadota; class Gammaproteobacteria; order Burkholderiales; family Thiobacillaceae; genus Thiobacillus. The sequence continues at coordinate 36,225 of JAIBEI010000004.1, read as the reverse complement.
CCCTCGCGCATCAGCGGGTGGTCGTCGGCCAAAAGGGTTTTCAAGTGGGCGCTCCCTGCATGGCCGGGATTTTAGCGCTCCGTACGATTTCGTGTGCGACAGATTGGGGCGGCGGTTCCCAGCGGTGCCCCTGCCGTCCGCTTCAAACCCAGCGCCCGACGCCGGACAGCCCCACCATCAGCCGCACGCCGCCGTAGGCCAGCCACGACAGCATGCGATGCGGCCAGGGACGACGCTGCCAGTCGGCGACATCGAGCGACATGGACTGGCTGATGGTGTGGCGCAGGCGCTGCCGCAGGTCGTGCGCGAACGCCGCGTCGTCGACGACGATGTTGGCTTCGCGCGCGAGCAACAGGCTGAACGGATCGATGTTGCTGGAGCCCACGGTGGCCCAATGGCTGTCGACCACGGCGACCTTGGCGTGCAGTTCGCTGGCCTGGTATTCGTGAATAGCCACGCCGGCGGCGAGCAGGTCGCGATAGAGTGCGCGTGCGGCGGCCTGAAAAAACGGATGGTCGGTGTGGCCCTGCACCAGCAGATGTACACGTACGCCGCGCGCGGCGGCATTTTTCAGCAGCCGTCTGAAGCGGGAGCCGGGCAGGAAATAGGCATTGGCGAGGATGATTTCATCGTGCGCCAACGCCAGCGCGGCGAGGTAGGCCCGCTCGATGTCGCGGCGATGGGCGAAGTTGTCGCGCACGACGAAAGCGGCGCGCATGCGGCCATCGGTCGGCCAGGACGGCTGGATCGACGGAGCGCTGCTTTCGCCTGGCTGCAGTTGGGTCAATGCCACCAACCGCCACAGGTGGCGCACGCTTTGGTGAATAGTGGCAAGCAGCGGGCCCTGCACTTCGACACTGAAATCGAGCCGAGGCACGTCGAAGCGCACCGGCTCGAAGTCGTCGATGAGGTTCATGCCGCCGACCAGGGCAATGCGCGCGTCGATCACCGCCAGCTTGCGGTGCAGCCGCCGCAGGCTCCTGGGATTGGAACGCCAGCCCCGGCCCACCAGCGGACGATAGAGCAGCACGCTGATGCCTGCCGTTTTGAATGCATCCAACCAGGCGGCCGGTAGCCCGCGCGAGCCCACGCCGTCGATCAGCAGACACACCCGCACCCCGCGCCGGGCGGCGCGGATCAGGGCATCGCGCACCGCCTCGACACTGGGGTCGACGTTGAAAATATAGGTTTCAAGATGGATTTCGCTGTGCGCGGCGTCGATTGCCGCGATCAGCGCCGGAAAGAATTCGGCGCCGCTTTGGAGCAGCCGCATCTGGTTGCCGGAAACCAGCTCGACACCGCGAAAGAATAATGTGCGCAGGGGCACCTTCATCGGCTTTGGCCTATAGCGCCATTACCGAGAATGCCGGCGCACGCTGCCGCCAGCATTCGGCCCAGGGCGGCCTCCCCACATCGGGCCAGGTATGCGCGCAGCCATCAGGCCGGTCGGAGCTTGGCGGTGAGCGCCGCGTGGTCGGAAATGCGGTGCCAGGCGTTGCCGGTTTGGACGTGCGCGGCCTCGATGCTGAAGTGCCGCACATAGATGCGATCGAGCTGGAACATCGGCAGGAAGGACGGGTAACTGCGCGCCGACTTGCCGTGGTGGGTTTCGAACACTTCGGCCAGCCCGAGTTCATCCTGGAAATAGCGGCCGACGCGCATCTGCCAGTCGTTGAAATCGCCGGCCAGAATCAGCGGGGCGCCGTCGGGCACCATGGCGCGCACGCGCGCGGCGATCATCGCCAGCTGGCGCTTGCGCCCGCCTTCGGTCAGCCCGAGGTGGACGTTGATACAGTGCACCGGCACGGCCATGCCGGGCACCTCGATTTCGCAATGCAGCATGCCGCGGCTTTCGTAGGCGTGGGCGGAGATATCCTCGTTTTCCCAGGACAGAATCTTGTAGCGCGACAGGATGGCGTTGCCGTGGTGGCCGGTGTCGTAGACGCAGTTCTTGCCGTAGGCAAAATCGGTGTAAATGTGGCCCGCCAGGAACTCGGTCTGCGGCCAGCATGCTTGGTGATGGAAACGACGGGCACGCAGGCCGTGGCCGCCCTGCACTTCCTGCAGGAACACGATGTCGGTTCCCAAGGTGCCGAGGCGGTCGCGCAGTTCGTGCACGGTCAGCCGCCGGTTGAATTGCGACAGACCCTTGTGGATGTTGTAGCTGGCGATATGGAGTGGAGCGGTCATTAGCAAATTATAAGCGCGCGGGCAGCTGGCGAATGGCCGCTGCGTTGCTGGGCGAAAAGCAGCGTTCGGCAGCTTCATCCCACGGCAGCCATGCATAGCGCAGATGTTCGCGCGGCGCGCACATGACGGGCAACGGCGCAGGCAGCTTGAGGCCGAACACGTGCTCGGTGTTGTGGGTCACGCCAGGCGCGTAGCGATGGCGCCAGCGTTCGTAAATCTCGTAGCGGGTTTCGATCCCCCACGGGGTCAGCCCGAACTCGCGGGTGTCGAGCCCGGTTTCCTCGCGCACTTCGCGGATCGCAGTCTGCTCGAGGGTTTCGTCCGCCTCCTGCGAGCCGGTGACCGACTGCCAGAATCCCGGTGCGTCGGCGCGCTCCAGCAGCAATACCTGACCGTCGGCCGTGTGGACAACGACCAGAACCGAGACGGGGACCTTGTGTGCGTTCAAACGACGCGGGCAGAGAGCGGAGCACCCGTCGCCAGAATGGCGATCAGGCGATCGATGTTCGGGTGCCTGCCTGGACGCAGGCTTGCGTCCTCGGTGTGCTCGGCAAAAATCGCCAGGCCTTCGGCCGCGGCCTCGGCGTCGATCGCGCCGTATTGCTGCGCGAGATAGGCATACACCCGGAACGAGCCGGCGGTGCCGGGCGCGTTGGCGATGGCCGCCACCTCGGCGCCGGTGGCGTCGGTCAGCACGATCTTGTCGCCGGTGAATTCGGGCAGGGTTTTGAGGGTGTCGGCGAAGTTCATTTCAAGATCCTTTGTCCGCGAATACCCGAAGGGCATAAAGGGCGCGAAGAAACGCGAAGGAAAACAAAACCAGCCCCTTTCCCGTCATGGCGAACAAGCCATCCACCACGGTCCCGCGGCGCTTCTGGAATTGCTTCACTGCGTTCGCAATGACGGTTTCATTGGGGTTTCCTTCGCGCCCCTTCGCGCCCTTTATGCCCTTCGGGTATTCGCGGATAAAAAATTTTAAGCCGCCTTGTCCGCCGGCGCATTGCGCAGACGGATGTGCAGCTCGCGCAGCTGCTTGTCGTCGACCACGTTGGGGGCGTTGGTCATTAGACAGGAAGCGCGCTGGGTCTTGGGGAAGGCGATGACGTCGCGGATGGATTCGGCGCCGGTCATCAGCGTGACCAGGCGATCCAGCCCAAATGCCAGGCCGCCGTGGGGCGGCGCCCCGTATTGCAGGGCGTCGAGCAGGAAGCCGAATTTCTCGCGACGCTCTTCCTCGCCGATGTTCAACGCGGCGAACACTTTTTCCTGCACAGCCTGCTGGTGGATACGCACCGAGCCGCCGCCGACTTCCCAGCCGTTCAGCACCATATCGTAGGCTTTCGACAGGCAGCGGCCGGGATCGGTGGCGAGCCACTCCTCATGGCCGTCCTTGGGCGCGGTGAAGGGGTGGTGCAGCGCGTCCCAGCGGTTCTCGCCCTCGTTGAACTCGAACATGGGAAAATCGACCACCCACAGCGGCGCCCAGGCACGGCCGTCGAGATGGCCTTTTTCATGGCCGACCTTCAGGCGCAGTGCGCCGAGGGCGTCGTTCACTACTTTTGCCTTGTCAGCGCCGAAGAAAATCAGATCGCCATTTTGCGCGCCGGTGCGTTCGATCACGGCTGCGAGCGCCGCTTCGGAGAGGTTCTTGACGATGGGCGACTGCAGGCCGGATTCGTTGCGTTGCGTCGCATCGTTGACCTTGATGTAGGCAAGGCCGCGGGCGCCGTAGATTTTGACGAATTCGGTATAGCCGTCGATTTCGCTGCGCGAGAGTGCGGCGCCGCCAGGGATGCGCAGCGCGGCGACGCGGCCTTTCGGATCGTTGGCCGGGCCGGCGAAAACCTTGAATGCGACGTCCTTCATCACATCGCCAACGTCGACGATTTCCAGCGTCACCCGCATGTCGGGCTTGTCGGAGCCGTAGCGGCTCATCGCCTCGGCGTAGCGGATTCGCGGGAAGGCGGCGGGCAGGTCGGTGTCCTGCGCGCGCTTCATCATGTCGCGAATCATGCCCTCGACGAGATTCATGATCGCCTCCTCGCCCATGAACGAAGTTTCGAGGTCGACCTGGGTGAACTCGGGCTGGCGGTCGGCGCGCAGGTCTTCGTCGCGGAAGCACCGGGTAATCTGGAAGTAGCGGTCGACGCCGGCCACCATCAAGAGCTGCTTGAACAGCTGCGGCGACTGCGGCAGCGCGTAGAACATGCCGTCATGCACGCGGCTCGGCACCAGGTAGTCGCGTGCGCCTTCCGGGGTGGAGCGCGTCAGCATCGGCGTTTCGACTTCCATGAAGCCGTGCGCGTCAAGGTAGTCGCGCATGATCTTGGATACGCGGTAGCGCAGCTTGAGGTTCTTCTGCATCGGCTCGCGGCGCAGGTCGAGGTAGCGGTACTGCAGGCGGATGTTCTCGTTGATGTTGTCGTCGTCGATCTGGAACGGCGGCGTCAGCGAGGGGTTCAGCACTTCCAGGTTTTTGGTCAGCAGCTCGACCATGCCGGTTGCCATGTTGGGATTCTCGGTGCCGGCGGGACGTGGCCGCACCAGCCCCTCGATCTTCAGCACGAATTCCGAACGCACATCCTCGGCCAGTTTGAAAGCTTCCGGGGTGTCGGGGTCGATCACCACCTGCATCATGCCCTCGCGGTCGCGCAGGTCGATGAAGATGACGCCGCCGTGGTCGCGCCGGCGATGCGCCCAGCCGCACAGGGTGACGCTGTTGCCGATGTCGGCGGCGGTGACGGCACCGCAGTAATGAGTACGCATGTTCTTCCTAATTTTAAATACTGGGGCGCGCTTCACCCGAAGCGGCGCCCATCGAGGCGATTTTTTTCAACGCGCGGTCGGCCAGCGGATCGATCCCCATCAGCCCGCCGGAAACAAAGAAGCGGGCGGCTCGCACCGCCCGCTTCCCGGCACGACCACCGCCGTCAGTTACACGCCGGACACGCACCCGTGCCGCAGGCGGGCGAAGGAGCTTCGGGCTTGGCTGCGGCGGGCTTGCTGCCGCTGTCTTTGAAATCGGTGGCATACCAGCCGGTCCCCTTCAGCGCAAAGCCGGCCGCCGTCACCTGCTTGACGTAATCGGCCTTGCCGCACGACGGGCACACAGTCAGCAGCGCATCGGACATCTTCTGCATTTCATCCTGGGCAAAACCGCAGGACGCACATTTATACGTGTAAATCGGCATGATTCGCTCCGACAAATCAACAAGTTGCGCAATTATACCCAAACGGCGGGCACAAGTACCCAAACAACGGGCACACGTACCCAAACGGCCGGCACACGTTGCGAATCTGGCGACAACGCGCCGGGGTTCAAGAGGCCCGCCGTTACCAGGCCAGGCTCAGGCTGCCGTAGACTCGGCGGCTGAAGCGATTTTCCGGACGGAACTCGCTGTAATCATCGCCCAGGTTCTGCCCCACCACAGCCGCCTCCACTTCGTGCCCCTGCCAGTTCCAGGAGCGGGCCAGGCGGACATCGACGCGGGTGAAGGCCGGCGTGGGGTCGCCATCACCCAGCCAGATCATGCTGCCCGAATGGTAGACGCCTGCGCTGGCGGCCCAGCCCTGCCCCAGATCATGGCGCGCCAGCAGGCTGAAACTGTCCCGTGGCCCGGAATCCGTCACATCGTCGTCCACGAGGTCTAGCTCCGGGCTGGTCGAGATGAACACCCGGGCATACTGGACAGACAGGCGGAATGCGGGGGCAGGCTGCCAGTTCAGTTGCAGATCGCCCCCGCGCAATGTGAAGCTCCCTCCATTCACGACCTGGCGCGCGCCTCCCGGATTGCCCCCCGACACCAGTTCGGCCCCCGCGGGCAGCGTGATCGGAGTAGTGGCGATGTAGTCATCCACCTTGTCATAAAAAAGTTTGGCATCCAGTTGCAGGCGCCAGGGCCGATAGCGGCCAACGTAACCGATTTCATGCGAGCGGATGCGCTCGGGCAGCAGGTCGTTGGGCGTGACGCCAATAATATCCACGGGCAAGCCGGTCGTGCTGCGGTAGACGTAAAGGCCATCCTGCTCCAGGAAGGTCGGCGTGCGATATGCCTGGGACACATTGAAGCGCAGGGTGTTGTCGGGCGCGAGATCGTAATGGACCGCAAGGCGTGGTGAAACGTTAACACCGGTGTAATAGTGATGCTCCAGCATCGCCCCGCCCTGCAACAGCAGATCGGGGCGGGTGCGCCACTCCAGATTGGCATTGACGCGGCCCAGCACACCTTGCCGAGTGTCGTCGGCGTCGAAGTACAGGGCGCTTTGCACCGCCTCGCGGCGCAGTTCGGCGCCCCAGGCCATGCGCACGTCGGGCGCGATCCGGGTGTTGGCCTGAAACTCCAGATTGGTGCGGGTTTGCAACGCGTCCTGATCGCCGATGATCGTCAAGCCATACGCATCAAGGCGGCTCGGCGCATCGAGGTTGTGGCGGCTGTGATAGAACTGCAGCGACCATTCATCGTCAACACCGAGCGCGCGGCGGAACTTGACCTGCGCATACTGGGTATTGACATCCTGTTGCCGCGGCTCCAGAAAATGATCCGGCTGGGGCGGCGAGTACAGGCGGCCTGCCTGCCAGTCGCCCACGCTGGCACCGAATTGCGCGGAGAGTTCATCGGTATCCGACAAACGGTAATCCGCCCGGCCGTTCAGAAAATGGCTCCGGCTTTCCTCGAACAGTTTTCCGCTCGCTGCGCCATCGACAACATCGGTTTCGAAGCGGTCGCGGTTTTGTGAAGAGAAGGTCAGCCGGTAGGTAAGGTCGCCCTCCCCGCCACCGTGACGCAAGGTGACCCCGGCCATACCCTGCTCGCCATATTGGAGGGACGCGAAGGTGCCCGGCACCTGAACGGCTTCCTTGGTAATGATGTTGATGACGGCAAAAAAGGCATTGGCGCCGAATGTGACCGCATTCGGGCCACGTACCACCTCGATGCGCTCGATGTCATCCATCGACAGGGGAAGTTCGCCCCAGTTGACCGCTCCGTATGCCGCGCTGTAGATCGAGCGGCCATCCACCAGCACCTGAAAACGCCGCGAGAAGGCGTCGGCCATGCCGTGGTAGCCCACCGCCCAGGTGTTGTCGCGGGTGTAGGCCACCGAAAATCCCGGCACCAGGCGCAACAGATCGGGAATGTCGCGAAAGCCGGACGCGCGGATCATGTCGCGATCGATGACGGTGACGGCAGCGGGCGCTTCGTTGACCGGCTGCGACATCCGCGACACCGACAGCACCACTGGCAGGTCGTCGAAGAAATCCGCCTCGGACAAAGCCGCTGCAGCAGGTAGCGAGAGCTGGCAGAGCAGAAATGCACTGCAAGCACGCAAACCTGCGCAAGTTTTGGAGTCAGGCTTACAGTCCAAGGGGCCACTCTCAGCGATGAGCAATCGATTGGTATTTTGCCCCAATTCCAAACCCGGGGCGGACGCTGCCAATTTTAGAAGCCGGCCCAAAACTGCAACGAGGCCTGACGTTCGGTTTCGAGTGCCTCATTGAATTCCGCATTCCCCCCGAGGAGATGGCGGCCGATGACGGCCACTTCAAGCGGCATGCCGGATTGCTTGCCGCGCCAGGCGAGGCGCAGATCCAGGCGGTTTTGACCCTCGACCCGGCTGCCCCCACCCAGCCAGCGTTGCGTCGCGCTTTTATTCCAGACGCCGCTTAGCCGCCAATTCTGGTTAAAACCATGCTCTGCCAAAACACTGAAAGAATAAGGCGGCGCAGAATCCCGCCAATCCGGATTGGCGGATCGGATACGCACCCAGGCAGGCGAAAACCGGATACGGGTATGGGCAGCAGGCTTCCATTCGATCTGGAATTCCACGCCGTTCAAGGTGGCATTGCCTGCATTGAAGAACTGGTAGGCAAGATTGTCCTGGCCGTCGGCAACAGGCACTTCGGCAAAGTCGATCAGGTTGGTGTAGTGGTCGTGGAACGCCCGCATGTCGAGCGTGATTCCTGTGCCTGGCCAAGTCTGCCACCAGCCGATGTCATGCGAAACAATGCGCTCCGATTTCAGCGCATCGGGCAGGACCGTAAGGAGATCCGGCCCCGCACCGAAATCCGCCTCGTTTTGGCCGAACAATTCGTAATAGGTCGGCACGCGGTAACCCAGGTTGTACCCCATCCGGAATGACTGCGTCGGACGCGGCTGGAAATGCAGGGTCACTCTTGGAGAAAACTCGCGCCGACCGACATGGGTCGATTCCAGCATGGCGCCGGCGTTCAGCAACCATTGCCGGGCAAGACGGTATTCGCCATTGCCATATGCGCGCCAGGAGTTCTCCTGGATCGATGACGCCTGATTGTAGTAAAAGCGCGATTCCACCTCGTCCGTCCGGTATTCCATTCCCAGTGCGGCACGCACGCGTGAGCCCCAAGCGCCCTTCCATCCGGCAGACAGGTTCTGGCGAAACGTCGAAAACCCGAGATCAAGCGGAGACACGCCCCCCAAGTCCAGACTGTCACCGTAGGTCTGACTCGTAAGGTCGTACGCCAGGCGGGTTTCCGCGTCGGCCCCGTGTACGCGCTGCCAACTGATCTGGCCGTATGCGGAATGCACGTTCACCGGAAAGGTTTGTCCTGCTGCGGCATCATCGTCCAGCCGGGAATGCGCAACGCCACCCATGACACTCAGCGTATCCGCATTGGTAATCCGCCAGTCGCCGCGTCCATCGGCAAACCGATCCCGCACGTCATCCGCCACGTCGGCATAATAATCATCAGCGCGCTGCCCCGCGGACAGGCGCCAACTCCCCGCCTCGCTCGCCACGCCAACCCGGGCGCTCAATTCCCGATAGCCACGCTCGCCGGCACCCGCCATGATCCCCATGCGTGCACCGTCTTCGTCCGAGCGGGTGAGGATATTGATGACGCCCATGAAAGCATTGGCGCCGTAACTGGCTGCCGCCGGCCCGCGTATCACTTCGATGCGGTCGATGTCTTCAAGGGAAAGCGGCAGGTTGCGCCAATAGACCTGGCCAAAATCCGGGCTGTAGATCGCGCGTCCATCGATCAGCACCTGGAACCGGCGCGCATAACCATCGCCCAGTCCGTGGTAGGTCAAGGTGCCGATATGGCCATCCTGATGCGCCACCGAAAATCCCGGCACCAGCCGAAATACGTCGAGCAGATGGGTCACGCCCGATGCCCGGATCATGTCACGGTCGATCACCGTGACAGCGGAGGGCGCATCGGCCACCGGCTGGCTCAGGCGCATCGGAGACAACACAACCGGCATATCGACGAAAAAGTCCACCTCGCTGACCTCGGCCTGCGCCTGGCCGGGGGCGAAAGCACCCTCCAGCAGGAGCGCCATACCCGCCACGCGAAATCCAGCATGTCGATTTCTGCTCACTTGGCTGCCGGTGCTGAGCGCACCCTTCTCTCCGCTTTTATTATTATGTTACGAGCTCGCGGGGCTCTATGGCCCACGTCCGCAAATTACTACTAGGTACACTCTAGAACGGAATATCGTCGTCCATGTCGTCGAATCCGCTGCTGGACTTTGTCGCCGGTGCGGGACGCGATGCTGGCTCGGCGCGCGCAGGTGCTGCGGGCCGCGAATAGCCTCTTCCCTCATCTCCATCCTCCGACGACTCACCCATGCCCTCACGACCGCCGAGCATCTGCATTTCGCTGGCGATGATTTGAGTGGAAAACTTCTCCACTCCTTCCTTGTCGGTGTACTTGTCGGTCTTGATACGGCCCTCGACATACACAGAGCGGCCTTTCTTCAAATACTGCCCCGCGATCTCGGCAAGCTTTCCGAAGAACGTGACGCGGTGCCACTCGGTCTCCTCGACCATTTCGCCGGCCTTGTTTTTGTACTTGCGGCTCGTGGCAATGGCGAGGTTGGCAATTGCTTCGCCGCTCGGCATGTAGCGCATTTCGGGGTCACGCCCAAGGTTGCCGATCAGAATGACTTTGTTGACGGATGCCATGTTTTCCCCTGTATTGAAATTGGATGGTCTGAGCTTGATCTGTTGCGGATTCTATCAGGCGATTGCTGCGTCCAGCAGGCTGCGTGCACCGGCTTCGTCCCAGCCCTTGATGCTGACCTTGAGCATGGCCACGCCTTCTTCGGCCAGCACCACCGCCTCGACCACGCCCGCCACCTCGGCCAGTTGCATCTTCAGCAGCGCGGCCTGGTCCGCAGGCATCGCACCGACGCGAAACATGCGGGTCTTGATCGCGGGCGGTGCCGCCATCGACAGGCTCGCGACCAGCCAGGCGCCCATCAGGATCACGCAAAAGATGAACACGGCCTGGAAGCCATGATGCTGTGCCAGCCAGCCGCCGAACACGCCGCCGAAAAACAGTCCCAGCGCCTGCGCGGTATTGTAGACGCCCATCGCGGTGCCTTTGGCCGACACCGGGGCGAGCTTGGAAATCAGCGAAGGCAGGCTGGCCTCAAGCAGATTGAAGGCGACGAAGTAAAAGAACAGCGCCCACACGATGCCCCAGAAGTGGTCGATGCCGAACGCGAATCCCAGCTGCGCCAGCAGCATCAGCGCCACCGCGCCGATGAATACCGGCTTCATCTGGCCGCGCTTTTCGCCAACAATGATGGCCGGCACCATCAACGCGAAGGAGCCCAGCAGCACCGGCAGGTACACCGCCCAGTGGTCGTCGACGGCGAGGCCGCTGTTCTTGAGCGCCACCGGCACCACCACGAACATCGCCATCTGCGCAGCATGCAGCGCGAAGATGCCGAAATCGAGCCGGGCGAGCTGGCCGTTTTTCAGCACGTCGATCAGTTTCGCCGGATTGGCCTGGGCGTCGGCGTGATAGTGGCTGTCCGCAGGGTCGGGCACCCACACCTTGACCACCCAGATGGCGGACAGCGCCAGGATGCCGGTCAGCGCAAAAAGACCCGGTACGCCGATCACGCGGTTGAGCGCCGGCCCCGCCACCAGCGACACGGCAAAGGCGATGCCGATGGTGGAGCCGACCAGCGCCATCGCCTTGGTGCGATGTTCCTCGCGGGTAAGGTCGGCCAGCAAGGCGGTGACCGCGGCGGAAATGGCGCCCGCGCCCGGCAAGGCGCGGCCGGCGATGGTCCAGTAGATATCGGTAGCCGCCATGGCAATAAAACTGCCGAGGGCGAACACGACAAGGCCGAAGATGATGACCTTCTTGCGCCCGATGCGGTCGGACGCCATGCCGAAGGGAAGCATCAGGAAGGCCTGGGTCAGGCCGTACATGCCGAGGGCGAGGCCGACCAGGGTGTGGTTGTCGCCGCCCGGCAGGTCTTCGGCATACAGCGCGAACACCGGCAGGATCAGGAACATGCCCAGCATGCGCAGGCCGAAGATCGCCGCCAGGCCCGATGCGGCGCGCTTTTCGGCGCGGGTCATGCTTTCGGACAGGTCGATCTGGGCCACTGCGGGTTCGGGGTATGCGGGAAGTCCGTTATATTAGCAGGTTGCGAATTACGTTCGCCGCCTTAATCGATGGCCGTTAAACAATGGAATTCATCCGCATTCGTGGCGCCCGCACCCACAACCTGAAGAACATCAACCTCGACCTGCCGCGCAACAAGCTGGTGGTGATCACGGGGCTGTCGGGTTCGGGCAAGTCCTCGCTCGCCTTCGACACGTTGTACGCCGAGGGCCAGCGCCGCTACGTCGAATCGCTGTCGGCCTACGCTCGGCAGTTCCTGCAACTGATGGAAAAACCCGACGTCGACCTGATCGAGGGCTTGAGCCCGGCGATCTCGATCGAGCAGAAAGCCACCAGCCACAACCCGCGCTCGACCGTCGGCACGGTCACCGAAATCCACGACTACCTGCGCCTTTTGTACGCCCGCGTCGGTGATCCGCAGTGCCCGGAGCACGGCATCACGCTCGCCGCACAGACGGTGTCGCAGATGGTCGACGCGGTGCTGGCGCTGCCGGAGGACACCAAGCTGATGATCCTGGCGCCGCTGGTGGTGGGGCGCAAGGGCGAAAATCTGGAGATGTTTGCCGAGTTGCGCGCGCAGGGCTTCGTGCGGGTGCGGGTCGACGGCAAGGTGCACGAAATCGATGCTGTGCCCAAACTCGACAAGAACAAGAAGCACACCATCGAGGTGGTGGTCGACCGTCTGAAGGTGCGCGCCGACGCCAAGCAGCGAATGGCCGAAAGTTTCGAGACCGCGCTGCGCCATGCCGACGGCCGCGCGCTGGCGGTGGAAATGGACTCGGGCAAGGAACATCTCTTCTCCGCCAAATTCGCCTGCCCGGTGTGCAGCTACGCGCTGCCTGAACTGGAGCCCCGCCTGTTCTCGTTCAACAACCCGATGGGCGCCTGCCCGAAATGCGACGGCCTCGGCCAGATCACCTTCTTCGACCCGGCGCGGGTGGTCGCCTTTCCGCACCTGTCGCTGGCCTCCGGCGCGATCAAGGGCTGGGACAAGCGCAATCAGTTCTTTTTTATGATGCTGCAGAGCCTGGCGATGCATTACGGCTTCGACCTCGACACATCGTGGGAATCGCTGCCCGAGCGCACCCGAGACGTGATCCTCAACGGCTCTGGCCATGAAGCGATCGCCTTCCAGACGCTGGCGCCGCGCGGCGGCTACACGACGAAAAGCTATCCCTTCGAGGGCGTGCTCGCCAGCATGGCACGGCGTTACCACGAGTCCGACTCGACCGCGGTGCGCGAGGAACTCGCCAAATATCAGAACAACAAGTCCTGCCCCGCCTGCAACGGCACCCGGCTGCGCGAGGAAGCGCGTCACGTCATGGTGGGCAGCGTGCCGATTTACGTCGTCAGCGCGATGCCGCTGAAACAGGCGCTGGTATTTTTCGAAACGCTGACGCTCGACGGCCACCGCGCGCAGATCGCCGACCGCATCGTCAAGGAGATCATCGCCCGCGTCGGCTTCCTGAATAACGTCGGGCTGGACTACCTGTCTCTCGACCGCTCTGCCGACACGCTCTCCGGCGGCGAGTCGCAGCGCATCCGCCTGGCCTCGCAGATCGGCTCGGGTCTCACCGGCGTGATGTACGTGCTGGACGAGCCGTCGATCGGCCTGCACCAGCGCGACAACGACCGCCTGCTGGGCACGCTGAAGCACCTGCGCGACATCGGCAACTCGGTGCTGGTGGTCGAGCATGACGAGGACGCGATCCGCGCCGCCGACTACGTGGTCGACATGGGTCCCGGTGCCGGCGTGCATGGCGGCGAGGTGGTGGCAGAAGGCACGCCCGAAGCGATCCGCCTCGCCGAACACTCGCTCACCGGGCAGTATCTGTCGGGGCGGCGCCGCATCGCCATTCCGAAAACACGCCGCCAGCCCGACCCCGAACGGCAACTGGTGGTCACCGACGCCAGCGGCAACAACCTCAAAAACGTGACGCTCAACCTGCCGGTCGGGCTGTTCGTCTGCATCACCGGGGTGTCGGGCTCGGGCAAGTCGACGCTGATCAACGACACGCTCTACACCGCCGTCGCGCGCCATCTGTACGGCTCGTCGGCCGAACCCGCGCCGCACGGCGAAATCCGCGGTCTGGAATTCTTCGACAAGGTGATCAACGTCGACCAGTCGCCGATCGGCCGCACCCCGCGTTCCAACCCGGCCACCTATACCGGGCTGTTCACGCCGATCCGCGAACTCTTCGCCGGGGTGCCCGAAGCACGCATGCGCGGCTACGGGCCGGGCAGATTCAGCTTCAACGTCAAGGGCGGACGCTGCGAGGCCTGCCAGGGCGACGGCGTGATCAAGGTCGAGATGCATTTCCTGCCCGACATCTACGTGCCGTGCGACGTCTGCCACGGCGCGCGCTACAACCGCGAGACGCTGGAAATCCAGTACAAGGGCAAGACCATCCGCGACGTGCTGGAAATGACCATCGAGCAGGCACACGAATTCTTCGCCGCGGTGCCGGTGGTCCGGCGCAAGCTGCAGACCCTGCTCGACGTCGGCCTCGGCTACATCCGCCTCGGCCAGTCCGCCACCACGCTGTCGGGCGGCGAGGCGCAGCGCGTCAAGCTCGCGCTCGAATTGTCCAAGCGCGACACCGGCCGCACGCTCTACATCCTCGACGAGCCCACCACAGGCCTGCATTTCGCCGACATCGACCTGCTGCTGAAGGTGCTGCAACGGCTGTCCGACGCCGGCAACAGCGTGGTCGTCATCGAACACAACCTGGATGTGATCAAGACCGCCGACTGGCTGATCGACCTCGGTCCCGAAGGCGGCGGCGGCGGCGGGATGATCGTCGCCGAAGGCACGCCCGAAGCAGTGGCCGACAATCCGGCCAGCCATACCGGACAGTATCTGCAACCCGTGCTGGCGAGACACTAATGGCCGAACCCGTGCGCCTGTCCAAACTGATGTCCGAACGCGGGCTGTGCTCGCGCCGCGAAGCCGACAGCTACATCGAACGCGGGCTGGTGTTTGTCGACGGCCGTCGGGTGAGCGAGCTGGGTACCAAGGTCGACCCGGCCTGCGCGATCCGGCTGGACACACAGGCCAGCGCACAGCAACAGCAGCGCGTCACCATCCTGCTGCACAAGCCGGTCGGCTATGTGTCGGGGCAGCCGGAGCCGGGCTATCAGCCTGCGGTGGTGCTGGTCCGCCCCGACACCCTGTGGCAGGACGGGCGCGCGGGGCGGGCGTTTCATCCGACGCATCTGAAAGGGCTGGCGCCGGCGGGACGGCTTGACATCGATTCGACCGGCCTCTTGGTGCTGACGCAGGACGGGCGCATTGCCAAACAGCTGATCGGCGAAGATTCCGGCGTCGAGAAGGAATATCTGGTGCGGGTCGAGGGCCGGCTGGATGAGCGGGGCCTCGCGCTGCTCAATCACGGCCTCTCGCTCGACGGCCGCAAACTGCGCCCGGCCCGGGTCGGCTGGCAGAACGCCGACCAGCTGCGCTTCATCCTGAAGGAGGGCCGCAAGCGCCAGATCCGCCGCATGTGCGAACTGGTTGGGCTGAAAGTGGCGGGGCTGAAACGCGTGCGCATCGGCCGCGTGCGGCTGGGCGAACTGCCGCTGGGGCAATGGCGCTACCTGCGCGACGACGAGGCGTTCTGAAGCGAAAACCGTAAAAATCGGATTGCGCGCCCGCTTGCTTCGTCGTTCTTTTGAACTATCAATGATGAGTGTAGGTTGGTAAGCCTGCATCATTTTTTTCATTGACATCAGGGAGATTCCCCATGCAATCCAAACTTCTCGTCGCACTGTTCGCTGCCCTTGCATTGACCGCCTGCAAAAAATCCGAGGAAGCCGCAGCCCCCGCCATGGAGCAGGCCCAGGAAGCTGCCGGCGAAGCCGCGGAGTCCGCCGGCGAAGCCGCAGACTCCGCCGCTGAGGCAGCCGGTGCCGCTGCCGAAGCCACAGGTGAGGCAGCCGCCGCGGCTGCTGACGCAACCAAAGATGCGGCTGCCGAAGCCGCCCAGGACACTGCCGACGCAGCCCAGGACATGGCCGACAAGGCCAAGGACGCCGCACAGTAATTCCGCCTCATGCAGCTCGGACGGCCAGGTTTCTCCTGGCCGTTTTTGTTTGCCGCAACCGGCCCGGGAGGCCAGCCGCTACAATCCAGCCATTCCACTTCCCTGCCCCGCCATGCGCCTCGCTATCTGCTTACTCGCCCTGTTGTGCGCGCCCGCGCTGGCCGCGCCGCCAGTTCCCATCAAGAGCCGCCCGCTGGCCGAACTGGCCATCCATCCGGTTCGCGAGGCATCAGCCGAGGTCGTTTCGCTCAACCTCGCCAAACTTTCTTCTGAATTGGCGGCGCGCATCGAGCGGATCCCGGTGGAACCGGGCCAGCGCATCGCCAAAGGCGCGATGGTGGCGCAACTCGACTGCGCGGATGCGAAAATCGCAGCGCAACGCGCACAGGCCGCGCTGGAGTCGTCGCAGGCCCGCCAGAAGCTCGCCCAGCTGCAACTGCAGCGCAGCACGGAACTGGCCGCCAAGAACTTCATTTCCGGCGATGCGCTCGACACCAAAAAAACGGAAGTCGCCGTGGTGGCGGCCGAAGTCAGGCTCGACGCCGCCGCGCGCGCCGCAGCCCAGCGCGAAGTCGGCAAGTGCACGCTGCGCAGCCCCTTCCCCGCGATCGTCGAGGCGCGGCTGGCGCAGGTGGGCGAACTGGCCAGCCCCGGCACCCCCATCGTGCAGCTGTGGGACACCTCGCGCCTGCAACTAACGGTGCAAGTGCAGGCCGGCGACGCCGACCGGTTGGCGCAGGCGAAACCAGTGTTCGTCAGCCAGGGCCGCGAATATGCAGTGAAGCTGCTGCGGGTGTCGCCGGCGATGAATCCCACCAGCCGCACCCGCGAGGCGCGCTTCGGCTTTGCCCGGACCGTGCCCGCGCCCGGCAGCAACGGCGTGCTGCGCTGGCGCGACCCGCGCGCCTTCGTTCCCGCGGATTACCTGATCCGGCGCAACAGCACGCTCGGCGTGTTTGTCGTCGACGGCCAGCGCGCGCGCTTCGTGCCCCTGCCCGGTGCGCAGGAGGGGCGTCCGGCCGCTGCCACAGGATTGCCGGGCGACGCCGCGCTCGTCACCGACGGCCGCTTCGCCCTGCAGGACGGCATGGCCGTCACCCGGCGCTGAAGCCATGAGTCTGTACGCGCGCTTGATCACCAACCACCCGCTGGCGAATGTGTCTTTCGCGGTGATCCTGCTGCTCGGCGTACTGGCCTACCTCGGCATGCCGCGCGAGCAGGACCCGGAAATCAACTTCAACTGGCTGGTGGTGAACACGGTGCTGCCCGGCGCTTCGGCCGAGGACGTCGAGAAGAAGGTCACCGACCCGCTGGAAGAGGCGATCCGCACGCTGCCCGACATCCGCTTCGTCTCCTCCACCAGCCGCGACAATTCGTCGATCATCCTGGTGCGCTTCCGCGAGGTGTCGGAACGCCAGTTCGACAAGCACGTCACCGACCTGCGCCGGCTGGTGCAGAACAAGTACAACAGCGACCTGCCCGACGACGCGCGGGAGCCCGACGTGCAGGAAATCACCACGTCGAACGGCTTCCCGACGGCGATGGTGCTGCTGACCGGCCCCGCCAACGATGAGCGTCTGCGCCGCACCGCGCGGCAGATCAAGGACGACATCGAGCGCCTGCCCGGCGTTGACCGGGTGATGGCCACCGGCCAGGGCGAACCCGAGCTGCGGGTGGAGTTCTCCCCGGCCGAAGCGGCCGCGCGCGGCCTCACCGCCGCGCAGATCGCCGACGCGGTGCGCGGCTGGTTCCGCGACACCTTCGCCGGGCGCGCGCGGGTGGGCGAGGACGACTGGCTGGTGCGGGTGATCGGCCAGCAGGCCGACGCCGATTACCTGGCGCGGCTGACGGTGCTGTCGCCGCGGCTGGGGGCGCCGGTCCCGCTGTCCGCGGTGGCGACGGCGGAGACCGCGCGCGCGCGACCCGGCAGCCTGGCGTCCTCCAACGGCCAGCCCGCAGTGATCCTGGCGGTGACAAAGAAGAGCAAGGTCAACACGCTGAACCTGGTGGCCGACATCAACCGCGCCATCGCCGAACGCGAGCCCGCACTGAAAGCGGGCGGCTTTTCGCTGATGCTGTTCGACGACCAGACCGTGCCGACCAGGCATGCCATCGGCGTGATGGAAACCAATGCGCTGATCGGCCTGCTGGTCGTGCTGGGGCTGTGCTGGCTGTTCCTCGGCACCCGGCTGGCGCTGCTGGTAAGCCTCGGGATTCCGTTTTCGCTGGCGGGCGCATTCGCCATCCTGTACGCCTTCGATTTCACCCTCAGCATTCCGGTGCTGCTCGGCATCGTCATCGCGCTGGGCATGCTGGTGGATGACGCGGTGGTCATCACCGAGGCCATCTATTACCGCATCGTGCGCGGCGCCGAGGCCCTGCCCGCGACGCTCGGCGCCATCGGCGAAGTCGGGCTGCCGGTTCTGGCGGCGGTGTCCACCACCATCGCCGCATTTATGCCACTGATGCTGATGCCCGGAATCGTCGGCAAGTTCATGCTGCTGGTGCCGCTGGTGGTGACGCTGGCACTGTTGATGAGCCTCGCCGAAGCCTACTGGATCATGCCCGCGCACGTGGTCGGGCTCGGGCTCAACTTCCGGCAGCCCACCCGCATGCAGCCGCGGCGGGAGCGCGCCACCCACACCCTGCGGGTGAAATACACCCGGCTGCTGATCAAGCTGATGCGTTATCCGTGGATCAGCGGAGTGATCGTGCTGGCGCTGTTCGCTGGCGCGGTGGCGCTGGTGGCGACCGGCGCGGTGCGCACGCAGTTCTTCGCCTTCGATCCAATCCGGCTGTTCTACGTCAACCTCGACATGCCGAGCGGCAGCGCCATCGACGTCACCCTGCGCGAGGCCGCGAAGGTGGAAGCGGTGGTGCGCCGCCATCTGAACGAAGGCGAAGCGCGCGGGGTGACGAGCTACGCCGGGGTGAAATGGACCGACACCGAGCCGCTGTACGGCGAATCCTACGGCCAGGTCAGCGTGTCGCTCAACCCGCGCGGCGAAGGCATGCGCGAGGTCGGCGAGGTGGTGGCCGCGATGCGCAGCGAGATTGAAGCCCTGCCCGGCTCCGGCAAGCTTTCCTTCACCCAGCTGTCGGGCGGTCCGCCGGCGGCCAAGGCGATCAAGCTGCGACTGCGGGGCGACGATGTCGATGAATTGCGCGCCGCCGCGCAGGAATTGAAGCAGGCGGTGATGCGGATCGATGGAACCCGCGATGTCACCGACGACGACCTGCCGGGCCGTCCGCAACTGGTGCTGCAGCTCGACGCCGAAGCGCTGAAAAACGCCGGCCTCGATCCCGCCACGGCAGCGCGCCTGATCCGCCTGCACACCGAAGGCGAAATCGTCACCGAGATGCGCGACAGCGGCGACCGGATCGAAGTGCGGGTGCGCGGCGCCACTGCCAATCAACGCGGGGACCAGCAAAGCGGCGCCAACCCGAACGGTCTTGCCGACATCCAGCAACTGCTGGCCGACCCGGTGGCATTGCCCGATGGCAACACCACCACCCTGGGCGCGCTGGTCCATGCCGACACCCGCATCGGCTCGGGCGGCATCAAGCACTACAACCTCAAGCGCGCGATCACCATCGAGTCCGACCTCGACAAGACCCGCATCGACACGGTAGAAGCGAACGTGCAGATTGCCGCGCAATGGGACGCGATCGAAGCGCGCTACCCAAACACCCGCATCGACTTCAGCGGCGAGCTCGACGACATCAATGAGAGCCTTGATGCGATGAAGATGCTGTTCCTGCTCGGCGTCGGCCTGATCTATCTCATCCTCGCCACGCAGTTCCGTTCCTACTGGCAGCCGCTGCTGATCCTGCTGACCGTGCCGATGGCCTTCACCGGCGTGGTGTTCGGCCTCTTCATCACGCAGAACCCGCTTTCCCTGTACACGTTGTACGGCGTCATCGCGCTGACCGGCATCGCGGTCAACTCGGCCATCGTGCTGATCGACGCCGCCAACGCCCGGCTCGCGTCCGGCATGGGCCTGTTGCACGCCACGCTGTATGCGGCGCGGCGGCGCGTCGTCCCCATCCTCATCACCACGACCACCACCATCGGCGGCCTGTTCTCGCTCGCGGTCGGGCTCGGCGGCAAGTCGCTGATCTGGGGACCGATGGCGGCGAGCCTGGTGTGGGGCCTGCTGGTCGCCACCACGCTCACCCTGTTCACCATGCCGACCCTTTTCCGGCTGGCGATGCAGATCGGCCCGGTGCTGCGCGGCGGTATCTGGCGCAGGCTGCGCCGCCCGGCCGCCGCCTGATCCGGGATATGGAATGAACCCGCGCGAACTGCTGCTGGGATCCTTCCGCGCGGCGGTGGCCGCCGCCGACCCCGCACGCATCCTGCCGCCACACCTGCCCGCGCCGCCGCGCGGCCGCACCCTGGTGGTCGGGGGCGGCAAGGCGGCCGCCAGCATGGCCGCTGCGGTGGAAGCCCACTGGCCGGCGGAGGCGCCGCTGTCCGGGCTGGTGGTCACCCGCTACCAGCATGGCCTGCCCACGCGCCGCATCGAGGTCGTCGAGGCGAGCCACCCGCTGCCCGACGGCCACGGGGAGGAAGCCGCCTTGCGCATGCTGGAGATGACGGGTCAGCTGGGGCCGGACGACCTGCTGCTGGCGTTGATTTCGGGTGGCGGCTCCAGCCTGCTCGCCGCGCCGGTCGAAGGGGTGACCCTGAAGGAACTGCGCCAGGTGACCAAGGCGCTGCTCCATGCCGGCGCGGCCATCCACGACATCAATACCGTGCGCAAGCACCTCACCCGCTTGTCGGGCGGACGCCTGGCGCTGGCGGCGAATGGCGCGCACACGCTGGCGCTGATCATTTCCGACGTCGTCGGCGACGACCCCGCCCATATCGCATCCGGCCCTTGCGCGCCCGACCCCACCAGCTGCGTCGATGCGCTCGAACGGCTGCTGCGCTTCCGGATTACCCTGCCCGCCGGCGTACGCCGCCATCTGGAACAGGCGACGCCGGAAGCCGACACACCCAAACCGGGCGACCCCTGTTTCGCCAATACGGAAAACCGCGTCATTGCCAGCGCACAGGCCAGCCTCCAGGCCGCGAGTGCGTATTTCGAGTGCCACGGAATTCCCGCCGTGGTGCTGTCGGACAGCGTCAGCGGGGATGCACAGGCGGTAGCCAAACAGCACGCCGCGCTGGCGCACACCGTGAAATCGCGTCCCATCGCATTGATTTCAGGTGGCGAGACCACTGTCACCCTGCGCCCGCAGCACGGGCGTGGCGGCCGCAACACCGAGTTCCTGCTAGCCCTGGCGCTTGAATTGAATGACACGCCGGCGTGGGCGATCGCCTGCGACACCGACGGCATCGACGGCAGCGAGGACAACGCAGGGGCATTGATCGGCCCGGACACGCTGCGGCGCGCACATGCCCGCGGTCTCGACGCGGTGAACTCCCTGGCCGCCCACGACAGTCACGGATTTTTTGCCGCACTGGACGACCTCATCGTCAGCGGCCCCACCCGCACCAATGTCAACGACTACCGGGCGCTGCTGCTTGATCTGGATTGATTGCGTTCAATTCAACCGCTGCACCTGCACCGGGTCGCCCACCTTCAGACCAAATGTGGCTGCGGCGCTGCCACGGTTGACTGCAAGCTCCAGCAGGCCGACGCTGTTATTGAACCAGAGGCCTTCGCCCTTGCTGGCAAAGCCGAAGCTCTCGCCGTGCCTGAACCGTTCGCCCGCAGCGCTGACGCGCGCATCCTGCGGCACCCCGCGCACGCCGGTCCAGGCGTTGCCGTAATGATCGATATAAATCACCCGCGCCAGATCGCCGGCGTCGAATTCGACATTCAGCTTGTCTATCGGGATCAACTTGTCGGCGGGAAATTCGCCGTGCGCGATGTCGGCCACAATCGGGGCAAACAGGTCGCGCCCATGAAAGGTGGGCGAGAGGCCATCGGGCTGCCAGACAATGCGCCACAACCGGGTGTCAGCATGGCGCGCGGCTACGACCGACAGCAGCCCGTTGTCCGGCCCGACAAACCAGCGGCCGCCAGCCCTGACCACCACGGCGTCGCGCGGCGTGCCAACGCCCGGATCGACCACCGTCAGAAACACGCTGCCGGACGAAAAACCGGATGCGAGTGCCGCCAGCAAATGCGCGCCGGCATGCGGATTGAAGTCGGGCACCTCGTGCAGCAGATCCACCACCAACTGCGTGGGCGCATGTTCGGCGAGGCGCGCCTTCATCTGCCCCACGTAGGGATCGCACACGCCAAAATCGGTGAAAAGTACGATCACAGGCTTTTTCCTGGCTTGAGGTAAGGGCAACTATGCCTGACAAGGCGGGCTGGGGGCAAATGTATCGGGAGGCCCGCCCGACACGTACCACGCCTGCGGAGCGCCCCGGAAAACAGGCATGAAAAAAGCCGGGGGTACCCGGCTTTTTTCATACACTCGATACGGTCTGGCTTTACTCAGCCTCGACCAACTCGGCGTCCGTCTCGGGGCGGTCAACCAGTTCGACCAGCGCCATCGGCGCATTGTCGCCTTTGCGAAAACCATACTTCAGAATGCGCAGGTAGCCGCCGGGACGAGCCTTGTAACGCGGGCCCAGTTCACCGAACAGCTTGACGACGATGTCGCGGTCACGCAGGCGATCGAACGCCAGACGATGGTTCGCCAGGCTGGGTTCCTTGCCCAGGGTGATCAGCGGCTCGACGAAGCGGCGCAGTTCCTTGGCTTTCGGCAGCGTGGTTTTGATGACTTCATGCTTCAGCAGCGAAACGGTCATGTTGCGGAACATGGCCAGACGATGGCTGGTGGTGCGATTCAGCTTGCGGTTGGATTGACGATGACGCATGGCGATTCCTTTCAGTCAGTATTCTTGGGCTAGGTCGCCAGCCACGGCGACCCGCACTTTATTATTGATTTCGATTACGGTGTATTTTTTCAGGGACGCTCAAGACCGGCGGGCGGCCAGTTTTCGAGCTTCATCCCCAAGGACAGGCTTTTGGAAGCCAGCACATCCTTGATTTCGTTCAGCGACTTGCGGCCCAGGTTGGGGGTGCGCAGCAGCTCGGTTTCGGAACGCTGGATCAGGTCGCCGATGAAGTAAATATTTTCGGCCTTCAGACAATTGGCCGAACGTACGGTCAGCTCAAGATCATCCACCGGGCGCAGCAGCAGGGGATCAATCTGCGGCGAACGCGGCGACTCGGACTCGGCCGGTGTACCTTCCAGATCGGCAAACACGGAGAGCTGGTTCACCAGGATGCGGGCAGCCGTACGCACGGCCTCTTCCGGTTCGACCACACCATTGGTCTCGATGTCGATCACCAGACGGTCGAGGTCGGTGCGCTGTTCGACACGCGCGCTCTCCACCGTGTAGGCGACACGCCGAACCGGGCTGAACGATGCATCGACCAGGATCGAACCCACGGCACGGGTTTCTTCCGAAACCTTGCGCGCAGTAGCCGGCTGATAGCCGCGGCCGCTCTCGATCTTGATTTCCATATCAAGCTTGCCGCCCTTGGTCAGGTGGGCAATCACATGATCCGGATTCAGCACTTCGATATCGTGGCCAACTTCGATGTCACCCGCAGTCACAACGCCTTCACCGGCCTTGGAGACCTTCAGGATTGCCTCGGACTTGCCATGCATCTTGAAAGCAATGCCCTTGAGGTTCAGGAGGATGTCGACGACATCCTCCTGCACGCCCTCGATGGTCGAGTACTCGTGAACGACACCGCTGATGGACACTTCGGTGGGCGCATAGCCAACCATGGAGGACAGCAGAATGCGACGCAACGCGTTGCCGAGCGTGTGGCCGTAGCCGCGCTCGAAGGGCTCCATGATGACTTTGGCGTGCAGCGGGGATGAGCGATCCACCTCCACAATACGCGGCTTGAGAAATTCCGTAGCGCTTTGCATAGAGTGCAATTCCTTAAAACCAGCCCTTAAGACCGGGTCACAGAGACCGAGCCAACTTATTTGGAGTACAGTTCGATGACCAGCGATTCATTGATGGTCGACGGCAGTTCCGAGCGTTGCGGTGCGGCCTTGTAGGTCCCCTTGAGCATCTTGGGGTCAACTTCGACCCACTCCGGGTACCCGCGTGCCGCCGCCGCTTCTGAAGCGGCCTTGATGCGCAGATGCGCTTTCGCTTTTTCCGCCACCTCGACCACATCACCAGCGCGAACCTGATAGGACGGGATATTGACCCGGCGACCGTTCACCATAATGCCGTTGTGGCGCAGCACTTGGCGCGCTTCGGTACGCGATGCACCAAAGCCCATGCGATAGCACACCGAATCCAGTCGCGACTCAAGCATCGACAGCAGGTTTTCACCGGTCACGCCCTTGCGGCTGTCGGCACGCTTGTACGTCAGACGGAACTGGCCTTCCAGCACGCCGTAGATACGACGAATTTTTTGTTTCTCGCGCAGCTGCACGCCATAGCCGGACAGGCGAGCCCCGCTCTTCTGGCCATGCTGGCCAGGTGCATAGGGACGGCGCTCGATTGCGCACTTGTCAGTGAAACACTTCTCGCCTTTCAGGAAAAGCTTTTCGCCTTCGCGGCGGCACTGACGGCATTTGGGATCAAGATTACGAGCCATGATTTTGCCTAGTATTAGATACGACGCTTTTTGGAGGGACGGCAACCGTTATGCGGAATCGGGGTGACATCAGAGATCGTCACGATCTTGAAGCCCAGCGCATTCAACGCACGCACGGTGGAATCGCGACCAGGACCGGGGCCCTTGATCCGCACTTCCAGGTTCTTGACGCCGCATTCCTGCGCCATTTTGCCGGCATTTTCCGCCGCAACCTGCGCCGCGAACGGAGTCGACTTGCGTGAGCCTTTGAAGCCCGCACCACCGGCCGTTGCCCACGACAGAGCGTTGCCCTGACGATCGGTGATCGTCACGATGGTGTTGTTGAACGATGCGTGAATGTGCGCAATACCTTCTGCGACATTCTTCTTGACCTTTTTACGGACGCGCGTAGCTGGTTTCGTTGCCATGGTTAACCTTTATTTCCTGATGGCCTTGCGCGGCCCCTTGCGGGTTCGCGCGTTGGTGCGAGTACGCTGACCACGCACAGGCAAGCCTTTACGATGGCGCAAGCCGCGATAGCAGCCAAGATCCATCAAACGCTTGATGTTCATGGTGGTCTCACGGCGCAGGTCGCCTTCGATCGTGAACTTGGCCACGATCTCACGTATGCGCTCCACCTCAGCCTCCGACAAATCCTTGATTTTCGAAGTCTGGGCAATGCCAGCCGCTTCGCAAATCTTGCCGGACGAGGTCCTGCCAATGCCATAAATGGCGGTCAACGCAATAATCGCGTGTTGATGATTCGGGATATTAACCCCAGCAATACGAGCCATTCGCAGAGCCCCAAATGCAGAACAAAAAATTATAACACGTCAACCCACGTTCAGGTTGACCCGGATTCAAACTTACCGACAATTGCCCACTCATCCCTGGCGCTGCTTATGACGCGGATCATCACAGATCACGCGCACAACACCCTTGCGGCGTACAACCTTGCACTTGCGGCACATCTTTTTGACTGAAGCTTGTACTCTCATGGTTTTCTCCATTCACTTGCCGGCGGCATTTTGCCGGCCAAAATCATTTGGCTCGAAAAACGATCCGGCCTTTGCTCAAATCGTACGGCGTAAGTTCAACCGTTACTTTGTCACCTGGAAGAATGCGGATGTAGTGCATACGCATCTTTCCCGAGATATAACCCAGTAAAACATGGCCATTTTCAAGCTTGACCCGAAACGTGGCGTTCGGCAGGTTTTCAATCACCTCACCCTGCATCTGGATGACATCTTCCTTATCCTTGGACATGTCATCGTCCTACCAAGCCGTTCTTGAAATTGGCTTTCTTGAGCAAGCCTTCATACTGGTGAGACATAACATAAGCCTGAACCTGGGCCATGAAATCCATCGTCACCACCACAATAATCAGCAGGGATGTTCCACCAAAGTAGAACGGAACATTCCATTTCAGTATCAAAAACTCGGGCAACAAACACACCAGGGTGATGTAGATTGCCCCCACCAGCGTCAACCGGGTCAGAATCTTGTCGATGTAGCGGGCGGTTTGATCACCCGGACGAATTCCCGGAACAAACGCACCGCTCTTCTTCAGGTTGTCCGCCGTTTCCTTGGGATTGAACACCAGGGCCGTATAGAAAAAGCAGAAGAAGATGATCGCCAATGCATACGTCAGAACGTACACCGGTTGCCCGGGGGACAAGGATGAGCCAATGTCCCGTAACCAACCCATGCCCTCGCCGCTACCAAACCAGCCCGCCAGCGTGGCCGGGAACAAAATGATGCTGGAGGCAAAAATCGGCGGAATCACCCCAGCCATATTCAGCTTGAGCGGCAAATGCGAACTCTGGCCGCCCACCACCACCTTGCCGACCTGTCGTTTGGCGTAGTTGACCAGAATCTTGCGCTGGCCTCGTTCGACAAACACCACCAACGCGGTAACCAGCAGCACACCGACAAACAACATCAGCACCAGCGGGATCGGGAATGCGCCGGTTCGCGTCAATTCCAGCGTGCCGCCGATCGCGGACGGCAACCCGGCCACAATGCCTGCGAAAATAATGATCGAAATGCCGTTGCCCAGACCACGCTCGGTAATCTGTTCGCCCAACCACATCAGGAACATCGTGCCGGCGGTCAGGGTGACCACCGTGATCAAACGAAATGCCATACCCGGATCCAGCACCAGGCCTGCCTGCGATTCCAGCGCAATGGAAATGCCCAGCGCCTGAAACACCGCCAGGAACAGGGTGCCGTAGCGGGTGTACTGCGTAATCTTGCGGCGTCCGGACTCGCCCTCTTTTTTCAACGCTTCCAGATGCGGTGAGACCGTTGTCATCAGCTGCACGATGATCGATGCCGATATATACGGCATGATCCCCAGCGCAAACAGGCTGAAACGCGACAGTGCGCCACCGGAGAACATGTTGAACATGCCCAAGATGCCGCCCTGCTGCGACTTGAACAACTGGTCGAGCACCAGCGGATCGATCCCTGGCACCGGAATAAAGGTGCCGATACGGTAGACGATCAATGCGCCGAGCAGGAATAACAAGCGGCGCTTGAGGTCGCCGAATTTGTTCAAGCCGGTTTTTGGCGTGGCCAAGGTATGTATCCTCGCAGGATCAGTCGGCGATGGTGCCGCCCGCCGCCTCAATCGCAGCGCGCGCACCCTTGGTCACGGCAATGCCGCTCAACTTGATCGCCCGGTCGATTTCACCCGCCAGGTAGACCTTTGCCGCCTTGACTGCGGAACTGACCAGTCCGGCCTGTTTCAGCACCAGCAAATCGATCTCGTCCACGCCCACCGTCGCCAATTCATACAGGCGAACGTGTGCCGTGTTCGCTTTGGTCAGCGAAACAAAGCCGCGCTTGGGCAGGCGGCGCTGCATCGGCATTTGACCGCCTTCGAAACCCACCTTGTGGAAACCACCTGAACGGGATTTCTGGCCTTTGTGGCCACGTCCCGCGGTTTTACCCAGGCCTGAGCCAATACCGCGACCAGGGCGACGCTTGTCTTTCTTGGCGCCGTCTGCCGGTTTAATCGTATTCAGTTCCATTTAAGCCTCGCACTTCAACAAATAGGCGGCCTTCGTGATCATCCCGCGGTTTTCCGGGGTGTCGAGCACCTCGACCGTGTGGTGCATCCGACGCAGACCCAGGCCACGAACACAGGCGCGATGTGCTTCCTTGGTGCCAATCAGACTTTTGATCTGCGTCACCTTGATTTTTTTCTGCTCGCTCATGGCTTACCCCGTGATGTCTTCGAGTGACTTGCCACGCTTGGCCGCAATCTCGGACGGCGTGGACATTTTCAACAGGCCGTCAAGCGTCGCACGCACGACGTTGTAGGGATTGGTCGACCCCAGGCACTTGGCGAGAACGTTCTGCACGCCCATCACCTCGAAAACGGCACGCATCGCACCGCCGGCGATAATGCCGGTACCTTCGGATGCCGGCTGGATCAGCACGCGCGAGGCGCCATGCTGGCCCACCACCGTATGGTGGAAAGTGCCATTCTTCAGGCTGATCTTGACCAGTTTGCGGCGGGCCTCTTCCATTGCCTTCTGCACGGCCACCGGCACTTCACGGGACTTGCCCTTGCCCATGCCGATACCGCCGTCGCCATCACCGACCACGGTCAGCGCGGCAAAGCCCATGATCCGACCGCCCTTCACCACTTTGGTGACCCGGTTGATCGAGATCATTTTTTCGCGCAAGCCGTCGCCGCGCTCTTCGTTACTACTAGGTGCTGTACGGGCCATCTTGATTCTGCCTCGTTAAAAAACCAAACCGCCTTCACGCGCGGCATCTGCCAGGGCTTTCACACGCCCATGGAACTTGAAACCCGAACGGTCGAAAGCCACTTTTTCAATACCCAAACCTTTGGCCTTTTCAGCCAGGTGCTTGCCGACTACCGTCGCCGCGGCAACGGTACCGCCATTGGGCAACTCGGCACGCAGCGCCTTGTCGTTGGAAGACACGCTGCAAATCACCGTGCCCCCATCCGCAGAAATAATCTGGGCGTAGACATGGCTGTTGGTGCGGTGAATTGCAAGGCGAGTCGCCTTGACGGCCGCGATCTTGGCGCGGGTTTTGCGCGCTCGGCGAATCCGTGATTGCTTGGTGTTCATTTTCTGTCCTTAAGCCTTACTTCTTCTTGGTCTCTTTCTTGATAACCACTTCGTCGCTATAGCGTACGCCCTTGCCTTTGTAAGGCTCTGGCGGACGGTATGAGCGCACATCGGCGGCCACCTGCCCAACAACCTGGCGATCAATACCCTTGATCAGGATTTCAGTCTGCGTCGGCGTCTCGACCTTGATGCCGGCAGGCATCTTGTGCACGACGGGATGCGAGAAACCCAGCGTCAGGTTGAGCGCGTCGCCCTGAGCCTGAGCACGGTAACCGACTCCGACCAGCAACAGCTTCTTCTCGAAACCCTTGGTAACACCCTGCACCATGTTATTGACCAGCGCACGCAGGGTTCCCGCCATGGCATTCGCCTGGATGCTTCCACCGACAGGCGCAAAAGTCAGCACACCCTCTTTGAGCGCGACCGAGACATCGCTCGATGCCGCCCGACTCATCGAACCGAGCGGGCCCTTGACCGAGATCACACTTCCCAGCGCGACCTCGACGCCTTTCGGCAATGTAATAGGATTATTGGCTACACGTGACATATCCGCTCTCTCTTACGCAACCACGCACAGGACTTCACCACCCACGCCCTTGGCGCGAGCATGGCGATCGGTCATCACACCGCTCGAGGTCGACACAATGGCCACACCCAAGCCATTCATCACCCGCGGCAGATCCTCGGCACCCTTGTAGATGCGCAGACCAGGCCGGCTAACTCGCTCGATGCGCTCGATGACCGGACGACCGGCATAATATTTAAGCTGCAACTCAAGCTCGGGCTTTCCGGCCTCGCCACGAATGGCAAAGTCGTCGATGTAGCCCTCGTCCTTCAGCACCTTGGCGATAGCCACTTTGACCTTGGAAGAAGGCATCGTAACAGCCATCTTTTCGACCGCTTGCGCATTGCGGATGCGGGTCAGCATGTCCGCGATGGGATCACTCATACTCATATCGTTTACCCCTTACCAGCTTGCCTTGACGATGCCCGGGATTTCGCCCCGCATCGCATACTCACGCAGCTTGCCGCGCGCCAGGCCAAATTTGCTGAACACGCCGCGTGGGCGCCCCGTCAACTGGCAACGGTTGCGCTGGCGCACCGGGCTGGAGTTGCGTGGCAGCTCTTGCAATGCCTTGTACGCTGCCATGCGATCTTCATCGCTGGTCCGTACGCTGGCGATCGCAGCTTTGAGGTCAGCACGCTTGGCAGCATATTTCTTCACCATGCGCGCGCGCTTTTCTTCGCGGTTAATCAAGGATAACTTGGCCATGCCTACCTCAACTCTTGAACGGGAAACTGAAGGCGGCAAGCAAGGCTCGCGCTTCATCATCAGTCTTGGCGGTGGTGGTGATCGTAATGTTCATGCCACGCAACGCGTCAATCTTGTCGTATTCGATTTCAGGGAAAATAATCTGTTCCTTGACACCCATGTTGTAGTTGCCACGGCCATCAAAGGACTTGCCCGAAACCCCCCGGAAATCGCGGATACGGGGAATTGCCACCGTCACCAGACGATCCAGAAATTCGTACATCCGCACGCGACGCAGGGTCACCATGCAGCCAACGGGGTAGTTTTCACGGATCTTGAAACCCGCGATCGATTTCTTCGACTTGGTGACAACCGGCTTCTGGCCGGCGATCTTGCGCATGTCCGCCACCGCATGATCCATCACCTTCTTGTCCGCCACAGCCTCGCCAACCCCCATGTTAAGGGTGATCTTCTGAATGCGCGGAACCTGCATGACAGACGTGTAGCCAAACTGTTCAATCAGCTTGGGCACCACCGTCTCACGATAAAACTCTTGAAAACGCGCCATGATTACCCCTGTGCGTCAACCATTTCGCCATTGGACTTGTAAACGCGCACCTTGCGGCCGTCCTCCAGCACCTTGTACCCCACGCGATCAGCCTTCTGTGTGCCGACATTGAACAATGCGACATTGGAAGCCTGAATCGGCATCTCCTTTTCGACGATCCCACCCTGGATGTTGCGCATGGGATTCGGCTTCTGATGCTTCTTGACGCGATTCACGCCCTCAACCAGCAGATGATCATTATCAAACACCTTGAGCACCACGCTGCGCTTGCCCTTGTCTTTTCCAGTCAGGACGACCACCTGATCACTTCTACGAATTCGTGCCATGACTCCCCCTTACAGAACCTCGGGCGCCAACGAGACGATCTTCATGAACTTCTCGGTACGCAACTCACGGGTAACCGGCCCAAAGATACGGGTGCCGATCGGCTCTAATTTGCTATTCAACAACACCGCGGCATTGCCATCAAAGCGCACCAGCGAACCATCCGGACGCCGCACGCCCTTGGCGGTGCGGACCACAACAGCGTTGTAGACGTCGCCTTTTTTCACGCGACCGCGCGGTGCAGCATCCTTGATGCTGACCTTGATGATGTCGCCCACGCTTGCATAGCGCCGGCGGCTTCCGCCCAACACTTTGATGCACATAACCGAGCGCGCACCTGTGTTGTCCGCCACATCCAATACGGACTGCATCTGAATCATTTAATTGCCTCCAACTTAATCCACCACGCTTTAATCAAAAGAGCGGCGGCTAGTTTTGGATCCCGTTCGGGAGAAAATTCCGCCATGCGCGGAACTACTTGAGCCAGCGAACCGGACTAAAACCAACCGGCTCACTACCGGAAAACGCGAAATTATACTGGGTGTTTACACTTCGTGCAAGCTTTAAACGCGTGCGCGCTCAATCAGCTTACTCACTGTCCACGCCTTGGTACGCGACATCTTGCGCGACTCTTCGATCTGCACCATGTCGCCCTCGTGAAACTCATTGTTTTCATCGTGGGCATGGTATTTCTTGGACAGGCGAATGAACTTGCCAATAACCGGATGCTTGACACGACGCTCGACCAGTACGGTTACCGTCTTGTTCATCTTGTCGCTCAACACACGCCCAGTCAGCGTGCGCACCATCTTCTTGTCTTCAGTCATGCTTGACCCGCCTTTTCGCGCATAATTGTCTTGACCCGGGCGATATCGCGACGCAACTTGCCCAGGTCGGCAGTTTTATTCGACTGCTGGGTGGCCACCTGCATACGAAGCGCAAAGTGGGCACGCAACAGCAACTCCAGTTCCTGCTGCAATTCTGCGGCATTCTTGCCGCGCATTTCATTTGTATTCATCACTCAACTCCCGATCATGCGGGTCACGAAGGTGGTCGCGATCGGCAACTTGGCCGCCGCCAGGCGAAACGCCTCGCGTGCCAGCACTTCGTTCACGCCATCCATCTCGTACAACACCTTGCCCGGCTGGATTTCAGCCACGTAGTATTCCGGCGCGCCCTTGCCGTTACCCATCCGGACTTCGGCCGGTTTACGCGAAATCGGCTTGTCCGGAAAAATACGAATCCAGATACGCCCGCCGCGCTTGATATGACGGGTCATGGCGCGACGTGCGGCTTCAATCTGACGCGCAGTCAAGCGACCGCGGCCAACCGCCTTCAGGCCAAAATCGCCGAAACTTACGCTGGCGCCACGGGTGGCCAGACCGGTGTTACGGCCCTTCTGTTCCTTGCGGAATTTTCTTCTAGCTGGCTGCAGCATGTTTCACTCCTGGTTTCTTGCCGCGCTTTTCCTGTTCGGCCACCGCAGGCGCCTCGCCGCGACCGAGCGTGTCGCCCTTGTACACCCATACCTTGACACCGATGATGCCGTAGGTGGTCTTTGCTTCGGCAAAGCCATAATCAATGATGGCGCGCAGGGTGTGCAGCGGCACACGGCCTTCGCGATACCATTCGGTGCGGGCGATTTCCGCGCCGTTCAAACGCCCGGAACTCATGATCTTGATGCCCTGCGCACCCAGGCGCATGGCATTCTGCATGGAACGCTTCATGGCGCGACGGAACATCACGCGCTTTTCAAGTTGCTGGGCAATGCCGTCAGCAATGATCTGAGCATCGGTCTCGGGCTTGCGCACTTCTTCGATATTGACATGCACCGGCACCGACATCAGGCGCGCCAACTCACTGCGCAGCACCTCGATGTCCTCGCCTTTTTTGCCAATGACCACGCCAGGGCGACCACTGAAGATCGTGATGCGCGCATTCTTGGCCGGACGCTCGATCACCACCTTGGAAACCGACGCATGGGCGAGCTTCTTCTTCAGATAATCGCGGACCTTGATGTCCTCAAGCAGGGTGCTGGAGAAGTTGCGATTCGAACCGTACCATTTTGCCGTCCAGATGCGCTGAACGCCAAGACGGAACCCAATCGGATGTATTTTTTGTCCCATGGCGCTTCCTTAATCCCCAACCGTCACACTGATGTGACAGGTTGGCTTAGTAATACGGTTGCCACGGCCTTTGGCGCGTGCAGTAAAACGCTTCAGCACCGTGCCCTGGTCGACAAGAATCGTCTTGACCTTAAGGGTATCGATGTCGGCGCCTTCATTGTGCTCGGCGTTGGCAATCGCCGACTCAAGCACTTTCTTGATGATGCCAGCACCTTTTTTAGGGCTGAAGGCCAGGAGATTCAACGCCTTCTCCACGCGCAGGCCACGAATCTGATCGGCGACCAAGCGGCCCTTCTGTGCGGACAGACGCGTACCACGCAAAATTGCAGAAACTTCCATCATGCGCTCCTTATCTCTTCGCCTTCTTGTCCGCAACGTGGCCCTTGAAGGTCCGCGTCAGGG
Organism: Thiobacillus sp.; assembly: GCA_019459055.1. Lineage (GTDB taxonomy): Bacteria > Pseudomonadota > Gammaproteobacteria > Burkholderiales > Thiobacillaceae > Thiobacillus. The sequence goes on along the minus strand of JAIBEI010000004.1, from coordinate 3,226 downwards.
AAAACTCACCCAGCTTGTGACCGACCATGTTCTCAGTCACGAATACCGGCATATGCTGACGCCCGTTATGCACCGCAATTGTCAGACCGATAAAGTCGGGCAACACGGTGGAACGGCGCGACCAGGTCTTGATCGGGCGCTTGTCGTTGGTGCCGCGAGCGGCTTCAATTCTCTTCAGCAGATGCCCGTCGACGAAGGGGCCTTTTTTAATTGAACGTGCCATATCTTTCTACCTCTATCAGCGCGCGTTGCGGCGGCGGACGATCATGTTGGAGGTGCGCTTGTTGCTGCGGGTACGATAGCCCTTGGTCGGCGTGCCCCATGGGCTGACCGGATGACGACCGGCCGCGGTGCGGCCTTCGCCGCCGCCATGCGGGTGATCACACGGGTTCATCACCACACCGCGCACGGTGGGACGGATGCCACGCCAGCGGTTTGCACCCGCCTTGCCGATCGAACGCAGGCTGTGCTCCTCGTTGCCCACCTCGCCAAGCGTGGCGCGACAGTCAACGTGCACCTTGCGGATCTCACCCGAGCGCAGACGCAACTGTGCATAACTGCCCTCACGCGCCAGCAACTGCACCGAGGTACCGGCGGAACGCGCGATCTGCGCACCCTTGCCAGGCATCATCTCGACACAATGCACCGTGCTGCCGACCGGGATGCTGCGCAGCGGCAGGCAATTGCCCGCCTTGATCGGCGCTTCGATACCATTCACCAGCTGCGCACCCACCGCAATGCCGCGCGGTGCAATGATGTAGCGCCGCTCGCCATCGGCATAGCACAGCAATGCCAGATGCGCCGAACGGTTGGGGTCATATTCGATGTGCTCGACCTTGGCGGGGATGCCATCCTTGTTGCGGCGGAAGTCCACCACGCGGTAATGCTGCTTGTGGCCGCCACCCTTGTGGCGCACCGTGATATGGCCATTGTTGTTGCGGCCCGAACCGCGCTTCTTCGGCTCGAGCAGTGCTGCAAACGGCGCACCTTTGTGCAGGCCGGCGGTAACAACCTTGACGAGCGCACGGCGCCCGGCAGAGGTAGGTTTAACTTTAATCAGTGCCATGGTTTTCTCCCTTACAGACCGGACGCGAAGTCGATGTCCTGACCCGGCTTCAGGGTGACATACGCTTTCTTCCAGTTGTCACGGCGACCCGTGACACGGCCGGAGCGCTTGACCTTGCCCTTGACGTTCAGCACTTGCACACCCGTAACCTCGACCTTGAACAGGCTGGCAACGGCTGCGCCAATTTCCTGCTTGGTGGCATCGGGTAACACACGAAAAACAACCTGATTCAGCTTGTCGGCCATGCGCGTACTCTTTTCGGAGATCACCGGCGCGAGAATGACTTTGAGCAAACGCTCTTGACTGATCGCACCCATTACACCATCTCCTCAAACTGCTTGACCGCCGCCTTGGTGATCAATACGTTACCGAATTTGACCAGGCTCCACGGATCGGCCTGATGCGGCTCGACCACATAGACGTTTGGCAGATTGCGCGACGACAGCCACAGGTTGTCATCCACGCTGTCCGCAATAATCATGACCTTGCCGTACCCCATCGACTTCAGCTTGTCGGCAAGCAACCGGGTCTTGGGCGAATCGATGCCCAGGCTTTCCACCACCTTGATCTTGCCGTCGCGAGCCAGCTGCGACAGGATGGCCGCCAGGCCGGCGCGATACATCTTGCGATTGACCTTGTGGGTGAAGTTTTCGTTCGGCTTGTTCGGGAAAGTGACACCACCCCCGCGCCAGATCGGGCTCGAGGTACGGCCGGAACGTGCACGGCCGGTGCCTTTTTGACGCCACGGCTTATGCGTGGACGCGCTCACTTCGGCACGCGTTTTCTGGGCACGGTTACCGCTGCGCGCATTCGCCTGGAACGCGGTCACCACCTGGTGCACCAGCGCCTCGTTGTAGTCGCGACCAAAGGTTTCGTCGGCGGCAGCCAGACTGGAAATCTGCTGGCCCTGCTCATTAATGACGGTCAAATCCATTAGGCACCCCCCTTCACTGCCGGGCGCACCACCACATGACCACCCTTGGAACCCGGAACGGCCCCCTTCAACAACACCAGCCCGCGCTCCGCATCGACGCGCACGACCTCAAGATTCTGCTTGGTACAGGTCACCGCGCCCATATGGCCCGACATGCGCTTGCCCGGAAACACCCGGCCCGGATCCTGGTTCATACCAATGGAACCCGGCACGTTGTGTGAACGCGAGTTGCCGTGCGTGGCACGCTGCGACTTGAAGTTATGGCGCTTGATGGTGCCTGCAAAGCCCTTGCCCTGGGTTACCCCGGTCACATCGACTTTTTGCCCGGCCTGGAACAGCTCGACCGAAACGGCGGCACCCGGCTGATATTGCGCAGCCTCTTCGGCAGAGACGCGAAACTCACGCATGAGTTCGCCCGCATCAACGCCTGCCTTGGCGAAGTGACCGGCCTGTGATTTGTTGACACGGCTATTGCGGCGGCTGCCATAGGCAAGCTGCACAGCGGAATAACCGTCATTTTCTGGCGTGCGCACCTGCGTCACACGATTGTTGGACATTTCCAGCACCGTCACCGGAACGGACGCACCGTTCTCCGTGAAAATGCGGGTCATGCCGACCTTGCGGCCAACGAGCCCGATACTCATTTTATATTTCCTATCTCAAGCCGGCAGCCGGAGCCGCTGACAAGGGTTGTAGGTGCCGATTACAATTGACCGGCGACTATTGATACAGCTGAAGGGGCGGCATTATAACCATGCCGCCCACTTTTTACAACTTGATTTCGACGTCGACGCCGGCAGGCAGATCCAGCTTCATCAGGGCATCAACCGTTTTGTCGGTGGGATCCATGATGTCCATCAGACGGCGATGGGTACGGATTTCGAACTGGTCGCGCGACGTCTTGTTGACGTGCGGCGAACGCAGCACGTCAAAACGCTCGATCGAGGTCGGCAACGGAACCGGGCCCTTGACCACGGCGCCGGTGCGCTTGGCCGTTTCCACGATTTCGAGCGCAGACTGGTCGATCAGTTTGTAGTCAAACGCCTTCAGGCGGATGCGGATTTTCTGGCTTTGCATGGTTTGAACCTTATTCTTCGATCTTGGCAACAACGCCGGCACCGACGGTGCGGCCGCCTTCGCGGATGGCAAAACGCAGACCTTCGTCCATGGCGATCGGCTGGATCAGCGATACCTTGATGCTGACGTTGTCGCCAGGCATCACCATC
>JAIBEI010000047.1 GCA_019459055.1 Thiobacillus sp. | reverse complement strand
TTCGTCGAGGTTGAAAGAGTAGAAAAGTCGATCCTGGCCACCTGTCTGACACCCCATCATCGCTAGGCTCCCCGCTTATCAGATGATGAGAATCATAGCTGCGGGGACGGCATTGTTGAAGGGGGTTTTTCAACAGAATCGTTGTATTCCGGCCAGTCAGGCTCGGGGGCGACTGGCTGCTGAGGGGCGGGTGCCGTCCCACGCCCGTGACTAAAGCTGCCGTTCAGGCAGAGTATCGCGTCAATGGCGGCAATCAGCGCGACACCGGCCATTGGATTTGGTCAGCGCCACCGGCAGCAATGGCCGAAAAAGAGCCAGTCTCCGCTATCGGCATGAACTCCTTATTGGCCGACTGCAGCCATGGCGATCATGGCCCCAACCTTAACGCCTATCCCGCTTATTCAACCGTGACACTTTTCGCCAGGTTGCGCGGCTTGTCGACGTCGGTGCCCTTTTGCAGGGCTGCGTGATACGACAGCATCTGCAGCGTCACGGTATGCAGGATCGGCGACAGTGCGCCGTTGCTGCCGCCGGGCAGCTTGATCACGTGCACAAATGCTGACGCCTCGATGTTCACGTCGCCGTCGGCGAACACATACAGTTCGCCGCCGCGCGCGCGGACTTCCTGCATGTTCGACTTCAGTTTTTCGATCAGCAGGTCGTTGGGCGCGATGGTTATGACCGGCATGTCCTCGTCCACCAGCGCCAGCGGGCCGTGCTTGAGCTCGCCCGCCGGATAGGCTTCGGCGTGGATGTAGGAAATCTCCTTCAGCTTCAGCGCGCCCTCGAGCGCAATCGGATAGTGCACGCCGCGTCCAAGGAAGAGGGCGTGATTCTTGTTGGCAAAATGCTGCGACCAGGCTTCGACCAGCGGCTCCAGCGCCAGCACCTGCTGCACTTTATTCGGCAGGCTGCGCAGTTCGGCCAGATACGCGGTTTCCTGCTCCGCACTGAGGCGGCCGCGCAGCTTGGCCAGCACCAGCGTCAGCAGGAACAGGCCGGCCAGCTGGGTGGTGAAAGCCTTGGTCGAGGCAACGCCGATTTCCGGCCCGGCCCGGGTCAGGAATTTGAGGCGCGAGGCGCGGGTGAGCGCGGACTCCGGCACGTTGCAAATGGTCAGCGTCTTGTCCTGGCCCAGGGTCTTGGCATGGTCGAGCGCCGCCAGCGTGTCGGCGGTTTCGCCCGATTGCGAAATGGTGACGATGAGCGCGTCGGGGTTGGGCACCGACGTGCGGTAGCGGTATTCGCTGGCGATCTCGGCGCGTGCCGGGATGCCGGCAATCGCTTCCAGCCAGTACGTGGCCACTTTCGCCGCATGATAGCTGGTGCCGCAGGCGAGGAAGGTCACCGCGTTCACCTGGCCCAGCACCTCGGCGGCGTCGAAGCCGAACCATTCGGGCTGGACGTGATCCTGCGCCACCGCGATCAACAGCGTGTCGGTCAGCGCGCGCGGCTGCTCGTGGATTTCCTTCTGCATGAAGTGGCGGTAATTGCCGAGCTCGGCCATGTCGGCCGACAGCTCGGAAATATGCACGCTGCGGTCGACCGGCTTGCCCGCCGCGTCGACCACCGTCACCGACAGCAGGCCGACGTCGGCGGCATCGCCCTCTTCCAGGTACATCACGCGCTGGGTCACCGGCAGCAGGGCCGAAACGTCCGACGCAATGAAGTTTTCCTCGATGCCCAGGCCGATCAGAAGCGGGCTCCCCTTGCGGGCGCAGACCAGCCGGTTGGGTGAGTGCTCGCTTACTACGCCGATGGCATAGGCGCCTTCGAGTTCGGCCACCGCCGCACGGGTGGCGGCAAGCAGGTCTTTCGACTGGCGGTAATACAGTTCGATCAGGTGCGCGATGACCTCGGTGTCGGTTTCCGAAGTGAAGACGAATCCCAGCCCTTTCAGCCGGGCGCGCAGCACTTCGTGGTTTTCGATGATGCCGTTGTGCACCACCGCCAGGTGGCCGCTGACATGCGGGTGCGCATTGGCCTCCGACGGCGCGCCGTGGGTGGCCCAGCGCGTGTGCGCGATGCCGAGGTGGCCGTGCACCTTCTGCGCCGCGCATTCCTCGGCCAGCGAGGCGACGCGACCGATGCTGCGAATCCGCTTCAGCCCGCCGTCGATGATAACCAGCCCGGCCGAGTCGTAGCCGCGATATTCCAGCCGCCGCAGGCCTTCGAGCAGGATGGGAACGACGTTACGTTGCGCAACCGCGCCGACAATTCCGCACATGATTAGCGCTCCGCGTTGAGTGAGAGTGGAGGGGTGAGGCGTGAGGCGTCAAACATCAAGCCACCGTCGCTTTGCTTGCTTCGCATTGCCATGATTTCCAAACCTCCCGTTAAATTACGCCTCACGCCTCACCCCTCACCTTTTTGGCCGGGCGTTTCCAGCCGCTGAGGGTGAGCTGTTTCGCCCGTGCCAGGGTGAGTTCGCCGGCGGGCGCGTCTTTCGTCAGCGTGGTGCCGGCGCCAAGGGTCGCGCCGCGGCCGACCGTGACCGGCGCCACCAGCTGGGTATCCGAGCCGACAAAGACGTCGTCCTCGATCACCGTGCGGTGCTTGTTGGCGCCGTCGTAATTGCAGGTGATGGTGCCGGCGCCAATGTTGACCCGCTTGCCCATGGTGGTGTCACCGACATAGGACAGATGGTTGATCTTGGAGCCGTCATCGATCTGGCTGTTCTTGATCTCGACGAAGTTGCCGATGTGCACGTCGCGCGCCAGCGTGGTTCCGGGGCGGATGCGCGAAAACGGCCCCAGCCGGTTGGCTTCGCCGATTTCGGCATCGTCGATCAGGGTGAAGGCGTCGATACGCGTGCCCGCCGCCACCGTCACGTTGCGCAGCACGCAGTTGGCGCCCACTTGCACGCTGTCGCCCAGTTTCACGCGGCCTTCGAATACGCAGTTGACGTCGATCCTCACGTCGCGGCCGCATTCGAGCACCCCGCGCACGTCGAGCCGCGCCGGATCCAGCAGCGTTACACCGGCATCGAGCAGGCCCTGCGCGATTTCATTCTGGTGAACCCGCTCGAGCTCGGCCAGCTGCGCCTTGCTGTTGACTCCCAGCACCTCCCACTCATGGGCCGGCTGGTGCGTCTCCACTTCCACACCGTCGCGCACCGCCATTGCGATGATGTCGGTGAGGTAATACTCGCCCTGCGCGTTGTCGTTTTTCAGTTCGGCAATCCACCACTTCAACTGGCGTGTCGTCACGGCGAGGATGCCAGTATTGACTTCATGAATTGCGCGCTCGGCGGGCGTCGCGTCCTTGTGTTCGACGATGCGCGTGACCTTGCCGTTTTCGCGCACGATGCGGCCATAGCCGTCCGGGTGCGCCAGGTTCACGGTCAGCAGCCCCAGCCTGCCCGCCTGCGCCGCGGTCACCAACGGCTGCAGGGTCGCGGTGTGCGTCAGCGGCACATCGCCATACAGCACCAGCGTCACGCTGCCGTCCGCCATCTGGGGCAGCGCCTGTTTCACTGCATGGCCAGTGCCGTGCTGTTCGGCCTGAAGCACAAACGTCAGCCTATCGTCAGCCATCGACTGCGGCACGGCCTCACCGCCAAAACCGTACACCACGCAAACCTGCGCGGCGCCGAGTTCATGGGCCGTATCCACCACGTGCCCGAGCAGGGGCTTGCCCGCCAGCGTGTGCAGCACCTTGGGCAGGTCGGAGCGCATGCGGGTGCCTTTGCCCGCCGCGAGTATCAGGATTTCAAGCTTGGGTTCCATTCGTGTGTCCGGATGGTGTGCCGCATCGGCAAAATAAATGAGCAAAACGCGCGCCAAGTATAAAGCTTGTGTGTCGCAGTTTGCCCGTCATACGCGCACGCTTCGGCTCCCACAAACAATTACGGGGACCGAAGTCCCCGTAATTGGCTTGAATGGAAACGCGATTACTTCTGCGGGACCAATTCGACACGACGGTTCTTGAAGCGACCATCTTCCGTGGCGTTATCCGCAACCGGCTGCGATTCGCCATAGCCCTTGGCGGTCAGGCGGTCTGCAGCGACACCGCGGCTGATCAGGAAGTTGCGGACGGCTTCTGCGCGCTGTCGCGACAACTTCATGTTGTATGCATCGCTGCCCATGCTATCCGTGTGACCCGCAACTTCGATGTCCACGTCGCCCCATGCCTTCAGCGTCGCGACGTCATTGTCGAGGTTGCCCATATCTTCCTGACGCAGGGTGGCTTTGTCGAAATCAAAGTTCACGCCTTCGAGCACCAGTTTTTGCGGCGCAGCGGGTTCGGGTGCGACATAAGCCGGTGCGGGAACCGGTGCGGGCGCGGGCGCGACATAAGCCGGCGCGGGCGCGGGCGCGGGAGCGGGCTCAGACACTGCTGCAACCGGCACGGCCGGCGCGGGCACCGGGCAAGGGGTAACGAGAAGTTCGCGGCCAGGGCAGCCGATCGTCCTGTAAAGTTCATGACCGATCGTTTTTCCATCCGCGCTGGCTGCGTTGGAGGGATCGTAAAAAACGCCTTCGGCCGCGTGAGCGCTGATCGCCCCGACAGAAATCAGGGTCGCGCCAAGGATGCTGAAAAGAAAAGGGGTTGTACGCATGTTAAAGCTCCTATTAAAGATTCAAGCAAGTTTGATGGGAATTCCGGGAATCATTAGCTTCCACGGAAGTTTTCGTCAGAACGATTCTTAGAGAATAAGGTAAAGCATATAGGGTTTCTGTGCGCTAACGAACACAACGCGGTCTTTATCTGCAATGGGGGAAAAAAACAACGCCTCCGCAACACGGTTTTTGTATCAAAAAATGACGAAGCCTTTCTTTGCCTATTTATTCAGCAATTAAATATGGGGACTTCGGTCCCCATATTTGGCTTTGAGTGGAAGCGCAATTACTTTTGCCGGACAAGTTCGACACGGCGGTTCTGGGCGCGACCCTCGCGCGTAGCGTTGCTGGCGACCGGTCGGGATTCCCCGTAGCCTCGGGCGGTCAGACGATCTGCCGAGACGCCCTTGCTGACCAGGTAGTTACGAACGGCCTCGGCGCGGCGCTGTGACAGGCCCAGATTGTACTCTTCGGTGCCGATGCTGCACGTGTGGCCCGCAACCTCCACATCCACATCGCCCCATGCTTTCATGGCATCGACGTCCTGGTCGAGTTTGGCATAGTCCTGCGGCCGGATGACAGCCTTGTCGAAATCAAAATTCACGCCCTCCAGCACGAGTGTCGTCACGGGGGCGGGTTCAGCCACCGCGGCAAGCGGCGCGGGGGCAGGTTCCGCAGCAAGCGGCGCGGGCGCCGGTTCGGGCGCGGCCGCAAGCGGCGCCGGGGCAGGTTCAGGTTCCGCAGCAAGCGGCGCGGGGGCAGGCACCGGGCAGGGGACGCCAAGAAGCTCCCGCCCAGGACAGCCGATCGTCCGGAAAAGCTCGTAACCGATCGTATATCCCGTCGAGCTGGCGGCATTGGTCGGATTGTAAAAAGGGGCTTCAGCCGCATGTGCGGTTACAACTCCAGCAGAAACCAAGGTCGCACCGACAAGGCCGAAAAGAAAGGGGGTTGTACGCATGATCAAACTCCAATTAAAGATTCAGGGAAAATGAGTTATGCAGTGCCATACCTATTCAAATTCAAACACACTCTTGTTTAAAAACTAGTCCATGAAATGGTTTAGTCAACCATTGCCTGCGAAACACGCATTCGATGGCCCATAAAAAAAAGCAACCCCAAGGTTGCCTTTTTGTTGGCGCCTGCCCTGTATCAGGTCAGCCTGCGCAGCTTCTTGATCGTGGCCAGCTGAGCCACGGCCTGAGCCAGTTCGGCCTGCGCTTGCGCGTAGTCGATGGAGGCGACCTTGTCCTTCATCGCTTCTTCGGCGGCGCGTTTGGCTTCGAGCGCCTTGGCCTCGTCGAGGTCGGCGCCGCGAACCGCGGAGTCGGACAGGATGGTGACGACGTTCGGCTGCACCTCGAGAATGCCGCCGGAGACATAGACCAGTTCTTCTTCAACCTGATCGGGCACCTTGATGCGTACCGACCCAGGCTTGAGCGTGGTCAGCAGCGGGGTGTGGCGCGGGTAGATACCGAGCTCACCCCGCATGCCGGGAGCGATCACGACTTCGGCAGTGCCGGAGTAGAGTAATTTTTCTGCGCTGACGATGTCAACGTGCAGGGTCATGGCCATGTTAAAAACCTCGTAAGGCGTAAGCGTAAGGCGTAAGGGCGCGGCCCGTACGCCTCACCCCTCACCAGCTTATTGAATCGTCTTCGCCTTTTCGACCGCTTCTTCGATCGGGCCGACCATGTAGAAGGCCTGCTCGGGCAAATGGTCGTATTCGCCTTCGACAATCGCCTTGAAGCCGGCAACGGTCTCTTTCAGCGTGCAATATTTACCCGGCGCGCCGGTGAACACTTCAGCAACGAAGAACGGCTGCGACAGGAAGCGCTGGATTTTCCGCGCACGGGCCACGGACAATTTGTCTTCGGGCGACAGCTCGTCCATGCCCAGAATTGCGATGATGTCGCGCAGTTCCTTGTAGCGCTGCAAAGTCCCCTGAACTGCACGGGCGACGTTGTAGTGCTCTTCGCCGACGACCTGCGGATCGAGAATACGCGAAGTCGAATCGAGCGGATCCACTGCCGGGTAGATGCCCAGCTCGGCGATCTGGCGGGACAGCACCAGGGTCGCGTCCAGGTGGGCGAAGGTGGTGGCGGGCGACGGGTCGGTCAAGTCATCCGCCGGCACGTACACGGCCTGGAACGAGGTGATCGAGCCGGTGCGGGTCGAGGTGATGCGTTCCTGCAGACGGCCCATTTCGTCGGCCAGCGTCGGCTGGTAGCCCACCGCGGACGGCATCCGGCCCAAGAGCGCGGACACTTCGGTGCCGGCCAGGGTGTAGCGGTAGATGTTGTCGACGAACAGCAACACATCGCGGCCTTCGTCGCGGAAGTATTCGGCCATGGTGAGACCGGTCAGCGCGACGCGCAGGCGGTTGCCCGGCGGCTCGTTCATCTGGCCATACACCAGCGCGACCTTGTCCAGCACGCCGCCTTCTTTCATTTCGTGATAGAAGTCGTTGCCCTCGCGGGTGCGCTCGCCGACGCCGGCGAACACCGAGAAGCCCGAGTGGGCGACGGCGATGTTGCGGATCAGCTCCATCAGGGTGACGGTCTTGCCCACGCCGGCGCCGCCGAACAGGCCAACCTTGCCGCCCTTGGCGATTGGCATGATCAGGTCAATCACTTTGATGCCGGTTTCGAGAATTTCCACCGAGGCCGCCTGGTCGGCATAGGCCGGGGCTTTGCGGTGAATCGGCATGTGCGTCTCGGCCGTAACCGGGCCCATTTCGTCGATGGGGGTGCCGAGCACGTTCATGATGCGGCCGAGCGTCGCCTGGCCGACCGGAACCATGATCGGGTTGCCGGTTGCAAGCACGTCCATGCCACGGCGCAGGCCGTCGGTCGAGCCCATCGCGATGGTGCGCACCACGCCGTCGCCCAGCTGCTGCTGGACTTCGAGGGTGAGTTCGGGGGACTCCATTTTCAGCGCTTCAAAGACCCTGGGCAAGGCATCACGCGAAAACTCCACGTCCACCACGGCGCCGATGATCTGAACAATTTTTCCGTTGCTCATGCTTGTTTCCTAAAAGTATTAAATTCTGTATGCCGCACGTTCAAACCGCGGCCGCACCGGCAACGATCTCCGACAGTTCCTTGGTGATCGCAGCCTGACGAGTCTTGTTGTAGATCAGCTTCAGCTCACCGATGACGTCCTTGGCGTTGTCGGAAGCGGCCTTCATCGCCACCATCCGCGCCGACTGCTCGCACGCGATGTTCTCGGCTACGCCCTGATACACCAGCGACTCGATGTAGCGTTTCAGCATCTCGTCGACCACCGGTTTGGCATCGGGCTCGTAGATGTAGTCCCAGTGCGTCTTCAGCGTGGCCTCCTCGGCGTCTTCCATTTTCACCAGCGGCAGCAGCTGGGTCAGCGTCGGCTCCTGTTTCATCGTGTTGACGAAACGGTTGTAGACGATGTAGAGCGCGTCGATCCTGCCTTCGAGGTAGGCGTCCAGCATGACCTTGACCGGGCCGATCAGCTTGTCCATGTGCGGGGCGTCACCCAGGCCGGTGAGCTGCGACGCCACATTGGCGCCGAGGCGCTGCATGAAACCCAGCCCCTTGTTACCGAGCGCGGTGACGTCGATGCCGACGCCGGCGGCTTCCCACTGCTTCATCTGGCTCACCACCACGCGCAGGGCGTTGGTGTTGAGGCCGCCGCATAGGCCCTTGTCGGAGGTGATGACAATGAGGCCGACGCGCTTGACGGTGTCGCGCGCGATCACGAATGGATGCTTGTATTCCGTGTGCGCGTACGCCAGGTGGGTTGCCACGCTGGCAATTTTCTCGGCGTACGGGCGCGCGGCCTTCATCCGCTCCTGCGCCTTGCGCATCTTGGACGCCGCCACCATTTCCATGGCCTTGGTGATCTTGCACGTGTTTTCCACGCTCTTGATCTTGGTCCGTATCTCTTTTCCGGCTGCCATACTTGCTCCTTAAAACCAGCCTCCTTAAACCAGCGGCTGCAAATCAGCTTGGCCGATCAATAGACGCCGGTTTTCTTGAATTCGTCGACCGCGGCGGTAAGCGCCTTTTCGGTCGCGTCATCCAGATTGCCGCTGGTTTCGATGCTGTCCATGATGCTGGCGTATTTGGACTTCATGAAGGCCATCAGCGCAGATTCGAAGGACAGGATCTTGCCGACCTCGACATCGTCCATGTAGCCCTTGTTGACCGCGAACAGGGTCAACGCCATCTGCGAAACCGACATCGGCGAGTACTGCGCCTGCTTCATCAGTTCGGTGACGCGACGGCCACGCTCGAGCTGCTTACGGGTGGCTTCGTCGAGGTCGGAAGCGAACTGGGCGAAGGCCGCGAGTTCGCGGTACTGCGCCAGCGCCAGGCGGATACCGCCACCGAGCTTCTTGATCACCTTGGTCTGCGCGGCGCCGCCGACGCGGGACACCGACAGACCGGCGTTGATCGCGGGGCGGATGCCGGCGTTGAAGAGGTCGGTTTCAAGGAAGATCTGGCCGTCGGTGATCGAGATCACGTTGGTCGGCACGAAGGCGGAGACGTCGCCGGCCTGGGTTTCGATGATCGGCAGCGCGGTCAGCGAACCGGTCTTGCCCTTGACCGCGCCGTTGGTGATCTTTTCGACGTAGTCGGCGTTGACGCGCGCGGCGCGCTCGAGCAGGCGCGAGTGCAGGTAGAAGACGTCGCCCGGATAGGCTTCGCGGCCCGGCGGGCGGCGCAGCAGCAGCGACACCTGGCGGTAGGCCCAGGCCTGCTTGGTCAGGTCGTCGTACACGATCAGCGCGTCTTCACCAATGTCGCGGAAGTATTCGCCCATGGTGCAGCCGGCATACGGTGCGATGTACTGCATCGCGGCAGCGTCGGATGCGGTCGCGGCAACGACGATGGTGTGGTCCATCGCGCCGTGCTCTTCGAGCTTACGCACCACGTTGGCCACCGAAGATGCCTTCTGGCCGATGGCGACGTAGATGCACGTCACGCCAGTGCCCTTCTGGTTGATGATGGCGTCGATCGCGACGGCAGTCTTGCCGGTCTGGCGGTCGCCGATGATGAGCTCGCGCTGGCCGCGGCCGACCGGCACCATGGCGTCGATCGACTTGAGGCCGGTCTGCACCGGCTGGTCGACCGATTTGCGTTCGATCACGCCGGGGGCGATGCGCTCGATCGGCATGGTTTTGTCGGCGGCGATGGGGCCCTTGCCGTCGATCGGCTGGCCCAGCGAGTTCACCACGCGGCCGAGCAGGCCGCGGCCCACCGGCACTTCGAGAATGCGCCCGGTACACTTGGCGACATCGCCTTCGGTGATGTGCTCGTAGTCGCCCAGGATCACCGCGCCGACCGAGTCGCGCTCGAGGTTCAACGCCACGCCGAAGGTATTGCCCGGCATTTCGATCATCTCGCCCGACATTACGTCGGACAAACCATGAATGCGGACGATGCCGTCGGTGACCGAGACGATCGTGCCCTGAGTGCGCAGTTCGCTCGAGGCGCCGAAGTTTTCGATCTTGGCTTTAATCAGTTCGCTGATTTCGCTTGGATTCAATTGCATTTATATTCTCCGAACCGCGAGGTTCCGATAAAGATGAGTTGGATGAGCCTGGCCGCGCCTTAGGCCTGCAGGGCGAAGGACATGCGCTGCAGCCGCCCCTTCACCGAGCCGTCGATGACCTGGTCGCCGACGGCAATGATTGCGCCGCCAATCAGCTCGGGGTCGACCGCCACCTGCACGTTCACCGCGCGGCTGAACCTGGCCTTGAGTCCCGCAACCAGCTCGTCGAGCTGCGCCTGCGTCAATTCCTGCGCGCTGGTGATGGTGGCCTCGAGCGTGCCTTCGGCATTCGCCTTCAGGGCTTCGAACTGCGCACCGATTTCCGGCAGCAGCGACAGACGGTCGTTTTCGGCCGTCACCTTGACGAAGTTGCTGCCGCGCTCACCGAGATCGCTACCTGCCACCTCGACAATCAGGTCAGCCACACGTTCGGCCGACACCGCAGGATCGGCGATCAGGCGCGCTACCTGGGCATCCGACACGATGAGCGCCAGCGATTGCAGGCGTGACGACCAGCCTGCCAGGTTGTTTTCGCCCTGTGCCATGCGGAATACCGCTTCGGCGTAGGGACGTGCCAGGGTAGACAGTTCGCTCATGGTTTACAGCTCGGCTTTCAGCTGGCCCAGCAGCTCAGCGTGCGTTTGCGCGTTGACTTCGCGGCGCAGGATTTTTTCCGCGCCGGCCACGGCCAGCGCAGCCACCTGATCACGCAGGCTTTCGCGTGCACGGTTGGTCTCCTGCGCGATATTGGCCTGGGCTGCGGCAAGCTGTCGGTCGCCTTCTTCCTTGGCGGCCATTTTCGCTTCCTCGATGATCTGAGCCGCGCGCTTGTCGGCCTGGGCAATCACTTCGCCAGCCTGCGCCTTGGCTTCGCGCAGCTTGTCAGCAGCCTTTTTGGCAGCCAGTTCCAGTTCGTGCTTGCCGCGGTCGCCCGCGGCGAGGCCGTCGGCAATCTGCTTCTTGCGCGTTTCGAGCGCGTTCATGATCGGCGGCCACACGAACTTCATGCAGAACCACACGAAGAAAATGAACGTGACGGACTGGCCGATCAAAGTTGCGTTGAAATTCATATCCGCACCTTATTCATGACGGGGGTTAGACAAGTTCCGTATCAACCCGCGAATTAACCGGCAACGGCAAACAGAACATACATGGCCAGACCGACAGCGATCATCGGCACTGCGTCGACCAGACCCATGACGATGAAGAACTGGGTGCGCAACATCGGGATCAGTTCGGGCTGACGGGCAGCGCCTTCGAGGAAGCGTCCGCCGAGGATGCCGATGCCCACGGCTGCGCCGAGCGCACCCAAACCCATCATCAGGGCGCCAGCGATGTACAGCACTGCTTGAGTCATTTCCATTTGTTGCTCCTAGAGATCAAAGTAAAGTTGAAAACAAGTGAATCAAAACGAAATCAATGGTGTTCCGCGTGAGCCATGTCCAGGTAGACGATGGTCAGGGTCATGAAGATGAAGGCCTGCAGGGTGATGATGAGGATGTGGAACACCGCCCACGCCCACTGCAGCACACCGCCGAACAGCGCCAGAATCCAGCTGCCGCCGAACATCAGCGCGATCAGGATGAAGATCATCTCGCCAGCGTACATGTTGCCGAACAGACGCAGCGCGAGCGAGATCGGCTTGGCGATCAGGCCCACGCCCTCGAGCAGCAGGTTGACCGGGAACAGGAATTTGGGGAACGGCTGGAACGCCAGTTCGGAGAAGAAGCCGCCCGCGCCTTTCATCTTGACGCTGTAGTACAGCACCAGGACGAAGATCGACAGCGACATGCCGAAGGTCACGTTGGGGTCGGTCGACGGCACCACTTTCAGGTACGGCACCCCCGCCATCGATGCGGCGTAGGGCAGCCAGTCAACCGGAATGAGGTCCATCATGTTCATCAGGAACACCCACATGAACACGGTCAGCGCCAATGGCGCAACCAGCGCATTCCGATGCGAGAAGGAACCCCGCACGGTGCTGTCGATGAATTCGATGACCCACTCGACAAAGTTCTGCAGGCCGGCAGGCACCCCGACGGTGGCCCTTTTGGCCGCCATGCGGAAGAAAAACAAGAACAGGACGCCAAGACCGATCGAGAACAGCATGCTGTCGACGTTGATTGCCCAGAAGCCCATGGCCTTGGCCTCTTCGGCGCCGTGGGCAAAGCCCCAGGTGCCGTCGACATGCTGGCCATAGGTCAGGTTTTGCAAATGGTGCTTGATGTACTCGCCAGAGGAATGGTATTCCGAAGCCATAGTGATCAAATTCAATAAGTAAGTTTTGAATGGGCGCGCATTGCGCGCCCATTCAAAACCAACCTTGGCAAAACCCGCTGACGAGCAGTTGTTTTATTTAGCGGCCTGTCGCTGCAGCCAGCCAGCCAAGCTGGGCCAGCAGCAGCCCCAGCAACAAGGGCAAAGGTGCCAGCGTCAAGACCCCGAGGCCAAAAATCAACAAGCCCACTAGCAAAGCCAGCCGCTCAATCCCGGCACGGATGAACAACTTGAACAAGCGGTGCTGATCCCATTCAGGGTGCTGTATCGACTGACGCTCGCGCCACACAAGCACTGCGCTGACCGCCAGCGCCACCAGTGCGCCATACAACATCGCGAGTCCCGCTTCGATTCCAGCAAACACCCCGCCTATCAGGGCAGCGATCGGCGCGAGTCCCGCTTGCGCCAGGGCCACCCTCCGGGTGCCGGTATGAATGCCGGTGAACATTAGCCGGGCATGATACTGAATCAGTGAGGTCTATGCAATCATCAAACAGCTTGATGATGAATTTCGCTATGTAGTGATGTTCTATAGCCAACAATAGGCTGTCTGCAGCGGCGCCCCACTTTACAGTTGGATTCCCAGCCTTTGCAGCACGCCCTGCAGTTCGTCCGCGCTGGCGAAATGCAGGGTCAGCCTGCCACCGCCCTTGCTGTTGGTTTGCACGTGGGCGGTCATGCCCAGCGCATCGGACAGCGCCTCTTCCAAACGAATCACATCACGCGAAACGGCCTGTTTGGCGGGTGCGGCAACCGCGTCTTTCAGCCGCGCCACCCGGCGCTCGACCTCGCGCACCGACAGGCCGCGGGTTTCAATTTCATGCGCCAGTTCGCGTTGCGCGGTCGCGTGCAACGGCAGCAACGCGCGCGCGTGGCCCATTTCGATGAGGCCTGCGGTGAGCATGTCCTGCACCGGGTGCGACAGATTGAGCAGACGCAGCAGGTTGGACACCGCCGCGCGCGATTTGCCGAGCGCCTGCGCCACCGCGTCGTGCGTCATGCCGAATTCGTGAATCAGGCGCTGCATGCCGTGCGCTTCGTCGATGGCGTTGAGGTCTTCGCGCTGGATGTTTTCGATCAGCGTCATTGCCGCCACCGCGTCGTCGCCCACTTCGCGCACCAGCACCGGCACCTCGTTGAGCCCCGCCATCTGCGCGGCGCGCCAGCGGCGTTCGCCGGCGATAATTTCATGGCCGCCCGCGACCTCACGCACCAGAATCGGCTGCATCAGCCCCTGTGCACGGATGGAATCGGCCAGCTCCTGTAGCGATTCGCTGTCCATCTGGGTGCGCGGCTGGTATTTGCCGGGCGCCAGATGCGCCACGTTCATCATCCGCAAATCGCCCTGCGGCGGTGCGGCGTTGTCCTCGCCGCCCAGCAGCGCATCGAGTCCGCGCCCGAGTCCCTTGAGTTTGGCCATTATGTTGTCTCCCCTGCGGTGATGCCGGCGCGTCTGAGCGTTTCCTCGGCCAGTTCCATGTACGCTTTCGCGCCCTTGCACTGGCGGTCGTAGGCCAGCACCGGCAGGCCGTGGCTGGGCGCCTCGGCCAGCCGTACGTTGCGCGGTATGACGGTGTCGTACACCTTGTCGCCGAAATGCTGCTTGATCTGGTCCGACACCTGTTGCGCGAGCGTGCTGCGCGGATCGAACATCACCCGCAGCAGGCCCTCGATGCGGATGTCGGGATTGAGCCGCTGCTTCACCTTCTTGATGGTGGCCACCAGATCGGTGAGGCCCTCCAGCGCGTAGTACTCGCACTGCATCGGGATCAGCACCGCCTCCGCCGAGGCAAAGGCGTTGACGGTCAAGAGATTCAACGTCGGCGGGCAATCCATCAGGATGAAGTCGTAGTCGTCGGCCACCTGCGCCAGCGCCGCCTTCAGCCGCAGGTCGCGCTGCTCCAGGTTCACCAGATCGATTTCCGCGCCCGCGAGTTCGCGGTTGGCCGGGATGACATCGAAATGGCCCGGTTCGGAACGCATTCGCGCGTCGCGCACGGTCACCTGGTTGAGCAGAATCTGGTACACCGTCGGCAACGCGGTGCGCTTTTCGATGCCTGCACCCATGGTCGCATTGCCTTGCGGATCGAGATCGGCCAGCAACACCCGCTGGCCGAGTTCGGCCAGGCTCGCGGCCAGGTTCACCGCCGTCGTCGTCTTGCCGACGCCGCCTTTTTGATTGGCAATTGCCAGGATTCGGCTCATTCAACAGGCTCCAGAATAATCAAATGGCGGCTCGCTTCCAGCCCAGGGACGACCAGCGAGTAGTTGGCGCTTACTTTCACCCAGTCCGGCAAGGATGCGATCTCTTCATGCGGCATCAGCCCCTTCATCGCCAGCCAGCGGCCTGCCGGCCTGAGCAGATGGCGGGTCAGGGTGACGAATTCCTTGAGATCGGAAAACGCGCGTGAGGTGATGACATCGAAACCCGTCTCGGGCCGGTAATCCTCCACCCGGCCCGTCACCACGTTCAAATTGACCAGCCCCAACTCGGCCTTGGCCTGCTGCAGGAAAGCGGTTTTCTTGGCGATGCTGTCGATCAGGGTCACCTGCAGCTCCGGCCGCGCAATCGCCAGCGGGATGCCCGGCAGACCACCGCCGCTGCCAACGTCGAGTACACGAATCAAATCAGAACCGCCGCCCTGAAAAAATGGGGCCGCCGCCAGCGAATCCAGCAGATGGTGGCCGACCATGCGCTCGACCTCGCGCACCGCGGTCAGGTTGTACACACGGTTCCATTTATCCAGCAGCGCCAGATAGGCCAGCAGCTTCGCCTCGGCGCCTGCGGGCAAGGCCAGATCCAGGGCGGCGATTCCCGCCATTAATTGTTGCTCGACCGTCATGCGCTTTTCTTTTGTTCGTCCGGCTTGAAGCCGCGTTTGGCGTACACCAGCAGCACTGAAATCGCCGCCGGGGTGACGCCCTGCAGTCGCGCCGCCTGGCCCAGGGTCTCGGGCCTTGCCGTTTGCAGGCGCTGGCGCACTTCCATCGACAGGCCGGTGAAGCGGCTGTAGTCGAGGTCGGGGGGAAGACGCAGGGTTTCCTGTTCATGCTGCCTGCCGATTTCTTCGTTCTGCCGGTCAATGTAGCCTTGGTATTTGGCGGCGATCTCGACCTGCTCGGCCACGCGCGGGTCTCGCTCGCCCGCCCCACCGCCAGGCAAGGCAAGCACCTGCGCGTAATCCAGGTTCGGACGTCGCAACAGCTCAAACAGGCTGTATTCGTGATCGATCGGCTGGCCGATGAGGCGGGTGGCGTCCGCGGCCGGCAGGATCGCCGGGTTGACCCAGGTCGCCTTCAGCCGTTCGGTCTCGCGCGCGACCGCATCGCGCTTGCGGCTGAACGCGTCCCAGCGCGCATCGTCGACTACGCCGAGCGCACGCCCGGCTTCGGTCAGCCGCATGTCGGCATTGTCCTCGCGCAGCTGCAGGCGGTATTCGGCGCGGCTGGTGAACATGCGGTAGGGCTCGGAGACGCCGCGCGTGATGAGATCGTCGACCAGCACGCCGAGGTAGGCCTCGTGGCGGCCCGGGCTCCAGGCGTCGCGCCCCTGCGCCTGCAAGCCGGCATTGATGCCCGCCAGCAGCCCCTGCGCCGCGGCTTCTTCATACCCCGTTGTGCCGTTGATCTGTCCGGCGAAAAACAGGCCGGCGATCGATTTGGTTTCGAGCGAGGCCTTAAGGTTGCGCGGGTCGTAGTAGTCGTATTCGATAGCGTAGCCGGGGCGCAGGATGTGGGCGTTTTCCAGCCCGGGGATCGAGCGCACGATATTGAGCTGCACGTCGAACGGCAGTGAGGTCGAAATGCCGTTGGGATAGATCTCGTGGGTGGTCAGCCCTTCGGGTTCGAGGAAGATCTGGTGGCTCGGCTTGTCGGCGAAACGGGTGATCTTGTCCTCGATCGACGGGCAGTAGCGCGGCCCCACCCCTTCGATCACGCCGGTGTACATCGGCGAGCGATCAAGGCCGCCGCGGATGATCTCGTGCGTTTTTTCTGTGGTGTGGGTGATCCAGCACGGGCGTTGCGCGGGATGCATCAGCACATTGCCCATGAAGGAAAACACTGGCGCCGGATCGTCTCCCGGCTGGACCTGGGTCTGGCTGAAATCGATGCTGCGGCCGTCGATGCGCGGCGGGGTGCCGGTTTTCAGGCGGCCGGCCGGCAGGTTCAGTTCGCGCAGGCGCGCAGCCAGCGACACCGATGGCGGATCGCCCATGCGGCCCGCCTGAAAATTTTCCAGCCCCACATGCACCAGGCCGGCAAGGAAGGTGCCGGCGGTCAGCACCACCGTGCGACTACCGAAGAGGATGCCGAGCTGGGTTCTCACGCCGACGACTCGGTCGCCGTCGAGCAGCAGATCGTCGACCGCCTGCTGGAACAGCGTGAGATTGGGCTGGTTTTCCAGCCGCTGCCGGATCGCCGCCTTGTACAGCACGCGGTCGGCCTGCGCACGGGTGGCGCGCACCGCCGGGCCCTTGGAGGAATTGAGGGTGCGAAACTGGATCCCCGCCTCGTCAGTGGCCAGCGCCATCGCGCCGCCCAGCGCGTCGACCTCCTTGACCAGATGCCCTTTGCCGATGCCGCCGATCGACGGGTTGCACGACATGGCGCCGAGGGTTTCGATGTTGTGCGTCAGCAGCAGCGTCTTTACGCCCATGCGCGCGGCCGCCAGCGCGGCCTCGGTGCCGGCGTGACCACCGCCGATAACGATGACATCAAAGGATTCGGGGGAATTCATGGGCGCATTTTACCCGCTGCCGGCTTTCGTTTCACGTGAAACACATTTCTAGCCGGCCTGTTTCGCCTCCAGCGCCTCCCAGCGTGCCAGCGCGTCAAGCAATTCAGCCTCGATGGCCTCCGTGCGCGCATGCAGCGCCGCCGCCTGCGCCGGGTCCTGATACAGCGCGGGGTCGGCCAGTCGTGCTGCAAGCGTCCCCTGCTCGGCTTCCAGCGCCTGGATCTGCGCCGGCAGGGACTCGAGTTCGCGCGCCTCCTTGTAGCTGAGGCTGGATTTGGCAGCGAGCTTGGGCGACGCGGTCGTCGATGGCGCCTTGGTGCCGGCGGGCTGTTGGGCGGCCTTGGCTTGCTGCGCTTTCCACATCTGCCAGTCGGCATAGCCGCCGACGATTTCGGTCAGCTTGCCGCCGCCCTCGAACACGATGGACTGGGTAACGACGTTGTCGAGAAAGGTGCGGTCATGCGAGACGATGAGCACGGTGCCGCTGTACTCCTGCAGCAATTGCTCCAGCAGCTCCAGTGTGTCGATGTCGAGGTCGTTGGTCGGCTCGTCCAGCACCAGCAGGTTGGCCGGGCGGGCGAACAGGCGCGCCAGCAGCAGCCGGTTGCGCTCGCCGCCCGAGAGTGCCGACACCTTGGCGCGCGCCCGCTCGGCGGGGAACAGGAAGTCTTCCAGGTAGCTGATGACGTGCTTTTTCTGCCCGCCGATTTCGACAAAGTCGGAGCCGGGAGAAATCGTGTCGATCAGCGTCGCGTCGTCGTTCAGCTGGTTGCGGAACTGGTCGAAGTAGGCCACCTCGAGCTTGGTGCCCTGCCGGATTTTTCCGGCCTGCGGCAGCAACTCGCCCAGGATCAAGCGGATCAGCGTGGTCTTGCCGGCACCGTTGGGACCGAGCAGACCCAGCTTGTCGCCGCGCAGCAAGGTACCGGAAAAGTCGCTGATCAATATTCTGTCATCGTAACCGTAGCTGACGTGCTCGAGCTCGGCCACCACCTTGCCGGAACGGTCGCCCGCGTCGATCTGGAAGCCGACCTGGCCGGCACGGCCCATGCGTGCCTCGCGGGTAAGGCGCAAGGCCTCGAGCCGCCGCACCCGGCCTTCGTCGCGGCAGCGCCTGGCCTGAACGCCCTTGCGGATCCAGACCTCCTCCTGCTTCCAGAACTTGTCGAACTTGCGGTTATGCACCGCTTCAATCTCCAGCTGTTCGGCTTTTTTGGCCTGATATGCGGTGAAATTGCCCTGATATTCACGCAACTGACCGCGATCCAGCTCGACGATACGGTTGGCGACGTTGTCCAGAAAGCGCCGGTCGTGGGTGATGAACAGCAGCGCGCCCTTGAAGTCCTTGAGCAGGCCTTCCAGCCACTCGATGGCAGAAAAATCGAGGTGGTTGGTGGGCTCGTCCAGCAGCAGCAATTCGGGGTCGGTGACCAGCGCGCGCGCCAGTGCGACGCGTTTTTTGAGTCCGCCGGACAGGGTGTCGACTGCGCGGTCGGCGTCCAGGCTCAGGCGCTGCATGGTTTCCTCCACCCGACTATTGAGCCGCCACCCGTCGGCCACCTCCAGCTCGTGCGACAAGCGCTCGAAGTCGGCATACACCGTCTCGTCGCCCTCCGCCATCGCATGGGCCACAGCATGGTACTGGGCCAGCAATGTTTGCGCCGCACCGACGCCTTCCGCCACCGCCTCGAACACCGTATGTCCGGGCTGAAACTGCGGCTCCTGCGGCACATAGGCGAGCTTTAGGGAAGGCTTGCGCCAAACGTCGCCGGCATCCGGCGGATTGATGCCCGCGATGATTTTCAGCAGGCTCGACTTGCCGGTGCCGTTGCGGCCGATCAGGCCGATGCGCTCGCCCGCCTCGACCACCAGCGAGGCGCCGTCCAGGAGGGGCCAGTGGCCATAGGCGAGTTCAAGTCGGTCAAAGGTAAGCAGCGGCATAGGGGTCAGGGGTCAGGGGTCAGGGGTCAGGGGCGGCATTATCCGCGGTTGAGGGCGGCGTGGACCGCCCGTCCGATATGTAATGCATTGGGGGTGTCGCTGTGCAGACAGATCGTGCCGGCAGCGACCCTGATGGGCCTGCCGTTCAAGGTGGCGACGGGCAAGCCCTGCGCGAGCGCGAGCGCCTGATGTACCGCCTTTTCTGGATCGGTCACCAGCGCTCCGCTGGTTTCACGTGAAACCAGCAGACCACTGGCCTGATAGCGGCGGTCGGCAAAGGCTTCGTCAAGGACGGCCAGGCCGGCTGCGGCACCGGCCGCAATCAATTGCGATCCGGACAGGCCCACCAACACCAGCGCCGGATCGAATGCCGCCACCGCCCGGGCGATCGCCCGGGCCACGTCCGCGTCGCGCGCCGCCGCATTATACAGCGCGCCATGCGGCTTGACGTGCGCCAATCGAAGCCCCAGCCGCCCCGCCTGCTCGGCCAGCGCCTCGGTCTGCTGCGTGACCCATGCTGCAATTTCATCTTCAGTCGCGGCCAGCGGTCGGCGGCCGAAGTGGACGCGATCGGGGTAGCCTGGATGGGCGCCCACCGCCACCCCATAAGCGGCCGCCAGCCGTAGCGCGGCGGCCATACTCGCGGCATCGCCGGCATGGCCGCCGCAAGCAATCGACACCCGCCCCAGATAGGGCATCAGGCTGGCATCGTCGCAGCCTTCACCGATATCGGCATTGAGTTCGATCATGTCAGTTCCTCGATTTCCCACTGCTCGATGGCCAGTGGCCGGGCCCGCTCAAGCTCGATGGTGGCAAACCGCACCGCATCGCCCGGCCTCAGCTGCGCCAGTTTCGCCATGTCGGCGGCGATCACCCCGGCTATCACCGGGTAGCCGCCGGTCACCGGACCGTCCCAGCCCAAAACGATCGGCCGGCCATCCGGCGGCACCTGCACCGCCCCGGGGAGCACGCCCTGCGACGGCAGTTCGGCCCGCGCATGCGTCACCGCCGGCCCGCCCAGCCGCAGACCGCGACGGTCTGACGCCGCTTCCACCCGATAGTTTCCAGCAAAGAACGCCAGCAGGCCCGCGTCGTCAAACTGGCCGGCTTGCGGCCCGGCCACCACGCGCAGCGGTGCATCCCACTCGATGGCGGGTACGCGCGCGCGCAGCAAACGCACCGCACCCGCCGTGGCGCTGCTTGCCAGCACATCCCCCGCCCGCAACGCACGGCCCCGATAGCCGCCGAATCCGGCCGGCAGAAACGTGCTGCGACTGCCCATCACCGGCGGTACCGCCAGCCCGCCACGCAGCGCCAGCCAGCAGCGGCAACCCGTTTCCGCCTGCTCCAGATTCAGCGTCTCGCCCGCCGCCAGAACCACTGTTTCGCCCCATACGATCGCCGCGCCGCTGCTGCGCGTCGCCGCAAAGCGCGCGCCCGCGAGCGCCACGACGCACCCCAGCGGAAACCGCAGGCCGGGCCCCTTCAGGGTGATTTCCAGTCCCGCCGCCGTCGCGTCATTACCCACCAGCCGATTGGCTGCCGCCAGCGCCGCAGGATCCGCCGCGCCGCCGACGGGCACGCCGAGTGCGCCCCAGCCGGGTCGGCCCTGATCCATCACCAGGTCGCATAGGCCTGCGTGCAGCACCTCGATCATCGCGGCACAAAGCGAACGCGGTCGCCCGGCATCAGCAGGGCGGGGGCATCGCGCTGCGGGTCGAACATGACGGCCGTCGTATGGCCAATGATCTGCCAGCCGCCAGGGCCGCTGGCAGAATAAATCCCGGTGTACCCCCCGCCGATCGCCACGCTGCCCGCCACCACCCGCAGCCGCGGCGACGCCCGGCGGGGCGCATGCAGGGCGCAGGACAAGCCATGCAAGTACGGGAAGCCCGGCTGAAAGCCCAGGAAAGCAACCGAATACTCCACCGCTGCATGGCTATTTATATAAGCCGCGGCGTCCAGGCCTGCCCGCTCTGCCAGCGCCGGCAAATCCGGCCCGGCGGCCCCACCGTACTCGACGACAATTTCGTGCAGCGTTCCGCCCGTGGCCGGCATGCCGGCCAACGGCGCGATTAATGCCGACCGTACATTTTCCGACAAGCCGGCGCCGCGTCGAAAAACCAAGAACACGCAGCCATCTGCCGGGATTATGTCTTCTATTTCCGGCAAGTTCAGCGAACTCAACGCAGCATAACGCGTCAACGTGGTGTCGCCCGTCTCCACCCGCAGCCCACGGTCGCTTATCCAGCGCCAGGCGGGATGGCTTTGCGATGGTGCCCTGGTGTCATTTTCCATAAGGTACAGCGCCTTCCCGCATTTTGCAGATGCAGCGAACGACCGGAGCCTGCATTGTCGCAAAAACAGAATGCCCTTGTGGGCGCAGGTTTCACGGCGGCCACACGACCTGGGCAAATAAAAAAGGGCTCGTGAGAGCCCCTTTCTATCGCCGGTGATCGTGCGGGCGATCAGTCCTTGAAACGACCCCGCACGCCGACGCGATTGCCGCCGCCCCGATTTTCATTGCCAGCGCTGCGCGGCTGGCCGGGACGCGCGCTGTTGCCGCGGTCACCATAGCTGCGGGGGGAGGCTGCTTTGGCTTTGGCCTCGCGTTCGCGCTTTTCCCAGTACTCGACGCTGTTGCCGTTGACTTCGGCCTTGGGCGCAGCCTGGGCATCGGCACCCCGGTAAGCCTCGTTGCGCGGCGGACGGTCGCCATACGCTGCACGCGGGGCGCCGCCAAACGGGCCGCGCGGGGCGCTGTCCGCACGGTTGCCGCGCGGTGCATCGCTGTGGGCAGGACGGTCGCCGCCGGGGCGCGCATCGGCACGGTACCCGCGGTCGCGGTTATCGCGGCTGTCGCCACGCGGCGGGCGGTCGCTGTAGCTGCGCGGTTCGTTGCGCTTGTCGCCAAACCCGCCGCGCGGGCCTGCGTTGCTGCGCGGGCGCCCCGCTGCTGCGGGACGGCCGGAGGTCGGCTTCTGGGTGGGCTCCAGCCCGGGCAGGGTGTGGACCTCGATACGGTTGCCGGTATAGCGCTCGATGTTCTTCACCAGACCGACTTCGCGCATGCCGGCGAAGCTCACCGCAATGCCGGTGCGACCGGCGCGGCCGGTGCGGCCGATGCGGTGGACATAATCTTCGGCTTGCCGCGGCAGATCGAAGTTGATGACATGGCTGATGCCCGCCACGTCGAGGCCGCGCGCGGCGACGTCGGTAGCCACCAGCACGCGGGTACGCCCTTCGCGCAGGCGCTGCAGCGCGCGGTTGCGCTGGCCCTGCTGCATGTCGCCATGCAGCGCGTCGGAGGCAAAGCCGCTTTCGGACAGCAGGTCGGAAATTTCCTCTGTGCTGCGCTTGGTCGAGGCGAACACGATGGCCTGGGTCATCTCCACGCCGCGCAGCAGCGCATCGAGCAGACGGTTCTTGTGGTCCATGTTGTCGGCAAACAGCAGCCGCTGCTCGATCTTGGACTCCAGATGGGGCACGGCTTCGATCTCGATGCGCTGTGCGTCGCGGGTCAGCTCGCGCGCCAGGTTGCCCACCACGCCATCGAGCGTGGCCGAGAACAGCAGCGTCTGGCGCTCCTTCGGGCAGCGTGCGGCGATGGCCTTGATGTCATCGACAAAACCCATGTCGAGCATGCGGTCGGCTTCGTCGAGAACCAGCACTTCAAGACGCGAAAAGTCGATCTTGCCGCGCTCCAGATGGTCGATCAGGCGACCCGGGGTTGCCACCACCACGTCCACCGGCTGCGACAGGCGCTTCAGCTGCAAGCCATACGGCGAGCCGCCGACCAGGCAGGCGGTGCGGAAACGGCGCATCTCGTTGCCATAGGTGATGGCCGCTTTTTCGACCTGCTGCGCGAGTTCGCGCGTGGGGGTCAGCACCAGCACGCGCGGGCCCATGCCTTTGACTGTCGGCTCGGCCAGCATGCGCTGGATCGATGGCAGCATGAATGCTGCGGTTTTGCCGCTGCCGGTGTGCGACGATACCAGCAGGTCGCGGCCGGTCAGCGCGGCGGGAATCGCCAGCTGCTGCACCGGCGTGGCGTTTTCGTAGCCCGAAGCCAGCACGGATTTAAGGAGAAGGGGATCTAGCCCAAGTTCGGAAAAGCTCATGACAATACCTTTTTAGTGCGCTCAAACGCGCAAAACAGACCTGCGCCCGGTTCAATACCGAACAGGCCATTAAAATACGAACCGGAAAATAAGCGGCGTTTGAAAAACGCCCAACGGGTCGCGTCGATCACATCGGCGCCAACCACAAGACTTGTCACTGCCGGCTGTCAGAAACAACCGGAGCACAATAGAGAGGTCGAAGACGATGGGGCTGTGAGAACAGTCCCGAGGCACGGCGGCAAATAACTTGGCCTGCCCACTGCTGTATGCACAACTCGGCGGAGTATATCAGAAAACGCTGTAATAGCCAGGCCTGGTTTCGATTGTCATCAGGCGGGGTGATACAGCTTGTGATACAGGCCGCCGCGGTCGATCAGTTCATCGTGAGCGCCCGCTTCCACCACGCGGCCGTTTTCGAACACCAGAATGCGGTCGGCCTGTTTCACCGCCGACAGGCGATGGGCAATGATGAGCGTGGTGCGCCCGGCCAGAAATCCGCTCAGTGCCTGATGCAGGCGCCGTTCGGTATCGGTATCGAGCGCCGAGGTGGCCTCGTCGAGAATGACGATTTTTGGATCGGCGACGATCATGCGCGCGATCGCCAGGCGTTGCCGCTGCCCGCCGGACAGCCGCACGCCCTGCCGCCCCACCGCCGTATCCAGCCCATGCGGCAGCGCGGCGATGACGTCCCTCAACTGGGCAATTTCCAGCGCCTGCCACAGCCTGGCGTCGTCGGCTTCGCGCCCCAGCGTCAGATTGGCGCGCACGCTGTCGTTGAACAGCACCGGGTGCTGCAGCACCACGCCGACGTGCTCGCGCACCGTTTCCCAGCCGATCTCGGTCACCGGCGCGTCACCATAGAAAATCTGCCCCGACTTCACCGGATACAGGCCCAACAAGGCTTGCACCAAAGTCGACTTGCCACCGCCGGAGGCGCCCACCAGCGCCACTTTCTCGCCCGCCGCCACCATAAGGGTGACGTCATCGAGCACCGTCTCGCCCTCTTCATAGGCAAAGCTCACGTGGTCGAGCGCAATGCCGACCGTAGTCTTGCCGGCGAAGGGGTCGCGCAGCGCCGGATGCTGCGGCTCGCTGGCGAGACCGAGCAGCGCGTTGATCCGCCCCAGCGCAGCATTGGCGGCATACCAGGCATACTGCATGTTCACCAGTTCCTGCACCGGCGTCATCATGAACCACAGGTAGCCAAACACCGCCAGCATCTCGCCGATGGAGAGGTCGGAAAACACCACCATCAGCATCGCCCCGGCGCGGAAGGCGTCGAACCCGACCAGAAAAACGAAGAAGGAAAACCGGCCCATCGCGTCGGATTTCCAGGCGAACGCCGCTGCATGCTGGCGGATGTCCGCAGCCTTCTCGCTCACCCGCGCCAGATAATGCTTCTCGCGATTCATCGCGCGGATCTGGGTCAAGGCCTCCAGCGTTTCGGAAAGCGCATCCTGAAACACCTCGAAGGCGCGGTTCTCGAACTTTTTCAGGTCCTTCACCCGCTTGCCGAGCCGGGTCGAAAACAGGATCACGACGGGGTTCAGCAGCAGGATGAACAGCGCCAGCTGCCAGTGCATCCAGAACAACACCGCGGCGACGCCGACCAGCGTCAGCACCGACACCACCAGGCCCGAAACCGAGGTACCGAGGAAGCTGTCGATGGCATTCAGGTCCGTCACGAAATGCGAGGTCACCCGCCCCGCGCCCACTGTCTCGAACTGCGACAGCGCAATGCGCGACAGGCGGTTCAGCATGCGCACGCGGATGCGATACACCACTTCCTTGGCCAGCAGCGAAAACGCCCGCCCCTGCCACACGTTGAGCAGAATCGCCGTCAGCCGCAGCACCAGCGTCAGCAGCAGCGCCGCGCCGATGAACAACAACGGCCCGTGCCACGCCGCCGGAAACCACGCGCCGATGACGGCGACCATTTTCCCCGGATGCTGCAGCAGCACCTCGTCGACCATCAGTGGCAGCAGCAGCGGTACAGGCACCGCAGCGGCGACGGCCAGCAGCGCAATGAAATTGGCCTGCAA
This sequence comes from Thiobacillus sp., assembly GCA_019459055.1. Taxonomy (GTDB): domain Bacteria; phylum Pseudomonadota; class Gammaproteobacteria; order Burkholderiales; family Thiobacillaceae; genus Thiobacillus. The sequence goes on along the minus strand of JAIBEI010000047.1, from coordinate 76,569 downwards.
CAGGCGCGCGCGATGGGTCTTGAGTTCGTCGGCGATGCCGCGCCAGGTCAGCATGACGGGCCATCCAGCGGGAAGAAACAGGTTTCAAGCATAGGCGCTCGCGCACTCGGGAAAAAGTCCTGCACGCCGCTTTACTTGCCGATGCAGAACTTGCTGAAGATTTCGCCCAGCAGATCGTCGGCGGTGAATTCGCCGGTAATTTCCGACAGCGCGGCCTGCGCCAGCCGCAGTTCCTCGGCAAACAGCTCGAGTTGCGCGGCGGCCGCGCGCGCGGCGGCAAGATGGCCCGCGGCGCGGCCGAGCGCATCAAGATGGCGTGCGCGTGCCATGAACGCGCCCTCGCCCACGGCCTGCCAGCCGGCCGCTTCGAGCAGCTTTTCGCGCAGCAGCTCGACCCCGGCGCCGGTTTTGGCGGACAGCCAGATTTCGTCGCCCACCGCGCGCGGCGCATCCAAGGTGACATCGATCTTGTTGTGGAGGGTCAGCCGCGCCACGCCGGGCAGGCGTTGCAGGATCGCCACCTCGCGCTCGCCCACGCCGTGGGCCGCGTCCACCAGCAGCAGCGCCACATCGGCCTTGCCCACCGCATCCCAGGTGCGGGCGATGCCAATTTTTTCCACGGCATCGTCTGTGTCGCGCAAGCCTGCGGTATCGATGATGTGGAGCGGCACCCCCTGGATCTGAATCGCCTCGCGCACGGTGTCGCGCGTGGTGCCGGCGATCTCGGTGACGATCGCCGCCTCGAACCCGGCCAGCTGGTTCATCAGGCTCGACTTGCCGACATTCGGCTGGCCGATCAGCACCACGGTCAGGCCTTCGCGCAGCAACGCGCCCTGCCTGGCCTGAGAACGCACCGCCCGCAGGCTGGCATCGATGGCATCAAGCCGGCCGAAGGCATCGGCATCGCGCAAAAAATCGATTTCTTCCTCCGGAAAGTCGAGCGTGGCCTCGACCAGCATGCGCAGGCGGGTCAGCGCCTCGACCAGCTCGGCAATCCGTGCCGAGAAGGCGCCCGAGAGCGAGCGCACGGCCGAACGCGCCGCCTCTCCGGATGCCGCGTCGATCAGATCGGCCACCGCCTCGGCTTGCGCCAGATCGAGCTTGCCATTGAGGTAAGCGCGGCGGGTGAACTCACCCGGTGCAGCCAAGCGAGCGCCCAACTCGACGCAACGCTGCAGAATCAGATTTAACACCACCGGCCCGCCATGCCCCTGCAACTCCAGAACATGTTCGCCGGTGAATGAATGCGGCGCGGCAAAATAGAGCGCGATCCCCTCGTCAAGCACCTCGCCATCACGATCGAGAAAACGGGTATATGTGGCGCGACGCGGCTCCGGCAGGCGCCCAAGTATCGCTGTGGCAAGCGGCGCGATCTCCGCGCCCGACACCCGCACCACCCCCACCCCACCGCGCCCCGGGGCGGTGGCAATGGCGGCAATCAGGTCAGGCCTTGCCTGCGGCGGGTTTATCACCGCCCACGACCTGCCTGTTGATCGCCCACTGCTGCGCGATCGACAGGATGTTGTTGACGACCCAATAGAGCACCAGGCCCGCCGGGAAAAAGATGAACATCACGGTAAACGCCACCGGCATGATCATCATGATCTTGGCCTGCATCGGGTCCATCGGCTGTGGATTCAACTTGACCTGCAGAATCGAGGTGATGCCCATGATGATGGGCAGGATGTACCACGGATCGGGTGCGGTCAGATCGGTGATCCAGCCCAGCCAGGGCGCGCCACGCATTTCGACTGCCGCGAGCAGCACCCAGTACAGCGCGATGAACACCGGAATCTGGATCAGGATCGGCAGACAGCCGCCGAGCGGATTGATCTTCTCGGTCTTGTACATCTCCGCCATCGACTGATGCAGTTTGGCACGATCGTCGCCGTAGGTTTCCTTCAGCTTCTGCAGGCGCGGCGTCAGCTTCTTCATCTTGGCCATCGATTTGTAGCCCGCCGCAGACAGCGGGTACAGCGCCAGCTTGAGAAGGAAAGTCAGGATGATGATGGCCCAGCCCCAGTTGCCGACCAGGCGTTCGATTTTTTCCAGCGACCAGAAAATCGGATACGCCAGTGGCGTGAGCCAGCCGTAGTCCCGCGTGAGTTCGAGCCCGGGTGCGGTTTTTTCCAGCACAACCTGGGTTTGCGGTCCGGCATAGAGCGGCACCGTAAACGTCTTTTGCTGGCCCGGTGCGAGCGCGCCTTCGGCCACGATCACCCCGGCGGTATACAGGCCGTCACCCAGTGCGCGGGTGTAGTACTCGCGCTTGACGCTGCCCTCAGGCAACCAGGCCGAGACAAAGTGATGCTGCACCATGCCGACCCAGCCGTTGTTGGCCGTTTTCTCGAAGTCGGGCTTGCCTTCCTGGATATCCTTGAACGCGACCTTCTGGAATTTCTTGGCGTCGGTGTAAACCGCCGCGCCCGTGTAGGTATAGAGGAAGAAGGATTCACCGCGTGGCGCCTCGCCATGGCGGGTGAACTGGTAATACGGGGTCAGATCGATGGGCTGTGTGCCGCCGTTGATGACCCGGGTTTTGACGGTGATCTGATAGCTGCCGCGCTTGAAAATATAGGTCTTTTCGACACGCACGCCGGTGGCGGGATCGTCCCACACCAGAGGCACCTCCAACTGCGCTGCACCGCTGGCCAGGCGATACGTGCCGGGGTTGAGCTGAAACAGGCTGCGGTGCGTCGGCAAGCCTTTTCCAACCAGTCCGCTTTGCGCCAGATAAGGCTGCGTCTGACTGTCCTCGAACAGGGTGAAAACCTGATTTTTATCTTCCGTTTCACGATACTGCAGCAATTTCAGTTCGCGCAGGTCGCCGCCGTTGGCATCGATGGTCGCATGCAAGACATCGGTTTCCACCACGGCACGCGGGCCCTTGCCGAAACCGGTTGATGGCGTTACGGGTGGCGCGGTCGCTTTCAAGGCCTCGCTGGGCGCAGGAACGCCTGTGGCCGGTGCGCTCATCGCGGAAGGCACGGTTGGCTGTGGCGCACTTTTGTCTTGCCACGCTTCCCACAGCAAAAGCAGGGAAAAAGAAAAAACGATAAAAAGAATCAGCCGCTGGTTATCCATGGGACGGGACGCGTTTAGTTGGGGGAGAGTTCCGGCGCTGTTTCTCCTGCCGGAGCGGTTGGCCATTTTGCCATGGCCCGAAGACCGGCACGCTTGAACGTGCGTGGCAGATCGCGCGCTTCTTCACCCGGAACCGGCTTGGCGATCAGGCGAACGACGAAATCACAGGCGGGGAGCTCCAGCAAAACCTGCCGAAAGCTTTCGCGCACGCACCGCTTGACACGGTTGCGATCCACCGCACGCGCAAGCAGGCGTTTGGCAATCACCATTCCCAGGCGCGGATACCCCACCTGGTTGGGACGTACCATCACCAAAATATAGTCCGTTCGGGCACGCTGATTCTCGGCAAACACCCGATCAAAATCGGCCTTGTTGACCAGGCGCGCATCATGAATGCGCACGCGACGCGCCTTGTTGGGGTGCGTGTCGATTAGACGGCCAGACGGGTGCGGCCCTTGGCGCGACGTGCATTGATCACGGCCCGGCCCGACTTGGTTTTCATACGTGCGCGAAAACCGTGTGTGCGCTTGCGACGAACGGTGGAAGGCTGATAAGTACGTTTCATGACTATCCTTTCTGGCAGGTGCCCACCCAATCCCACCTGCGCAGGACGGCCAGACACACAAAAAAATCTGTTGAAAAACCGCTTATTAAACCCGCACCGCTGGGGGGATGTCAAGTTCGAAAGGCTCTCCTGACAATATCCAGCGCATCATGCCTGTGGATAACCTCGTCGAAGGGGAGTAAACTTCGTGTTTGAATCCCTTGCAGCTTTCCGCTTCCCGACACTCGACTATGGATTCTTTCTGGGACCTTTGCCAAGAGCGTTTCCGCGCCAATCTGACCCAGCAGCAATTCAGTACATGGATCAAGCCGCTGGTGTTTGAAGATGCGGACGGCGACGTGCGCATTCTAGCGCCCAATCATTTCGTGATGGACTGGGTACGCGAGAAGTTTGCCGAACACATCGATGGCTGGGCGATTGAGTTTTACACGCACCCGGTCGCCATCACCTATGCGTTGAGAAAAAAAACCAGCGTCCCCCACCCGTCCCCTGCTTCGGTCACAACGGCACCCGCCACCGTTGCGCCGACCAGCGCCGTTGTGCCAGACCAGATCGGCCTGCGCATCAACCCTGGGTTCAATTTTGACAACTTTGTCTCCGGACGCGCCAACCAGTTGGCGCGTGCCGCCGCGCTGCAAATATCCAACAACCCCGGTATTGCCTATAACCCGCTATTTGTTTATGGTGGCGTGGGCCTGGGCAAAACCCACCTGTTGCAGGCCATCGGCAACACCGTGCGCCAAGCCAACCCCAACGCTCGCATCAGTTATATTCATGCCAATGATTATGTGGACGATGTGGTCAAGGCCTACCTTAACAAGCAATTCGACAACCTGAAACGGCGCTACATGTCGTTGGATTTGTTGCTGATCGACGACATCCAGTTCCTCGCCAAGAAAGACCGTACCCAGGAGGAATTTTTCTACGTTTTCAATTCGCTGATCGAAAACAAGAAACAAATCGTCATCACCTGCGACACTTTCCCAAAGGAAATCAGTGGCCTGGACGACCGGCTCAAGTCACGCTTCGCCTGGGGCCTAACGGTTGCCGTCGAGCCGCCAGAACTGGAAATGCGAGTGGCTATTCTGCTTGCCAAGGCGCAGACGGAAAACACCAAACTTGACGAAAATGTCGCTTTCTTCATCGCCAAGCAGGTGCGTTCCAACGTGCGTGAACTGGAAGGCGCCTTGAAGCGGGTGATCGCTTTTTCGCGTTTCCACGAAAAACCCATCACGCTGGAACTGGTAAAGGAAGCGTTGCGTGACCTCATCGCTTCGACCTCGCGGATGGTCTCGATTGAAAACATCCAGAAAACGGTTGCCGATTTTTACAAGATCAAGGTCGCCGACATGTTTTGCAAAAAACGCACACGCAACCTGGCGCGGCCGCGCCAGATCGCTATGGCGCTGGCAAAGGAACTCACCAACCAGAGCCTGCCGGAAATCGGCGAGTCGTTCGGCGGCCGCGACCACACCACGGTCATCCACGCCTGCCGTAAGGTGGCCGAATTGCGTGAGACACAAGCCGACATCGGACGCGATTATCTGGTGTTACTACAAAGCCTGACAGGCTGAGGATGAAATGTGGATAAAGCGAGTAAAGCGGAATCATGGGAAAAGTTACCCACACCAGTCCCGCTCTGCCAAGGCGTTACCCACACCCAAAAACCAATAACAAGCGGCTGTTTTTATTAGGTAAAAAAGCTTATCCCCAGTTTTAGGCCGCCTTTATTATGATTCTCAGGAATATATAAATGCTATTAGTACAAAGCGAACGCAACGCTCTTTTGGCTGCCCTCACCGCTGTGGTTGGCGTAGTCGAGCGACGTCATACCTTGCCGATCCTGTCCAATTTTCTGCTCGAGAAAAAAGGGGGCAGGTTGACGGTGCTGGCCACCGATCTGGAGCTGCAGGTGAGTACCCAGCTGGAAACCACGGATGCTGGCGAAGACTTTGCAATCACCATTGCCGCGCGCAAGCTGTTCGATATCGTACGAGCGCTTCCCGACGACGCCAAGCTCAAGCTCGACACCAAGGACAGCCAGGTCGTGGTAAGTGCGGGCAAGTCGCGCTTTACCTTGCAAACGCTTCCCGCAGCGGATTTTCCACGGGTGGAAACAGGAGCAGGACTGGGCGAGGCAGTCCGGCTGCCGCAAAAAAACTTGAAACGCTTGCTGCAACTGGTGCAGTTCGCCATGGCAAGCCAGGACATCCGGTATTACCTCAATGGGATGTTGTTGGTACTGGACGGCAAGCAATTGCGCGTGGTCGCCACCGATGGTCATCGCCTGAGCTATGCGGAAACCCAGCTGGAAACCGAAGCCGAGGCACGCGAAATCATCATCCCGCGCAAGACCGTGATCGAACTTTCCAAACTTCTGAGTGATGTGGAGGATCCGGTCGAACTGCGTATCGGCGCCAACCAGGTCACCATCACCTTGCCGTCTACCGAGTTGGTGACCAAGGTGGTAGACGGAAAATTCCCCGACTATCACCGTGTCATCCCGGCCAGCCAGCCGCGCCACCTCAAGGCCAATCGGCAGAGCGTGATCCAGGCCCTGCAACGGGCGGCGATTCTCTCCAATGAGAAATTCCGCGGCGTGCGCCTGGTGATGAGCGAAAATACATTGGGTATCGTTTGCAACAACAACGAGCAGGAAGAAGCGGCCGACGAAATCGAAGTCCGCTACGATGGCGATCCGCTGGACGTCGGCTTCAACGTGACCTATCTGCTTGATGGCCTGGGTGCGCTCAGTAGCGAAGAAATCACGCTGTCGCTGGGCGACGCCAACAGCAGCATGCTGTTGACCAGCGAAGGTGAGCCTGGATTCAAGTACGTCGTGATGCCGATGAGAATTTAAGCGCGCATCCGAGCCGGAAGATATCCCTTCAAACTTTATGCAAAAGCCGACAGGAACACCATGAGCGACAAGCCCGACAACGCGATGCCCGATAACTCGAATGGCGGTTACGACGAAGACAGCATTCAGCAGCTGGAAGGTCTGGAAGCGGTGCGCAAGCGTCCTGGCATGTACATTGGCGATACCTCCGACGGAACCGGCCTGCACCACATGGTGTTCGAAGTGATGGACAACGCCATCGACGAGGCCCTGGCCGGCTATTGCAACGACATCAAGGTCATCATCCACCCGGACAACTCCATCTCGGTTACCGACAATGGACGTGGCATACCGGTCGGCATCAAGTTCGACGACAAGCACGAACCCAAGCGCAGCGCGGCAGAAATTGTGATGACGGTGCTGCACGCCGGCGGCAAGTTCAACCAGAACAGCTACAAGGTGTCGGGGGGGTTGCATGGTGTCGGCGTGTCGTGTGTCAACGGCCTGTCTAAATGGCTGAAGCTGATCGTTCGCCGTGATGGCAAGAAATACCTGATGGAATTCAATCGCGGCAAGATCGTAAACCGAGAAATCGAAACCCAGAAAGGGGTCGAGGTGTCGCCGATGAAAATCATCGGCGACACAGAAAGCCGTGGCACCGAGGTGCACTTTTTAGCCGACGAGGAAATTTTCGGCAACGTTGAATTTCACTACGATATTCTTGCCAAGCGTATCCGTGAGTTGTCATTTCTTAACAATGGCGTGAAGATCGAGCTGATCGATCATCGCGACGGAAAGAGCGAAAACTTCGCGCATTCTGGCGGGGTCAAGGGTTTCGTCGAATATATCAACCGGGTCAAATCGGTGTTGCACCCCAAGATATTCAGCGCTATTGGCGAAAAAGACGGCATGACCGTCGAAGTCGCCATGCAGTGGAACGACAGCTATTCCGAAACGGTGCAGTGTTTCACCAACAACATCCCGCAACGCGATGGCGGCAGCCATCTGACCGGCCTGCGCATGGCGATGACGCGGGTATTGAATAAGTACATCGAAGAAAACGAACTGGCGAAAAAAGCCAAGGTTGAAACCACTGGTGACGACATGCGCGAAGGCTTATCCTGCGTGCTGTCGGTCAAGGTTCCCGATCCAAAGTTCTCGTCGCAGACCAAGGACAAGCTGGTGTCCAGCGAAGTGCAGCCGGTGGTGCAGGAAATCGTCGGGCAGAAGCTTGCAGAATTTCTGCAGGAAAATCCCAGTGACGCCAAAATCCTGTGCAGCAAGATCATCGATGCCGCCCGTGCGCGCGACGCCGCGCGCAAGGCACGTGAAATCACGCGCCGCAAGGGCGTCATGGACGGCTTGGGCCTTCCCGGCAAGCTGGCCGATTGCCAGGAAAAAGACCCTTCGCTGTGCGAAATCTACCTGGTCGAGGGCGATTCAGCCGGCGGCTCAGCCAAGCAGGGACGCGATCGCAAGTTTCAGGCCATTCTTCCGCTCAAGGGCAAGATCCTCAACGTCGAGCGCGCACGCTTCGACAAGGTCATCGGCAGCCAGGAGATCGCCACCCTGATTACCGCGCTCGGCACCAGCATTGGCAAAGATGATTACAACCCCGACAAGCTGCGCTACCACCGCATCATCATCATGACCGACGCCGACGTCGACGGCGCGCATATCCGTACTCTGCTGCTGACCTTTTTCTATCGGCAGATGCCGGAGCTGGTTGAGCGCGGCCACATTTACATTGCCCAGCCACCGCTTTACAAAGTCAAACATGGGAGGTCCGAGCGCTACATCAAGGATGAACATGCGTTCAAGGAACACCTGATGGCCGAGGCGATGAAGGACGCTGAACTGACCCCGATGGACGGCGCTATGCCGATCGTGGGGGAAGCGCTGGAAACGCTGGCGCGCGAGTACTTCCTTGCCGAGGCGGTATGTGAACGCCTGGCACGCCTGCTGCCCAACGACGTGTTGCAGGCCTTGATGCGAATTCCGCGTTTGAGCCTGGCAGACAGCGGCGCCGCCATGTTGGCCGAGGCGAGCCTGGGCGCAACGCTGGATGCGCAGAAATATGAGATCGCTGCCGAATTCATCAGTGAAACCGACAGCCATCGTCTGCGCATCACCCGTCATTCACACGGCAATACCTACGTCAATTTCCTTGAAGCGGATTTGCTCGAATCCGGCGATTACAACCAGCTCGTCAAGGTTGGCGATCTGTTGCGCGACCTGATCGGCCAGGGTGCTCGTGCCAAGCGCGGCGAGAAAGAAATGCCGGTGCAAAATTTCCGCGAGGCCATGGACTGGTTCCTGGCCGAGGTCAAACGCGGAATGAGCATCCAGCGTTACAAAGGCCTGGGGGAAATGAACCCTGCGCAGTTATGGGAAACCACCATGGATCCCAAAGTGCGCCGGTTGATGAAAGTGCAGATCGAGGATGTGATTTCAGCCGACCAGATTTTCACCACCTTGATGGGTGATGAAGTTGAACCCCGTCGTGCGTTTATTGAAAATAACGCGCTGGGCGTGCGCAATCTTGACGTGTGAGGTTATAAATCATCCATCATTCAAAAAAAAGCCCGGTTCACCGGGCTTTTTTTCAGGCGTCGTCAGGATGGATCACTCCTTCTTGGCGATGGCAAACCCCGCTTCCTTCCATTCCGGGAAACCGCCGCGGAACCAGTAGATGTTCTTCCATCCGGCCTCGATTGCCATGACGGCGGATTTGTAACTCTTCCAGCAGATGGTGCCGTCACAATACATCATGAAAGGAGCGTTTTTGTCCTTGGGTAGCTTGTTAAGTGCGAACTGGTCGTCTCCCCGATCGAAGTCGACTTCCTTGGCGCTGCTTTCATTGTAAGGAACGGATATGGAAGAAGGAACATGGGCTTTCTTGAATTCTTCCTCGTGCCGCACGTCATAAACAGGCATCCCTTTTTCGATCAGTGCCTTGGCCTCGACAGCGGAGATGATCTTGGCGCCAGGCAGGCTGGTGGGGGTAGTGTTCAGCATCGAGGCAACACTTTTGAAATCCGCCTTCGAAGCCGTATTCATGGCGAGATTGAGACTGTTTCCTTTTTGCAGCGAGGCGGACAGTTTTTGCTGGATATTGGCCGGCACCCTTTCGGTTTGCACACTCAGGGCACGCAACGGTACGGTTGCGCTGGTGGATACGATGCGCCCACCGTTGGCAGCCGTCCAGGTCTTGGCTTCTTCGGTGGAGGCCGCGGCAAGGTCATAGCGGCCAATCTTCAGGCCGTAAAGAGGTGCCTCGGCCATGCGGTGAAATTTCATTTCTCTGAAGTCGGTCTTGGCCAGTCCGCGGCTGTTGATTTCGCTGCGTGCGATCCCGCCTACCAAGGACTCGTAATCAGGAAGGCCCAGCTTGGCGCCGGATTTGGAAGTGAGCGAGCCCGAGTAGTTGGGACCGGCAACAAACGAGACCGCCATATTTTCCTCGGTCTTGACGATGGGTTCGAATTTGAATTTGCCTATATTGGCGATGATTTGGGCGGGCCCGAAAACCATGTCCAGGGAGCCGTCCTTGGCGTTCTTGATGGCGGCAAAGCCACGTTTGAAATACTGTAGGCGAACCGGCTGACCAACCGACTTTTCGACATCTTTGGCGAAAGCGCGATAGCGCGAATTCGTGGCTTGATCCGTGAAGGATTCATTTTGGTCCAGCACAATGCCAAGGGTGAGTGGAGCCGCCTGAGCTACGGACGCCAGCAGAATCAAGGGCATAAAGGAATAACGTAGCATGATTGTTTCCACTCTTTAAGGGTTGAATGAGGTTCAGCTAGATAACGGGCGTGCGGGCCGTTTTCTTGAACCAAGGATCAGCAACAATCAAGCCAGGATGTGAGAGTGGCTCGTAAATTCGCTTCGTCCACGGGCATCGGCAGCGCGATATCGACGCGCAAACGCTGGCAAACTTTGTCCAGTACAGCCTGGTGCGCTGTTTCATAAAAAACCAGGATACGGGTATTGGGTAGGCCTTGCGCCGTGGCCAGCAGGGACTCGAGGTTGGACAGGCGGTCGCGGAAATCGGTCTGGTGGTAAAAATCAGCCACGATGACGGCGGGCGGTGTTTTGCGCATCAGGCTGATGGCGCGGCGCTCCGACCATTCGGTAACGACCGCGTATCCCAGTTCCTGATACAGTTTTTTGTAGCCGGCCGTGCCGATGAAGGCATTCACCATGAGCAGGCTGGGGGGCGAACTCATGCAGCGGCTTTTTTGCTGGCCGGTTTTTTAGTCGTGGCGGGTTTGGTGGTTGCTTTTTTGGTCGCCGCCTTTTTAGCAGCAGGTTTTTTCGCTTCGGCAGCGTCGCCGGCTTTCGCTTTTTTCGCCGCCGCAGGTTTGGCGGCGGCCTTCTTCACCGGCTTTTTGGCGGGGCCCTTGGCAACGCGCGCGGCGATCAAGGAGAGCGCCTCGTCCAGCGTGATCTCTTCCGGCGTGATGTCCTTTGGCAGGGTGGCGTTGGTGCTGCCGTGCTTCACGTAGGGGCCGTAGCGGCCGCTGCGCACGGTGATGTCCTTGCCATCCTCCGGGTGCGGGCCGAGGGTTTTCAGCAGCGAGGCGGCCGAATCGGCGCCGCGCGGCTCACGCTCCATCGCCAGCACTTCGAGCGCGCGCGGCAGGTCGATTTCATACACGCTGTCGGCCTTGGGGATCGACTTGAACTTGCCGTCGTGCAGCAGATAGGGGCCGAAACGGCCGTTGTTGGCGACGATCGGCAGGCCGGTAACCGGGTGATGGCCGACCTCACGCGGCAGCGAGAGGAATTTCAGCGCCAGTTCGAGCGTCGCGTTTTCCAGCGGGATTTCCTTCGGCCATGATGCGCGGCGCGGCTTCGGCGCCTTCTTGTCCTCCGGCATCTCGCCGATCTGCACATAGGGACCGAAGCGCCCGGAGAGCAATTTGACATCAAGGCCCGAGGCCGGGTCCTGGCCCAGAATATTGTCGCCTTCGGCGGTGGCGGCATGCAGCGGCCGCGTGTAATCGCATTCCGGGTAGCCGGAACAGCCGATGAAGAGGCCGCGTTTGCTGGCCTGCATGAACAGCGGCTTGCTGCACTTGGGGCAGGCTTCCGAAATCGGGCAGCCGCGTTCGACACCCTGCTTGGCCTTCAGGTCGCCGTCGAACGCGCCCCAGAACTCGCCCAACAGGCCCGTCCATTCCCGCTTGCCGTTTGATACATCATCGAGCTTGTCCTCCAGCTTGGCGGTGAAGTCGTAGTCGACGTAGTGGCCGAAATGCCGGGTGAGGAAGCAGTTGACCAGGCGGCCGACGTCGGTCGGCTGGAAGCGCTTTTTCTCCAGTACCACGTATTCGCGGTCCTGCAGGGTGGAGATGATGCTGGCATACGTGGAGGGACGGCCGATGCCGTATTCTTCCAGCGCCTTCACCAGGCTGGCTTCGGTATAGCGCGGCGGCGGCTGGGTGAAGTGCTGCTCGCCGTACAGCTTGTCGACCGGCAGGATTTCGCCCTCGGCGAGCGCAGGCAGCTTGGATTCTTCCTCGTCTTCGTCGTCCTGGTATACCGCCAGAAAGCCGGCAAACGCCAGCGTTTGCCCGGTCGCACGGAAGGTGCCCTCGCCCACCGTGATGTCGGCAGCGACGGTGTCGAACTGCGCCGGCGTCATCTGGCAGGAGACGGTGCGTTTCCAGATCAGTTCGTAGAGTCGTGCCTGGTCGTGCGAAAGAAACGGTTTCACTGCTTCGGGTGTGCGGGTTACCGAGGTCGGGCGCACGGCTTCGTGCGCTTCCTGCGCGTTCTTGGTCTTGGCCTTGTAGGCAATTGCGGCGGGCGGCAGAAAATCCTTGTCGAAGTTGGCGCCCACGTATTTGCGGATGTCGGTGATCGCCTCCTGTGCCAGGTTGACCGAGTCGGTTCGCATGTAGGTGATAAGGCCGACCGGGCCTTCACCGAGATCGATGCCTTCATAGAGCTGCTGCGCGGTGCGCATCACGCGGTCGGTGGTCATGCCGAGCTGGCGCACGCCGGCCTGCTGCAGGGTCGAGGTGGTGAACGGAGCGCCGGGATGGCGCGCTCGGCGCTTCTTGTCGATGCGCATCACCGTGGCATCGCGGCCTTCCAGCATCGCCAGCCATTCCTTGCTGCGCGCCTCGTGCTCGACCGTGAACTGTTCGAGCTTTTCGCCCTTGAAGTGGGTGAGCTTGGCGATGAAGGCCTGCGTACCTTTGTGGGTGTCGAGGTGCAGTGTCCAGTATTCGCGTGGCTCGAAGGCTTCGATCTCCAGCTCGCGCTCGACGATCATGCGCAGTGCGGGCGACTGCACGCGGCCGGCACTCAGCCCCGGGCTGATCTTGCGCCACAACAGCGGCGACAGGTTGAAGCCGACCAGATAATCCAGCGCGCGCCGTGCCTGCTGTGCGTTGACCAGGTCGGTCGCGATCTCGCGCGGGTTGCGCACCGCGTCCTGGACCGCGGATTCGGTGATCTCGTAGAAGGCCACCCGCTTCATCGGCGTCTTGACCTTGCGCTCCTTGAGGATTTCGCTGATATGCCAGGAAATCGCCTCACCTTCGCGGTCCGGGTCGGTTGCCAGCAGCACTTCGTCGGCCTTTTTGGCGGCCTTGACGATGGCCTCGACGTGTTTGGCGTTGCGCTCGATGATCTGATATTTCATGCTGAAATTTTCAGTATCGATCGCGCCGGTTTTCGGCTCCAGGTCGCGCACGTGGCCGTAGCTGGCGAGGATGTCGTAGTCGGCGCCGAGGTATTTTTTCAGCGTTTTGGATTTGGACGGCGATTCGACGATGACGAGTTTGGACATGGTTTTACTTTATTAATGCAGACGTCCTGGCTCGTGGTTCAGCAGCATGTCTTCCAGGTGGGTGAAGTGTTCGATCAGCCCGCGGCTCCAAAGCACGATCAGGGTCATCCAGCGCACGTGGTCGGGTTCGATGTCTTCGCCGCCCAGCGCCATCAGACCGGAAATCACCCATTCGCGCGATTCGGGGTCGAGCACCTGCGCACAGACCAGGTAGGTCAGTTCGTTGCGGCAGGCGTCGTTCAGGCGCTCCAGCTCTTCGGGCGCGTAATGGCGGTCGAAGGCCAGCGCCAGCCGCTCGTGGGTGGCGCTGCCGGAGAGGTTGGCGTACCAGTCGAGCGCGGCGTTGATGTCGGCTTCTTCGAAACCGGCGGCAAACAGGCGCTTTTCCAGCGCGTCACGATCGGGCGCCAACTCCGCCATGCGGAAGCTTTCGTAGAGGTAAACCAGAATGTCGAGCATAGTGTCAGTGAATTTTTTGGTAACGCCCGCCGGGCAAGGAAGCAATCCGCCCGTCCAGTTCAAGCGCCAACAGCTTCGCTGAAAGCGCTTCCAGCGTCAACCCGGTTCTTTGTGCCAGCGTGTCAAGGGTGGTCGGCGCGCCGTCCAGCGCATCCAGTATTGGGTCAGACCGGGTTTCGGCCAGCACCCGCAATACCGGCGATGCCAGCCGCTGCTGCCACGCCAGTTCGTCGAGAATGTCGGCGGCGGATTCGACCAGCTTGGCGCCCTGCTTGATCAATGCATGGCAGCCGCGCGCCAGCGGCGAATGGATCGAACCGGGAATGGCGAACACCTCGCGCCCCTGTTCGGTCGCCACCCGGGCGGTGATCAGCGAACCGCTGTTGGGCGCAGCTTCCACCACCAGCACGCCGCGGCTCAAGCCGCTGATCAGCCGGTTGCGGCGCGGAAAGTGGCCGGGCAGGGGGGCCGTTCCGAGTGCGAACTCCGATACGATCAGCCCGTTTTCAGCCAGCTGGTGCGCCAGTGCCTTGTTGCGCGCGGGATAGATGCGATCGAGCCCGGTGCCGATGATGGCAACGCTCGAGCCGGCGCCGGCCAGCCCGCCGCGGTGTGCGGCGGCGTCGATGCCGAGTGCCAGCCCGCTGACGATGGTGAGTCCGGCGTCGGACAGCGCGTGGGCGAATGCCTCGGCGTCGCGCACCCCCTGCGGCGTGGCGTTGCGGCTGCCGACGATGCCGAGGCAGGGCTGGCTCAACAGGTTGCGCCGCCCCTTGCAATACAGCACGGCGGGGGGATCGGCGATCTCGAGCAGACTTTTCGGATAGTCCTCGTCCGCCAGCGTCATCAGGCTGTTGCCGGGCTGGGCGAGCCAGGCGTGCGCGGCGTCCAGCAGCGCGGTGTCGGGTTCGTCCAGCAACGCGTCGCATTGTGCGCGGGAAAGATGCGCCGTCAGCGCGCCGCGCCCGGACGCCAAAACGGCCTCCGGGGAACCGAAGGCCGTCAGCAGGCGGATCAGGCTGGTGTTGCCGACGCCTGGGGCGAGGGCGAGGCGCAGCCAGGCGTCAGGCACGCTCGATGTGTCTTTCGGGCGCGTGCATGCTCAGGGGTTTTTCACCGTGTCGAGCAGGTAGACCGGCCGCTCGGACTGCATGATGAGCGCGTACGACACGCGGTCGAACACGCGGTACACCATGACCAGGCCCGTTCGCGCATCCGGAAGCTGCACCGATTCGGTCTGTTTTTTGTCCGTGCATCCCCGATCGTAGACTTCCCTGGGGTCGAAGAACTGGTTGAAGCTGACCTTCTTGCCCGGCTTCAGGCAGCCCACGTCCAGGTAGGCCCAGGGGCCTGCTTGCACTTCTGCGCTTGGACTGCAGTCTTCCATCACCTTGCCGGGCTGGTAAAACTGGTCGTAGCTGACCTCTTCTCCGGGCTTGATGCAACCGGAATCCAGATAAACCCAGCGCTGGCGCCCGGCCTTGTCGATTTTGACCACTTTGCCGGCACGGTAAACGGCCAGCACATGGCCCGGTTCGAGGCCGTCTTGAGCGCCGCGATTGATGACGACGGTCTGGTAACGTCCCGCGTTCGCGTGCCCCGTCAATCCGTAGGCAGAAATCACTTTGCCGGAAATTGGCTTTTCCGGAGCGTGCGGCACAAACTCGAACTGGGTAACTTCCCGGGCCGGGATCAGCTTGTCCTGGGGGAGGATTTCCTGACTAACCCGGGTGATCTGCAGTTTTTGCGGGTTGCCGGGCGTCACGGTTTCCGCGTCGCCCAGATATTCCGCTTCATGGCCGAGAAGCTCGCCATCGTCCGGATTCGTCAGCGCCTGGCCTTTGCGATAAACCTGCCACCGCGTGGTGCCCGATTCATCGCTGGTCGCGTAAACGGTATCGCCGGAGGTCATGATGACGCGCTCTTCGTTGCTGCCGATGATCTGCGGTGCTTTTTCAAGCATGTCATCGCTGACCAGGAGCGGCTGGTTCAAAAAGGCGTGGATGGCACTGATCGGAATGGCGGGAATGGCTTCGTCCCCGATGTCGGTTGCGCGTACGCCGGGCGACAGCTTGACCGTCGGCAGGCCGTTGCTGCCGCCCTTGACCAGCGACAGCCGCGGTTCCGTGCCGCTGCGGTCGAGCACGACGAGGTCACCGGGATAGATCCAGTGCGGATTCTTGATCTCCTCGCGATTCAGGTTCCAGATTTGCGGCCAGCGCCACGGATCCTTGAGAAAACGTCCGGAGATGTCCCACAGGGTGTCGCCCTTGACCACGACATAGGTGTCGGGCGCGTTGTCCTGCAGTTTCAGGGTGTCGGCCAACGCAGGCATCGCCAGCAACAGGGCAAGAGAAATAACGAATTGACGCACGGGGGAACCCTCCACTTAAATCTTGTCTAATTTTGCGTTGAAAATATACTGTGCGCTTAGCTTACGGCTATCCGCCGCCTTATATTTAGGGCGTTGCAAATTTGGATGCGGATTTCGCATCAAAGTGTGCACCCAGCTCCTTCATTCGTAAACCTTTTTTATGGCCAGACTCGATATCTTGCATTATCCCGATGCCCGCCTGCACACCGTCGCCAAGCCCGTGGCCACAGTCGATGCGCGCATCCGCAAACTGGTCGACGACATGGCCGAGACCATGTACGCGGCCCCCGGAATTGGCCTGGCGGCGACACAGATCAACGTCCACGAGCGCATCATCGTCATCGACATTTCCGAAACCCATGATGCGCTGCGCGTCTTCATCAATCCTGAAATCGTCGCCCAGTCGGGGCGCGAGGAAAGCGAGGAAGGCTGCCTGTCGGTGCCCGGCGTTTTCGACCGGGTCCAGCGCGCCGAGCGCGTCACCGTGCGTGCGCTCGATCGCGCTGGCAAGTCCTTCGAGCTGGACGCCGACGGCCTGCTGGCGGTATGCATCCAGCATGAAATGGATCACCTGATGGGCAAGGTGTTCGTCGATTATCTGTCCAACCTCAAACGCAACCGCATCAGGGCCAAACTGGCCAAACAGGCGCGCGAACACCGGCCCGATGCCGCGCCGGTGCGCGCGTCGCTCTGAGCCGGCCCGTGCGCATCGTCTTTGCCGGCACGCCGCCGTTTGCGGCGGCCGCCCTCAACGCCCTGGCCGCCGCCGGGCACGATATCGCCCTGGTGCTGACCCAGCCCGACCGTCCGGCCGGGCGCGGCATGAAGCTCGCGCCCAGCGCGGTCAAGCAGGCGGCGCTGGCGCGTGGCCTGTCGCTGGTTCAGCCCGCCAGCCTGAGAACGGCCGAGGCCGAGGCCGTACTGCGCGCAGCGGATGCCGATGTCATGGTGGTCGCCGCCTACGGCCTGATTCTGCCGCAGGCGGTGTTGGACCTGCCGCGCCTGGGCTGCCTCAACATCCACGCCTCGCTGCTGCCGCGCTGGCGCGGTGCGGCGCCGATCCAGCACGCGATCCTGGCGGGCGACCTGGAGACCGGCATCACCATCATGCAGATGGACGCCGGGCTCGACACCGGGGCGATGCTCTCCAAAACGGTGGTGCCGATCCTAGAAACCGATACCGCCGCCAGCCTGCACGACACCCTGGCCGCCGCCGGCGCCGCCGCGATCGTCGCGGCGCTGGCGAATCATCCCGCGCTGGTGCCGCAGGCGCAGGACGACGCCCAAGCCACCTACGCCGCCAAACTGAGCAAGGAAGAAGCCCGGCTCGACTGGCGCCAGCCCGCCGACGCGCTGGCGCGTGCGGTGCGCGCCTACAATCCGGTGCCCGGCGCATGGACGCTGCTGGACGGCGCGCCGTTGAAGATCTGGTCGGCGCACCTTGTCGCCGGCTCGGGCGCCCCAAAGGACGCCGGCGTTCTACGGGCTCCCGCCCAGGAAAGATCGCATGAAGCCGGCACCGTGCTGCTTGCGGAGGCGGACCGGCTGCTGGTCGCCTGCGGCGGCGGCGCGCTGGCCTTGCAGGAGCTTCAGCCAGCGGGTGGTAAACGGATGACGGCCGCGGCGTTTCTTGCCGGCCGGCCGTTGCCGGCCGGCACCCATTTCGGCGTCTGAGACCCGCTTCGGGCCGCCGGTGTCGGCATCCGGCGATTCGCGCGCGTCCTGCTATCATCCGCCGCTCATCGCTGCGGCTGGAATCCCATGAATCAACCGACTAACCGGGGCATGTCCCACCATGCGTAATCTGCAAAAACTGGCCGCCGGCGCGCTCGAAGAAGTGCTTGCTGGCGCGGCGCTGCACCAGGTGCTGCCGCGGCGCCTGCACCAACTGGAAACGCCGGGCGAGCGCGGCGCCCTGCAGGACATCGTGTACGGCAGCCTGCGCCATCTGGGGCGCCTGGATGCCTGGCTGGAGGCGCTGCTGGAGCGCCCGCTGACCGACCCCGAGCTTGGCTGGCTGCTGCGCGTGGCGCTATACCAGCTGGCCTACACCCGGGCACCGGCGCATGCCGTGGTGCACAACGCGGTCACCGCGGCGGGCGAGGGCTGGCGGCGCGGGCTGGCCAACGCGGTGCTGCGTAATTTTCAGCGTCGCCGCGCCGAGCTGGAAAAGCTTGCGGACGAGCAGCCGCGCGCGCGCTGGTCGCATCCCGACTGGTGGATCGCCAAACTGCAGGCCGAACATCCCGCGCACTGGCAGGGCATTCTCGAAGCCAGCCAGCAGCATCCGCCGTTCACCCTGCGCGTCAATTGCCGCCACGGCGACGTGGCGAGCTACCTGCAGCGTCTGGCGGAGGCCGGCCTGCCGGCGTGGCAAACCGGCCCGGATGCGGTCACCCTCGACAAGGCGGTGCCAGTGCACACGCTTCCCGGCTTCGATCAGGGCGACGTGTCGGTGCAGGACGCCGGGGCGCAGTGGGCGGCGCGTCTGCTGGATGCGCAGCCGGGCGAACGTGTGCTCGATGCCTGCGCTGCGCCCGGCGGCAAGACCGGCCACATCCTGGAGCGCGCCGAGGCGAGCCTGACCGCGCTCGACCTTGACGTCACGCGGCTGGCGCGGGTGGAGGAAAACCTCAACCGGCTGCAACGCTCCGCCACGCTCATTCAGGGCGACGCCGCGCAGCCCGATGCCTGGTGGGATGGCCGGCCGTTCGACCGTATCCTGGCCGACGTGCCGTGCAGCGCCTCCGGCGTGGTGCGCCGCAACCCCGACATCAAGTGGCTGCGCCGCCCCGACGATATCCCTCAATTTGCCGCGCAGCAGGCCGTTATGCTGGAGGCGCTCTGGCGACTGCTGGCCCCGGGTGGTACATTGCTTTACGCCACTTGCTCCCTCTTCAATGAAGAAAACGACGGGCAGGTGCGTGCGTTTCTGGCGCGCCACACGGGAGACGCCGAACGCTGTCCGCTTCCTGAACCTTTGTCCGACGGGTCGTTGCTGCCCGCTGCCGAGCATGATGGCTTTTTTTACGCCCTGCTGCGCAAGACCTGAGCCGGCTTTGCGCTGGCTGGCGGCGCTGTGGCTGGGCTGCTGGCTGGGCGTGGCTGGCGGGGCGCTGGCCAACGACAGGAGCGCGGTCAAACAGGCGGTTATCCAGGCTTCGCCACAGGGTTATGTGCTGGATGCGGACATCGATATCGCGCTCAACCCCACCCTGGAAGATGCACTGACTCGCGGCATCAATCTGCACTTCCAGCTGAACCTTGAACTGACCCGGCCGCGCAACTGGTGGCTGGACGAAAGCATCGCCGAGCCGGTTCGCAAGATGCGGATTTATTACCACCTGCTGCTGCGCCGCTATGTCGTTGAAACCGGCTACACCACGCAGACCACCGCCACGCTGGACGAGGCGCTGGCCTTGCTGGGGCGGGTGGAAAGCTGGCAGGTGCTGGAGCGCGGCGCGCTTAAAACCGGACGTCGCTACGACGCCCGCCTGCGCCTGCGCCTCGACACCGCGCAATTGCCCAAGCCGCTGTCCATCGGCGCGGTCACCAGCGACAAATGGGAATTCTCCACCCCGTGGTACGGCTGGTCGTTTGAGGCGCCCGCGTTACCTGCCCCACCCCCTTTGCCCTGATGCGAAGTC
The DNA here is from genome assembly GCA_019459055.1 of Thiobacillus sp. Lineage (GTDB taxonomy): Bacteria > Pseudomonadota > Gammaproteobacteria > Burkholderiales > Thiobacillaceae > Thiobacillus. The sequence continues at coordinate 56,793 of JAIBEI010000047.1, read as the reverse complement.
TGATTGTCGCCGCCCTGATCATGGGCATTGTGCTGCTGTTCCTGCTGTTCGATGCCAGCAGCGGCAGCAGCCCCCTCTCCGACACCCTGCCCACCCTGTTCATCGGTGGCAGCGTGCTCGGCGTGGCGCTGCTGGTGCTGCTGGGCTGGCGCCTGTGGTGGCTGCAAAAACGCATCCGCCGCGGGGTGTTCGGCGCCAAGCTCACCTTGAAATTGTTGCTGATGTTCGGCGTCGTCGCCATGCTGCCCGGCCTGGTGGTGTATGGCGCCTCGGTGTTCTTTCTCAACCGTTCGATCGAGACCTGGTTCGATGTGCGGGTCGACAACGCATTGACCTCCGGCGTCAACCTCGGCCACGCCGCGCTCGACGACCTGCTGCGCGAGCTGGACAAAAAAGCCCAGCGCATGGCGCTGACCCTGACGGACGAGGGTATCGGCTCGACCATTACCAGCCTGTCGATCCTGCGCGAGCAGAGCGCGGTGCAGGAGCTGACCCTGTTCGACGAACGCGGCGGCGTCATTGCCCACCTCAGCGGCGAGCGCGGCACCCTGCTGCCGGTGCTGCCCGAGCGCAGCGTGCTGTGGCAGGTGCGCCAGCAGCAGCCCTACAGCCGGATCGAGGAAGTGGCCGAGCGCGGGCTCATCATGCGTGTCATCGTGCCGGTGTATACCAGCGCGCTGGCCGGCGAAACGCGCGTGCTGCAGCTGGTGCAGCCGGTGCCCGCCGGCCTGGCGCGCGACGCGCAGGCGGTGCAGCTGGCGTATCAGGAATACCAGCAGATCGCTGTGTCGCGGCTGGGGCTGAAGCGCATCTACGGCGTGGCGCTGACGCTGACCCTGATGCTGGCGCTGCTGATGACCCTTGTCATCGCCTATCTGCTGTCGGAGCGCCTTGGCGCGCCGTTGCGCTCGCTGGCGCGCGGCACCCGCGCCGTGGCCAAGGGCGATTTCTCGCAGATGCCGTCGGTGAATAGCCGCGACGAGCTGGGCGTGCTGATCCAGTCGTTCAACCGCATGACGCGCCAGCTGTCCGAGGCGCGCGAACAGGTCGCGCGGAACCATCAGCAGACCGAGCAGGCCAAGGCCTTTCTGGAGCGCGTGCTGGCCAACCTGTCATCCGGCGTGGTGGTGCTCGACGAAGCGCTGCGGGTACGCACTGTGAACAGTGCGGCCGCGCAGATTCTCGGGGTGGCGGATGCCGCGTTCGACGCCCACCCGCTTGCCGAACTGGGCCAGCCGGACGAGGCACTGCACGCGTTCGGGGCCACGGTTGCGGCGCGTTTTGCCGAGCACGAGGGCGAATGGCAGGAACAGATCGACTATGCGGGTCACGGCGGCAACCAGTCGCTGCTGCTGCGCGGCACCCGCCTGCCGCCCGGAGTCGAGCGCGGTTATGTGCTGGTCTTCGACGACGTCACCAAGCTGATCGACGCCGAGCGCAATGCCGCCTGGAGCGAGGTGGCGCGCCGGCTGGCGCACGAGATCAAGAATCCGCTCACCCCGATCCAATTGTCGGCTGAGCGCATCGCGCGCAAGCTGGACGGACGGCTGGAAGCGGCGGACGCCGAATTCCTGGCGCGCGCCACGCAAACCATCGTCAACCAGGTCGCTGCGATGAAAAGCATGGTCGACGCTTTCGCCAACTATGCGCGGATGCCGCGCGCCCGGCTCGAGGCGACCGATCTGAATGCGCTGGTGCGCGAAGTGCTGGCGCTGTATGACGCCAGGGCGCTCGGGCTGCAGCTGCATCTCGATGCCGGCTTGCCACGCATCGCGGGCGACTCCACATTATTGCGTCAGGTGATTCATAATCTGTTGCAAAATGCGCAGGATGCGCTGACCGGCCATCCCGCGCCGAGGGTCGAGGTCGGCACGCACCTTGATAACGATGCTGTTTATCTGACCGTAACAGACAATGGAGCCGGGTTTCCGGAGCACCTGATGACGCGGCTGTTCGAACCCTATGCAACCACCAAGGCCAAGGGAACGGGCCTGGGCCTGGCCATCGTCAAAAAGATCGTCGAAGAGCATCATGGCAAAATTCAGATTGAAAATCTCAAATCGGGCGGTGCTGTCATCCGCATTGCACTGCCTGTTTCCGATGCGGCCGGGGAGCAAGCGTGAGCGGACATATTCTCGTTGTCGATGACGAAGTGGGCATTCGTGAGTTGTTGTCGGAAATCCTCACCGACGAGGGCTACGACGTGCATCTGGCGGAAAACGCGGAAGCGGCGCGCGCCTTCCGCGCCCTGCGGCGCCCGGACCTGGTCCTGCTCGACATCTGGATGCCCGACACCGATGGCGTGACGCTGCTGAAGGAATGGGCGGCTGGTGGCCTGCTCACCATGCCGGTGGTGATGATGTCCGGCCACGGCACCATCGATACCGCGGTCGAAGCCACCCGGCTCGGCGCCGCCGATTTTTTGGAAAAGCCGGTTTCGCTGGCCAAGCTGATCGACACCGTCAGCAAGGCGATCAAGCGCGGCGTCGCCCTGCCTCGCCGTTCGCCCGGCATGGATCTGTCGGCACTCGGCCGCAGCCCGCTGATCCTCGAACTGAAAAAACGCCTCACCCAGATTGCCGGCAATACCGCGCCCGTCCTGCTGCAGGGCGAGACCGGCAGCGGCTTTGAAGTCTGCGCCCGTTTCCTGCACCAGCCCGCCAGTCCGTGGGTCGAGATCAAGGATCGCGCGCGCTTGGTGTCCGATCCGCTTGGCTTTGTCGAGGCGCTCGGCAACGGCACGCTCTATCTGCCCGAAGTGTGCGAGCTGGCGCGTCTGGAGCAGAAAGGCCTGGGGCTGCTGCTCGACCGCATCGAGGGCAGCGGCGCGCGCCTGGTGTGCGCGGCCAGGCGCAGCCTCGACCCCATGGTCGCGGCGGGCGAGTTCGACAATCGCCTGTATTACCGCCTGTCCAGCCTGGCCATCCAGGTGCCGTCGTTGCGCGAGCATCGCGAGGACGTGCCCGAGATCGCCAACTTCATGCTGGCGCAACTGGTGGAGGAAGGCGTTTGCCCGGTGCGGCGGTTGACCACGCCGGCCTTGAATCAGCTGCGCAACTTCGACTGGCCGGGCAACCTGCCGCAGCTCCACAACGTGGTGCGCACGCTGGCGGTCACCGCGCTGGCGAGCGAAATCGACGCCGCCGACGTCAACCGCGTGCTGGCCCCGATGAAGCAGTCGACCCCCGCAGTGGCCCACGGCATCCCGCTCGACATTCCGCTGCGCGAGGCGCGCGATGCTTTCGAGCGCACCTATTTCGAGCACCTGATCCAGCAGGAAGGCGGCAGCATGACCCGGGTCGCCGACAAGTCGGGACTGGAACGCACCCACCTCTACCGCAAGCTCAAACAGCTGAATATCCGCCATGGGCGACGCCTCGATGAAGACCTGTGACATGGGCGAGACGTCAGGCGTGAGGGGTGCGATGCTCCCGGCAAGCGGCAAGGCCGAGGTTTCCCGCCTCACCCCTCACCCCTCACCCCTCACCCCATAATGAAAATCATCATTCTCGGCGCCGGCCAGGTCGGGGCCAACCTGGCCGCAAGCCTGGTTGCCGAAAACAACGACATCACTGTGGTCGACCTCGATCTCGAGCGGCTGGCGCTGCTGCAGGACCGCTTCGATCTGCGCACCGTGCGCGGCCATGCCGCCCATCCCTCGATTCTGGAAATGGCCGGGGCGGAAGACGCCGACATGCTGGTGGCGGTCACCCAGAGCGACGAGACCAATCTGGTGGCGTGCCGCATCGCGTCGACCCTGTTCAATGTGCCAACGCGCATCGCGCGGATCCGTTCGGCCGATTTCCTGGAAACCGAAGGCGGCTTTCTTGCCGAGCATTTCGGCGTTGACCACATCATCAGCCCCGAGCAGGAGGTCACCGAAACCCTGCGCCGCCTGATCGAGCACCCGGAAGCCCTGCAGGTGCTGGATTTCGCCGGCGGCCGTGTGCGGCTGGTGGCGGTGCGCGCCTATCACGGTGGGCCGCTGGTCGGCCACGAACTGCAGGACCTGCGCCGCCACATGCCGGATATCGACGCCCGGGTGGCGGCGATCTACCGGCGCAATCGTGGCATCGTGCCGCAGGGCACCACTGTCATCGAGCCGGGAGACGAGGTTTTTTTCCTCGCCCGCAAGCAGGACATTTCCGCCGTCATGCGCGAGCTGCGGCGCATGGAGCGCCCGGTCAAGCGGGTCATGATTGCCGGTGGCGGCAACATCGGGCGGCGCCTGGCGGCGAGCCTGGAGCGCGATTACGAGGTCAAGCTGATCGATCACAATAAGGCCACCTGCACCCAGTTGGCCGAAAAACTGCATCGCACCCTGGTGCTGTGCGGCGACGCCACTGACGAGGAGCTGCTGGAGCAGGAAAACGTCGAGTCGATGGATGTGTTCTGCGCGCTCACCAACGACGATGAGGACAACATCATGTCGGCGCTCTTGGCCAAGCGCATGGGGGCGCACCGGGTGATTTCGCTGATCAACCGCGCGGCCTACGTCAATCTGGTGCAGGGCGGCGAGATCGACATCGCCATTTCGCCGGCACAGGCGACGGTCGGCCCGCTGCTGTCAAAGATTCGCCGTGGCGACATGGCAGCGGTGCACAGCCTGCGGCGCGGCGCGGCGGAAGTGCTCGAAATCGTCATCCATGGCGATTTCAAGACCTCCAAGGTGGTGGGGCGCCGCATCGGCGACGTGGCGCTGCCCGAAGGCGCGACCATCGCCGCCATCATCCGCGGCGACGCGGTGCTGATTGCCCACCACGACACGCTGATGGAAGCAGAAGACCACCTCATCCTGTTCGCGCTCAACAAGCGCATCATCCCCAAGGTCGAAAAGCTGTTCCAGGTCGGTTTCGGGTTCTTCTGAGTTTCCATGCACCGTCTCGCGCCTCTGCTGCATGTGCTCGGCCCGGTGATCCTGATTTTTTCCTTCACCATGCTGGCGCCGCTGGTGACGGCGCTTGTTGCGCACGATGCGGCGCAGCATGCGTTCGACAAGTCCTTCGCCGTGACGCTGGCCGCCGGCCTGGCGCTGTGGCTGGTCGGGCTGCGCTGGCGCCGGGAGCTCAAGGTGCGCGACGGCTTCCTGCTGGTGCTGCTGGTGTGGACCGGCCTGCCGGCCTTCGCCACCCTGCCCTTCCTGATCTACGCGCCGGAGATGGGCTTCACCGACGCCTATTTCGAGGCCATCTCCGCGCTCACCACCACCGGCGCCACCGTGATGAGCGGGCTCGATACGCTGCCGCCCTCGCTCAACCTATGGCGCCACCTGCTCAACTGGTTGGGCGGCATGGGCATCATTGTGCTGGCGGTGGCGATCCTGCCGCTGTTGGGGGTCGGCGGTCGCCAGTTGCTGAAAGCCGAACTGCCGGGGCCGATCAAGGACAGCAAGCTCACCCCGCGCATCGCCGACACCGCCAAGCTGCTGTGGGCGATGTATGCCGCGTTGACCGCGTTCTGCGCGGTGGCGCTCAAGCTGGCCGGCATGAGCTGGTTCGATGCCGTTTGCCACGCCTTCGCCACCATGAGCCTGGGCGGCTTTTCCACCCACGACGCCAGCATCGGCTATTTCGACTCGCCGCTGATCGAGGCGGTGATGATCGTTTTCATGCTGCTGGCGGCGCTCAATTTCGTCACCCATTTTCTGGCCTTCCGTCAGCGCAGCCTGGCAGCCTACCGGCATGACCCCGAAGTCGTCGGCGTGCTCGGGCTGGTGGTGGCGAGCTGCCTCGGCATCAGCCTGTATGTCTGGCAGGCCGGTGTCTATCCCGAATTCCTGACGGCGCTGCGCCACGTCAGCTTCAACCTGGTGTCGATTGCCACCGATTGCGGCTTTGCCAGCACCGACTTCAACAGCTGGCCGATTTTCGCGCCGATGTGGATGCTGCTCTTGAGCTGCGTCACCGCGAGTTCCGGTTCCACCGGCGGCGGCCTGAAAATGATCCGCACGGTGCTGATGCTCCGCCAGGGCGTGCGCGAACTGGAGCACCAGCTACATCCCGCCGCCCTACTGCCGGTCAAGATCGGTGGCCATGCCGTGCCCAACCAGATCGTGTTCGCGATCCAGGCCTTCGTCATGATGTACATCGCCACCATCGCAACGATGACGCTGGTGCTGCTGGCCAGCGGGCTCGATTTCGTCAGCGCGTTTTCTGCCGTCATTGCCTGCATCAACAACGCCGGCCCCGGACTCAACGAGGTCGGTCCGGGGACGAATTACGCCGGCCTCAATGACTTTCAGACCTGGGTTCTGGCATTTACCATGCTGCTCGGGCGGCTTGAGCTGATCACCGTATTTGTGTTGTTCACCCGCGCCTTCTGGCGTGGCTGAGGGCGAGCACTGGTACCATCGAGCTAACCGAAGCCGATCTGCCGCAACGAGACTGCGCTCTTCCATCCAGCCCACCCCCCCGCAAGCGGAAGGGTAAACGCCACGCACCAATCGACTCATGTCGCAAATATTGCCTGTCGTCCACATCCTGTCGAAAGTGCTGATCCTTTATTCGGCCGCATTTTTGCTGCCGCTGGCGATCTCGCTGGGGCTGCAAGATGGTGCGCACCGGGCCTACGACGAGGCGATCGTCGTCACCTTCCTGTCCGGAGTGGTGCTGTGGCTTTTCTCCCGCAGGGGCAAGCGCGAACTGCACACCCGCGACGGCTTTCTGCTGGTGGTGATGATCTGGACCATCCTGCCGCTGTTTTCCACCATCCCGCTGCTGTCGTACATGCCCGACCTCAGCTTCACCGACGCCTATTTCGAGGCTGTCTCGGGCCTGACCGCCACCGGCGCCACCGTGCTGTCCGGGCTTGACAGCCTGCCGCCGTCGATCAACATCTGGCGCACCCAGATGCACTGGATCGGCGGCATGGGCGTGATCGTGCTGGTGGTGGCGGTGCTGCCGATGCTGGGGGTCGGCGGCCGGCAGCTGTTCAAGGCCGAGACGCCGACGCCGATGAAGGACAGCAAGCTCACTCCGCGCATGGCGGAAACCGCCAAGGGGCTGTGGCTGGTGTACGTCATCTTCACCGTGCTTTGTATCCTGGCGTTGTGGATCGGCGGCATGAGTTGGGTGGATGCCGTCGTTCACGCCTTCAGCGTCATGAGCCTGGGCGGCATGTCCTCGCACGACGCCAGCATGGCCTATTTCGATTCCGTCGCGCTGGAAATCATCGTCATGGTGTTCGCGCTGATCGCCGGCATCAGCTTTTCCACCCATTTCATGGCGTTTCGCACGCGCAATCTGTTGGCCTACCGCTTCGACGCGGAAATCCGCTGGACCTTTGGCGTGCTCGGCGCCAGCGTTCTTGGGCTGGCGTTCTATCTGCAGTACAAGGGATTTTATTTCGGCTTCTCCGAGGCCCTGCGCTATGCGGCATTCAACACCATCGCCATTGCCACCACGCTCGGGTTTTCCACCACCGACTTCAACGTCTGGCCCTATTTCGCCCCGTTGTTCATGCTGTTCTTGTCGAGCTTCGTTGCCGGTTCCGGCTCCACCGGCGGCGGCATCAAGATGCTGCGCGCGGTGCTACTCTACAAACAGGTCTACCGCGAACTGATCAAACTGATCCACCCCAACGCGGAAATCCACACCAAGATCGGGCAGCAATCGGTGCCCAATAAGATCATCTATGCGGTGCTGGCCTTCCTGTTCATTTATGTCGCGTCGATCGTCATCCTGTCGTTCATCCTCTCTGCGTCCGGGCTGGATGTTTTTACCGCGTTCACCGCGGTGGTGGCCATGGTCAACAACACCGGACCCGGCTTGGGGCAGGTCGGCCCCGCCAGCACCTATGCCGTTTTGACGGATTTCCAGATCTGGGTGTGCAGCTTTGCCATGCTGCTCGGGCGGCTGGAGTTTTTCACCCTGCTGGTGGTGCTGACCCCGGTGTTCTGGAGAAAGTAAGGAAAGTTTATGCCGTCGATTGCCGATTTCGAAGCCATGCTGGCCGCTGGCCGCGACAATGCGCTGCTGCGCTTCTCGCTCGGCAACGAATACCTCAAGCAGGGCGATGCAATCAAAGCGGCCGAGCACCTGCGCCACGCGGTCGAGCAAGACCCGAAGTATTCCGCTGCCTGGAAGCTGCTGGGCCGGGCGCTTGCCGACAGCGAGGCCTGGAGCGAAGCGTTGGCGGCCTACCGTGAGGGCATCGCGGTGGCCGAGGCGCGTGGCGACAAGCAGGCAGCCAAGGAAATGGGCGTGTTTGCACGGCGAATCGAAGCCGCGCTGATCAATAAGCCGCTTGGGTTAAAATCGGACGATTGATTTTTTTCAGGAGCAGAAAATGACGCGGATGGTGAATTGTGTGAAGCTCGGGCGCGAGGCCGAGGGCCTGGCCTTCCAGCCGGTGCCGGGCGAACTGGGCAAGAAGATTTTCGAGAGCGTGTCGAAAGAAGCCTGGGCAGGCTGGCAGCGCCACCAGACCATGCTGATCAATGAAAATCGCCTCAACCTGGCCGATGCGCAGGCACGCAGCTATCTGATGGAACAGATGGAGCGCTACTTTTTCGGCGGCGGCAACGTCGATGCCGCCGCGGGTTACGTGCCGCCCGCAAGGTAGTGCGCGGTTGTTGACGCTTCAGCGGCTTTAGTGCGTGGTTGTTGCCGATTCATCGGCTATACAACCGCGGCCTCCCCCTTGCGGGGACAACCACCCCCTACCCCTTGCGGGTAAAGCCGGCAGCGTTCAAGCAAAACGGGCTCCCTCGCGGGAGCCCGTTTGCATGACCGCTGCAAAAATCACATTACTTCTTTTTCGATTTCTTCCAGGGAGGTGTGGCGGACGTCCTTGCCCTTGACCATGTAGACCACGTATTCCGACATGTTCTTGGCGTGGTCGCCCATGCGCTCGATCGCCTTGGTGACGAACAGGATGTCGATGAAAACCGAAATGGTGCGCGGGTCTTCCATCATGAAGGTGATGAGGTGGCGCAGGTTGAGGCGGAATTCCTCGTCCACCGCCTGATCCTGGCGCGCGATTTCCACTGCCTTGGTGGCGTCCAGACGGGCAAAGGCGTCGAGCGCCTTGCGCAGCATGTCGAGCACCATATCCGCCATATATTTGACTTCGGAGAAGCGCGGCATGCTGATGCGCTCCGACTGGTGGATCAGCTTGGCCATGCGGGCGATCTTGGCCGCCTCGTCGCCGATGCGTTCGAGGTCGGTGATGGTCTTGACCACCATCATCACCATGCGCAGGTCGGATGCGGTCGGCTGGCGGCGCGCGATGATGCGGGTGCAATCCTCGTCGATCGCGACTTCCAGTCCATTGACGTTATGGTCGTTTGCATCCACCCGCTCCGCCAGCGCCATGTCGCCCGAGATGAGCGCTTCGACGGCGTTGATGATTTGCTCTTCGACCATGCCGCCCATTTTCAGCACGCTGGCGCGCACGGCTTCCAGCTCGGCATCAAACTGCTTGTAGGTGTGTTCTGTTGGCATCGTGTTGGTATCCCCAATAATTCGCCTTTAATTATAGGCTGCGCATTGTGAAGATTGCATGACTGGCAGCGCGGGAGGCGGGAGGTTTCATTGTGTACTGAAGGGCAGCGCGTACCGTGAGCCGTCCAGGTCCAAGTACAACACCCAGCTGCCCTGCCCGCTGACGCAAGCCGGCAGGGTTACCGTCGAGGCCCAGGTGCCGTCCGCGACCGGCCGCAGGTCGTAGCGGTTGAAACCCATGTCCATGCCAACCATCTGGAATTCTGCGCTGATGCGGGCGGCGTTCGCTGCACGGACGTTCAGTTCGAAAGCTTCCAGTGGCGCCGGCCGCATCGAAAAGCGCACGCTTGTCGGCGCACCGTGGTGGCTGAAGGCACAGCCGGCCAGCGGGTCGGCACAGTGCACGGCCAGTGCCTCGGCCGGACGCTTGAGCCACCAACCCGCCACCGCGATGGCCACCAGCGCGACCACCAGCAGCAGGGGCGGCATGACCCGCTTCATATCCACGCCCCGCGCAGCAGCGCCACGCCGTGCGCGCCGCGCGACTGCGCCAGCGCCACATCGTCGCGTCCCAGCCCGCCGAGGCCGTAGACCGGGATCGGGCTGGCGGCAGCGAGCGCGGAAAAGGCGTCCCAGCCGAGCGTGGCGGCACCCGGATGGGTGAGCGTGGGCAGCACCGGCGACAGCAGCGCGAAATCGGCCTCGATCGCGGCAGCGTGCGCCAGCTCGGCGGTATCGTGGCATGACACGCCCACCCAGCCGCAATCGGGACGCGCCGTCCGTTTGGCGGCGGCGGTCGAATCGAGGTGCACGCCGTCCGCGCCCGCCGCGCGCGCCAGCGCCGGATCGCCGTTGACCAGCACGCGGGCGCCGTACCGATGGGCGCGGCGCACCGTCTCGCGCGCCAGTGCCAGCCGTGCGTATTCAGGCAGCGTCTTGTCGCGCAGCTGGATCAGCCGCAGACCGTTGGCGAGCGCGATGTCGAGGCGCGCGAGGAAGGTGTCGACGCCGAGCGACTCGGCATGCGTAATCCCCAGCAGCGGCGGCAGCGACAAGGCCTTCAAAATCGGAAAATTGGCCGGCAAGAGCGGCGTCACTTCGACCGCATCGGGCTGCTGCCAGGAAAACACCTGCCCCTCGTGCGGGTGCGGTTCGCCCTGCCAGTCGAACACGCGGAAGAAGTTGAGACGCACGATGGCGTGCGGGTATTCGAACACCCGGGTGATCCAGCGGCAGGCGCGGCTGACGACGATGCCGAGCTCCTCGTGCAGTTCGCGCGCCAGCGCGGCTTCCAGTGATTCGCCCGGCTCCACCTTGCCGCCGGGGAATTCCCAGTAACCCGCGTAGGCCTTGCCCTGCGGACGCTGCGCCAGCAGCACGCGACCATCGGGCTGGGTCAGCACCGCGGCGGCGACTTCGGTGATCGGGGCCGAGCTCATTGCCTGCTCGCCCAGTCGCGCGCGAACTGCCAGGCCACCCGTCCGTTGCGCGCGCCGCGCCCCATCGACCACTGCAGCGCGGCGCGTTCGAAGCCGTCGTCGGCCGATGCGCCCAGCGCCGCCGCCCAGTGGCGGGCAATGGCGAGATAGGTGTCCTGGTCCATGCTGTGGAAAGACACCCACAACCCGAAACGGTCGGACAGCGAGACCTTTTCCTCAATCGCCTCACCTGGATGCACCTCGCCGCCGAGGTCTTGCGTTTCCAGGTTTTCCGCCATGTATTCCGGCATCAGGTGGCGGCGGTTGCTGGTCGCGTAGATCAGCACGTTGTCCGACGGCCCCGCCAGCGAGCCGTCGAGCGCGGCCTTCAGGCTGGTGTAGCCGGGTTCGTGTTCGGCGAACGTGAGGTCGTCGATGAAGACGATGAAGCGGTAGCCGGCGTCGGCCAGCTGGTCGAACAGATCGGGCAGCTGCGGCAGCCCGGCCTTGTCGACCTCGATCAGGCGCAGCCCCTTGGGGGCGTACTTGGCGTGAACCGCCTTCACCAGCGAGGACTTGCCGCAGCCGCGCGCGCCGGTCAACAGCACGTTGTTGGCGGGCTTGCCGGCGACGAACTGGCGCGTGTTGGCGTTCACCCGCTGCTTCTGCTCGTCGATCGCCAGCAGGTCGCGCAGGGCCACCCTTTGCGGATGCAGGATCGGTTTCAGCGTTCCCGCCTGCGCCGACCAGCGCGCCGCGCGCACGCGCTTCCAGTCCGGCGCGGCAGTGGCCGGGGTGTCGAGGCGATCGAGCAGTTTTTCGATGCGCGGCAGCAGGGCGGCAAGATCAGTCATCCCGGGATTTTAGCTGCTGGTCTGGAAAAAAATCCGGTTCTGCTGGCGAAAGCGCGCCAGCGAAGCGGAAAAGGCCTGACTAGGCCTCTATCGATCAGGCGCACGGTGCGCCGCGAAAGGAGGCGACATGAACACAGGGATGAAAATCACCGCGAGCCTGCTTGCGGGCTGGGCCTGCCTGGCCGCGGCCGGCGAGGACGACATTCGTCACGGCCGCTATCTGATTCAGATCGGCGGCTGCAATGACTGCCATACCGCCGGCTTCATGCAAAACGGAGGCAGGATTGCCGAGGCAGACTGGCCGACCGGCGACGCTATGGGCTGGCAGGGGCCGTGGGGTCCGGCGCCAGGGGCGATCGTCGAATCAGGTACGGTACTCTGCGTTGATCTTGACGTAGTCGTACGAGAAATCGCAGGTCCACACCGTGGCTTGGGCTGAGCCGCGATTGAGCACCACGCGCACGGTGATGTCGGCTTCCCGCATCACCGCCGCGCCCTGCGCCTCGGTGTAGCTGGCGGCGCGGCCGCCCTTTTCCGCCACCAGCACGTCGCCCAGATACACCCGCAGCGTGTTGACGTCGAGGTCCGTCACCCCCGCATAGCCGATGGCAGCGAGGATGCGGCCGAGGTTGGGGTCGCTGGCGAAAAACGCGGTCTTGACCAGCGGCGAACGCGCGATCGCGTAGGCGATCTGCTTGCATTCGGCGCGGTCGCGCCCGCCTTCGACCGCCACGGTGATGAACTTGGTCGCGCCCTCGCCGTCGCGCGCCATCGCCTGCGCCAGTTCGATCGCGACGTCGCTGACCGCGGCTTTCAGCGCGGCATAGTCGGCACTGGCGGCGTCGGCGATTTCCGCATTGCCGGCTTGCCCGGTGGCGATCAGGATGAAGCTGTCGTTGGTCGAGGTGTCGCCGTCGACGGTGACGCAGTTGAACGAGAGGTCGGCCACTTCCTTCACCAGCTGCGGCATCAGGCCGGGGGCGACGGCCGCATCGGTCGCCATATAACCCAGCATGGTCGCCATGTTGGGATGGATCATGCCGGAGCCCTTGGCGATGCCGGTCACCGATACCGTCTTGCCACCGACCTGCGCCCGGCGCGACGCGCCCTTGGCGACGATGTCGGTGGTCATGATCGCGTGCGCGGCTTCCGACCAGTGGTCGGGTGCGAGATCGGCCTGCGCCGCCGGCAGCGCAGGCAGGATCTTGTCGATGGGCAGCGGCTCCAGGATCACGCCGGTGGAAAACGGCAGCACGGCCTCTGCCGCGCAGCCCATCAGCTGCGCCACCGCTTCGCAGGTCTGGCGCGCGCGCTGCAGGCCCTCTTCGCCAGTGCCGGCGTTGGCGTTGCCAGTGTTGATCACCAGCGCGCGGATGTTGCCATGCGTCAGATGCTGTTTGCACAGTACGACCGGCGCGGCGCAGAAGCGGTTTTGCGTGAACACCCCGGCCACCCGGGCGCCCGGCGCAAGCTCGATCAGGGTGATGTCGCGCCGTCCGGGTTTCTTGATCCCGGCCGAGGCAATGCCCAGACGTACCCCACGAATGGGCAGCAAGGAAGCGGGATCGGGCGCGGCGAGATTGACGGGCATGGCGGTTTCGCAAAACGGAAAACCGTCATTTTATGCCGGCCGGCCGGCAAATGGATGCGGGAACTTACTGCGTGCGCCCAAGCAACCAGTTCATCGCGCGGCGGAATCCAGGCCGCCATGGCCACACCGGATCGAGTTCGATGGAGCGCGCCAGCGAGGCAAGTGAAATCAGGGCGAAGACGGAAAACAGCAGTTGCGAAACGAGTTGGCGGGGGGTGAGCATGCCGAGGGGCATGTCCAGGAAGCCGGGAATGTAAAACAGGCTGGCAAAGGCCGCAAAAAGAAAAGCCGGGCCGAGGTACATGGCGTTCCCCATCATTGGAGGTGTTGTGCATGAACACCAAGCAAGCCTCGTTCCCGGTTGGGAAACTGCAGTCAATACAAATGGTTATGTTTGCCAGGCGGGCTGTTCCAGTAAAAAAATGTAAAGGAATTCGACAGCTATTTGCTTTCCGGCTCGGCGGCGAGCTTGCGCAGGATCTCGTGCGAGAGCGAATAGAACTGCGGCGTGGGGCCGAGGTCTTCATAGATCGGATCGCCGTAGTCGTCTTCGGCAATGACGCGGTTGCCGGGGATGTAGGGCATGGCTACTTCAAGTTCGTCCAGCGCGGCACGGATCAGATCGGACATCAGTTGGGAAGCGCTGCGGCCGGGATACATCATGTGCAGGGCTTCAATCCGCGCGGCGTCGCGCAGCGGCAAATGAACCATGTAGGCGCGCACGTCTGTCCGCGCATGTCCCTCCTTGCTCCAGCGTTGGATCAGTTCGGCGATACGCATGGGATTTCCCCGGGCTCACAATGTCTTGTTTATAGCAAAGCCCTTCGCAAGCGAAAGCCGGGTTCAGCCAGTGCGCCGCCATACCAGCGTGCGGTTGTTCGCCGGCATGGCGATGTCCTGCTGCAGAACCAGCCCCTGCGCGCGAGCCAGCGCGTCTACCGCCTCGAAGTCGCGCACCCCGGAGGTTGGGTCGCGCGCCTTCAGCCAGGCGTCGAAGCGGGCATTGCTCTCCGAAGTGTAGGCGCCGTTGGTGTTGAACGGGCCGTACACCGCCAGCACGCCGCCGGCCTCCAGCACTTCGCCCACGCCTTCGAAAAAGGCTTCCACCTCGGGCCAGCCCATGATGTGCAGGGTGTTGGCCGAGAACACCGCATCGTAGCGCCCGTTGCGCCAGCCGGACTGGCTGACTTCGAGCGCGATCGGCGGCCGCACATTGGGCAGCGCAGCTTCATCGAGCCAGGCCCGGATGCCCGCATGATGCGGCGGCACGTCGGCGCTCTGCCAGACGAGGTGCGACAGACCCGCGCCGAAATACACGGCGTGCTGGCCGGTGCCGCTGCCGATTTCCAGCACCTGGCGGCAGTCGGCAAATATTTCGCGCAGCACCGCCAGGATCGGCTCACGGTTCTGCACGCAGGATTCGGAAAAGGGCTTGTCGATCAAGTTTGTTGCTCCGGTATCAAAGAATGCCGCTTGCCGGCGGCAAGCGAAAAAGTGCGGGCCAATGGCTTTCAGCCGGACATCATGTCGACCAGGCGGCCGTCGGCCAGCAGCAGCGCGACATGCACCGGCTTGCCGGCATAGAGTTCGGCGAGCAGGATCCGGTAGCCGGCGAGCTGGGCGCGATGGCGCTCGACCAGTTGCGCATCGGACAGCGCGCGGCTGTCGTCGCCGGTCTTGTAGTCGATCAGCCACACCGCGTCGTCGAATTCCACCACGCGGTCGAGCCGCTGCAGGCGGCCGTCGGCATCCAGCAGCGCCCATTCGTTGTGGGCGCGTCGATACCGCGCCGGGTCGAACAGGTGCGTCAGCCGCGGCTGTGCCAGCAGGGCGCGGGCCGCGGCCTCGGTGGCGTCCAGTTCGGCTTCAAGCCCCAGGCGCGCCGCCAGCGCGGACAGGTCGCGCGGTGCGCCGGGCGGCGCATGAGCCTCCAGACACGCGTGGAACAATTCGCCGCCCGCCGCCGCCGGGCTTGCGGCGGGCGGGGCGACGCGCTGTCCCACCGCAGGGGCGTCGATGCGGGCCGGCATGGCGGGGGGGCTGGTTGCCTCGGCGGCGGCGGGCGGCAGGTCGGCCGGCAGCCCCAGGTTTTGCCAGGCGGCGTCGACGCGAGCAAGCCAGGCGTTCTTGGCGGCGTCGCCGCTGACGATCAGTCCCTGCGCGGCGCGGGTCAGCGCCACGTACAGCAGGTTGTCGGATTCGCGCTGCGCCAGATCCGCCTCTTCCTGGAACCAGCCTTCCCGTTCCGCCCCCCGGTCTTCCAGCGTGCCGAACAGCGAAAAGTGCACTGGCCGGGGGGCTTCGGGCGGCCACGGCGCCAGCACGGCGTAGCAGTCGCCGCGGGCGTGGTCGCTGCCGCCCAGGAGCCAGACGATCGGCGCTTCCAGCCCCTTGGCGCCGTGGATGGTCAAGAGGCGCACCGCATTCTCGCCATCGGCTGCCAGTCCCTCGCCGGGCGCGGCGTCGGCGTCGTCGATGAGGGAGGCCAGCTCGCGTACGAAGCCGGCCAGCGTGGGGTAGCGCCCTGCGTCCTGCGTCAGCGCCAGCTGCATGAAGGCGCGCAGGTTGGCAGCCACCTGGGGTCGCATCGCCTCCGGCACGGCGGCGGCGTAGCGCGCCTCGACATCGCCTTCAAAGTAGATTCGGTCGAGCAGGTCGTGCACCGGCAGGGTGCCGCAGTGGGTGCGCCAGCGGGTCAATCGCTGCGCCGCGCGCGCGAGCGTGGCGGGACAGTCTGGCTCGGCGGCCAGCGCAATCAGCCGTTCCCAGCCACGCGGCGCGGCGCCGGGCGCGAACACCCACAGCAGGTCGTCGTCGCTGCAGCCGAAGAGCGGAGACTTCAGCACGTGTGCCAGCTTCAGGTCGGCGTGCGGCAGCAGCAGGGTTTCGATCAGCGCAATCACGTCCTGCGCCTCCAGCGCGTGCAGCAGGCCGCCGCGACGCGAGGTGATGAAGGGGATGCCAGCGGCTTCCAGTTCGCGCTCGTACAGGTGCAGGTGGGTGCGCTTTCGCACCAGCGCCATGACGTCGCCGGGCCGCGCCGCGCGCAGGGCGCCGGCTTTGTCTGCCACGCCCCAGCGCCCCAGCACCTCGTCGCGCAACACCCGTGCAAACTGCCGCGCTTCTTCATGCACGGCGCGGTCATCGGCTTCCGGCTGCGGCGTGGTGAGCGGATTGCGCATATGATTCCACACGTGGCCGGAGGCCGCGTAGTGGATCGGAGTCCCCGTGTGGGGCAGGCCGTCGCGCGCTTCGACGTCGGGTTTATCCACCTGCACCGGCAGGCTGCGGAGCGCGCCGGGGCGGCTTGCGTGTTCCGGGGCGTGCTTGTGCTCGGCAAAGCCCGCCACACCGGCGAACACCGGGTTGATCGCCGCGACCACCGCCGGCGCCAGCCGCCGCGTCATGTCGGTGCTGAAGCGTGCAGCGTCGAAATGCGTGCGCAGAAAATCCGCCGCCGCGTCGAACACCCGCGCCTCGCCGCGGCGGAAGCGGTAGATCGCCTGCTTGGGGTCGCCCACCATGAAAACCGTCATCGCGCTGTCGGCGCCGCGCGCTTCCAGAAGCCAGGTCGAAAGCGCCTGCCACTGCAGCGGGTTGGTGTCCTGGAATTCGTCGAGCAGCAGATGCCGGTAGCGCGCGTCCAGCTTCAGGGCCAGCGCCGGGGCGTGTTCCTCGCTGCGCAAAAGGCGGCAGGCCTGCCATTCGGCATCGGCGAAGTCGATCACCCCCTGCTGCACCTTGGCGTCCTGATAGGCCGCCAGCAGCGCGTGGCCGAGCAGCAGGCCGTGGCGGTTGAGCGCCCAGATGCGCTGGTCGGCCTGGATCGCGGCGACGGTTTCCAGCGCGGTTTCGAGCGTGTCGAGGTCGCGCAGGTAGGTGTCGAGTTCGGCGCCGAGCGCTTTTTCCAGCTCCTTGGTCGCCTGTTTCTTGCGCCGCTTGCCCGCCGTCATCAGGTGTCTCATGAGTGAGACATGGGCCTCATCGGGCGACAGGCCCAGGCTGCGTTGAATTTCGGGTGCGCGCCCCCGCTCGCTCTTGCCGCCCTTTTCCAGCGCAAAACCCACCCGCTTCACCCGCGCAGCCATCCGCTCGTCGGCCCAGAATGTCGCCACCGGATCGCACTCCAGATCGGGGTGTAGCCCGGGCCGCAGCTGTTCCAGCGCATGGGCCACCGGGTCGGGTGCCTCGTCGGTGTACGCCCACCATTCCGCGCGGGCATCGACAAAGCGCTTCAGCAGCGCACGCAAATTGTGCTCGCCAATGTCGGTCAGCAAGGCCAGCAGCGCTGCGCCTTCAGGCGAATTGGGCATCGCAGTACCCGCAAGGGGTACACCCAAGGTAGGCAATCCGCTATCGACTAAAGCCGATGCGGAATTGACACCGCCGGTGGGTGCCCCGCCGCTTCGTGGCGACCCTTCCGCAGCCCACTTCGCGAGCAGGCGGTCGCGCACCTCGTCCTGCAGCAGACGGGTGCGCTCCAGCAGCGGCGCGCCCCACGGCAGCCCGGCTTCCAGCGGCGCGCGTTTCAGCAGATCGAGAAACCAGCCGTGGAAAGTCGTCACCGTCGGCCCTGGCTGCGCGGTCAGCACCGTTTCCAGCAGTCCGCGCGCGCGCGGCAGCAGCGCGTCGATCTCGTCCCCCGGTACCGCCCGCGCGCGCAAAAAATCACGCACCGTCGCGTCGTCTTCCAGCGCCAGTACGCGCAGCCATTCGTGCAGGCGGTCGGTCATTTCCTGCGCCGCCTTGCGCGTGAAGGTGATCGCCAGCAACTCCGAGGGCGCTGCGCCCGCCAGCAGCAGACGCAGCATGCGCGAGACCAGGAGCCAGGTCTTGCCGCTGCCGGCACAGGCTTCGACCACGCATGAGGCGCGCGGGTCGAGCGCGGCGGCGGTGTCGAGCGATTCATGCATCCCACATCCCCTTGCGACACAGGCCGCGCGCTTCGCAGTAATTGCAGATGCCGTCAATACCGTGGGCGGGAAGCGCGGCACGCTGGGCGATCGCTTCGAGTAGCGCCGGCAGGCGCAGGCTGATGGCGGCGACGTCGGTTTCGCCGTCGAGTTCGAGCACGGCGACGGGGGCTTCGTTGATCGGCAGGTAGGCGGCGGCGGCGTCCGCCAGCCAGGCGTAGAAGGGCAGCTGCACGGCCTCGTCGGGCGTCTTGAGCTTCTTTTTCAGGCCTTGCGCGGCGCTGGTCTTGTAGTCGATCACGTAGCGGGCGTCGCCTTTTGCATCCACACGGTCGACGCGGCCATGCAGGGTGATCTCACCCAGGCCTTCAACGGTGTGCGGCACCGCGAAATCGGTTTCGCCGGATTCGTAGCGCCAGCCGGCGGCCGCGTGCGCCAGCCAGGCGTCGATGTAGGCGGGCTGGATGCTGTCCCACTGGCTCGCCCAGGCGGCGGCGGTGTACGCGGGCAGCGCGGCGAACTCGGCGGCGGAGAGGGCGTTCAGCCGCGCCAGCGCGGCGGCGCGCTCAGGCGGCGGTGCGCTGTCGTGAAAGGCCTTGAGGATGCGATGCAGGGCATTGCCGTAATCGCTCTTGTCGAGCGCGTCGTCGGCCTCGTCGAGTTCGCGGATGCCGAGCACGCTGCGCGCGAAAAACCGGTAGGGGCAGTCGAGCAGGGTCTGGTAGGCGGTGGGCGAATAATGGCGCGGCAGCTGCGCGGCTGTGACCGTCGGCGCGGGCTGCACGCAGATGGCGGGCAGCGGGCTGGCCTGCGTGGGCGGCGCGCCGATGGCCTGCTCGGGCAGGACGCTGTCCCAGGCCGCCCGGTGCAGCGCCTGCAGCCGCAGCACCAGCGGCGAGGCGGGGTTGGGCTCGTCGTTGTGCCACGCCTGCCAGCTGATGAGCGCGGGCCCCTGGGCCAGCAGCTGCATCAGATCGGCGGTGACGGCCTCGGCTTCGTCGCTTGCGGTCGACAGGCCCAGCTGCACGCGGGTGGCCTGCGAAAACAGGCCGGGCGCGGGGCGCGCGGGCAGGTGGCGGGCGTCGGCGCCGATCAGCGCCACGGCGTCGAACAGGCGCCCGCGGGCGGCGGGCAGCGAGGTCAGCACGATGGGGCTGGCGACGCTGGCATCGATGAAGCTTTCCGACTCCAGCGCCAGGTTGAGCCAGCGCCGCCACTCGTTGAAGCCGTATTTTTCGCCGTCGTCGGCCAGGTCGCGACGCAGGGCGTCGAGCGTTTCGAGCACGCGGGCGCCGGCGGCGTCGGCCTTGAACGAGGCGATGGCCTCCAGTTTGGCGAGGCTGTCGGCGAGCCGGGCGAGCCACACCGCGAGCGGCGCGCGGCGCTGCTCGAACCCCTGGCGGGCGTCGAACAGCGCGGCGAGCCAGACAGGCAGTGCGGCGAATTCGCGGTGCGCCAGCCGCTGCATCTCCGCCATCCCCTGCGACACACCTTGTCGGCGCAGCGCCAGTTCGAAAGCGAGCACCTGGTCCTGGCGCGCGGCGGGTTCACCCAGAACGAAGGGCGATTTCAGGAGATCGAGCAATTCGACGTGCGGGAAGTCGCTTGCCACACATTCGAGCCAGCGGTCGATCACGGCGGCGGCGGCGGTGGTCGACAGCGTCCAGCCGGTTTCGTCGGCCGCCAGCACGTCCATGCGTTCGAGCAGCGCGCGCACCCGCCGCGCGGTTTCGCGGTCGAGCGCGATCAGCGCGAGTCCGCGGCGGCCGGCGCGCAGCTGGCCGGCCACCCAGGTGGCGACGGCGCGCGCTTCGGCTTCCAGGTGCGGCGCCGGGGCCAGCGTGATGCGATCCTGCAGCGGCGAGGCGGGGACGCGCCGGGCCAGCGCGGCGGCGCGGTCGCGCAGCGGCGGATCGGTCCGCTGCCAGGCCTGGTGCAGGGTGAAGGCGATGGCCGTTTCGGCATCCGGTTCGAACAGCGTGAGCGGGGCGAGTTCGGCGCAACGGGCGAGAAACTGCCGTTCGACGGCGGTGAGCGTGCCGAGCGCATAGCCGTAAATCGGCTGCGGGGCGGCTCCGATTTGTTCGGCCAGCGTGTCGAGCGCGCGTGCATAGCGCGCCTGCGGGTCATGGCCGTCATTGTTGAGCGCCTGCCACACCGCCTCGATCAGCGCCGTCTCACGATCAAGTATGGCGCGGTCGAGCGCGCCGGCGTGCAGCGCGCGAATCCGTGCGCCGATCCCGCCGCCCAGCCGCGCGGCCGACAGTTCGTCCGCCAGTGCCAGCAGCTCGCCGGCGAGCGCCCAACGGTCGACCGCACCCAGCCAGTCGACACGCCGCAGCACGCCGTGTAGGCGTGCCAGCCGCCGCGCCTGCGGTTCGGTGCGGCCGTCGGCCACGTTGTCGGCCCAGGCCTTCAGTGGGATGATGCGTGGCGGGATCAGTGCCCGGCGGCCGGCGGCCTGCGCCAGCGCGCGGGCGAAATCCTGCCCGGCGCGGTGGTTGGGGACGAGCACCGTCAGCCCGGACAGATCGGGCAGGCGGTCGGCGTGTTGATCGAGCAGGTGGCGGGCGACGGCATGCGGCAGCGCGCCATCGCCGGAGATTTTCAAGCGGCTCAGCGCTCCAGGTGTTTCAGCTTGTCCTTGACCGGGGCCCATTCGTCGGCGTCGGGCAGCGGATCCTTGCTCTCGATGATGACTTTCCACTGCTTGGCGAGTTCGGCATTGAGCGCGATGTAGGCGCGCTGGTCATCCGGCACGTCGTCTTCGGCAAAAATGGCTTCGACCGGGCATTCGGCCACGCACAGGGTGCAGTCGATGCACTCCTCGGGGTCGATGACGAGGAAGTTGGGGCCCTCGTGGAAGCAGTCCACCGGACAGACATCAACACAATCGGTGTATTTGCACTTTACGCAGGCGTCGGCTACAACATAAGTCATTTGTAATTACCCAGATGATTTGAGAAACGCCCGGATGCTTGCAGGCGGCAATTTTGATGTAGCATATCGGCACAAAACCAAATTTTCCAGCATTACCGCCTTCCTAAACCTTCCAGGCCGTGTCCGGCCACCCGCATAATTCAAATAGGAGCTTCACCGATGAGCGAGCATGTTCATTACATATCCGACGATTCTTTCGAACAGGAAGTCCTGCAGGCCGGCGTGCCGGTGCTGGTGGATTACTGGGCGGACTGGTGCGGCCCTTGCAAGATGATCTCGCCGATCCTCGACGAAGTCGCCAAGGAATACGCCGGCAAGCTCAAAGTGTGCAAGCTCAATATCGATGAAAACCAGGCCACCCCGCCGAAGTTCGGCATCCGCGGCATCCCCACCCTGATGATTTTCAAGAACGGCAACGTCGAGGCCACCAAGGTCGGCGCCTTGTCCAAGTCGCAACTCACCGCTTTCGTCGACAGCAACATCTAATTAAAGTCTTACCGGATGGCGCATCCCTGCGCCGCCTGCGCGCAGCGTCATCCGGCTTCACCCCCTCCCCCATCTCCCGGCTCTTTCAAGCGAGCCTACTCAGGCCTCTTCTCCATGTATCTTTCCGAACTCAAGCAGAAACCGATCACCGAGCTTCTTGAAATCGCCGCCACAAACGGCATCGACAACGCCAACCGCTTTCGCAAGCAGGAACTGATCTTCGCCATCCTGAAAGCGGTGGCCAAGCGCGGCGAGAGCATCTTCGGAGACGGCGTGCTGGAAGTGCTGCCGGACGGCTTCGGTTTCCTGCGTTCGCCGGAAGCCTCGTATCTGGCCAACACCGACGACATCTACGTGTCGCCGTCGCAGATCCGCCGCTTCAACCTGCACACCGGCGACAAGATCGAAGGCGAGATCCGCACTCCCAAGGACGGTGAACGCTATTCGGCGATGACCAAGCTCGACAAGATCAACGACGAGCCGCCCGAGGCCAGCAAGAACAAGATCCTGTTCGAGAACCTCACGCCGCTGCACCCCGATCAGCCGCTCAAGCTGGAACGCGACGTCAAGGCCGAGGAAAACATCACCAGCCGCGTGATCGACATCGTCGCGCCGATCGGAAAAGGCCAGCGCGGGCTCTTGGTGGCGCCGCCCAAAACCGGCAAGACGGTGATGCTGCAGCACATCGCCCACGCCATCACCTCCAACCATCCTGACGTCGTGCTGTTCGTGCTGCTGATCGACGAGCGCCCGGAAGAAGTGACCGAAATGAGCCGTACCGTGCGCGGCGAAGTCATCGCCTCCACCTTCGACGAACCCGCCAGCCGTCACGTGCAGGTGGCGGAAATGGTGATCGATCGGGCCAAGCGCCTGGTCGAGCACAAGAAGGACGTGGTGATCCTGCTCGATTCCATCACCCGCCTGGCGCGCGCCTACAACGCCGTGCAGCCCGCCTCCGGCAAAGTGCTCACCGGCGGCGTCGACGCCAACGCGCTGCAGAAGCCGAAGCGCTTCTTCGGCGCCGCGCGCAACATCGAGGAAGGCGGTAGCCTCACCATCATCGCCACCGCGCTGGTCGACACCGGCAGCCGCATGGACGACGTGATCTACGAAGAATTCAAGGGCACCGGCAACCTCGAGATCCATCTCGACCGCAAGATGGCCGAGAAGCGCCAGTACCCCGCCATCAACGTCAACCGCTCCGGCACCCGCCGCGAAGAACTGCTGCTGCCGCAAGACATCCTGCAGAAGGTGTGGGTGTTGAGGAAGCTGCTGTACCCGATGGACGACATGGAGGCGATGGAATTTCTGCTGGACAAGATCCGTGCGACCAAAAACAATAGCGAGTTCTTTGACTCGATGCGGCGGGGTTGATCGGGGCTTGCATCTCCGCTATACTCTCGCGTTCTCCGAATTCAACCCATTTTAAGGAATTGCCATGAAAGCCGGCATTCACCCCGATTACAACGAAGTGACCGTGACCTGCTCCTGCAGCAACACCTTCAAAACCCGTTCCACGCTGGGCAAAGACGCCCTGCAGGTGGAAGTCTGCGCTGCCTGCCATCCGTTCTATACTGGCAAGCAGAAGATCGTGGACACCGCCGGACGCGTCGAGAAGTTCCGTCAGCGCTACGGCATCAAGTCAACCGCGGCATAAGTTAAGCCGGTCTGCGCGATGATGCAAAAAGCGGCTTTGGCCGCTTTTTGCATTTTCGCGGCGCGACAACGGTATCATTTTGAGCGCCGCCCCTCGAGGAAGAGACTGACGTGACCCCCCGCGCTTTTCGCCGTATTGCCGTCATTGCCTTCGGTTCGTTGGCGCTCTCCCACTGCGCGCAAAATCCGGTCAGCGGCGACAAGGATTTCGTGCTGATGTCGGAGCAGCAGGAAATCCAGTTGGGCACGCAGGCGCACCAGGATGTGCTGAAGGAATATGCGGCGCTGGATAATCCTGCGCTGCAGGCCTACGTGAACGAGGTCGGTCAGCGCCTGGCGCAGCAAAGCCACCGGCCGCACCTGCAATGGCATTTCACCGTGGTCGACAGCCCCGATGTCAATGCCTTTGCGCTGCCCGGCGGTTACGTCTACATCACCCGCGGCCTCATGGCGTATCTGAATTCCGAGGCCGAACTGGCCGGCGTCGTCGGCCACGAAATCGGCCACGTCACCGCGCGCCACGGGGTGCGCCAGCAAAGCGCGTCCACTGCGGCCGGACTGGGCGCGGTGCTGGGATCGATCCTGGTGCCGGGGCTGGGCAATCAGGCGGGCGCCACCCTGCTGCAAACGCTGGCGCAGGCCTGGACCGCGGGCTACGGCCGCGAGCATGAACTGGAATCCGACCGCCTCGGCGCCGAATATCTGGCGAAGACCGGTTACAACCCGCAGGCGATGATCGATGTCATCGGCGTGCTGAAAAACCAGGAGCTGTTCGCCGCCGAACAGGCCCGGCGCGACGGCCGCCCGCTACGCACCTATCACGGCACCTTCGATACCCATCCCGACAACGACGCGCGCCTCAAGCAGGTGGTGGGCGCGGCAAACCAATACACCGTTGCCAACCCGCGTGACGGCCGCAGCGACTATCTGCAAAAAATGGTCGGCATCTATTTTGGCGACAGCCCCGAGCAGGGTCTGATCCGCAACAACATGCTGCTGCATGAAAAACTTGGCTTTGTGCTCCAGCTCCCGCCAGGCTGGCGGGTGCAGAACCGTCCCGACCGGGTCATGGCGATGAGCCCCCAGGGCGATGCGCTGGTCGAGCTGCGGCAGGGGCCGAAGAACGACAAGCCGCTGGATACCCTGCAAAAAGGCCTCACGCTGGATGCCGGCGCGCGCTACGACAGCGGCAAGCTCAGCGGCTATCCGGCGGCATTCGCCGCCGGCACGCAGCAGGGCAAGCCGGTGGTGGTGACGGCCGTGGTGTTCAACGGCACGCAGTACCTGATCGCCGGCATGGCCAGGGACAAGCCGGCCTATGATCGCGAACGCGGCACCCTGCGCGCGGCGATCAACAGCTTTCGCGCGATCACCGCGGCCGAGAAAATGGCGGCGCGGCCTTATGTGCTGAAACTGTTCACGGCGCAGCCCGGCATGACGATGGCAAACCTGGCGCGGCAGTCGCCGCTGGGCGCCGACGCCGAAAGCCAGCTGCGCCTGATGAACGCCCTTTACCCAAGCGGGGAGCCCAGCCCGGGTCAGCGCCTCAAAATTGTCCAGTAAGCGCCTGTCCAAGCTTTCGCTCCACCCGCAAGGGGTACGCCGATGGGTACCCCGCTGCTGCGCAGCGACCCTTTCGCAGCTCGGGCTGCTGCTGCTCTGTGCCGCCTGGCTGTTGCCGGGTCTGGTGGGGCACGCGCCATGGAAGGGCGGCGATGGCGATCACTTCGTGCAACTGTGGCTGCTGCTGCAAAGCGACGTTGCGCCGCAGGCTGCGGCGGCCACGCCGCCTCTGTATTACTGGGTGGCGGCCGCCACCGCCTGGCTGACTTCGCCCATCCTGGCCCTGCCCGACGGCGCGCGGCTGGCCTCGGGGGGGTTCATCGCGCTGGCGCTGTTTTTTGTCGCGCGCACCGCGCGGGCGCTGTATGGCGCAGAAGCCGGCTGGGCCGCGGCGTTGACGCTGCTGGGCTGCGTGGGCTTGCTGGTGCGCGGTCACGAACTCAATGCCTATACCGCCCAGTTCGCCGCCGCCGCGATCATGCTGCATGGCGTGGCCGGCCTGCCGCAGAATCCTCGCAGCGGCTGGGCGCTGGGCATCGGGGCCACGCTCATGCTGCTGGCCGGCGGTGCGGCGGAAGCGGTGCTGATCCTGGCGCTGGCGGGCGCGTTGCCGCTGTTGCTTGAGGAGTACCGTTCGCCGGCGGCGCGGCGCGCGCTGCTGTGGGGGGCGGGCATCGCGCTTGCCGCCAGCGCGGCATGGCTGGCGTATCTCGCCACCCAGGCGATCCCGTTTGTGCGCGTGCTCAATCTTGAGCGCTGGCTGGGCGGCGGGAACCTTCGTCCGGGCTACTACCCCGGCATTCTGGCCTGGTACGCCTGGCCGGCGTGGCCGCTGGCGGCCTGGGCGCTGTATCGCGGCCGGCGCCAGTGGCGCACGCCGGGGATGGTGCTGCCGCTCGGCGCGCTGGCGGGCCTGCTCGGCCTGTATGCCCTGGCGGCGCATCCCGGCGAGGAGCAGGGCCTCATTCTGTTGCTGCCGCTGGCCCTCTTGGGCGCCGCCGGGCTGTTCAGCCTGCGGCGCGGCGCGGCCAGCGCCCTGCTGTGGTTTGCGCTCATGCTGTTCGGCTTTATCGGGCTGCTGCTGTGGGTCTACTGGAGCGCGCACGACCTGGGCCAACCGGCGCGGCTGGCGACGCGGCTGGCCAAGCTGGGGATGACCGGCGTCGGCGAGTTGCGTCCGTGGGCGCTGGCACTGGGTCTTGTCGTTACCCTGATCTGGATCGGGTTCCTCGCCCGTGTCGACCGCTCGCCGCTGCGCCCCATCCTGGTGTGGACGGCGAGCCTGACCTTCATCTGGGTTTTGCTGATGGCGCTGTTTCAGGCGCCGCTCGACCGTCGCCTGAGTTATGTCAGCGTCGGCGAGGCGCTGGCGGCGCGGGTGCCGCCAGCGGCGTGCATCCAGACCCATCAGGTGCGCAGCACGCAGCGCCTGCTGCTGGCGTATCACAGCGGCCGCCAACTCGTCCCCGCGGATGCCGGCTGCGACTGGCTGCTGCTGGAGACGCGGCGCAACGAGCCAGAGCCGCATATTCCGGATGGCTGGATCAAGCGGTGGGAAGGCGCGCGCCCCGGCGACCGTTCCGACCGCTTCCATCTGTATGCCCAGCGTTGGCAGTAAATTAGGGTCGGCGCGCGTCGCTGCCGTCATCCTGGCTGGCGGCCAGGGCCGCCGCATGGGCGGCGCCGACAAAGGCCTGATCGATTATCGGGGGCGCCCGCTGGTCGAATGGGCGCTTGCCGCGCTGGCGCCGCAGGTCGGCGAAATTCTCATCAGCGCCAACCGCAATCTCGACCTCTACGCGGCCTATGGCCACCGCGTGCTGCCCGACACGATGCCCGATTTCCCAGGCCCGCTGGCGGGGGTGCTGGTGGCGCTGGACGCCGTCACGGCGGACTGGTTGCTGGTCGCGCCCTGCGACACGCCGCACCTGCCTGTCGATCTGGCCGCGCGTTTGCTCGATGCGGCGCTGCGGGAAAGCGTGCCGCTGGCGGTGGCGGCGGACGGGGAACGCGTGCACTACGGCTGCTTCCTCGTGCGCGTCGATCAGCGCGACCGCCTCGCCGCATTTCTGGCGCGCGGCGAACGTGCGGTGCGCCACTGGCAGGCGGGCCTGCCCTCAACGGCCGTGCGCTTCGATGCGGCCTGTTTTGCCAATTTCAACCAGCCGCAGGATCTGCGGGCGGAGTAAGGTTCCTGGTGTTGACAAGGGGGCCGGCCGTCGCGTGCGGCCCCGAATCAGTCGTGAGCGATTTTCTTGTCGGTGAACAGGTAGTCCCGCAGTTGCTTGTCGAACCTCGGGTCATGCCGGCGGATCCACTCCATCACCATGGCGGCATGCTCTTTCTCCTCGTCGCGGTTGTGCTTGAGGATGGCGCGCAGCTCCGGATCCGTGCAGGCATCCATGCGCTGGTTGTACCAGTCCACCGCCTCGAGTTCTTCCATCAGCGAGACGATCGCCCGGTGCATGTCGCGGGTCTCGGCACTGAGTGCTTCGACCGGCTCGTGATAACCCTCGTTTGCCATGTTTTTTTTTCCTGTTTGGGTTGGGGACAAGACTTTATTCGGCGCCTTGCAGCGGGCGGCTTATTTGAACCGGGCGGTGGCGGAACGCACGGCCTCGCTGACCGATTCCCATGCCAGTTCGACGCCGGCCCTCAGGTCCTGCCAGGCGCTTTCGCCAGCGGATTCGAGCTCGCTCAGCGTGCTGCGGGCGTGGTCGCGCTTGCTTCGCAGGGCCTCGATCTGCTTGTGATATTCGGCGCGCGCGCTGGCTTCAGCGGCATCGGCCTTTGCCGCCAGCGCGTCGATCTCGGCATTCCATTGGTCGAGTTTGGCGTGCATCTTGCGTACGAAGTCTTCTTTCGTGCTCATGGCATTTTCCTTTTTTTTGCGGGACGCACAACCGATGAACCGCCAGCAATCCCGCTACTTGGCGGGTTTTTTGCCGCTGCGTTCGGCGCGCGCCTTGACGACCAGCTGATCGAGCACTTCGAACAGGCGCGCCTCGCTGCCGGTCATCGACATCGAGGTGGCGTATTTGCCGTCGATGATGAAGGCAGGCACGCCGGTGATGGCGTACGTGGTGGTCAGCCGCGCACCCTGGGTGACCTTGGACTGCGTCGAGAACGAATTGTAGATCTCTTCGAATTGCTTGCGGTCGACGCCCTGCTGGGCGATCCAGCCGCCCAGCACGACCGGGTCGTTCAGGTTGATGTTTTCCAGGTGGTAGGCGTCGAACACCTTGCGGTGCAGGCTGTCGAGCCGGTTTGTAGGTACCAGCGTGTGTTCCAGCATGTAATACTGTTCCATCGTGTAATACAGCTTGGCGCCAGGCACCCAGTCGTCGCGGAACACCGCCGGCACGCGGCGAACCTGGACGTCCCTGGGCAGGGTTTTCAGCCAGGTATTGAGGCCGGGTTCGAGCTGAAAGCAGTGCGGGCAGCGGTACCAGAAAAACTCCAGCACTTCGATCTTTTTGCCGGTGGCGACCGGCTGGGCCTGCTTCAGGCGGGTGTAATCGTGTCCTTCGAAGGCTTCCGGCCCGGCGGCCAGGGCAGACAGGGAAAAAACGGCGGCGGCGAAAAAAGACAAAGCGCGGGTGAACATCAAGGCGACTCCTGTGGGGTGAGAATTTCTTTGACCAGTGTGGCAGGGATATCGTTCTGCGTCAGCAGGCTGCGGGTGCGATCGACCTCATCCACGGCGCTGAACGGGCCGACGCGCACGCGATGGAACACCCCCTTGCCGGCCACTTCGCCGGTCTGGATGACGGCTTCGACGCCCAGCATGGCGAGTTGCGCCTTCAGATTGTCGGCATCGTCCGCATTCTGGAACGCGCCTGCCTGCAGGAAATAGCGCGTGGCGGGCGCGGCGGGCGCGGTGGACGGCGGCAGTTCGCCCTGGGCGTCGCCCGGCAGGACCTTGTAGAAATCGAAGCTGGGCGCGGGTTCCGGGACGTCGGCAGCGGGCGCAGCCGGGCGGGGCGCAGGCGCCGTGGGCTTGAACAGGTTGTTGCCGGTGACCCACAGCGCCACGACGACGGCGAGAATCGCGCCGACGATGAGACCGATCAGCACGCCGGTGAAGATGGAGTTGCCGCCCGAGCGGCCGTTTTTGCGGGGTGAAGGCTTGGCCATGGCTACATTTTCTCCGGGGCCGACACGCCGAGCAAGGCCAGCCCATTGACGATCGCGATGCGGGTGGCGTCGGCCAGTGCCAGCCGGGCCAATTTTGTCGCCGTATCGTCGACCAGGAATTTCTCCGCGTTGTACCAGGCGTGAAAATCGCCTGCCAGCACACCAAGGTAGTGCACCAGCAGGTGCGGCGCCAGTTCGCGCGCGGCGGTGGCGACGGTTTCCGGGTATTCGGCCAGACGCTGCATCAGCGCGAGTTCGTGCGGCGCGGTCAGCGGCGCCAGGTCGACGCCGTCGAGCGTGGCGGGTTGCCCGCCCCATTCCTCGAACACCCGGCAGATCCGCGCATGGGCGTACTGCACGTAGTACACCGGGTTGTCGGTGTTTTTGGCGACCGCCAGATCGACATCGAAGATGTATTCGGTGTCGGCCTTGCGCGAGAGCAGGAAGAAGCGCACCGCGTCCTTGCTGGTCCACTCGACGAGGTCGCGCAGGGTGACGTAGCTGCCGGCGCGCTTCGAGATTTTGACCTCCTCGCCGCCGCGCATCACGCGCACCATCGTGTGCAGCAGGTAGTCGGGATAGCCCTCGGGGATGCCGACGTTGGCGGCACCCGCAAGGGGTACGCCGGTGGGTGCCCCGCTGCTGCGCAGCGACCCTCCCGCAGCCTGCAGGCCGGCGCGCACGCGGGCGATGGTGCCGTGGTGATCGGTGCCCTGGATGTTGATCGCGCGCTCGAAACCGCGCTCCCACTTGGCGATGTGGTAGGCGACGTCGGGCACGAAATAGGTGTAGGTGCCGTCGGACTTCTTCATCACGCGGTCCTTGTCGTCACCGTAGTCGGTGGTTCTGAGCCACAGCGCGCCGTCCTGCTCGTAGGTCTTGCCGGCCTCGACCAGCCGCTTGACCGTCGCCTCCACGCGCCCGCTGGAATACAGGCTCGACTCCAGATAATAGTGATCGAAGCGTACCGCGAAGGCCTTGAGGTCGAGGTCCTGCTCATGGCGCAGGTAGGCGACGGCGAACTGGCGGATCGAGTCGAGATCGTCGACGTTGCCCGATGCCGTGAATTCGCGGTCATCCGACTTGACCGTCTTTTTTGCCAGGAAATCCGCCGCGATGTCGGCGATGTAATCGCCGTTGTAGGCGGCTTCCGGCCATCCGGCGTCGCCCGGTTTCAGCCCTTTTGCGCGCGATTGCACGCTGTTGGCCAGCGTGGCGATCTGCACTCCGGCGTCGTTGTAGTAGAACTCGCGATAGACGTCCCAGCCCTGCGCCGCGTAGAGGTTGCAGATGGCGTCGCCCAGCGCCGCCTGGCGGCCGTGGCCGACGTGCAACGGGCCGGTCGGGTTGGCGGAGACGAACTCGACCAGCACCTTGTGGCCGGCACCCGCATCGCTGCGGCCGAAAGCCGCGCCGGCCGTCCGGATCTGCGGTACCAGACCGTGCCAGGCGGCGGGGGTTAGGTGGAAATTGATGAAGCCGGCGCCGGCGATTTCCGCCCTGGCAATCAGCGGGGATTTTGGCAATTCGGTGAGGATCCGCTGCGCCAGTTCGCGCGGATTTTTTTTCAGCGGCCGCGCCAGCTGCATCGCGGCATTGCTGGAAAAGTCGCCGTGGGCGGAATTCTTCGGGCGTTCGATTTCGAGGCTGACCGGGGCGTCGGGCGCCACCGTTTCGAGGGCAATGCCGATCAGCAGGGCGATCTGGTCTTTGAGCGGATGGGTGTTGGACATGGTGACAAAGAGGGCGGCAACGCGCACATCCTCAGTGTTTCAGAATAGGTAGCCGGCGATTATAAGCGCCGGGAGCAAGGCATCAAAACACCAGCGGGTCGACGTCGAGCGAGCAGCGCGCCACGCGCGGCTTGATGGTGTCCAGCAGCGGTCGCCAGTCGCGCACGAAGGCCTGCAGGGCGAGTCTTGAGGCGGACTGGATCAGCAGTTGCGCGCGCTCCAGATTGGCGATCCTTGCCATGGGGGCTGGCGTCGCGCTGAACACGCTGACGTCGGTCGTATCCGGCGCGAGCGCTGCGGCGCGCTGCAGGAAGGACAGCGCCGCTTCCATCGTGGGCGCTTCCGCGCGCAGCAGGATCTGCCGGGTGAACGGCGGCAGGTCGAGCTGGCGGCGCTCGGCCAGCAGCGCGCGCGCATAGCCGGCGAAATCGTGGCGCTGCAGGTAGCGGAACAAAGGATGATCGGGGAAGGCGGTCTGGATCAGCACGCGTCCCGGCTTGTCGGCGCGCCCGGCGCGCCCGGCCACCTGCATCAGCTGGGCGAACAGGCGTTCGGTGGCGCGAAAGTCCGGGCTGTAGAGCGCGCCGTCGGTGTCGAGGATCAGCGCCAGCGTCATGTTGGGAAAGTCGTGGCCCTTGGCCAGCATCTGGGTGCCGACCAAAATGTCGACTTCGCCGCCGTGCACCGCCGCGCCCAGTTCGGCCCAGGCGCGCGGACGCATGGTGTCGCGGTCGATGCGGCGGATGCGCGCGGCGGGCAGCAACGCGGCGAGCGTTTCCTCCAGCCGCTGCGTGCCCTGGCCGAGGGCTTTCAAATCGGGGTTGCCGCAGCTCGGGCATGCGGGCGGGATGCGCGCCTCGAATCCGCAGTGGTGGCATTTCAGTCGATGCGAGGTGCGGTGCAGCACCAGCCGCGCCGAGCAGCGCGGGCAGGGCGAAACCCAGGCGCAGCTTGGGCAGTACAGCGCCGGGGCGTAGCCGCGGCGGTTCAAAAACACCAGGCTCTGCTCGCCGCGCGCCAGGGTTTCGGTCAGCGCCAGCAGGGCGGGACGGGTGAGACCGTTGTCGAGCGGAATGTGCTTGAGGTCGACCAGTTCGATCGCCGGCAGCCGCGCCTGGCGGATGGCGCGCTGCTGCAGCTCGATCAGCCGGTAGCGCCCGGTCGTGGCCTGCGCATAGCTTTCCAGCGAGGGCGTGGCGGAGCCGAGCACCACCGGCACGCCGCACTGCTTGCCGCGCGCGATGGCGACGTCGCGCGCCGAGTAGCGCAGGCTGTCCTGCTGCTTGAACGAAGCGTCGTGCTCCTCGTCGACCACGATCAGCCCCAGCCGCGGCAGCGGCGCGAACACCGACAGCCGGGTGCCGAGCAGCACGTCGCAGTCGGGGGCGGCGAGCCAGTTTTCGGCGCGGTCTTTTTCGGCGAGGCCGCTGTGCAGGGTGGCGAAGCGGCGTCCGGGAAAGCGGCGGCGGAAATGCTGTTCCAGTTGCGGGGTCAGCGCGATTTCGGGAATCAGCACCAGCGCCTGTTTTTCCTTGGCCAGCACCGCGTCGATCAGGCGCAGGTACAGCTCGGTCTTGCCGCTGCCGGTGACGCCGTGGATCAGGTGCACGCCAAACTGGCCGAGCGCGGGCAGCAGCGTCTCGAGCGCGGCCTGCTGCTCGGCGGTGGCAGGGGGCGATTCGGCCGTCCGCGGCGCGTCGGCTGCCGGCGGAGGAACGCGCGACCAGGCGGCCCAGCCGGCCGCCACCAGCGCGGCGGCGTGGCGGCCTTGTTTCTGCGCGCGCAGCACGCTGCGCGACTGTGGCGCCGTCCGCAGCGCGTCAAGCAGGGCGCGCTGCGCGCGGGCGCGGGCGACGGGTTCGGCTGCCTGTCCGGCTTCGGTCACCACCAGCCAGGGTGTCTCGGCGACGAACGGCGTGACGTTTTTTAGCCGCGGCGGCAGCGTGGCGAGCAGGATCGCGCCCAACGGATAGTGGTAATAGTCGGCGCAGAACTGCGCCAGGCGGAGAATTTCGGGCGACAGCGCGGGGCGGTCTGCCAGCACGCGGATCACATCGCGCAGCTTGTCGGTCTGGACCGTGCTGTCGGCCTGCGGCCCGAGCACGACGCCAACCTGGCGGGTGCGGCCGAACGGAACCTCGAGCAAGGTGCCCGGCGGCACGGCACCGAGGCCACCGAGGCCACCGAGGCCATCCGGCAGGCGATAGTCGAACAGCCGATGCAGCGGCGTATCGAGTGCGACCTGAAGGATGGACGGCATGTTATTGATTCGGCCTGATGAAGCTTGAAGCGATGTTGAAGGTCGGTTTGCTCGGGCTATGTGAGACAGCGCGAGAAAACAGCGTTCTATTGAGGCGGCTCAACGAACTGCCCCACTCAGGACGGCGCGAAGAACACTTTATGGGTTCAAACATTACCAGGCCGTCTCAATAGGGGTAAATTCTGATAGGGGGTCGGGAAAAATTCACTAAGCGTCTGTTTGCCAAGCCTTATTCCGTCTTGTCCACGCAAGCTGTGGATAATTGTGTGGGCGATTTGTGTCGACTGCCCTCAAACGCCCGTCCTCACGCGGGTCGCCATCACAGGCCAAAAAGCAGGCAGGCCAGCAAATTGATATCTATCAACGACTTACAAAGATGGCCTGGCTGTCAAGAGATTGGAGCAAAAAAGTTTCAGTTGCGCGACTTATGTGCATAAGTCAATGCTTCTATAGGCGCAAATACGGCCTTCCGCGCACCTTGTTGGCGCGCAAGGCCTTGTTCCGGCTAGCGTTGTTGCTGAATGCCGGCGATGCCCCAGCCGCCCTGGCCGCTGGCCGGTTTGGTGAGGTGCCAGACTTCGTCGAGCGGTACGGCGTCCTGGCCGGCGGCCTCGCGCACCAGGCCGGTGAAGCGCACGCTGACGACATGGCGGTTGCCCTCGTCGACCGCTTCCTGCACCTCGGCGTCGAGCGTCATGACGTCGGTGGTCTGGGCGGCGTCGCCGCGTTCGGCCAGCTGCATGCTGATTTCGGCAAACACTTCGGGCGAGGTGAAGGCGCGCAGGTCGTCGAGGTTGGCGGCGTCGAACGCCGCTTGCAGGCGGATGAAGTTGAGCTTGGCCTCGCGCGTGAAGGCGTCGGCATCGAAGCCGGGTGGAAAAGGGCTGGCGACGGCGCCGCCACCCAAAGCGGCGGGAGCCAAATCAACCGTGGCGCCAGGGTTGACGCCTGCAGCGGGTATGCCGGCGTATTGCATGGCCGGGGCCGGCGCATTGCGGCGCAGAAACCAGCGGAACAGCATGAAGGCGGCCATCGCCAGCAGTGCCAGCATCATGAAATTGGCCATTTCCTCCCCCAGACCGAGATGGGAAAACAGCGCGGCCAGTCCCAAGCCCGCGGCGAGGCCGGCGATCGGTCCCATCCACGAGCGCTTCTGCGGGGCGGCACCGGTCTGCTGGCGCGGCGGCGTCGGCGCGACATTCTGCTTGGCCGGCGCGGTGCGCTGCATGCCGAAGGATTTGCTGCCGCCCATGCGGCGGGCTTCGGCATCCGGCATCATGAAGGAGAAGCCGATGAAGACGGCAAACAGGCTGATCAAAATACGTTTCATGGTGTTTCCTGATGAATAAAAAGCAAAGCGTGGCCGTTCAGGGCCAGGAATCATGCCGCGCGCACGGCGCGGCTGCGGCTGTGCACCGCCTCGACCAGAACGCTGACCTTGTCCGGGTCGGTGAACTGCGAAATGCCGTGGCCGAGGTTGAACACATGGCCGGGGTGATTGCCGTAGCTGTCGATGATGCGGTGCGCTTCGGCGCGGATGCTGTCGGGCGTGCCGTGCAGGGCGCTGGGGTCGAGGTTGCCCTGCAGCGCAACCTGGTCGCCCACCCGGCGGCGCGCCTCGCCGATGTCGACCGTCCAGTCCAGTCCCACCGCGTCGGCGCCGATGCCGGCCATGGATTCCAGCCAGTTGCCGCCGCCCTTGGTGAAGATGATGCTGGGGACGCGGCGGCCTTCGCGCTCCTTGGTCAGGGCGGCGACGATGCGTTCCATGTAGTCGAGCGAGAATTCCTTGTATGCGTGCGGGGTAAGGCTGCCGCCCCAGGAGTCGAAAATCATCACCGCCTGCGCGCCGGCCTCGATCTGCGCGTTGAGGTAGTCGATCACCGCCCGGGTGTTCACTTCCAGGATGCGGTGCAAGAGGTCGGGGCGGCTGTACAGCATGGTCTTGATGTGGCGGTAGTCGTCCGAGCCGCCGCCTTCGACCATGTAGCAGGCCAGCGTGTAGGGGCTGCCGGAAAATCCGATCAGCGGCACCGAGCCGTCGAGCGCACGGCGGATCGAGCGCACCGCGTCCATCACGTAGCCCAGCTTGTCGGTGGGGTCGGGCGCGGAGAGGTCGCGGATTTCCCATTCGTCGCGCAACGGGCGCTCGAAGCGCGGGCCCTCGCCCTGCGAGAAATACAGGCCCAGGCCCATCGCGTCGGGCACGGTGAGGATGTCGGAAAACAGGATGGCGGCGTCGAGCGGATAGCGCGCCAGCGGCTGCAGCGTCACTTCGGTCGCCAGGTCGGGCGTCTTGCACAGGGTCAGAAAGTCGCCGGCGCGGGCGCGGGTGGCGTTGTATTCCGGCAGGTAGCGGCCGGCCTGGCGCATCAGCCAGAGGGGGGTGTATTCAGTGGGCTGGCGCGCGAGCGCACGCAGGAAGGTATCGTTCTCGAGGACGGACATGGCTGTGCCACAAAATATGGCCGGGATGCAAAGCCGGCATTTTAGCAGGCTTGGCGCTCCCGGCCGCGTGGCCTATGACCGCGACTACGGCAACCGCGACGCGATCGGCGTGGTGATCGGCGGCACCATTTCGGCCGGCCGCTGCACGACAGGCTGCTAATACCCGGGGTTCTGGCCGTAGGCCTGGCGGTCATGCTTTTCCGCCCGGATATTGCGATCCGCCCTGTCCAGCGCGTGATCGAGGCGCCTGAATTCGCGGGCGTCGATCACACCATCTTCGCGGAAACGTTGTCCCATGGCGTGGATTTTGTGCTGTTCCTGCATCAATTCGCGGAATTCGAATCGGGTCAGATGGCCCGCGCGCTGGCCAGCGCGGATGCGCTGCACCTGACGATCCTGGCGTGCGTTGATCTGCTGGCTATACGCCCTGGTTTGCTGATACGTCGGCGCGTGGTTCTGGCCGCCACGGTCCCAGGCGGCCTGTGCGCCGGTGGTCATCAGGCCCAAGGCGCCCAGCGCCAGAACGCCGAAGGCTTTTTTCATCGAAATGCTTTTCATGGTGTCGCTCCTGTTTCAGTGGTGGGGTGTCGCCGGATCGTTGCGCCAGCGGACACCCGCAGAGTAGGGGCGTGGTGTAAGCGGCACGTGTGGGGCGGGTAACAAGGTGTATCGCTTTGTTACCGCTGGCTGCGGGCGGGACGCGGCCATGCCTCCGCCACGGGTGCTGCAACGAAAAAGCCATGGCTCAAGTTTGGGGAGCGCCCGCGTTAGTGGGTTAGAATCTTCGCCTTTTCTAATCATTAATCCGCATCTCAGGAGACCCCCGATGCAACGAAACAAACTTGCGGCCACGCTTGCCGCGGTGGGACTGGTTGCTCCCAGCCTGGTCATGGCCACCAACGGCATGGTCATGGAGGGCTACGGCCCGATCGCCGCAGGCATGGGCGGGGCCGCCATGGCCTACGACAACGGCACCGCCGCGTTGGCGAACAACCCGGCCACGCTCGGCCTGATGGCGGACGGCAGCCGGCTCGACGTGATGGTGGGTTTCGTCGGCCCGGACCTGGAAACATCGATGGGGATGGGCAAATCCGAGGCCGACGCCTTCTACATGCCGGCCATCGGCTACGTGAAGAAGCAGGGCAATCTGGTCTATGGCGCGGGGATCTACGGCCAGGGCGGAATGGGCACCGAATACGCCAATGGCGACATGGCGCAGGTAGGCGTGGGCCGGGTGATCTTCCCGCTCGCCTACAGCGTCAACCCGCGCTTCAACATCGGCGGCAGCGTCGACGTGGTGTGGGCGGGGATGGATCTGGTCGCCGATCTCAACCCCTTCAATCCGGGCAAGGAGATCGATTTCAAGGACGACAGCGACTTCACCGGCGCCGCCAAGGGCTACAGCGTGGCGGCCAAGCT
Organism: Thiobacillus sp.; assembly: GCA_019459055.1. GTDB lineage: Bacteria > Pseudomonadota > Gammaproteobacteria > Burkholderiales > Thiobacillaceae > Thiobacillus. Next base: position 19,932 of record JAIBEI010000047.1, on the reverse strand, counting down.
CGGCTTCACCTACAGGCTCAACGATGCCCTGACCGTCGGCGGCGTCTACCAGACCGCCGCCAACCTGCCCGACCTCAAGGACGACGACTATAAGGTGACCGGCTTCGACATGCCGGCCATGCTCGGCCTCGGCCTTGCCTGGCAGGCGAGCGAGCGGCTGATGGTCGCGGCCGACGTCAAGGACGTGATGTGGGGCAGCAGCATGAATACGGTGACCATTTACCAGAATGACATGGTCGTTGCGCCGTTCCAGCAGGACTGGGACGACCAGATCGTGCTGTCGCTGGGCCTCGCCTACCGGTTCAGCGACGCCGTCACCGGCCGCGTCGGCTACAACCATGGCGAGAATCCGATCCCGGACGCGTTCGTCAATTATCTGTGGCCGGCGATCATGGAAGACCACTACACGGCGGGATTCGGCTATGCCTTCAGCAAGCAATCCGCGCTTAACTTTGGCCTAAGCTATGTGCCGGAGGTGAGCGTGACGGCGGGTAGCGGCATGAGCATTGACCACAGCCAGATCAACTGGCAGCTGATGTACAGCCATACGTTCTGACCGCGGATGGTATGAACGTGAAAGGCCGGGCGCATGATGCGCCCGGCCTTTTTTATGGACACGGCCGGTCACTGCGTTGGTTGGCCTTCTCCGGGTGGCTCGATCGCTTTGCCCGGCTGCGCGGGCGCTTCGTCTGCAGCCGGTGCGCCCGCCTCCGCCCCAGGCATGGGCTGGTTGGCGGCGTCGTCATATAGCGGCCGATCCTTCATTCTCCGCTCGATCTGTTCGCTCGCCTGCTCTGCGGAGTCCGGGTTGTCGCAGCCGTTCAGGACCAGCAGGCTGGTCAGTACGCCCAGCACAGCGTAGGAGGCTCGCCAGGGATGGGTGCGTTTCGACTTGGCCGGGATGGATGTCCCCCCGATTCCGGTCCCGCTCCATTCATACAGCTGCATGTGCTCGTCATTGAGGTGTGGCATGGTTTTGCTCATATCAGTTCTCCTGGATTCATGTGCCGGTTGTGAAGGATTCATCGCCGGCTGGCTGGGAGTCGGTGGTTCGCGTTTGATCAGCAGCCGTTGCGGACCACTGTCCCGCTCCCGACTGCCCAGCGCAGTCGCCGTATGTTAGGCGCTCGGCTTGCCCAGCTTGGCGAACTCATCCTGGCTCAGACCCTTGTCCTGGTCGGTGTCGAGTTTGGTGAAGATACGATCATCTCCGCCCTTAGCCTTGAATTCCGTCAAGCTGATTTTGCCGTCGCCATTGCTGTCCATGCTCTGGAAGCTGGGTGCACCGGTGGCGGGGGCGGCCTCGGGCATGGGTTGGGCCAAGGCAGACGCCGAGGCGCCCAGCAGCCCGGCGAGTGTGAGGGTCAGTACGCGGGGGTGAATGGATTTCATGTCTAGCTCCGATCAATGTAATGGTTCAACAAAATAAATACCCAGGTCAGCAGGGTTTGGTGCTGGACTTGCCTAGCCTTGCTTGGCGAATTCGTCCTTGCTCAGGTACTTGTCCTGGTTGGCGTCGATTTTGGCGAAGATCTGTTCGTTTCCGCCCAGAGCCTTGTATTCCTCCAGGCTGATTTTGCCGTCGTTATTGCTGTCGACGCTTTGGAAGCTGGGTGCGCTCGGGGCGGGGGAAAAGGAGGTTCCGGGCGTGGATTGGGCCAAGACAGAGGCCGAGGCGGCGCTCAGTAGACCGGCAAGCGTGAGGGTCAGAAAGTTGGGGTGAATGAATTTCATGTTTCGCTCCTTAATGGTTGAGTCATTACGAATGCAGACGCACTCAAGGAGGGGTAAAGCGACGACCGTGCCAGCTCTATTTTTTCTAATAAAAACAAGTTGGTGGATGATTTTTACGGTTCGGGGCGCAGCGTTGCGTCCGCATGGGCGGTCGATATGTCGCCTGTCGGCGACGGATCCGGATGGGATTTGTTAGGCGGTTGTTCTTATTGAATTATTTTGTCGGCCATCGGCGACAGCCACGGAAAACAGGCAATCAAAAAGGGGAGGCAAGCTCCCCTTTCCTGTGCAACGAGCGTTTTAAAGGGCTGGCGGGCGGCGGCCCGAGACCAACAGCACGAGAAACACCACCAGACCGACGACGAACAGCGCTTTGGCGATCCAGGCAGCGGTGCCCGTCAGCCCGGCAAAACCGAAAATTCCGGCGATGATTGCAATAGTCAGAAACGTAACGGCCCATTCAAACATGGTGTCCTCCTCTTGGGGTTGATAAGCGCGCCAAAAGGCGGTATCCCCCTAAAGCAGAGGCCGTGCCAATCAAGAAAAGTATTTTGAATCAAATGGATGGGGCGACGGTACGGGAATCGGCCGCCTCCGCGCCAGGGAAGGCGTCGCAGATGCCTGACACTCAAGCGTCGTCGCGGTCCTTGAACAGCGCGGGGGTGAGGCCATGGCGTTGCAGCAGCCGGTATACCTCGGTGCGGTTGCGTCCGGCCAGCCGCGCCACTTCGCTGACCTGGCCGCGGGTGAGCTTCAGCAGCGAAATCAGATAATCGCGCTCGAACGTCGAGCGTGCTTCGGCCAGAGGCTGGATCTCGGCCGGTTTGTCGCGCAGGGCGCGCGCCACCAGGCTGGCCGGGATGGTCGAGGTGGTGCACAGCGCGATGCATTGCTCCAGCACGTTGTGCAACTGGCGGATGTTGCCCGGCCAGTCGGCCGCCGTCAGCATGTCGAGCGCGTCTGGCGCAAAGCCATGGATGCGGCGGCGGTATTTTTCCGTCAGCACCGTAAGGAAATGCCGCGCCAGCAGTGGAATGTCCTCGCGCCGCTCGCGTAAGGGCGGCAGCGTCAGGGTGACGACGTTGAGGCGGTAATACAGGTCTTCGCGGAATTCGGCGCTGGCGATCGCCTCCTCCAGATTGCGGTGGGTGGCCGACAGAATGCGTACGTCGACGGGCCGTGTTTCGGTCGCGCCGACCGGCCGCACCTCGCCTTCCTGCAGCACGCGCAGCAGCTTGACCTGCAGCTGCGCGGGCATGTCGCCGATCTCGTCAAGCAGCACGGTGCCGCCCTCGGCGCTCAGGAACAGGCCGAGGTGGTCGCGCGCCGCGCCGGTGAAGGCGCCCTTCACATGGCCGAACAGTTCCGATTCGAGCAGTTCAGCCGGAATCGCGCCACAGTTGATCGCGACGAAGGGCCTACCGTGACGCGGGCTGGCGCGATGAATGGCGCGTGCCAGCAGTTCCTTGCCGGTGCCCGACTCCCCCTGGATCAAGACCGATGCATCGCTTTGCGCGGCCAGCCGGGCTTCGGCCAGCAGCACGTCCATGGCCGGGCTGGCGGTGATGATCTCGCTGCGCCAGCTGTCGCTGTTGGCTTCGGTACTGCTGCCCGTAAGGCGGGTGGCGCGTTTCAGCAGACTGATCAGGGTGGCGGCGTCATAGGGCTTGGTCAGGTAGCCGAACAGCCCCTGCTGGGTGGCGGCCACCGCGTCCGGAATGGTGCCGTGCGCAGTCAGCACGATCACCGGCAACGCCGGGTCGCGCGCATGGATGGCGCGAAACAGCGCCATGCCGTCCATGCCACCCATCTGCATGTCGGTCAGCACGGCTTCGGGGCGCGCCAGCGCCAACTGTGTGAGCGCGGCTTCGCCGCTGTCGACCGCTTCGACCCGGAAGCCATTGGCTTCCAGTCGCAGCGTGATCAACTCGCGCAGCGACGCGTCATCGTCGACCACTAGAATGCAGGGCTTTTTCATGGTGTCTTGTCGGGGATGTTGCGCTGTTGCAGCGATTTTTCCAGCGCCTTGATCTGGTCGAGCTTGTCCTGCAATTCCTGCGTGCGCGCGGTCTGCTGCTTGAGCTCGATACGCGCCTTGAGCGACTTTCTCATCAGTTCGGTCAACGGTTGGGCGCGGGGATGCAGGTCGGTGATCGAACCCAGCGTTTTCAGGCTGCGTTCGAGCGCTTCCACGCTGTCCTCGCGCTCCAGCAGGGCGGCCAACTGAAAACGCCGGGCGTCGTCGAGGCGCTCGCCCTCCAGCCCAGCCAGTTCATGGCGTCGCTGTTCGGGCGACAGCGATGCCACCCGCGTCAACTCGCTCAGCAGTGCTGTCGCGTTCAGTCTGGTTGGCTGGGCGGTGGTTGTCGCAGGGATGGCCGCTGTTGTTGGGAGCTCGGACACGGCGGCACAGGCGCCCAGCGTCAGCAACAGCCCGGCAAGAAAGGTGGATTTGAACGTCATTGCGGCATTTAAACAGGCCAGGTTAAACGAAAACAGGTCGACCACGGCGGACAATCGACCGCCTCAACGCCACCGCCCGCAGCCAGCATCGATTCGCGCACGATCGACAGGCCCAGTCCGCTGCCCTTGACCGTGCTGGCGGGCTGGCGCGCGCCCTGGAAAAACGGCTCGAAGACGCGACTGCGCTCGGCTTCGGGTATGCCTTCGCCTTGGTCGCACACCCACAGCGCGACTGCGTTGTCGAGCGGCTCGCTCTTCACCAGGATGCGCCCCCCCTCGGGACTGAATTTGATCGCATTGGACAGCAGGTTGTCCAGAACGGTTTCCAGCTGGCTGCGATCGCAGTGCACGATGGGGGCATTCAGCTGCGCCTCGACCTGAAAGCCGCGCGCGTCGAGAGCCAGCCGTTGCCGCGCCAGCACGCCGGCGAGCACGTCCGCCAGCGCATGCTCGCCGGTGGGCCGCAGGGTGGCGTCGCGCATCATACCGCTGTAGCGGATCAGGTCTTCAATGCGTTTTTGTAGGTCTCGGCTGGCGCTGTCCATGATAGTGACGATGCTGCGCTGGCGCGCGTTGAGGCTGCCTGCCAGCTCGTCGTTCAGCAGTGCGACGCCTTCGCGCAGAGACGCCAGCGGTGTTTTCAGTTCGTGCGACACGTGGCGCAAAAAGCGCAGCTTCTGGTCCTCCAGCGCCTGCAGACGCTGGCGCAGCCAGTCGATTTCACGCCCCAGCTCGACGATGTCCTGTGGCCCGCTGATCGCCCGCAGCGGTCGCAGATCGGCCTGGCCGAGCTGCTGGATCGAGGCCTTGAGCTGCTTGATCGGGCGGTTGATCATCCAGGAAAACACCGCAGCCAAAAGCAGCGTCAGCGGAATCAGTGCCAGCGCCAGCACGATCAGCCGCTGGCGGGTGGCTTGCACGGTCTCTTCCAGCGCCTGCAATTCGCTTTGCACCGCGGCGTCGGTCTCGGCGAGCAGAGCGCGCGTATTGACATGCAGCGCGTCGAACGCAGGCTCGAGCGCATTGAAGCGCGCGCTGTCGAGAAATTCTCCGGGTTGCAGCAGGCGGTATAGCGTGCGGCTGCGTGTCTCGAGCGCGGCCAGCGTGGCGCGTGCCGGCGCATCGGCGAGTTCGCCGTCGAGTTGTGCCAGCAGGGTTTGCAGCTCGTCGTAGCGGGTCCGCAGGGCGGGCGCGAATTCGGCGTCCTGCAGCAAGTGGTACTGCCCGGCAGTGCGCTGCAACTGGCTCACCGATTCGGAGATCTGCCGCACGTCGCGCGTGACGGCGAGGCTGTTGCGGGTGAACTGGCGCTGGGTGTCGGCGACGCCCTGCAGCACGTGCACCGCGTTGATCAGGCCGCTCGCCAGCGGCACGATCAGCACACCCATGGCGACGATGACCAGGATGGTGAAGGAACGGGGGTAATAAAGTCCGGAAAGCATGGGGGTGGGTGGCAATGTCTTAGCGTACCCCGTGTGGGGGCGCGATGGCGGCTAAACCGCCTCGCGCCCGCCGTGGGTCAGAGCAGGTCGAGGTAGCCGAGGATCCCCTTGGCTGCTTCGCGGCCTTCCCACACCGCGGTCACCACCAGGTCGGAGCCGCGCACCATGTCGCCGCCGGCAAAGATCTTCGGGTTGGCGGTCTGGAAGGCGTGCTGCTGGCCCTTGGCGATCACGCGGCCGCCCGGGTCGACGGCGATGCTGTGGTCGGTAAACCACGGCTGCGGGTTGGGGCGGAAGCCGAAGGCGACGATCACGCGGTCGGCCGGGATGATTTCCTCCGAGCCGGGGATCACCACCGGGGTGCGGCGGCCGCGCGCGTCGGGCGGGCCGAGCTCGGTGGTCACCAGCTTGACGCCTTCGACGCGGCCGTCGCCGACGATCTCCACCGGCTGGCGGTTCCACAAAAACTGCACGCCCTCTTCCTTGGCGTTGCCGACTTCGCGCTTGGAGCCGGGCATGTTCTTCTCGTCGCGGCGGTAGGCGCAGGTGACCGAGGCCGCACCCTGGCGGATGCTGGTGCGATTGCAGTCCATTGCGGTGTCGCCACCGCCCAGCACCACCACGCGCAGGCCTTTGGTGTCCTGGTAGACCTCGTCCGGTTTGGCGAGATCGAGGCACTTCCGCACGTTGGAAATCAAAAAGGGCAGCGCTTCCAGCACGCCGGGCAGGTCTTCGCCGGGGAAGCCGCCCTTCATGTAGGTGTAGGTGCCCATGCCCATGAACACAGCGTCGTATTCATCGAGCAGGCTCTGCATCGACACATCCTTGCCGATGTCGGTGTTGAGGCGGAATTCCACGCCCATCCCCTCGAACACTTCGCGGCGGCGCGTCATCACCGTTTTTTCCATCTTGAACTCGGGGATGCCGAAGGTTAAGAGACCGCCGATCTCGTCGTAGCGGTCGAACACCACCGGCTTCACCCCGCTGCGCGCCAGCACGTCGGCACAGCCCAAGCCCGCGGGGCCGGCGCCGATCACGGCGACCTTCTTGCCGGTCGCCACCACGTTCGACATGTCGGGGCGCCAGCCGGCCTTGAAGGCTTCTTCGGAAATGTATTTTTCGATCTGGCCGATGGTCACCGCGCCGAAGCCGCCCCCTTCGTCGAAGCCATCGCTGTTGAGGGTGCAGGCGCCTTCGCACAGACGATCCTGGGGGCAGACGCGACCGCATACCTCGGGCAGCGAGTTGGTCTGGTGCGAGAGTTCCGCCGCCTCGAACAGGCGGCCTTCGGTCACCAGCTTCAACCAGTTGGGAATGTAGTTGTGTACCGGGCACTTCCACTCGCAATACGGATTGCCGCAGCCCAGGCAGCGGTCGGCCTGCTCCTGCGCGTGCGCGGTGTCCATCGGCGCGTAGATTTCGTGGAACGCGTACTTGCGGACATCAGCGGGGGTTTTTGCACCGTCGCGCCGCGGCTGCTTCAAAAACTGGAATACGTCACCCATTTTTATGCACTCACTGCTTCACGTGACTGGCCGGGAAGGTCCTCGACCAGGTCTTCAATCGAAATCCGCTTCGGCTTGACCAGCCACACCTTCGCCAGCGTGGCGTCGAAGTCGACCAGCAGGGCCTTCGCGCGCGCGCTGCCGGTGAGCGCCAGATGGCGCTCGACCTGCGCCTTGAGGAAGATGCGGAACGGCTCGGTCTCGTCGCTGACGATGCGGGTCAGCTCGACCATTTCCTTGTTGGTTTTCGACACGAAATCGCCCGCCTCGTCGACCACGAAGGCCATGCCGCCGCTCATGCCGGCGCCGAAGTTGAGCCCGGTGTCGCCCAGCACGATGACGGTGCCGCCGGTCATGTATTCGCAGCCGTGGTCGCCGATCCCTTCCGCCACCGCCAGCGCGCCGGAGTTGCGCACGCCGAAGCGCTCGCCGCCCATGCCCGCGGCATAGAGTTCGCCGCCGGTGGCGCCGTACAGGCAGGTGTTGCCGATCAGCGTGTTGCGGTGCCCCTCGAAGGTGGCCGCACGCGGCGGATAGATCACCAGTCGGCCGCCGCCCATGCCCTTGCCGACATAGTCGTTGGCGTCGCCTTCCAGCGTGATCGTCAAACCTTTGTGGTTCCACACGCCCAGGCTCTGGCCGGCCGAGCCGGTGAGCCGGATGCGGATGGTGTCGTCCGGCAGACCCTTGCCGCCGTGCGCCTTGGCGATCTCGCCCGACAGGCGCGCGCCGATCGAGCGGTTGACGTTGCGTACGGGATAGGCGAGCTCGACCGGGGTGCAGGCCTTGATCGCGGCGAGCGCGTCGGCCACCATCTGCTCTGCCAGTTCGCCCTTGTCGAACGAGGGGTTGCGTTCCTGCTGCGCGAAGCGCGGGGCGTCGGCGGGGATATCTCCCTGCGAGAGCAGCACGTCGAGCTTGAGGCGGCCCTGGCGCGGCGTGTCGCCGGCCGACAGATCGAACAGGTCGGTGCGGCCGATCAGGTCGGTCAGCTGGCGGATGCCGAGGCTGGCCATCAGCTCGCGCGTTTCCTCGGCGACGAACTTGAAGTAGTTCACCACCATGTCGGGCAGGCCGATGAAGTGGTCGCGGCGCAGCGTTTCGTTCTGCGTGGCGATGCCGGTGGCGCAGTTATTGAGGTGGCAGATGCGCAGGTACTTGCAGCCCAGCGCGACCATCGGGCCGGTGCCGAAGCCGAAGGATTCCGCGCCGAGGATGGCCGCCTTGATGACGTCGAGGCCGGTCTTCAGGCCGCCGTCGGTCTGCACCCGCACGCGGCCGCGCAGGCCGTTGGCGCGCAGCACCTGTTGCGCTTCGGACAGACCCAGCTCCCACGGCGAACCGGCGTATTTCACGCTGGCGAGCGGGCTGGCGCCGGTGCCGCCGTCGTAACCGGAAATGGTGATGAGGTCGGCGTAGGCCTTGGCCACACCGGCAGCGATGGTGCCGACGCCGGGCTCGGCCACCAGCTTCACCGACACCAGCGCGTCGGGGTTGACCTGCTTCAGGTCGAAGATCAGCTGCGCCAGATCCTCGATCGAGTAGATGTCGTGGTGCGGCGGCGGCGAGATCAGCGGGGTGCCCGGCTTGCAGTGGCGCAGGCCGGCGATCATCACCGAAACCTTGTCGCCCGGCAGCTGGCCGCCCTCGCCGGGCTTGGCGCCCTGCGCAATCTTGATCTGCAGCACTTCGGCGTTGACCAGATAGGTCGCGGTGACGCCGAAGCGGCCGGAGGCGACCTGCTTGATCTTGGATGTCTTGGCGGTGCCGTAGCGCTTGGGATCCTCGCCGCCTTCGCCCGAGTTGGAGCGGCCGCCGATGCGGTTCATCGCTTCGGCCAGCGCTTCGTGCGCCTCCGGCGACAGCGCGCCGAGCGACATGCCGGCGGAGTCGAAGCGCTTGAGGATGGCGTCCAGCGGCTCGACTTCTTCCAGCGGGATGGGCGCGGCGCCGGTCTTCAGCGTCATCAGGTCGCGCAGCATCGCCACCGGGCGGCTGTTGACGGTTTCGGAATACTGCTTGTATTCGGCGTAGTCGCCCGACTTCACCGCCTTCTGCAGCTGCTGCACCACGTCCGGGTTGTAGGCGTGGAATTCCTCACCGAACATGAACTTCAGCAGGCCGCCGGCCGACAAGGGCTTCAACGGGTTGAACGCGGTCTTGTGCAGCAGCTTCTGGTCCGACTCGAAGTCGTCGAAATTGGCGCCGGATATGCGCGAAACTGTGCCCTTCAGGCACAGCCCGACCACGCTTTCGTGCAGGCCCACGCCCTCGAACAGCTGCGCGCCGCGGTAGCTCGCCACCAGCGAAATGCCCATTTTCGAAAGGATCTTGTAGAGGCCCTTGTCCATGCCCTTGCGGAAGTTGGACAAGGCTTTTTCAAGATTGGGCTTGATCTCGCCGGTTTTGACGAACTCGCCGATCACCTGGTAGGCCAGGTACGGATACACCGCGGTCGCGCCGTAGCCGATCAGGCAGGCGTAATGGTGCGGGTCGCGTACGCTGCCGGTTTCCACCACGATGTTGGCGTTGCAGCGCAGGCCGGCGGCGATCAGCGCGTGGTGCACGGCGCCTACGGCGAACAGCGCGTGGATCGGCAGGCGATCGCGGGCGATGTTGCGATCGGACAGGACCAGGATCACCTTGCCCGCGCGCACCGCGTCGACCGCGCGTGCGGTCAGCGCCTGGATCGCGGCTTCCAGCGTGGTCGCCGCCGGGTCGTACTGCAGGTCGAGCGTGGCCGCGGCGAATGCCGGATCCTTCAGGCCCATCAGCTTGTCGAAAGCTTCCTTCGACAACAGCGGGGTGTGCACTTCCACCCGGTGCGCGTGCGCCGGCGTTTCGTCGAACAGGTTGCGCTCGGGACCGAAGCTGGTGTTGAGCGACATCACGATCGCCTCGCGGATCGGGTCAATCGGCGGGTTGGTGACCTGGGCGAACTGCTGGCGCAGGTAGTCGAACGGCGAGCGCACTTTTTGCGAGAGCACCGCCATCGGCGTGTCGTCGCCCATCGAGCCGATCGCCTCGGCGCCGTCCTCGGCCAGCACGCGGATGATCTGGTCGCGCTCCTCGAAGCTGACGTTGTGGAGCTTCTGGTGGGTCAGCAGGCTTGCCGCGTCCATTACCGGCAAATCGGCGTCCTGGTTGATGGAGAGCTCCAGTTTGACCGCATTGGTCTTCAGCCATTCGCGGTAGGGCTGGCGGCCCTTGAGTTCGTTATCGATGTCTTCCGGCATCAAGAGGCGGCCGGTCTCGAGGTCGGCGGCGACCATCTGGCCGGGCCTGACGCGGCCCTTGCGGTCCACGTTTGCCGGGTCGATCGGCCACACGCCCACTTCGGAGGCGATGGTGAGGATGCGGTCCTTGGTCAGCACCCAGCGCGCGGGGCGCAGGCCGTTGCGGTCGAGCGTGCACACGGCGTAGCGGCCGTCGGTCAGCACCACGCCGGCGGGGCCGTCCCACGGCTCCATGTGCATCGAGTTGTATTCGTAGAAGGCGCGGATGTCGGCGTCCATCGACTCGACGTTCTGCCACGCCGGCGGGATCACCAGGCGCAAAGCGCGGAACAGGCCCGCGCCGCCCATCACCAGGCCTTCGACCATGTTGTCGAGGCTCATCGAGTCCGACCCGTTGGTGCCGACGATCGGACGCACATCGTCCATGTTCGGGATCAAGGGGGTAACGAACTTCTGTTCGCGCGCGCGGCTCCAGTTGCGGTTGCCCTGCACCGTGTTGATCTCGCCGTTGTGCGCCAGATAGCGGAACGGCTGCGCCAGGCGCCACTGCGGCCAGGTGTTGGTCGAGAAGCGCTGGTGGAACACCACCAGGCTCGACGCGAAGCGCGCGTCGTTCAGGTCGGGGTAGAACACCGGCAGGTTGTCCGGCATCACCAGGCCCTTGTAGCTGATGACGCGGCACGACAGCGTCGGCAGGTAGAACACCGGGTCGGTCGGCTCCAGCGCCTTTTCGGCAAGGCGGCGAGCGATGTAGAGCCTGCGCTCGAAGTCGTCCTCGGAGATGCCGGCCGGCGCGTTGACGAAAACCTGCTCGATATGCGGCAGGGAGGCCAGCGCGGATTCGCCGCACACCGAAGAATTGGTTGGTACCAGGCGGAAGCCTGCAACCGTCAGGCCCTGCGCCTCGAGTTCGGCTTTCAGCGTCGAACGGGCATGCGCTTGCGGCGCCGCGTCGCGCGACAAAAACAGCAGCCCGGCGGTATACAGCTCGCCGAGCGCAAAGCCGGCTTCGCCCGCCACCGCGCGCAGGAACGCGTCCGGCTTCTTGAACAGGAGGCCGCAGCCGTCGCCCGACAGACCGTCGGCGGCGATTGCGCCGCGGTGCGTCATGCACGCCAGCGAGCCGATCGCGTTCTGCACCAGCGTGTGGCTGGGCTGATTGTCCAGCTGCGCAATCAGGCCGAAGCCGCAGCTATCCTGTTCGAAGTCGGGCGAATACAGCGTCCCGTCCAGCCAGCGTTGTCTTTCCATGGTTCCGTATGCTCAGGCAACAGCGGCCTGCCCATGGGGCAAGCCGCAAAACAAAAATTTAAGCGAAAAGTGCGGCATTTTAATCCCTCGGGCCGCGTGCGGCAATGACGGCCTCAAGCAAGGCCATGGCGGCCAAGGGTTTCCGCGCGGACCGGGACTGAGGTGGGAGTGGGATTGCCGGGGGAAATTCCTGGGGTTCCAAATAAATGCGCGGTTTTCCTATCCTGATAAGGGAAACGCTGATTTATTTCGTCATCGCGAGGCCCGGCCGTGGCGATCCAGCGTTCTTTGATTCCGCAGACATGCCGGATCGCCGCATCGCTACGCGTTCTCGCGATGACTACTTTTGATCTTGATGGTTGGTGCATCGAAGGAGGCGGGCCATGAAGCTGTTGAGCTGGAATATCCAATGGGGGCGCGGCCTGGATGGCCGGGTCGACCTTGCGCGCACGCTTGGGGTTATCCATCGGCTGGGCGATTTCGACCTCATCTGCCTGCAGGAAGTCGCAATCAACTTTCCCGGCCTGCCCGGCAGCCGCGGCGAAGACCAGATGGCCGAACTTTCCGCCGGCTTGCCCGGCTATACCGCAATCTACGGTGCGGCGACCGACGTGCCGAATATGCACGGCGGCCGCAGCCAGTTCGGAAACGCCGTCTTTTCCCGCCTGCCCGTCGGCCAGGTGTGGCGGCATCTGTTGCCCTGGCCGACCGAGCCCGCCACGCCCAGCATGCAGCGCATCCTGGTGGAAGCGGTCGTCGAGAGCGCCGAAGTCGGACCGTTGCGGGTGATGACCACCCACCTCGAGTACTACTCGCAACGCCAGCGCCAGGCCCAGATCGACGCCATCCGCCGCCTCCATGCCGAGGCCTGCGCCATGTCCGCACGCTCGCCGCTGGCAGAAGAACAGGGCGGCGCCTTCGAGGTGTTCCCCCGGCCCGCCCAGGCGCTGCTGTGCGGCGACATGAATTTCACCGTCTGGTCGCCCGAGCGATCGCGCATCCTCGCCCCATACGACGATGACGTGCCAGGTTTTCTCGACGCCTGGTCGGTGCTGCACCTCAGTGAGCCGCATGCCCCCACGGTGGGCATCCACCGGGCGGATTTCATCAGTCAGCCCGAATGCTTCGATTTCATCTTGGTCACCGAAAGGCTGGCAGGTCGACTCAAGGCGTGTGGCATCGATGCCGAGACCGAGGCGTCGGACCATCAGCCGGTGTGGGTCGAGCTGGCCTGAGCGCGGACAAAGAAAAAGCGCTTCCGATGACCTGGAAGCGCTTTTGGGATGTCTTGGTGGAGAGGAGGGCGTCCGAATTGTCAGCCGCATCCCGCATGAATGAAAGATTCTGCGTTTTTTCGTTTGCGCTGTTACTGCGCTTGTTACTGCAAACCGTGAATGCTGGGCCTTCAGCGGTTACGTTATAACCCCCTTGGGAAACCTGCGTGACTAGCCAGAAAACGCGGGTCGCATCCCCGTAAGACGAAACGGCCAGGGAGGACCCAAGGGCGAAAAACCGGAACCCCCTTGGCAGGTGAAATAACTAGCGAAAATCCGCGGTCGTAACGGCCCGTGTTGGAAAGGGCAGGACCCGTAAACATTTGGGTCCTCATGCCATGCCGAATACCTCCGCAGTCTGCTCATGGCCTACGATGCGTGCCACTTACTTACCCCCAAGCGCATCAAAGAACTGACGAAAAGCCGCGGTCGTTTCGCGCCGCATGTAAAAGGCTCCGGAAGGACCCGCGAATCTGTGGCCGCTGCCACCCGTCAACCATATCGGTGTAACCGTTAACCAATTCGTCAACTCCGCCGAATCCCCAGCCGCTACCAGAAAGCCGCGGTCCATTGGCGCCGCGTGGGAAGGGGCAGGGAAGGACCCGTGAACCATAGGGCCTCATGCTTCGCCCCCAGGCTTCGCCGTCAGTAGCCTTGCCTCACAGATTGCCTGCTCTTTCAGTTGCGGTGGCATCGTGCCTCCGCTCTCCCGCAAGCACTTCCGGCACAGCACCCAGGACCAGGTAAACACAAGCCCGTCACTACCGAGAAACGTTGCACGGCAAACCGGGCCGCGCTTCCGGGCCGCGGTAAATGCCTTGCCGCATATGGGGCACGCCTTCGCATTGCCGGATAGGATCAGGCTGTTCTTCACGTCCGGCCCGCATTGCTCTAAGGGGAGGGGGAAAATCACGGCATCCATCAGCCGGCCCCCATTCGCTTCATGCCCACATCAAGCCGCGGGGATTCCTTTTCCTGCCTGCTCGCTTGCGCCCCGCCGCCATTTTTCAGCGCGGAAGGTTTCCCATCCCCCGCCCCAAGCACGGCGCCGCGCCGCGCTTCCGCTTCGCGGACCCATCGCCGAAAACAGGCCAGGCTTTCCGCTACGTTCGCGGGCGCCATGCATCGCCGGGCCGTTCTCATTTCCGGCAGGTATCCGGCCAGCCACAGTTCAAGCTCGCACAGGCGGACCATGAGGGCGTCGAGTTCGGCCGCGTCTTCCGGCGTGGGGGAGGGCGGGACCGCCAGGGCAAGGCCGCACAGTTCCGCCAGGCGTTCCGGATTTGTGCCCGCCTGGGTTTGTAAATCATCCAACACGGCAGGCCCCAGGCGAGCCGCTACAGCGTTCAAAAGCTCCGGGAGGGGTTGGGATATGGACGGGGTGTTTTTTTCGCAGGCGTTTGCGGTTTCGTCTTGTTGTTGCGCCGCCCCCTCATTTTGAAACCGGGAAAACCGGGAAACCGGGAAAGCCGTGTAACCATGCGGGTTTGCGGCCTCCCGGTTTTGATTTTCGGCGTTTTCAGAAACCGGGAAACCGGGAGAATCATTCAGCCAGTTAAGCATCGGGGCCGGCCTCCCATAGCTTGCCGCCGATGATGCAATAACTCCGCGGGTCGCCGTTCGGCAGCGTTTCCTTGAGGGTGGCCGCGTCCGGGTCGCATTTCAAAATCCCCTTGGCTTTCAGCACGGCCGCCACCCGCTTAGGCTTGAATCCGCCCTTGGTGCCGAATTCCTCCGCGAAACGGCCGCGGGTCACATAGAAGAGAAACGCCTGATTGTCTTCGTTCCAATCGCCGGCCTTTTTGCGGAAGCCCAGCGCATCAGGCACGGCCGCCATGCGGGATAAATCCGCGTTCGCTTCGGATACCCGGCCCCAATCTATGAAACGTGCCTGCCAGTTGCGTTCCATCACGGCCGCCACATGCGCCAGGATTTGCGCCTCTTCCAAGTTGCCGGCGGTGGGGCGTGCCTTCAACCATTCGGCAAACATCAGCCCGGCCGCTTCGAAGGCGGACCGCTGGGGCCAGGGGCAAACCTCCCATTCGGCCGCCAGTTCGCCGGCCGCCGCCACCAGGGCGAAGGCGCCGGCCACGCGCTTAACCTGCCCGCCGGCATCGCTGGGGACGTGGCTTTCAAAAAACCGCGCTTCCAGCTTGCGGACCAGGGCGGGCACGTCCGGCAGGTTCGCCGCCAGGGCAGCCACAAAGGCCCGGCCCGCCGTGCCGTAGTACCGCGCCGCCGCCGTCTTCAAGTGATCCGTGAAGCTCCGGCCGTCCGCCAGGCGGTGAAGCTCGTTCCACATGCCCAGCCCGGCCCCGGCGTCAGCCGGCAGTTCCACGAAACGGACCGCTTGCCCGGCGTGGCTTTTCTGGCCCGCGCTAGCCAGGTGATCCGCCAGGCCAAGTTCGCCGCTGGATAGCATCGCAATGCGCCAGGTGATGGCCTCACGCAGTCCGCCGGCATGGTGGGCGCGGTTTTTCCCCTTGGCATTACTCAGCATGTAGGCGATGGCGCCGGCCTGTTTCGGGTCAACCTCTTTCAGTTCGTCGAGAATCAGCAGGCCGTCATTGTGTTGAGCCGCTACATATTCCAGGCTGTTATCCGTGCTTCGCCACGAATGGACAGTAACAGCGGGGGCGCCCCATGCCGATCCGCCCGCGTGAAGACTGCCGGACTTGCCTAAGCTGCTATCCCCCCACCAATGAAAGGCCGTGCTTGCGCCGTCGCATGGCTTCAGCAGCGGTCCGACGAAGGCAGCGGATAGGGTGAACATCAGGCGCGGATTGCCAACGGCAAGGGCCGCAATCTGCCCTTGCCAGTCCGCCAGCTTGCCGCGTGGCGTGAATACGCCCAGCGCCTTTTTCGATCCGCGATAAATCAGGGTTTCGGCCGCGTCTCCGATTTGCCCATCAGGGAAAAGATAGGCGCCGCCGTGCCAGCCGGTGGCGTCCATCAGCCGGGCGCGTTTGCCGGGCTGGGCCGATGCGATGTACTGTTTTAGGCCGTCGATTGCATCGCGGCCGGGTTCAATCGCCAGGCCGCAATCGGCAAGCTGTTTCACGCCGTCCGATCCATCGCCCAGGAACATCCGGAAGGGGATGATTTCCTGCCGGCGGTGCCCGTCACGGTCCCGGAATTCCAGCACGGGCGCCCAGCCGCCGCCCTCTTCATCACGCGCCAGCGCGGGCACGTTCAGGGCGTCCGAAAGTCGGACTTCGCGGGGGGTGCCATCACGGTTCGGCTTGTTCATAAAAAGGCCGTCCGCCGTCACGGTGAAGCGTTCGGAAGCGGTGGCGGGTTCGCTCGCGTCCGCACCTTTGGCCGCCGGCTTATCCGCCGCCGGGGCTGGGGCCTTCGTATCCAGCAGGGCATCGGGACGCGCTAAGAATTCGGCCAGCCGCGCCGCGTCCCAGCCTTCCGCCAGCAGGTCAGCAGCATCAAACCCCTGGGGCAATTCGCCCTTGCCGCGGGCAGTCACCAGGGCCGGCAGATTCAGCCAGCGCACGGAAGCCGCGCCCGCCTGCCGCGCCAGCTTCGCGGCCGTTTTCATTGCTTCGCGTCCGGGTGCGTCCGCGTCCGCCCACAAAATCACGTCCCGGCCCTTGAGGGGTGAAAAGTCCGCCTTGTCTGCCGCCTTCGATCCGCCGGGCCAAGTCAGCCCAACGTGATCCGGCAGCAAGTCCCAGCCGGATTCCGTCGCCTTTTCGCCTTCGCACAAAACCACGGGCGCCGCCGGGCGATCCGCCAGGGCATCCAGACCATACAAGGGACGGGGCACGGGGAAACCCTGCCAGCGCCATTCCCGCCGGCCGTCCGCTTCCGCGTAAACCTGCCAGGTGAATTCCTTTTTTGGCCGCGTGGCGTTCGCTTCGAATCGGGCCACAAAGCCCAGCGTTTGACCTTGCGCGTTCCGGTAGTGATAAACCCGGTCCGGCTTGCCGTGCTTGCGATGCGCGGCCGGCGGGGGCGGGGCATCGTCGGGAACGGGGAGAATTGCCCGCCACTCCGGGGCCGCGGGTTGCGCCGGTTTCGCCTGGGGCGCGGGTCGTTGCGGGGCGGGTCGGTCATCAACAGGCAGCCCCAGGAATTCAGCCAGCCGGCGGGCCGCGTCACCCTGGGCGATACCCTCAACAAACGCCACCAGGGAAACCAGGTCCCCACCTTTGTCGCCCGTCGAGAAGTCCGCCCACATGCCGGCCTTGTTGCCGGATAAGTGAACCTTCAGCGATTTTCCGGGCGTGCCGTGGCGGTCGCCGATTTCCCATTCGTGGCCGGCCTTTTTGCCATCAGGAAGCCAGCGGGCGCAAACCGTCTCGATATGCGCCATGGCTTGCGCCGCAATGGCCTGAATATCGGCGGGGATCATCCCTGCCCCCTTCGCGCCTGCTCGATATACCTTCCCGGCAGGTGGTAGCGGGCAATGCAGCGGTGAGGGTTTTCGAAGGTGGGCGCGGGAATGTCCACCGACTCAATGGGCCATCCAAGCTCGCGCAGGACAGACACCACATGGGACAGCCGCCAGCTAAACGAAATGGCCTCAAATTGCGGGTGGGTCATGCCCTCGCCACGCAGGAAGATTTCAAGGGCGGTGGCTGCCAGCGTGCCGGGCTGGGGCCAGGTCGGCGCGAAGGGCAGGGGAGGAAGGAAGCTGATTTGCTCCATCATTCGCCCGCCTTGGCACGGGCCGCGATCAAGTCACGGACCAGGGCGCGGATTTCATCCTCCGTTTTGCCGGCGATGCGCGCCCCTGCGATGGCGTCCAGTTCATGCGCAGGCCAGCCCACGGACCGCCAGCCCAGCGCGATCCCTGGGGGCATCAGGCCGCGGGTGATCCATTCGTAAAACGTGCTTGATGCGATACCGAATTGGGCGCGGGCATCTTTGCCGCGCTTGATGGTGTAGCTGGTTTGCATGGTGAAACCTCCTTATCGTGTTCCAGTAAATCCGCCCGTCTCCGGGCAGGCTTGAATACACGATAGGGGCCGGCCTTGCGCCGGCCTGCTACGTTACCGCTTGCGTCTCAGGATTTTTTCCCAAAGTGAAAAGCTCACAGGCAAGCCGTCCGGTTTGCCGTTCTGGTCGGTCGAAACTAACTGGCCGTCAGGGGTTGCGGTTATGGTGTAACCGTCGGCCATGAGGGATTCGTCATCTTTCGCAGCGCGGGCCAGGGCCGTTCGGAAAAGCATCTCAGCGGAAGCGGAGGGCGTTTCGTCTCGCAGTGCCAGCGCCATCTGGCGAATTCCCTTCGAGGTTGTTAGTATATTTCGCCACCCCGCCAAGCTCACAGGCAGGCCGTCCGGTTTGCCGTTCGGGTCGGTCGAAACTAGCTGGTCGTCAGTGGTTGCGGCTATGGTGTAGCCGGTGGCCATGAGGGGTTCGTCATCTTTCGCAGCGCGGGCCAGGGCTGCCCGGAAAAGCGTCTCAGCGGAAGCGGAGGGCGTTTTGTCTCGCATCTTCCGCGCCAGCAAGCGGACTCCCCGCGATCCTTTCTCAGCCTTGCCGCCATTGGCCGATTTTGCCCGGTGCGAATCGTCCGCCCAGGCGCCCAGGATGGCGGCCTTTTCGGTGGTGGCTTCGGCCCGGATGGCGGCCTGTTTTTCGTGCGATTCATTCAGCCGGTAGGCTTCCGCCAGCCAGCGTTCGGCATCCTGCAACTTGCCGGCGATGTAGTCCAAATCATCACGGGTCCAGGATTTCGGCAGGTTCAGCAACTCATGCAGCGCCCACCAGCAGGCCGCCAAGACCAGCAGCGCGTATAGCTCGGGATCGGTGATTCGCTTAATGGGGCGGTGGGGCCAGGATTTGGTTATCCACTCATCCAGGTTGAGAATATTTCGGACAGCGCGGCCGTGATCCCGAAACCAAGGGTTTCCGCTGTCGCCGTATTGATGCACGGCAGTCATTCCGGTGCGTAGCTTCCGGAACCCGCGATAAAAGTGGGCTGGGTAATCCTCAAAAAAATACATGTCGCCATAGTCGGGGATGTAGCGGGCGCGGGTGATGCGCTGGGCAGGCGCCAGGTAATCCAGGGCGCTATAAATTGCCTCTTCGGTTTTGTCCCAAAGATCATTCAGGCGGCCGTGTTCCCGGTGGTGTTCGGGCCGTTCCGGTATGGGGTCGCCCGCCAAAGGATTGAAAAACTCTGGCCGGTTGCGGGCCTGCATGTTGATAAGCCCGGCATCCGGCCGGATGTTATTGGGGAAGCGCAAAGGCTCACGCCACAGAAACCGGAAAGCGTCACGATGCAAGCGGTTCCACTCTTCCAGGCTTTGGATGCTGTCGGGGTCGGGTGGCGCGGCATCCTCCCGCACCAGGGCGTGCATTCGCCATTCGCGCAACAGGCGCCGCCGCGGGCGATTGCTCATTTATCGGCCGCCCGCTTGGCGGCCTTGCGGGCGCGGGGGCGTTTGGGTTTTGCGGGTTCCAGCTTCGATTCGGCCGGGCTTTCCGGCAGCCAGCCGCGTTCCATGAAAGACGTATAGCGCCGGCCGGCGATTACGAAGTGATCCAGCGTCCGCACGTCAACCATTGCCAGGGCGGATTTAAGTTCTTCCGTGAGCCAGCGGTCCGCTTGGCTCGGCTCTTCAACGCCGGACGGGTGATTGTGAGCAAATATCACGGCCCCGGCATTCAGGGCCAGCGCCCGTTTCACCACTTCGCGGGGATAGACTGCCGTGTGGCTCAGGGTCCCGCGGAATAGCTCTTCCGAAGCAATCACGCGGTTTTGCGCGTCGAGAAAAACGGCCGCGAATACCTCATGCTCACGGTCCCCCAGCCACAGGGCCAGGTAATCCCGCACGGCATTGGGGCCGCAAAGCTGGGCGCCCGGCTCCCTCAGCCGGTTTTCAAGGATGCGAAGCGCCCGCCGGATGGTGGCGTCTTCGTATCGGGTGCGGTTGCTACAATCTGCCGTAGCCATGATGTCACCTCTCTAACAGGTGGGGTTATGGTCAGGGGGGGGGGGGGGGTAGAGCACCACGCCAGCCCCCGACAAAAGTTTAAGAGGTACAACATAGCCAGCCGCCCC
>JAIBEI010000044.1 GCA_019459055.1 Thiobacillus sp. | reverse complement strand
GGTCGGCAACTTCAACCTGTCTGGCGGCGCCCAGGGCTTCATTTCCACCCGCATCAAGATGGGCCAGACTTCGCTCGTTCGCGCCGTGGTCAAGGCAGGCGGCAAGTCCTACACCGCGGCCAAGGAAGTCAAAGTCACCATCGGCGGCTGCGGCGGCTGATTGCGCCACCTCCCCATCATTCACATTCTGGAAAGGAAAGCCAAATGGCTGAACCCATGCGTATTCGTGCCACCATGGCAGGCGACGTCGCCGACGTCAAAGTGCTGATGAACCACCCGATGGAAACCGGCCTGCGTAAAGACGCCAAGACCGGCCAGCTGGTGCCCGCCCACTTCATCACCGAAGTGACCGCCACCGTCAACGGCGCGCCGGTGCTGGCTGTCGAAATGAGCGGCGGCGTGTCGAAGAATCCCTACCTGGGTTTCAAGGTCAAGGGCCCCAAAGCCGGCGACAAGGTGGCCGTCAATTGGGTAGACAACAAGGGCGACAAGAACAGCACCGAAGCCACCATCGGCTAGCGGCTGATTTCCTTCAAGTCCGGCAGGTTGCTAGGGTTGCGAACCGGAAATATCTGGTTCGCAACACTAGCCCTTGGCTTTCCTGCCGGGGCCGACCGTCGGCGTAAATCCCGCCACCCGGCATAGCATCCCTTCGCTTTTCTTGCCGTTGAGGTAGCGCGTCGAGTGGCACATGATGATGTCCCCGCTCTTCGACAGTTCCGCCAGATAAAGACGCACGTCCGCCAGCGGAATTCGTGTCGCTGCGGCGATCTCGGTATCGAGCTGTTCGCCCTGTTCTTTCAGAAATTTCAGTATTTTTTGCGCGTCTGCTTTCTGCACGTCTGGAACTCCTTGTTCTTGGTAGTGGCGCGGCCTTCGCGGCCAGCTCCCACAGGCCGGCTTGGCGAGAGGATACCAGCTGGTCTGGGCCGGCGGTACGCCACAGCTTTACATCCAGATGGTTCATTACGGCGAGATGCTTTGCGTAGGGTGCACTCCGTGCACCTTCGGGCGTCAATCGGTGCACAGGTGCACCCTACGCGCCATAAATTGCCTACTGAACAGTCTGGGTTAAATAAGCCTTGATGGTACATGTTATTTTGATGTTAATCTAATTAACATCTTGCGCACATAGCTACACCGTTAAGGCCTCATATGGAAAACCGTACCGCCAGAATCACGCTTCTGATCGACCCGAAAAAAAAACAGCTATTCGAGGAAATCTGCGCCGAGCAGGACCTCACCTCATCACAGGTGGTCCGCAGGCTGATTCACCAATACATCCTCGAGCACGCAGGATCGCGCGATCTACCCGAATGGCTGAGCGGTCCGGCCGCCGGGCCTGGGAAAACGCCGCAGTGAATTTCGCAAGGCGCGCACCAGCGAAGTTCAGCCGAGCTGGGCCGGCAAACCCATGACCCCCAACAGCCGCAAAATCCGTTTTTTCCGGCGACACATTCCGGCGTTCGAGTGCGAACCCGGATGTCACGATTGCTGCGGGCCGGTGACCGCATCGGGCGAGGAGATGGCGAGGCTCCCCGTCAAAAGCGACGCGGAGCATGCGGCGGCGCTCGACGAACTAAGCTGCCCGCACCTGGGCGAGCAGGGTTGCCAGGTCTACGCGGAGCGCCCACTGATTTGCCGCCTGTTCGGAACGACGCCACGGCTCGCCTGCCCGAATGGCAAACGCCCCGGGATCATGATCGACCCGCGCATCGAGCAGCGGATGTATCGCTATTTTGCGGAGACGCGCCACGTGCTGGTCTGAGCGGCGGATTGATTCAGTGAAACCCGCCGCGCCGCCCCGGATCACACGCCCAGGACCAGCGCCAGGCCGCCGACGGCGATGGCGGCTCCCGCCGCCTGCATTGCGCGGCGGCCGATCAGGCGGCCGGCGATTCCCACGCCATGCAGGCAAACCGTGGCCAGCATGAAACCCATGGCATAGCGCGCGGGCGACGCGGCCAGCGGCATTTCCAGTCCGTGGGCGTAGCCGTGGACGAGCGCGAACGCCGCAGCGATGGCCATGCCGGCCGTAACCGCCCAGCGGCGCTGCGTGGCGATCAAGAGGCCCAGCGCCAGCACCGACAGCGCGAGGGCGGTTTCGACATGCGGCAGAGTCCCACCCGACCAGGCCAGCAGGCCGCCCAGCCCCATTGCCGCGACAAAGGCCGCGGGCACCGCCCACAGCGCCCGCCCGCCCTGCTGCGCGGCCCACAGGCCGACCGCGATCATGGCGAGCAGGTGATCCAGCCCCAGCAGGGGATGCGCCAGGCCGCCGGCGAAACCGGTTGCCGTGTGGTCGCCCGTGTGTGCGGATGCCGTGCCGGCGAACAAGCAGAGGGTGGCCAGGGCAAACGTGCGTGAAGGGTTCGTCGGTTTCATGGTGTGTTCTCCGCTATCCAAAAAATCCAGGCAAATAAATTCGGGCAATTATCAGGGCGCGAGATGCCGGTAGGGTGCACTCCGTGGACCGGAACGTTGAAGGTGCACGGCGTGCACCCTACGCACCAACCCAAAAAATCCGCGCCAATAAATTCACGCAAATAAACCGTAATTGTTCTTTATCGGGGCGCTAGGTGCCTGGAGTAGGGTGCACTCCGTGCACCGGAACGTGAAGGTGCACGGAGTGCAC
>JAIBEI010000041.1 GCA_019459055.1 Thiobacillus sp. | reverse complement strand
CCCATCCCGAACAGGACGGTGAAACGCTCCCGCGCCAATGATAGTAGGCATCTCGCCTGTGAAAGTAGGTCATCGTCAGACTCCTTATCCGTGCCTCGCAGCACACTAAAACCCCCTCCCAAAAAGAGGGGGTTTTTTTATTTTCACTTTTTTAAATCGGGAAACCTTGTGGCAGCACTGGTTGGCGCTTAGGGTGCGGCGAGATTTTCGGATTATTTGTTCAAATAAATCAATGCGATGCATTGTCACTACAACTAAAGTTGTATAGATCGTTTCTCTGGCTGAAAGTAAGTTGCTGCGTGGGCGTTTGCCCACAACCAATGATCTTCATAAGGAGGCAATATGAATAAACTGTACAAGGGTTTGCTGGTATTGGCAGGGCTGGTCGCGTTTCCGGTCTTTGCGGCGGTGGACATCAATACGGCCACGCAATCCGAGCTCGAGGTGGTCAAGGGCCTGGGGCCGGCAAAAGCCAAGGCCATCATCACGTACCGGGAAACCAATGGCAATTTCAAGCATCTGGATGAACTGGACAATGTGAAAGGCTTTGGCAAGGCCAGCGTCGAAAAATTGAGGGAGGAATTATTGGTTGTTCCGGAGAAAGCAAAAAAATAGTTTCTCCCGGAAATTGACTTTTGACGTATCCCACGGCAGCGAAAGCTGCCGTGGGATACAAAGCATGCCGGCCTCACGCGTCAATTCGATCGAATAGAACTTGCCGATATCCCGGGATTGATTGCTGCATTCGGACAAGCCGCCATCGGACGGGATGCCCGACCCCCGGTATAATGCCCCCCTTTCTTGGCTGTCCCTGGTCCCCCATGTCTACCCTTGCCATCATTTTGATCGCAACTGCAGCGGGCAGCTTGCTGAGCTTGTTGCTGGCTGCGGTCGTGGCCTTGTCGGCGCGTCCCAGTTGGGTGCCTGTGCTGGTGAGTTACGCCATTGGCGCGCTGCTTGGCGCATCGTTGCTGGAAGTGTTGCCGGAAGCGATCAAAATGGGCGGCGATGTCGACACGGTCGCCATGGCGTTGCTGGGCGGCATCTTGCTGTTTTTTCTGCTGGAAAAGCTGGTGTTGTGGCGGCACTGCCACGACGAGATTTGCGAGGCGCATAGCAGTCATGATCACGGCCATGACCATGGACGTTCCGGGCTGATGATCACGGTGGGCGACACGTTCCATAATTTTGTCGACGGCATCATCATCGCTGGCGCCTTTCTGGTGGACTTCCGCCTTGGAGTGGTGACCGCACTGGCGATCATCGCGCATGAAATCCCCCAGGAGATCGGTGATTTTCTGATTCTGCTGCATTCGGGCTATAGCCGAACCCAGGCCTTGCTGCTCAACCTCTTGACCGGGGTGGCGACGATGGTCGGAGCGCTGCTGGGGTATTACGCGCTGTCGATGCTGGAAGGCTGGACCCCGGCGCTGCTGGGGCTGGCAGCGGCGAGCATGTTGTACGTGGCTTTGTCGGACTTGATTCCGGGGCTGCACAAGCGTGCGGAAATCGCTTCTACGCTGCAGCAGCTAGTGCTGATCGGACTGGGGATCGGCAGCGTCGCGCTGGCCGGTTATGTCATCGGTCACAGCCATTGAGCGCCGCCGCCGCTGCGGACCATCGGCCACATAGACGAACAACGCCAGCGGCAACACGCCGAGAAGGATCAGGATGGCCAGTGCCTTGCCGATGCTGCTGGCGGTAATTGCCATCATCAGAATCACATAGGCCCAGCCGATCGCTACGATATACATCTCAAGCTCCATCAGGATTGAACGTCATGGTAACCAAAGCAAAGCCCGCCCGCACGCCGACCGTCGGATTTGTGTCGCTCGGATGCCCGAAGGCGACGGTTGATTCCGAGCGCATCCTGACCCAGCTGCGCGCCGAAGGCTATGGCATCGTCGGCAGCTACGATGATGCCGATGTGGTGGTGGTCAACACCTGCGGTTTTATCGACGCGGCAGTGCAGGAATCGCTCGAGGCGATCGGCGAGGCGCTGGCGGAAAACGGCAAGGTGATCGTGACCGGATGTCTCGGCGCCAAGGCCGATGTGATACGCGAGGCGCATCCCAAGGTGCTGGCGGTTTCCGGGCCGCACGCGCTGGACGAGGTGATGCTGGCGGTGCACACGGCGCTGCCAAAGCCGCATGATCCATTCGAAGACCTGATTCCGCCGGGTGGGGTCAAGCTCACCCCACGTCATTACGCTTACCTGAAGATTTCCGAGGGCTGCAATCATCGCTGCACCTTCTGCATCATTCCGTCGATGCGCGGCGATCTGGTGAGCCGTCCGATCGGCGAGGTGATGCGCGAGGCGGAGGCGCTGGTCGGTGCGGGCGTGCAGGAGTTGCTGGTGGTGTCGCAGGATACCAGCGCCTACGGGGTGGACGTGAAGTACCGTCCCGGCTTCTGGAACGGCCGTCCGCTGAAAACCCGCATGACCGAACTGGCCGGCGCGCTGGGGAGCCTGGGGGCCTGGGTGCGGCTGCATTATGTGTATCCGTATCCCAGCGTCGACGAGGTGATTCCGCTGATGGCCGACGGCATCATCCTGCCCTACCTCGACATTCCGTTCCAGCATGCCAGCCCGCGCATTCTCAAGCTGATGAAGCGCCCCGGCGCGGTCGAGAAGACGCTGGATCGCATCCAGTCCTGGCGTGCCGCGGTGCCCGATCTCACGTTGCGCTCGACCTTCATCGTCGGCTTTCCCGGCGAGACGGATGCCGAGTTCGAGGAATTGCTGGCCTTTCTGGAGGAAGCGCAGCTCGACCGTGTCGGCTGCTTCAAGTATTCGCCGGTCGAAGGCGCGGTGGCCAACGAATTGCCGGATGCCGTGCCGGAAGAGCTGAAGGAAGAACGCCTCGAACGCTTCATGGAAGTGCAGGCGGAAATCTCGGCAGCCAGACTCGACGCCAAGATCGGTCGCGAAATCGAGGTGATCGTCGACGAGGAGGACGAGGTCGGGACGCTCGCGCGCAGCCATGCCGATGCGCCGGAAATCGATGGCGTGGTCTATCTCGAAGGCGTGTTCGACCTGCCGCCGGGAACGCGTCTCAAGGTGCGCGTCGAGGAAGCCGATGAACACGATCTGTGGGCGACGCCGGTCTGAGCCGGCGCCGCCCACAGGTTCAAGACAGCGTCAGGCTGCGCGGACGTCGCCAGACCTTCCAGGCGTCGCACCGGCGCAGATGCAGGACCTCGCCGCTGACCGGGTCCATTAGCCGCAGGCCTCGCGGACCGAGCTTGCGCAGCGTGCCCAGCAGTGGCACGAACCAGTCCTGTTCCAGTTCCCGCAGCGCTTCGCGCCAGCCGTAGGCGTCGCCCATCTGCCCGGCAAGTGTCAGCGCATCCAGCAGGATGATCCCTTCCGATTCAAGCAGTCGCGCGTCCAGATGCGCGGGCGGCGCCTGCACGCGCGCCTTGCAGAAGGCGCCCACTGCCTGCGCCTCGGCATTCTCCGCATACAGCGGAACAGGCGTGGCGCAGGCGGCCGGCCGGCGGCCGCCGCCCCATAGCCATAGCGAATTCACCGGTAGCTCGCCGCGCGTTTCGCGCGTCTGGTTCACCGGGTGCTCGTGTAGCAGCATTTGCAGCTCATTCAGTTCGGCGCGAAACCGCATGGCGTCGTCGCCCTGCGGTAGCAGCGGATCGATATCGCGTCCCGCCGCGACCGACAGCGGCGTGGTGGCGAGGTGCGGCGCATGGGGAAATCGCAGGTACCAGCGCTGGGGATGGAGCGGAAGCGGGCTCAGGTCGGCACCGAAATGCTGGCCGATGGCTGCGGCAAGGGCATCGGCTTCCTGGCGCGACAGTGAAAGGGCATCGGCGTCCGCCAGCACGATACGATCCCGCATCACCCGTAAATGCACCGGGTCGGCGCGCAGCCAGTAGGCATCCCCGGCCACCCCGCCATCCGCTGCCAAGGTGATCGGCGCGAGCGGCCAGTCCTGCTGGCGGGATATGCTCAGCGCTTCGCACAGCGCGGCCTCCAGGCCTTCGGCCGGGCAGGGTTGGCGGGTGCCGCGCGCCAGCAAGGCTTGCAGCGCGGGCAGGTGCAGATCCTGCGCCGCCGTTTCCAACAGGCGCGCAGACGGGAACAGATAAGGAATGATGAACAGCATGTATCGAGTGTAACAAGCGGGTTCGCTAGAATGTCGGCCATGCGACAGGCTCTCCACGAAATCAGCAAATTCACTCATGGCAAGGGGCTGTATGCGTTCACGCCGCAGGTGCGCGACTGGGTGGCGGACAGCGGCATCCGGCAGGGGCTGCTCACCCTGTATATCCGCCACACCTCGGCGAGCCTGCTGATCCAGGAAAATTACGATCCGACGGTGCAGACCGATCTGGAGCGCTTCCTGTCGCGGCTGGTGCCTGAGGGCGACCTGATTTACGAACACACCCTGGAAGGCGCGGACGACATGCCGGCGCATGTGCGCGCCGCGCTGACGCAAACCCATCTGGCGATGCCGGTTGCCGACGGCGGACCGCTGCTCGGCGCCTGGCAGGGGATTTACGTCTTCGAGCACCGGCGTGCGGCACAGACGCGCAGGGTGGCGCTGCACCTGCTGGGCGAATAGGGAGCTGTGGCATACTCCGGGCATCCCTTACGCGAGTTCTGCTTTGCTTCCCTTCGAGCTTCTGATCGGCCTGCGTTACACCCACGCCAAGCGCCGCAACCATTTCATCTCCTTCATTTCCGTCGTCTCCATGGCGGGGATTGCGCTCGGGGTGATGGCGCTCATCGTGGTGCTCTCGGTGATGAACGGCTTTCAGGAAGAGCTGCGCACGCGCATTCTCGGCGTGGCCGCGCACCTGGAAATCAGCGGCCCGGCGGATCGCCTGGCCGACTGGCGCGGCGTGCTGGCGCAGGCGAAGCAGAACAAGGAAGTACTGTCCGGCGCGCCTTTCGTGAACGCGCAGGGCATGCTGGCCAACGGCGACCTGGTGCGCGGGGCGGTCATTCGCGGCGTACTGCCGGAACTGGAAGCCCAGGTCGCGGACTTCTCCCGCTTCATGAAGGCCGGCAAGCTGACCGACCTGCAGGCGGGCGAATTCGGCGTTATTCTTGGCGGCGAACTCGCCCGCGTGCTTAACGTGTATCCCGGCGACAAGCTGGTGCTGCTCACGCCGCAGGGCAACATCACGCCGGCCGGGGTGATGCCGCGCGTCAAGCAGTTCATCGTTACCGGAATCTTCGAGGCCGGCATGTTCGAATACGATTCGGGCCTTGCGCTGATCCATCTGCAGGACGCACAGAAACTGCTGCGGCTGGACGAGGATGTATCCGGCGTGCGGCTGAAGCTGAATGAGCTGTTTCGCGCGCCCTTCGTCACGCAGGAACTGTCGCAAAGCCTTGCTGGCCACTATTACCTGACCGACTGGACCAAAAGCCACGCCAACTTCTTCCGCGCCGTGGCGATCGAAAAACGCATGATGTTCCTGATCCTCTTGCTGATCGTCGCCGTCGCCGCGTTCAACATCGTCTCCACCCTGGTGATGGCGGTGACCGACAAGCAGTCCGACATCGCCATCCTGCGCACGCTGGGCGCCCGGCCCGGTTCGATCATGAAAATATTCATTGTCCAGGGGGCGTTCATTGGCGTGTTCGGCACGTTGCTGGGGCTGGCGAGCGGGGTGCTGCTCGCGCTCAACCTCGAAACCGTCGTGCCCATCATTGAGCGCATGGCCGGCATGGATCTGTTCCCGGCGGACGTCTACTACATCAACGAACTGCCCTCCAAACTGGTGTGGGGTGATGTCGCCATCATCGCCGGGATTTCGCTGCTCATCAGCCTGATCGCGACGCTGTATCCGAGCTGGCGCGCGTCGCGCATCAATCCGGCGGAGGCGCTGCGCTATGAGTGAGCAGGGGACGGGATTCAGGGGTCTGGATTCAGGGCAAGGCGGTGGCGCAGTGCTGGCTTGCGCGGGGCTTTGCAAGATTTTTCGCCAGGGCCGGATCGACGTGCCGGTGCTGCATAAGGTCGACCTGGACGTCCGTGCCGGCGAGTCGCTCGCCATCGTCGGCGCCTCGGGCTCGGGCAAAAGCACGCTGCTGCATCTACTGGGCGGACTCGACACGCCGACTTCCGGAAAAATCACGCTGATGGGGCGCGACCCCTTCGCGATTTCCGAGGCCGAGCGCAGCGATCTGCGCAACCGTGCGCTCGGTTTCGTCTATCAGTTCCACCATCTGCTGCCCGAGTTCACCGCGCAGGAAAATACGGCCATGCCGTTTCTCATCCGGCGCATGGACCGGGTCGAGGCGCTGGCGCGTGCCGCCGTCATTCTCGAAGAAGTCGGCCTTGGCCATCGCCTCGCGCATCGGCCCGGCGAACTCTCCGGCGGCGAGCGCCAGCGCGTCGCCATCGCCCGTGCGCTGGTCACGCAGCCCGCATGCATTCTCGCCGACGAGCCCACCGGCAATCTCGACCGCCACACCGCAGACGCGGTGTTCGACCTGATGCGCGAGCTCAACCGCAAGCACGCGACGAGCCTCGTCGTCGTCACCCACGACGCCGAGCTGGCAGCGCGCATGGACCGGCGCATGCGCCTGGTCGACGGAAGCCTGCAGCCAGCCTGATCCCTCGGCGCGATGCGGCTCACCCTCATCGCGTTCTGTCTCGGCGTGTGGTGGCTGCAACAGCAGGCCATGTTGCCGCCCGCTCGCTGGCTGTGGCTCCTGCCGCTGCTGCTCTCGGCGCTGTGGTTGCCGGTTTTCTCCCGCCCTGTTTTCGAATTTTTTCGCCGTCTGGCCGTTCTGTCGCTATGCGTGGCGCTCGGCTTTGCCTGGGCTGCCTGGCGGGCGGACGCGCGGCTGGCCGAGCGCCTGCCCGCGCACTGGCAGGGAGTGGATATCGCGCTGGTCGGCGTGATTGCCGACCTGCCGCACGCCAATGCGCGCGGCGAGCGCTTCGTGCTCGACGTCGAGCAGGTCGTTACCCCCGATGCGCCAGCGCTGCAGCGAGTCCAGCTGACCCGCTACTGGCCGCGCGACGCCGTAAATTTCGAAACGCGAATGCGGGCAGGGGAACGCTGGCACCTGACCGTGCGGATGAAAATGCCCTATGGCACCAGCAATCCGCACGGCTTCGACCTCGAAGCCTGGATGCTGGAGCGCGGCATCAATGCCAGCGGCTATGTGCGCGAAACGCCCACGCCGCACCGCCTCGCGGCGCAGGCCGCCACGCCCGCCGCCTGGATCGCCGCGACCCGCGCATCGGTGCGTGAACGCATTTTCGCAACGCTCGGCGACGCTCCTTATGCGGGCGTCATCGCCGCGCTGGTGGTCGGCGACCAGCGCAGCATCCCGCATAGCCAATGGCGCGCATTCACCCGCACCGGCGTCAATCACCTCCTCTCCATTTCCGGGCTTCACGTCACCATGATCGCCGCGCTTGCCGGCTGGCTGGTGGCGAGCGTGTGGCGGCGGCTGCCGCGCCATGCGGAACGCCTGCCCGCGCGCCAGGCCGGGCTGGTCGCGGCGGTGCTGGCGGCGCTCGCCTACGCGCTGCTGGCCGGATTCCAGGTGCCGGCGCAGCGCACCCTGTTCATGCTGATCGTGCTGGCGCTGGCCTTCTGGGGACGGCGCG
Source organism: Thiobacillus sp. (assembly GCA_019459055.1). Taxonomy (GTDB): domain Bacteria; phylum Pseudomonadota; class Gammaproteobacteria; order Burkholderiales; family Thiobacillaceae; genus Thiobacillus. Next base: position 202,577 of record JAIBEI010000041.1, on the reverse strand, counting down.
AGCCGCGCCCCTTCACCGCGCTGATCGTGGCGCTCTTCGTCGTTCTGCTGGTCGATCCGTGGGCGGTGCTGTCGGCCGGTTTTTGGCTGTCGTTCGGCGCCATGGCCGCGATTTTGTGGGTGAGCTTCGGCCGCGTCGCACTGCCCGACACGCTGCGCGGCTGGGCCACGGTGCAATGGGCGGTCACACTGGCGCTGGCGCCGGTATTGTTTCTGCTGTTCCAGCAGGTTTCGCTGATTTCGCCGCTAGCCAATGCGGTGGCGATTCCGCTGGTGAGCTGGCTGGTCACGCCGCTGGCGCTGCTGGGGGTGCTGAGTCCGCCCTTGTGGCAGGTGGCAGCGTGGCTGATGGCCTGGCTGGGCGCGGGACTGGCCTGGGCGGGCAGCCTGCCGCTGGCGGTGGCGACTCTGCCAGCGCCGGGCGGGTGGGCGGTGGCGCTGGCGCTGGCCGGCACGGCGTGGATGCTTCTGCCGCGCGGGTTTCCGCTGCGGGTGCTGGGGCTGGCGCTGTGGCTGCCGCTGCTGTTTCCGCTGCGCGATGCCATTGCGCCCGATTACTTTCGCGCCGAGGCGATCGATGTCGGGCAGGGCACCGCCGTGCTGATCCGCACGGCGAATCACACCCTGCTGTACGACACCGGCGCAGCATTCGCCGACAGCGATTCGGGCGAGCGCATCATCGTCCCCTACCTGCGCGCAGCGGGGATCGGACGGCTGTCCGGGCTGGTCATCTCGCATGACGACAGTGACCACAGCGGCGGCATGCGCTCGGTGTTGCGCGACATTTCGACCGGCTGGCTGCTGCATGGGCTGCCCGGGGACAGTCCCCTGCTCGACGGCGCACCGCCTGCGCGCCAGTGCACGCGCGGCCAGCGCTGGAACTGGGACGGCGTGCAGTTCGAGATCCTCAACCCCTTGCCACCAGCCTACGCGGAGTCCCGCCGCCGCGACAACGACTACAGCTGCGTGCTGCGGGTCAGCAACGCGCGCCACAGCATGTTGCTGACGGGGGATGGCGAAAGGCGGACGGAACTCGAATTGCTCGAATCCGGCCAACTGACGCCGGTGAGCGTGCTGTTCGCCGGACATCACGGCAGCCGCACCTCGTCCATTCCGGAATTCGTGGCGGCGACCCGGCCTGGACTCATTGTGTTCACCCTGGGTCACCGCAACCGCTATGGCCATCCGCATCCCCACGTGGTGGCACGCTTTCGCAAGATCGACGCGCGCATGCTGCGCAGCGATTCCGGCGGGATGATCCGCCTCGATTTTGGCGAAGCCGGGGTCCAGGCCTCACAATATCGGCCTACCTATCGCCGCTACTGGCAGGCTGAATTCTTGCAACCATGACCGAACCATCGAAGCCCCGCTGCTTTGAAGCCACCGACCTTGAATCCGCCAGGATGGCGCTGGCGCGCGTGTTGCCGGTGGCGGAAAATCATCTGCCCTGGTGCGCACTGGAACATGCGCACCGACAGCTTGGACCAAGCCAGGCTTTCGCGCACAGCGTCGGCGCTGCGCTGATCGTGGTCGAGCTGCGGGTGGGGGCGGATGCGGTGGCCGCGGCCCTGTTGCACGATTGTATCGACGACAGCCCTGAATTCGAATCCACGTTCGGCGTTGCCGCCAGGCTTGCCCGCGGCATCGCCGCGATGGCGCGCATCGAGACGCTGGCCACCAGCGCCACCGACAAGCGTATCGATCCGCACGCCCAACTGGAGGCGCTGCGCCAGATGGTGTTGGCGATGGTGGAGGACATCCGCGTGGTGCTGGTGAAGCTGGCCGAACGCACCCATGCCCTGCGCTGCGCTGCCAGCCAGGATGTTGCCACCCGCGCGGCGCTCGGCCAGCAGGCACGCGAGCTGTTCGCCCCGCTGGCGAACCGGCTCGGCGTGTGGCAGATCAAGTGGGAAATGGAGGACTGGGCGTTCCGCTATCTGGAACCTGACACCTACAAGGCCATCGCCACGCAGCTCGACGAAAAGCGCGCCGACCGCGAGGCATACATCAATGGCGTCATTGAGCGCCTGCAAGCGGAAATCGCGCTGCACGGCATCGAAGCCGAAGTCAGCGGCCGCCCCAAGCACATCGCCAGCATCGTCAACAAGATGCGGAGGAAGCGCCTGAGTTTCGAGCAGCTGTACGACATCCGCGCGATGCGCGTTCTGGTCAAGCACGAGATCGACTGCTACACCGTGCTGGGGCTGGTGCACAACCTGTGGCAGCCGATCCCCGGCGAGTTCGACGACTATATCTCGCAGCCCAAGAGCAACGACTACCGCTCGCTGCACACCGCCGTCATCGGTCCCGAAGACCGCGCGCTGGAAGTCCAGATCCGCACCTTCGACATGCACCACCATGCCGAGCTCGGCGTCGCCGCGCACTGGCGCTACAAGGAAGGCGGCCGCCAGGACGCGCAGTACGAGGAAAAGATCGCCTGGCTGCGGCGCATCCTGGAATGGAAGGACGACGTTGCCGACAGCAGCGAATTCACCGAACAGTTCAAGACCGAATTGTTCCACGACCAGGTCTACGTACTGACGCCGCAGGGGCGGGTGCTGGCGCTCGACCGCGGCGCCACCCCGGTGGATTTCGCCTACGCGCTGCACACCGACCTCGGCCATCGCTGCCGCGGCGCCAAGATCGACGGCGCGATGGTCCCGCTCAACACCGTGCTCGACAACGGCCAGCGCGTCGAGATCGTCGCCGCGAAGGAAGGCGCGCCGAGCCGCGACTGGCTCAACCCCGCGCTCGGCTATCTGGCCACCCACCGCGCGCGTTCCAAGGTGCGCGCCTGGTTTCGCCAGCGCGATGTCGGCGAGCAGCTCAGCCTCGGCCGCAGCCTGCTCGACAAGGAACTCAAGCGCCTCGGCGTGGTGGACGCCAGCCATGAAAAGCTCGCGCAGCAGCTCAAGTTCGGCAAGGTCGACGAGTTTCTTGCCGCGCTCGGCCGTGGCGATGTCGGCCAGCGCGACCTGATCAATGCCCTGCAGGAATCCGGCAAGGCCATCCCCGCGCTGGTGCCCACCAGCAAACCGCGGGTGCGCGCCAAGACCGGAAATCCGGTCACCATCCCGGGGCTGGGCGACGTGCCGCTTCAGCTTGCGCGCTGCTGCAAGCCGCAGCCGCCCGATGCCATCGTCGCCTACACCACAGTGGGGCGCGGCGTCACCGTGCACCGCGCCGACTGCGCCGCGCTCAAGCGCGCCAACCCCGCGCGCAGAATGCCGGCCGAATGGGTGGCCGACGCCGGTGCGGCATTCGAGGTGGATATCCTGTTGAAAGCGTTTGATCGTCAGGGCCTGCTGCGCGACATTTCCGATGTCATCGCCAAGGACAAGCTCGATGTGCTGCGCGTCAACACCGAGAGCCGCGGCGAATATGCCAACATGCGTCTCACCGTTCGGGTCAAGGAACTGCAGCAGCTGTCGCGCCTGCTGGCGCGCCTGCAGCACGTGCCGAACGTGATCGAAGTGGTGCGCAATTGAGTTTTCGTGTGCGACATGGCTGAAGCGGACGAGATGACTGAAGCGGACGACATCAAGGCTGATTTTTCGCCACGGGCGCGCTGGTGGCGTAACTGGAGAGTGATGCTGCCGCTGTGGCTGGCGATTGCTGCACTGGTGGGCTTGGGCTTGCATTTCAACGTCGACAGCAGCGTGATCGCCGGCAGCGTGGTGGTGGTGGGACTGGTCACCAATGCCTTTGCCTGGCTGCTGGGCATTATCGCCCTGGTGCCGATTATCGGCCCGCTCATCGTCAAGGTGCTGTCGATCGGCTTCATCTGGCTGCTCAACGCCGTCGGCTATCTGGTGGCCTACGTCGCCATCCGGCGCGGCTACTCGAAGGACGTGCTGACCTACCGTGGCGTCACGATCGCGCTCATCATCGGCATCGTGATCGGCTTCGTGCTGGGCAAGCTGATCTAGGGAGACGCTGATAAATTCGGTATGGCCATTCGCCTGGACGAGACGTTATGCGATTGAACGCTTTTGACTCGAGTGTCCGACGCCGACGCCACCAGTTGCAAAGAATCCAGACTCTTTCAGCGCATTTCCCATGCCCTGCCTGCATCGTTGTCGGGTTTTGCTGACGGCTCCGGTTATATTCGGATACAACCCGTTACATTTTTGCGGGTACTTGACATCCCGGGGATACATCTCTTCTTCAGAATACGTTCCATGCCTTGCCTGTACCGGGCCGGCAGTTTTTTTCAACATTTCTGAAGGAGATTCGCAATGAAATCGATTCAAGGTTCTTTTGCCAAACGCGCCCTGATGGTGGGATTGATCGCTGGCAGCGGCATTCTGGCGGCTTCGTCTTTCGCAATGCCGGCCGGAGGGGCGGAAGGCAAGACGGGGTGCCAAGCCGGGCAGGGGCAAAAGGTCGACGGCAATTGGCAAGAACAGCGTGCCAAGCGCTTGTCCGGGCTGAAGGAAAAGCTCAATCTCACGCCTGCGCAAGAGGCTGCATGGGATGCCTTTGCCGGCGCCGCTCAACCCGGAATGCGCCAGGGTGTGGACAGACAGGCCATGCGGGCCGAGTTTGCAAAGCTGAACACGCCGCAGCGCCTGGACAAGATGCAGGCCATGTCGGAGCAGCGCCGTGCCAGGATGATTGAGCGCAGCCAGGCGACCAAGGCCTTCTATGCCCAGTTGACCCCCGCGCAGCAAGGCGTATTCGATGCCGAGGCGATGCCTGGCCGTCATCGGGGCCACGGCCACCATCGCCAGCAGTCCTGAGTGATCAGGCGGTAGTCTGAAATTTGTGGGCGGGTAACCGCCCACTTTTTTTTTGTTCGCGGAGAAATGATTTGCAGACCGCTGGAATTACGCTTCATTCGAATTCCGGTTGACTGCAGGCCAGCAACACCGCCGACCATTGCCCGCTTGCTGTTGCAGGGGACCCGCCCCAGGCCGGAGCCGTGGCGTTGCCGCGGCGCGAAACGGGCGATGAGGACGGTCCCCACGCAAAGCCATTGAAATACGTCATGGCCTCTGGAGCGCCCGCCGGCAGCCGGTTGATGGCACAATTCACCGAATACCCTTCAGGCAACCCAGGAAACCCCCATGAAAAAATCCGATCTCGACAAGAACGAAGGCCTGAAAATCACCGGCCAGATGAAACAAGCCGGCACGCCGGATCGCTTTGGCAGTGCGGCTGGAGCAGTCGTGTCCCGGCGCGAGCAGCGCAAGCTCGAGCAGGCGCAGGGCCTGGTCGCGTTTGCCGTCAAGCTCGATGGCGAACTGGTCAAGAAAATTCACGCCCTCGCAGACGCCCGCAAGGCGGGTATCAATGAAACCGTCGCCGATTTGCTGGCCAGGGGTTTGGCCGACAAGAGCTGACAATCGACTACCCGTACCGATTAACACCCAGGGGGAATAACGATGGCCGCACCAGATACGCACAACTTTGCCGTTTTTTGCGATTTTGAAAACGTGGCCATCGGCCTGAAAGAAGGCAACTATCCCGATTTCAAGATTCGCCCCATTCTTGAGCGTCTGCTGCTCAAAGGCAGCATTGTGGTGAAGAAGGCGTACTGCGACTGGGACCGCTACAAGGAATACAAGCGGGATATGCACGAGGCGGCGTTCGAGCTGATCGAGATCCCGCATGTGCGGCAGTCGGGCAAGAACTCGGCGGACATCCGCATGGTGGTGGATGCGCTCGACCTTTGCTACACCAAGACGCATATCGATGCCTTCGTCATCATCAGCGGGGATTCCGATTTTTCGCCGCTGATCTCCAAGCTCAAGGAAAACGGCAAGAGCGTGATCGGAATCGGCGTGCGCGGCTCGGCGTCGTCGCTGCTGATCGCCAACTGCGACGAGTTCATCTTTTATGAAGATCTGGTGCAGGCCAAAGCGCCGAAATCCCCTGCCAGAAAAGTGGCCGCGCCTGCCCCGCCGGTGAAGGAAATCGCCGCGGATGCGGTCAAGACGGCGAGTCCGACCCGGCGGCGAACCCGGCCGACGACGGAAAAAGCAGCAGACGGCAAGAGTCGGATTGCGGAAAAGGCCGAGCCGAGCGCCGAGGACAAGAAGAACCAGGCGATTGAAATCGTGGTGAGCACGCTGGAGCAGTTGATGGCGGAGCGCGGCGGCGAAGGCGCCATTTCGGCGTCGCTGATCAAGAGCACCATCAAGCGGGTCCACCCGGGCTTCAGCGAGTCGGAATACGGCTACAGCGCGTTCGGCAAGATCCTCGACGACGCGCACAAAAAAGGCATGCTGGCGGTGGAAAGGAAAGAGGGCGGAGCCGTCGTTGTCAGCCTGCCCCCTTCCAGGGGCTGAAGCGGACCTGGGCGAACAGGGGCTTCACCCTTCCCCGCCCCTTTCCATTGCGTGGCACTCAGGCCGCCCTGGCCACGTGCATTTTCTACCCGCCACATCCGAATATCCATCCGCTTTCCGATTCCTATAATTAGAAGCCGAGTTGAATGTGGAGGAATTGGACATGGCCAAGTGGATCTTCGAACCGGGACATTCCGCGGCAGGGTTTGCGGTGCGGCACATGATGGTTTCGCACATGCGCGGGCTGTTCAAGAACGTGCATGGCAGCATCGCGTTCGACCTGGATGCGCCAACGGATATCGCCGCTGTCGAGGCCACGATCGATACGGCGGCGATCTGGACGGGGGACGACGCGCGCGATGCGCACCTGCGTGGCCCCGACTTCCTGGATGCGGAAAACCACCCCGTCATTGCTTTCAGCAGCCGGGAGGTTCAGCGCGTGGGCGAAACCGATTTCAGGGTGTCGGGCGATCTCAGCATCCGCGGCGTGACCCGCCCGGTGGAATTGAAAGCCCGCTATCTGGGCCGCTGGCAGTGCCCCTACTGGGAGGGCGGCAAAGACCTGGGGCCGGTGAGCCGCATCGGTTTTACCGCAACCGTAACGATCAACCGCCATGACTTCGGGGTGAACTGGAACGCGCCCATGGAAAAGGGCGGGGTGGTCGTGGGGGCGGAGGTTGCGATCACGCTGGATGTCGAGGCGATCCTCGAATCCGACATGAAGCGGGTTGCCGCGTCGGCCTGATCCAAATCAAGAATCAAGGGGCGGCCCGCAACCTGAAACTTCGCTCCTTTCCCCGCACTGTCTTATGACGATTGTTTTGCTCTGGCTGCTGGCCGCATTCCTGATCGCGCTTGGCTTTGCCGGCCTGATCCTGCCGGCCGTGCCCGGCATTCCCCTGGTCTTTGCCGGGCTGGTGCTGCTGGCATGGGCGGAGGGTTTTGCCTACGTCGGCTGGGCCACGCTCACGCTGCTGGGGGTGCTGGCGCTGTTGAGCTACGGCATCGACTTTCTGGCCGCGGCGCTGGGCGCGAAGAAATTTGGCGCTTCGCCGCGGGCGGTAACCGGTGCCGCGCTGGGCGCGCTGATCGGGCTGTTTTTCGGCTTGCCCGGCATCGTGCTGGGGCCGTTTGTCGGGGCCGTCATCGGCGAGTTCAGCCGCCTGGCTTCGGCAAAGGCGGCGGCCCGGGCGGGGGTGGGGGCAACGCTGGGCCTGCTGTTCGGCGCCTTGCTGAAAATTGCCCTGGCTTTCACCATGGTGGGCGTGTTCGTGTTGGACCGCCTGCTTTGAGGCGGTGTTTGCAATGGGTTCAAGTGTGTCTAAGCTTGTAAATGTCGGAAACCTTGCATCATTAAACGAAAGGGAAATATCCATGAATGCCCATTATTCTGCAGATCCATTTGATGCCACGAAACAGTTGATCAACGATTTCAAGGTGGTGGTCTCCGATGCGGAAGCCCTGCTAAAGGCTACGGCCGACCAGGGCGGCGAGGCGGTGGCCGCTGCGCGCGTCAAGACGGAAGCCTCGCTCGCGGCGGCGAAAGCGAAAATGGCCGATGCCCAGGCCGCGCTGCTGGTCAGGACCCGGGCCGCAACCAGGGCGACGGACGAGTACGTCCATACCCACCCGTGGCAGTCCATGGGCGCCGCCGTCGGTGTCGGCCTGTTGATCGGCCTGTTGGTCGGGCGGCGCTAGCCAGGCGATGGCCGAGGAATCCCATGCTGCGACCGGGGGACTGTTCGAATCCCTGAAGGCGCTGTCATCGAGCCTGGTCGGCATTGTCCATACCCGTCTCGAACTTCTGTCCACGGATATTGCGGAAGAGCGTGAACATCTGGTCCTGCTCCTGGTGATGGGGCTGGTTGCGCTGTTCTGTATCGGCGTTGGCATCGTGCTGCTGGCAATACTGATTGCGGTTGCCTTCTGGGAGTCGCACCGGATCATGGCGCTGGGCGGATTGACCGGAATTTTCCTGGCAGCCGGCGCCGGGGCGGGGTGGTTGGCCATGCACAAAGTCAGAACCCGGCCGCGGCTGTTCGAAGCGAGCCTGGCTGAATTGTCCAAAGACCGGCAGCGCCTCACCGCCGGATCATGAGCGGCAGACTTTTCAGGCCGCATACCCGTACACGGCGAAGTAATGGCAGGCGGTCCCTGCCATGACGAACAGATGCCAGATGAAGTGGCCATATCGCAGGCGCGCGTCGAGCACGAAGAAAATCACCCCCAGTGTGTAGGCCAGGCCGCCGGCGATCAGCCATAGCAGGCCGGCTACGGGCATGCGGGCGGATAGGGGTTCGGCTGCAATCACAATGAGCCAGCCCATGAGCAGATAGAGGCCGGTGGAGAGGATGGGGTGGGACATCCGGCTCAATACCTTCAGCGCTACCCCGACCGCGGCCAGCCCCCAGACCAGTCCGAGCAGCGTCCAGCCCCAGGCGCCACGCAGTACGCCGAGGGTGAACGGAGTGTACGTCCCCGCGATGAGAAGGAAGATCGCGGCGTGCTCGACGACCCGAAACACGCGCTTGGCGCGGCCGGCCGCCAGGGCGTGATACAGGGTGGAGCCGAGGTAGAGCAGCACCATGGTCGCGATGAAGATGCTTGCGCCGACAATGAACGCCGCATCGCCATGCCGGACCGCACGCACGATCAGGAACGGGCTTGCAACGAGCGCTGCGACCAGCCCCAATCCGTGGCTGAGGCTGTTCGCGATTTCTTCCCCTCGCGACTGCCCGCGCCGGTTTGCCGCTGGCGGCAGACTCACGATATTGACCCGACTGCCCGGGGTTCGGGTTGCCGCACGCATCGTGGGTTCGCGGTTATTTCTTCTTGTCCAGCTTGGTGAACTTCGAGCCTTCCAGGGTGAGGTTGTACATCAGGCCCTTCTGGCCGAAGATGAAGCCGAGGACCGGATCCTTGATGTTGGTGGTGTCGACCGCCTTGCCGACGCCGATGTCCACCAAGGCGACCGAGCCATCCACGCCCACTTTCCAGCCTTCGCTTTTGCGGAATTTCTTGAGGGCGGATTCCTCGGTAAAGATCACCACGATGCTCTTGGCCTGCGCGCCCAGCTGGAAGCCAACGGACGCGGCGGCGGTGCTGTAGTAGTCGACGGTTTTCCCGCCCACCCGCAATGCGCCTTCGCCGTATTCGCCCCCCACGCCGACGCCGGCCTTGTAGACCTTGGGAAACACCAGCACGCCTTTTGCGATCCGGAGAAAGGCATCGGCGCCGTCGATTTTCCGGAAGTCGTCCAAGGCCCGGTCGATCTCCCGGTCAATTTCCGCCACGCTGGCCGCGTACGACGAAGGCGCCAGGAACAGGGTGATCAGGGCCGTGAATAGCAGGCCAAGGCCGAGAAGACGCCGTGTCGAAATAATGTAAGACATGGGTTCTCTCCTTGGATGGAAGCATGACCCTCAATATAGTGCAGCCGATCGGGTTGGCCTCAGCGATATTCCGCTGCGTGGCTATGATGAAGGGACCGGCAAGCACCAGGAGTATGGTCATGGACCACACCGTCACTCTGTTAATGAGTCAGTTCGTCACCCATGACGTAAAGCGCTTCATCGTCAGCAAGCCGGAGGGACTTTTCGTCGATCCCGGCCAGGGCGTCGAACTGGCGATCAATCTGCCCGGCCTGCGCGAACAGGGGCGACCCTTCACGCCCACCGGTCTGGTTGCCGACCGGGTGCTCGAATTCACCATCAAAGCCTATCCGGAACACGCCGGCGTGACGCAGGCGCTCCATCAATTGGGGCCGGGCGCCGAGCTGCTGATGTCCGAGCCTTTTGGCACCATTCGCTACCAGGGGCCCGGTGTCTTCATTGCTGGCGGCGCCGGCATCACGCCATTTCTGGCCATACTGCGGGGGCTGGCGCACAGGGGAGAACTGGACGGGCAGACGCTGATCTTTTCCAACAAGACCCCACGTGACGTGATCTGCGAAAAGGAGCTGCGTCACCTGCTGGGCGAGCGCTGCATCCTGACCTGCACCGGCACCGATGTCCCTGGGTATGCGCACCGGCGGGTCGACCGCGCATTCCTGGAAGAAACGATCGACGACTACAAGCAGCGATTTTACGTCTGCGGCCCGCCCCCCTTCATGAATGCGGTCAACGGTGCGTTGACGGATCTGGGCGCCAGCGCTGAAAGCGTGGTATTTGAGCGGTGAGTGCCTGCCCGCCCCATTCGCCGGCGCGGGTTCAAGCTAAGACGGGATATATCCCCAAGCCGGCATAGCCCGGGAAAAGTCTTCCCGGCTATGTGCCCAACTGGCGGCGCATGATGGCCTGGCGGGCTTCGGGGTCGCCGGGAATTTCGCCCATGTGGATCAAGACGGATCGGCGGTCGGGTCGGGTTCGGTGACGACGAAACGGTCGAGGACCTGTTGCATCTGGTTCGTGATGGTCTGGCCGGAACCGGGGCGAGAGGTCTGGTTGACGGTCATCCGCACGGTTTGCCTCGGCTGCTGCCCCACCAGGACTTTAATCGTGGCGTAGGCATCGTTGAGCGAGGTCGGCTGGCGCCTCATCCATGATGGGGCGCCCAAACAACAGCCCTTTCTCTTCCGCACGCACCGCAAGCTCACGTGGCTGATCCAGGCATACCCGGTTGCGGCCGCCGGATTTGGCGCTGTAAAGCTGCAGGTCGGCGCGCTCGATCCACAAATCGGCAGTGGAGCGCACCCATTCCGGGGCATAGGCGCCGCCGATGCTGATCGTGACCTGAACACTGAGCAGCGGCGACACGGGTACCGATAGTGACGCAACGGCCTGGCGAATCCGCTCGGCTACGGCACGCCCGAAAAGTGGCCGGCAGTGGGGCAGGATCACGGCGAATTCCTCGCCACCGTAGCGGGCAACGGTGTCCATGGGGCGCACGCTGCCCGCCAGGCATTTTGCAATGGCCTGCAGCACCTGGTCGCCGACCAGGTGGCCATGGGAATCGTTGATGGTTTTGAAATGGTCGATGTCCAGCATCAACAGCAGCACCGATTCGCCGGAACGTGCGACGGCCTCGATCGAGCGCTCGAGTATCGAGCGGAAATGTCGGCGGTTGCCCAGTCCCGTCAGGGGATCCTTGAGCGAGATGTCGCACAGGTCGTCAATGATGCGCTGCAAATAGTCGGTGGCTGATTCGCCGGCTTCCTGCTGGCAATTTTTTGCGTCGTGTTTCAGCAGCGCGCACGCGTCGTCGAGCTGCAGGGCTTGCAACTCGACTTGCTCGATCCGGGGGAATGGGTTCAGGGGGGCCAAAGGATATTTCAATATTTAAGTATCGTGAATTATAAATATCAAAACATGAAATGGCGTATTTTTCCGCATGGCTGCGTTGGCCATCATTACCATCGTTCCGGCTACATTTCCTTCCCACGCCTTGCCCATCCCCCATGATTTCCCTGGCGTCCAAAATTGGACAAAGACCGGGAAAATGGATGAATTTTCAAAAGCAGATTGCGTCTGTGATCTAGTGTCGCGAATCAGAAATATCGAAACATGAAACAGCGTCTTTTTCCGCCATGCGTCGTTGCAGCCCCTTGCCGTATACCCCATACGGCTGCGGGTCTGCGCCTAGCCTGGCGAAATAATCCATCGGTTTCATTTGTCTCGCTATTCCTGATTCGCAACACTAGCGCCGACAGGCAATCCGGCGGGCATGCATCCTGGCCTGGAAGAAAATCACCCCACCTTGGGCAAGCGCTCGAGCGCGGCCTTGATCGCTTCTTCCGGGTAGGCGAAGTCTTCCAGCTTGCCGCTGAAATAGCTGTCGTAGGCCGCCATGTCGAAGTGGCCGTGTCCCGAAAGATTGAAGAACAGCGTCTTCGCCTCGCCGCTTTCCTTGCAGCGCAGGGCCTCGTCGATGCAGGCGGCGATGGCGTGGTTGGATTCGGGGGCGGGGATGATGCCTTCGGCGCGGGCGAAGGTGACGCCGGCCTGGAAGGTGGCAAGCTGGGGCACGGCAATCGCCTCGATCAGCTTCTCGTGGTAGAGCTGCGACACCAGCGCCGAGTCACCGTGGTAGCGCAGGCCGCCGGCGTGGATGCCGGGCGGCATGAAGTCGTGGCCGAGGGTGTACATCAGCATCATCGGCGTCAGCTTGGCGGTGTCGCCGAAATCGTAGGCGTAATGACCGCGCGTCAGGGTCGGGCAGGAGTCGGGCTCGACCGCGACCAGGCGCACGTTCTTGCCGGCGGCCTTGTCGGCAAAGAAGGGGAAGGCCGCGCCGCCGAAATTGGAACCGCCGCCGCAGGGGGCGAAGATCATGTCCGGGTAGTCGCCCGCCTTTGCGAACTGTTTCTTGGCTTCCAGCCCGATCACGGTCTGGTGCAGCAGCACGTGGTTCAGCACCGAGCCTAGTGTGTAATTGGTGTCGGGGCGCGATGCGGCTTCTTCCACCGCTTCGGAAATCGCCAGCCCGAGAGAGCCCGGGTTGTCCGGGTCTTCCGCCAGCGCGGCGCGCCCGGTGTTGGTTTCCATGCTCGGGCTGGCGAACACTTCGGCGCCCCAGGTATGCATCATCGAGCGGCGGTAGGGTTTCTGCCCGTAGCTGACCTTGACCATGTAGACCCGCACTTCCAGTCCAAACATCTGCCCGGCCAGCGCCATCGAGCAGCCCCATTGGCCGGCGCCGGTTTCGGTGGCGATGCGCTTGATGCCGGCTTCGGCGTTGTAATAGGCTTGGGCGACCGAGGTGTTGACCTTGTGCGAACCGGCCGGGGAGACGCCTTCGTACTTGTAGTAGATCTTGGCCGGCGTGCCGAGCGCCGCTTCCAGGCGGTGGGCACGGATCAGTGGGGAAGGGCGCCACAGCTGGTAGATCTCGCGAACCTTTTCCGGGATCGGGATCCATCTTTCAGCCGACATTTCCTGCTCGATCAGGCTCATCGGGAAGATCGCCGTCAGCGCATCGGGTCCGATCGGCTTGCCGTCCAGACCCAGCGGCGGCGCCGGCGGATTGGGCATGTCGGCCACGACGTTGTACCAGTGGGTGGGGATCTCGGATTCGTCGAGCAGGAACTTGGTTTGCGGCATGGCGGCCCCCCTGTTGTATGCGTATTTCGGACAGGCAAGCCCGACTAAAAGATCATCGGCCAATCGCCGCATGCCGTCAACGGATCACGCGCAGGGGAGTTCCTTTTTACCTTTCAAAGGGTGACGAAAAGACTTGATGCATTGATGGGCAGATGCGGGCTGGGCCCCCGTTTTTGCGCCACGGCACATGGTGCAAAAGCGTCAGGCTACGCTGCCGAAGCCGCGGTCGGTGGCCATGAACGGCGCCTTCAGCCCCGCCAGGCGGCAACTCTGGGCGATGGGGCCGCCCGGAAACAGGGTGTACAGATACTTGACGCCGCCTTTCGGGTGGAAGTGCTCGTCCAGGGCATCGTGCAATTCGCGCAGGTTGATGGCTGCGTTGTTTTCATGCTGGGCATAGAAGCGCTGCAGCGCGCGAATGACTTCCCAGTGCTCGTCCGTGAGTTCAAGCCCTTCCTCGCTGGCGATTCGCTTCGCTTCATTCCGCGTCCACTCAAACGGGGCACAGGGAAAGTCGGGGTCGGTCGCCGGCTCCTGCATCAATTTATTGATATCGGTTGAAACGTTTTCCATGATCATCTCCTCAAGGGTTTTCGTGGACATCTTAAAAATAGGCCAGGCCTTGCCCGGATTCAAGGCAACACGGGCAACTCAACGCATGGCGGCAGCTTTTCTTCCGGGCAAGGGTTCGACAGGGAAGGCTTCGGCGGCAAATGAATGCATTCTGGGCAGCGGGGGCATCCCTATAATCGTGATGTGCAGCACGAGGGCGCGGCGATGGATTCGGTGCAATGAAGGAGAAACGCTTGGATCTGGAATCGGCAGCAGACGATGTGAGGACGATGCACCACCGTCACCCTTTCCCGGTGCGCCTGCTGTTTGCCGGCCTCGGCACCCTGTTTCTGCTGCTGGGGCTACTCGGTATTTTTCTGCCGGTGCTGCCGACCACGCCTTTTCTGCTGCTGGCCGCCGCCTGCTACGCGCGTTCTTCGCGCCGCATCTACCACGGGCTGCTGCATCATCCGCATTTCGGCCCGCTGCTCCGCGAATGGCGCGAGCATCGCAGCATGCCGTATCGCGCCAAGCGCCGCGCGCTGCTGCTGATTGTGTTGAGCTTCGGCATCTCCATCGCATTCTTCGTGCCCGGCTGGACGGCCAAACTGGCGATGGGCATCGGCGGGATGCTGCTGGCGGCCTGGATCGTCCGTATTCCCTCGCGCGACGCCCCGCACCGGCCATGAAAGCCGCACCCTGAAATAACAACTAAGCTGAAAGCGCCCGATCCATAGAAGGGGTGACGCCATGGCAAAACGATCCTTTCCGCTGTCCAAGGTCTATGGCCTGCTGGAGTCCGGTCCGGTGGTTCTGGTGACGACCGCCCGCAAGGGCCGAGCCAATATCATGACGATGTCGTGGCACACCATGATGGAGTTCGAGCCGCCGCTCGTCGGCTGCGTGATCAGCGGCCGCAATGCGTCGTTCGACGTGCTGCGTGCAACGAAGGAATGCGTGATCAATATCCCGACGCGGGAATGGGTGAAGCAGGTCGTGGGCGTCGGCAATTGTTCCGGGCGCACGGTCGACAAGTTCGCCAAATTCGGCCTCACACCGGTGCCGGCCGCCGAGGTCGCCGCGCCGCTGATCGGAGAGTGCTACGCCAGCCTCGAATGCCGGGTGGTGGACACGCGGCTGGTGAACCGCTACAACTTCTTCGTTCTCGAGGTAGTGCAGGCGTGGGTCGATGCTGCCATCAAGCAGGCGCAGACGCTCCATCACCGCGGCAGCGGCGTGTTCGCGGTGGCCGGCGAGACGGTCAAGCTGCGCTCGGCGATGAAATAGCAAGCGGATTGATCCGCGCATGCGGATTCGGCGCCAAGCTCGGGGATAATCCGGCCGCATGAATGCTGTGCCCTACTGGCGCCTGTCCGGTTTCTATTTCTTCTATTTTGCCTTCGTCGGGGCGATGTCGCCTTTCTGGGGCCTATACCTGCAGTCGCTGGCATTCAACGCCTTCCAGATCGGCGTCTTGATGTCGCTGCTGCAAGTGATGCGGATTTTCGCGCCCAACATATGGGGGCATATTGCCGACCGCACCGGTCGCCGCACGGCGATCGTGCAGGTGACGGCGGTCGGCAGCGTGCTGGTGTTTGCCGGGGTGTTTGTCGGCGACAGCTTCTGGTGGTTGTTCGCGGTGATGGCGGCGCTGGGCTTCTTCTGGAGCGCTTCGCTGCCGCTGGTCGAGGCGATGACGCTGTCGCATCTGGGCGAGCGCACCGATGCCTATGGCCGCATCCGCCTGTGGGGCTCGGTCGGCTTCATCGTCATGGTGGTGGGGCTGGGCTACGCCTTCAACACGGTGTCGATCGCCTGGTTGCCGTGGGCGGTGCTGGCGGTGATGCTGGGCATCGTTGCGTTTGCGCGGGTGATTCCGGAGGCCGAGATCCTGCCGCACCCCACCGACCTGCATTCGGGGTGGGCGATCGTGAAGCGGCCCGAGGTGGCGTCGCTGCTGGCAGCCTGCATGCTGATGGCGGTGACGCACGGGCCGTATTACACCTTCTATTCGATCTATCTGGTCGACCACGGCTACGACAAGTCCACCGTGGGCTGGCTGTGGGCGTTTGGCGTGCTGTGCGAAATCGGCATTTTCCTGATTGTTCCGCGCATCTTCGCGCGGGTGACGCCGCGCCAATTGATTCTGGCCAGTTTCGCGCTGGCGGTGCTGCGTTTTTTGCTGATTGCCTGGGGGGTGGAGTCGGCCTGGCTGGTGTGGGGTGCGCAGACGCTGCATGCCTTCACTTTCGGCACCCATCACGCGGCGGCGGTGGCGCTGATCCACCAGCATTTCCGCGGGCGCCACCAGGCGCGCGGGCAGGCGCTCTACACCAGTCTGTCCTTCGGCGTCGGCGGCACCATCGGCGGACTGGCGAGCGGCCTGACCTGGGACACGCTGGGGCCGGCCTGGACTTTCACGCTGGCCGCCGGGAGCGCGGCGCTGGCCTGGGGGGTATACGCCGCGTGGGGGCAGACAAAATCCGTGCCAGCGCCCCACTGATAATGATGGAAAAAGGCCAAGCTATGAAATAATCGGCGTTTTACGCGCTGTCTCGCCTTATTCCGCATGCCAGGACTCACCTTATTCCAGAAACTGTGGGACGCCCACGTCGTCCACGTCGAGGCCGACGGCACCACGCTGCTCTATATCGACCGCCACCTGGTGCACGAAGTCACCAGCCCGCAGGCGTTCGAGGGGCTGAAGCTGGCCCAGCGCACCCCCCGCAGGGTGGAGGCAGCCATTGCCGTGCCAGACCACAATGTGCCGACGACCGACCGCAGCCAGGGCATCGCCGATCCGATCTCGCGCCTGCAGGTCGAAACGCTCGACGCCAACTGCGCCGAGTTCGGCATCACCGAATTCAGGATGGACGACATCCGCCAGGGCATCGTCCACGTCATCGGTCCCGAGGAGGGCCTGACCCTGCCCGGCATGACCGTGGTGTGCGGTGATTCGCACACCTCCACCCATGGCGCGTTCGGTGCGCTCGCCTTCGGCATCGGCACTTCCGAGGTCGAGCACGTGCTGGCGACGCAATGCCTGTGGCAGAAGCCGTCGAAGACCATGCTGGTCAAGGTCGACGGCGCGCTGGGCCGCGGCGTCACCGCCAAGGACATTGCGCTCGCCGTCATCGGCGAGATCGGCACCGCAGGCGGCACCGGCTACGCGCTGGAGTTCGGCGGCTCGGCGATCCGCGCGCTGTCGATGGAAGGCCGCATGACCCTGTGCAACATGGCGATCGAGGCGGGCGCGCGCGCCGGCATGGTGGCGGTCGACCAGACCACGATCGACTACGTCAAGGGCCGTCCCTATTCGCCCAAGGGAGACGCATGGGACAAGGCGGTGGCGTGGTGGAACACGCTGCACTCGGATGCCGATGCGGCGTTCGACCGCGTGATCGAGCTCGATGCCGCAAAGATCGAGCCGCAGGTCACCTGGGGAACCTCGCCCGAGATGGTGACGACCATCGGCGGCCGCGTGCCGAATCCGGCCGACGCGCCGAGCGAGGTCAAGCGGCACGACTGGACGCGTGCGCTGGAATACATGGGTCTGCAGGCCGGTACGTCGATTGCCGAGATCCCGGTCGACAAGGTGTTCATCGGCTCATGCACCAATTCGCGCATCGAGGATTTGCGCGAGGCCGCTGCCGTGGCGAAGGGGCGCAAGGTCGCGCCCAACGTCAAACTGGCGATGGTGGTACCGGGTTCCGGGCTGGTCAAGCAGCAGGCCGAGACCGAAGGCCTGGACAGGATTTTTGTCGCGGCCGGTTTCGAATGGCGCGAGCCGGGCTGCTCGATGTGCCTGGCGATGAACGCCGACCGGCTGGAGCCGGGTGAGCGCTGTGCTTCGACCAGCAACCGCAATTTTGAAGGACGGCAGGGGCAGGGTGGCAGAACCCACCTGGTCAGTCCGGCGATGGCCGCCGCTGCCGCGTGTGCCGGGCATTTTGTCGATGTGCGTAACTTTTAAGGAGAACACCATGAAATCAATGATCGCTGTTTTGATGGCCGCTGCATTCACCCTGGCGGGCTGCAATACGATGGAAGGCTTTGGTCAGGATGTCCAGAAAGCGGGCGACTCGATCGAGAAAGCCGGCAGCAAGGCGGGCAACTAGCCAGCATGCGGGCATTCAGCACACTCAATGGGCTGGTGGTGCCGCTCGACCGCGCCAACGTCGACACCGACGCCATCATCCCCAAGCAGTTTCTGAAGTCGATCAAGCGCGCCGGCTTCGGTCCCAACCTGTTCGACGAATGGCGTTACCTCGACCACGGCGAACCGGGCATGGACCCTGCCACGCGCCAGCCGAACCCGGAATTCGTGCTGAACTTCCCGCGCTACAAGGGGGCTTCCGTGCTGCTCGCGCGCGACAACTTCGGCTGCGGCTCGAGCCGCGAGCACGCGCCGTGGGCGCTGGAGGACTACGGCATCCGCGCCATCATCGCGCCGTCCTACGCCGACATCTTCTACAACAACTGCTTCAAGAACGGCATCCTGCCGATCGTGCTCGACGCCGCGGCGGTCGAACGCCTGTTCCGCGAATGCGAAGCCAGCGAAGGCTACCGCCTTGTCGTCGATCTGGACAAGCAGACCGTGACCACGCCGGGCGGCGAGGTACTGAAATTTGACGTTGACGGCGGGCGCAAGCACCGGCTGTTGAACGGCCTGGACGACATCGGCCTGACCCTGCTTCAGGCCGACAAGATCAAGGCGTACGAAGATCGGCGCAAGCAGGAAGCGCCGTGGCTGTTTAATTGATGGTGAAGGGTGAGGCGTGAGGGGTGAGGCAGTCGGCGCCCGGCCTCACGCCTTTCGCCTCACGCCTTACGGAGTTGATATGAAATTAGCAGTTCTCCCCGGTGACGGCATTGGTCCCGAAATCGTCGCCCAGGCCGTCAAGGTGCTGGAGGTTTTGCGTGCCGAAGGCGCGAAAATCGAAATGGAAACCGCACCCATCGGCGGCGCCGGTTACGATGCGGCGGGCGATCCGCTGCCGGCGGCGACGCTTGCGCTCGCGCGCGCAGCCGACGCGGTGCTGCTCGGCGCCGTCGGCGGGCCGCAGTACGACGCGCTCGATCGCCCGCTGCGCCCCGAGCGCGGCCTGCTGCGCATCCGCAAGGAGCTGAACCTCTTTGCCAACCTGCGCCCGGCGATTCTGTATCCCGAGCTGGCAGGCGCGTCGTCGCTGAAACCCGAAGTGGTGTCCGGCCTCGACATCATGATCGTGCGCGAACTGACTGGCGACGTGTATTTCGGCCAGCCGCGCGGAATCGAAATTCGGCCAAGCCCAACCGGGGGGAGCGAGCGCGTCGGCTTCAACACCATGCTGTATTCGGAATCCGAGGTGCGCCGGGTGGCGCACGTCGCGTTCGGCATCGCCATGAAGCGCGGCAAAAAGCTGTGCTCGGTCGAGAAGGCCAACGTGCTGGAATGCTCCGAGTTGTGGAAGGAAGTGATGATCGAGGTGGCGAAGGATTACCCCGAGGTCGCGCTCTCCCACATGTACGTCGACAATGCGGCGATGCAGCTGATCCGCGCGCCCAAGCAGTTCGACACCATCGTCACCGGCAACATCTTCGGCGACATCCTGTCCGACGCGGCGTCGATGCTGTCGGGTTCGATCGGCATGCTGCCGTCGGCCTCGCTCGACGAGGACAACAAGGGTATGTACGAGCCGATCCACGGCTCCGCGCCCGACATCGCAGGGAAAAACCTGGCGAATCCGCTGGCGACCATCCTGTCGGTGGCGATGATGTACCGCTACACCTTCGCCGACCTGGCGACCGCCGATCGCATCGAGAACGCGGTGAAGAAAGTGATTGCGCAGGGCCTGCGCACCGGCGACATCTGGACCGAAGGCGCACGGAAGGTGTCGTGCAGCGAAATGGGTGACGCGGTGGTTAAAAGTTTGTGAGGGGTGAGGGGGCAGGGGTGAGGACGGAATCCTCACGCCTCGCCCTCACGCCTACCCCGATTAATTGGAGATGAACATGATGAAGGTAGGACTGATCGGCTGGCGTGGCATGGTGGGTTCCGTGCTGATGGGGCGCATGAAGGAAGAGCGCGATTTCGACCACATCGATCCGGTGTTCTTCACCACGTCGAATGTCGGCGGCAAGGGCCCCGACATCGGCCGTGACGTGCCGCCATTGAAGGACGCCAACAGCATTGACGAACTGAAGCTGTGCGACACCATCATCACCTGCCAGGGCGGCGATTACACGAAAGAGGTCTATCCGAAGCTGCGCGAGGCTGGCTGGAACGGCTACTGGATCGATGCCGCCTCGACGCTGCGGATGAAGGACGAGGCCATCATCATCCTCGACCCGGTCAACGGCCAGGTCATTCGGGACGGTATCGCCAACGGAGTGAAGACCTACGTCGGCGGAAACTGCACGGTGTCGCTGATGCTGATGGCGATGGGCGGGCTGTTCGACGCCGGCCTGGTCGAATGGGTGTCGCCGATGACCTATCAGGCGGCCTCCGGCGCCGGTGCGCGCAACATGCGCGAGCTGATCCGGCAGATGGGCGCGGTGCATGCCGAAGTCGCGGACCTGCTCGACGACCCGGCCTCGGCGATCCTCGAAATCGACCGCAAGGTGGCCGACTTCATCCGTTCCGACCGCTATCCGGTCGACGCCTGGCCGGTGCCGCTGGCCGGCAACCTGATTCCCTGGATCGACGTCGCGCTGGAGTCCGGCCAGTCGAAGGAAGAGTGGAAAGCGCAGGCCGAGGCCAACAAGATCATGCGCCGCAGCGACAAGCCGATTCCCATCGACGGCCTGTGCGTGCGCGTCGGTGCGATGCGCTGCCATTCGCAGGCGCTCACCGTCAAGCTGACCCGCGATGTGCCGCTTGCCGAGCTCCACAGCCTGATCGCCGCCCACAACCAGTGGGTGAAAGTGGTGCCCAACGACCGCGAGCTCACCATGCGCGAACTCACCCCGGCGGCGGTGACCGGCACGCTGACCGTGCCGATCGGCCGCATGCGCAAGCTCACCATGGGGCCGGAATATCTGACCGCGTTCACCGTGGGCGACCAGCTGCTGTGGGGCGGGGCGGAGCCGCTCCGCCGCATGCTGAGGATCCTGCTGGAAGCCTGAGTGGGCAAGGACCGAACAGTAGGCTCCGGGCTGGTGCGGTTTGTGCATTAAAGATTGCGCTCGTCGAGCCGTCAATACAGGCGTCAAGGATTCAACAGCTCCGGCACGCGGGGCGAACAAGGAGATACTGGATGAAATTGAAGTGCTTCACCACCCAACTGGTGGCCGCAGGCCTGATCGCCATGCCGCTGATGGCGCACGCCGCCGGGCTGGGCAAGCTGTCGGTTACTTCGGCGCTGGGTCAACCGCTCGCGGCGGAAATCGAACTGTTCGCGGCAGACAAGGCCGAGCTCGACAGCCTGTCGGCCAGCCTTGCTTCCGATCAGGCCTTTCGCGATGCGCGCGTCGAATTCGCTCCGGTGCTGTCCTCCCTCCGTTTTACCGTCGCGAAGAAGCCCAACGGCAAGGCGGTGCTGAAGGTCAGCTCCAGCCGCCCGGTGAACGATCCTTTCATCGACATGCTGGTCGAATTGAACTGGGCCTCGGGACGGCTGGTGCGCGAATACACCATGCTGCTCGACCCGCCTGGCATGGCTGGCGTCCAGACGGTGGCGCCCGTGGCTGTTGCGCCAACGCCCATTGCCAGGCCCGCACCCGCGGCGGCTCCGCAAGCTCAGACGGCTCCGGCGACTCCGGCGACTCCGGCGACTCCGGCGACGGCTGCCGTCAAGCCCGCGCCAGCCCCGCAGACCGTGGCGCCAGATCGCGTGAAGGTCAAACGGGGTGACACGCTGACGGGCATTGCCAGCCGCGTGCGTCCCGAAAGCGTCAGTTTGGAGCAGACCCTGCTGGGGCTCTACCGCGAGAACGACCAGGCTTTCGACGGCAACATGAACCGCCTGAAGGCAGGCAAGACGCTCAAGGTGCCGTCGGTTGAAAAAGTGGCCGCCATTCCACAACAGGAGGCGGTGCGTGAGATCAAGCTGCAGGCAGAAGACTGGCGGGCCTATCGCCAGAAGCTGGCCGGGGCGGTAAGCGCTGCCCCCGAGGCCAAGGCCACTGCGGACCAAGCCAGCAGCGGCAAGATCACGCCCAAGGTGGAAGACCGTGCCAAGCCAGCGCCCGAAGCGCAGCAGGATGTGCTGAAGCTGTCCAAGCTTACGCCGCCGGCCGGTGCTGCGGGCAAAGCGGATGAAGCCCGTACCCTGCAGGAAAAGCTGCGCGCCCAGGAAGAGGATGCGACCGCACGCGAAAATTCGCTGCGGGAATCGGATCAGCGCGTGGCCACGCTGGAAAAACAGATTCAGGACATGCAGAAGCTGGTCGAGTTGAAGGAACAGGCACAGGCTGAAGCACCGGTTGCTGCCCCAGCTGTCCCTGCTGCGGCAGCGTCTGCTCCCGCACCGATTGCGCCAGCCGTTGTGGCGCCGCCTGCCGTTCCCGAATCCGCATCTTCCGACCGCTGGTACGACCCCTTGCTCGCCAGCCCGCTTTACTGGGGGGGCGGCCTGGCCGCGCTTGGCCTGGGCGGCGTGTTGTGGTGGATGCTGGCAGGCGGCAGTCGCCGCAAAAAAAGCGCTGCTGCGCTGGACGACAGCCTCATCACCGGCGGCGACATTCAGCCCAATACCGTTATCGGGGATGCATCGGGTGGTAGCGTCAATACCGGCGACACCTCCTTCCTCACCGACTTCAGCCAGGCGGGCCTGGGCACCATCGATACCCACGATGTCGACCCCATCGCCGAAGCCGAGGTGTACATGGCCTATGGCCGCGATGCGCAGGCCGAGGAAATCCTCAAGGAGGCCATCAACAACAACCCGGACCGCCACGAGATCCGCGTCAAGCTGCTTGAGATTTACGCCGCACGGCACAACACCGCGACGTTCGAAGCGGTCGCCGGCGAGCTTTATGCCGCGCTGGGCAGCAAGTCGAGCCCGCTGTGGGACAAGGCCTGCGAAATGGGCCGCAGCATCGATCCGACCAACCCGCTGTATGGCGGCGTACAGTCGAGCGCCGCGCCCGCAGCAGCGGTCGCCACGGTGGCGGCCACTGCCGCCGTTGCCGGCGGAGCGGTGACGTTTGCCGACGAGCCCGAGCCCGAACTTGAGCCCGAGGTCGTGGCGGCCAGCGGACCGCTGGAATTCGAGTCAGCGGGCCATGTGTTCAATTTCGACAAGCAGCCCGAAGCGGTCGTGGCGCCCGAGGCCGGCTACGTGGCAATGGATCCCCTGGGACTCGATTTCGACCTGCCTGATCTGGACTTGCCCGCGACAGCCGATGACACGCTGAAACTCGACCTGGGCCAGGATGAAGAGAACGGCCCGGACAACAAATTCGATTTCAGCGGCCTCGACCTCGACCTCGGCGAGGCCGGCGGCAACGACCTCGAGCTCGATGAAGCCGGAACCAAGCTCGACCTTGCCCGCGCCTATGTGGAAATGGGCGACAAGGAAGGCGCGCGTGAAATTCTCAACGAAGTGCTGGCTGAAGGCAGCGACAAGCAAAAGGCCGACGCGAAAGGCATGCTGAGTTCGCTGGGTTAGGCGTATTCCCGGCCTTGCATGCCCCCATCCGGCTGCCCGCATCCTGTTGTGGTGCGGGTGGGCCGTGGCGGTGGAACGCGCTGCGCTGTCCCCGCTGATGATCCTGGCCGTCGCCGCTGCGACGGCCTTTCTGTCTGCGCCGGCCCGTCATGAAGGCTGGCGCCTGCTGCGCCGTACCCGCTGGCTGATGGCGGTGCTGCTGCTCACCTATGCCTACAGCCTGCCGGGAACCCCGTTGTGGCCGTCGCTGGGATGGGCCAGCCCCAGTGTGGAGGGGCTGCAGCAAGGCGCGCTGCGAATCGGGCGGCTGGTGCTGCTGCTGGCCGGGCTGGCGGTGCTGCTGGCCTATACGTCCCGCCCCCGCCTGATTTACGGCTTGTACGCGCTGGCCCGGCCGCTGGCCTGGCTCGGCTTCGACCGCCGCGCCTTTGCGGTGCGCCTGGGGCTGACCCTGGACTATGTCGAACACGCGCCCAAACCGACGCGCTGGCTGGATGCGCTGCGCGCGCCGCTGCCGGACGATGCGGGGCCCGCCACCTACACCCTGCACACCGAACGCTGGCAAGGCTGCGACAGCGCCGTCATACTTGCGGGCTTGCTTTTGTTGCTCGTCGTCGTTTGGGTATGAGAATCGTATTGGGACTGGAATATTGCGGCGTCGGCTTTTGCGGCTGGCAGTCGCAGCCGCAGGGCTGCGGTGTGCAGGATGCGCTGGAAGCCGCGGTGTCCGTCATCGCCGGTGAAAAAACAAGCATCATTGCCGCCGGACGCACAGACACCGGCGTCCATGCCGCGCTGCAGGTGGTGCATTTCGACACCGCGGCGAAGCGCCCGCTGACCGCCTGGGTGCGCGGCGTCAACAGCCATCTACCGTCGGGCGTGGCCGTGCTGTGGGCGCGCGAAGCCAACGAGGACTTTCATGCGCGGTTTGCCGCCACCCATCGCGGCTACCGCTACGTGCTGTTGAACCACCCGGTGCGACCCGCGATCAACCGCGGGCTGATCGGCTGGCATCACCGCCCGCTCGATGCCGCTGCGATGAACCTGGCCGCGGCGCATCTGATCGGACAGCACGATTTTTCCGCCTTTCGTGCCGCAGCCTGCCAAGCCAAATCGCCGGTCAAGGAACTGCGGCGGGCGCATGTCGAGCGGCGCGGCGATTACCTTTTATGCGACTTCCATGCCGACGGCTTCCTGCACCACATGGTGCGCAACCTCATGGGCTGTCTCGTCCAGGTCGGCGCCGGCAGCCAGCCGCCCGAATGGCTGCGCGAGATCCTGGCCGGCCGCGACCGTACGCTCGCCGCGCCTACCTTCGACGGCGCCGGACTGTATCTCACCCACATCCGGTATCCTGCGCACTTTGGCTTGCCGGAAACCTCCGATCGATGGCTGTACGCGTAAAAATCTGCGGCATCACCCGACTGCAGGACCTGCATGCCGCCTGCGACGCCGGCGCGGATGCGCTGGGTTTCGTGTTCTACGAGAAAAGCCCGCGTCATGTGAGCATTGCCGCCGCCGCCGCGCTGCTGCGCGAGTTGCCGCCGTTCGTGCAGGCGGTCGGGCTGTTCGTCAATGCCGAACCGGCCTTCATCGAATCGGTGCTGCAGGCCATTCCGCTCGACCTGCTGCAGTTTCACGGCGACGAGACGCCGGCCGACTGCGTGCGTTTCGGCCGGCCCTATATCAAGGCGGTGCGCGTGAATCGGGACACGGATTTGCTAAAATGCGCGGCTGACTTCGATGCCGCGCGCGGCCTGCTGCTCGACGCCTATGTGCCCAGCGTGCCGGGCGGCACCGGCGAACGCTTCGACTGGAGCCTGATCCCGCCGGCCCTGCCCACGCCGATCATCCTGTCAGGCGGGCTGACGCCGGACAACGTCGCCGAAGCGGTGCGGCGCGTGCGCCCGTGGGCGGTGGACGTGTCCTCCGGCGTCGAAGTCACAAAAGGCATCAAGGACGCGTACCTGATTGCGCAATTCATAGCGAAGGCAAAAGAAGCATCATGAAGCTGACCGACCTCCCCGATTCCCGCGGCCACTTCGGCCCCTATGGCGGCATTTTCGTCGCCGAAACCCTGATGGCGGCGCTGGAAGAACTGCGCGTCGAGTATGACAAGGCGCGCAACGATCCCGCCTTCATCGCCGAATTCGAATATGAGCTGAAGCATTACGTCGGCCGTCCCAGCCCGGTGTATCACGCCAAACGGCTTTCCGAGCAGTACGGCGGCGCGCAGATCTTCCTCAAGCGCGAAGACCTCAACCACACCGGCGCACACAAGATCAACAACACCATCGGCCAGGCGCTGCTGGCGCGGCGCATGGGCAAGAAGCGCGTCATCGCCGAGACCGGCGCCGGCCAGCACGGCGTCGCATCGGCCACTGTCGCCGCGCGCTACGGCATGGAGTGCGTGGTGTACATGGGCGCCGAGGACGTCATCCGCCAGGCGCCCAATGTCTTTCGCATGAAGCTGCTCGGCGCCACCGTGGTGCCGGTGTCTTCCGGGTCGAAGACCCTGAAGGACGCGCTCAACGAGGCGATGCGGGACTGGGTCACCAACGTCGAATCCACCTTCTACATTCTGGGCACCGCCGCCGGCCCGCATCCGTATCCGATGCTGGTACGCGACTTCCAGTGCGTCATCGGCCGCGAATGCCTCACCCAGATGCCCGAGCTCACCGGCCGCCAGCCCGATGCGGTGATCGCCTGTGTCGGCGGTGGCTCCAACGCCATCGGCATTTTCCATCCCTACATCCCGTATGAAGATGTGCGCCTGATCGGCGTCGAAGCTGGCGGCTCCGGCATCGCCAGCGGCAAACATGCCGCGCCGCTGTCGGCCGGCAGCCCGGGCGTGCTGCACGGCTTCCGCAGCTACCTGATGCAGGACGAGAACGGCCAGATTATCGAAACCCACTCGATCTCCGCCGGCCTCGACTACCCCGGCGTCGGGCCGGAACACTCGTGGCTCAAGGACGCCGGCCGCGCTGAATACGTCGCCATCAACGACGATGAGGCCATGGCCGCCTTCCACGACCTGTGCCGCTTCGAAGGCATCATCCCCGCGCTCGAATCCAGCCACGCCGTCGCCCAGGCCAAGAAGCTCGCGCCGACGATGAAGAAGGACCAGATCATCCTGGTGAATCTTTCCGGGCGCGGCGACAAGGACATCGACACCGTGGCGAAGCTGTCGGGGATTACGCTGTAGGGTGCACTCTGTGCACCTTCAGGCATCAAACGGTGCAATCCGCGGATTAATTTAATAGAGCTTTTTTTAGAAGACCGAACCATGAGCCGCATCGGCCAGACCTTTATCGCGCTCAAAGCGCACAACAAGAAAGCCCTCATTCCCTTCATCACCGCCGGTGATCCCGGCAAGGGGCTGACGGTGCCGCTGATGCACGCGCTGGTGGAAGCGGGCGCCGACATCATCGAACTCGGGGTGCCGTTTTCCGATCCGATGGCCGACGGGCCGGTGATCCAGCGGGCGTCCGAGCGGGCGCTGGCGAACAAGGTCGGGCTCAAAGATGTGCTGGCGATGACGGCGGAATTCCGCAAGACCAACACGACGACGCCGGTGGTGCTGATGGGCTATGCCAACCCGATCGAGCACATGGGCTACGAGACCTTTGCCCTGGCGGCGAAGGCGGCCGGGGTGGACGGCGTGCTGACGGTGGATATTCCGCCGGAGGAATCGGCGGGGGTTTCGGACGTTTTCAAGGCGCACGGGCTCGACCCGATTTTCCTGCTGTCGCCGACCACGCCGGAATCGCGGGTGGAGCAGGTGGCGGCAGTCGCGGGCGGCTTCATTTATTACGTCTCGCTCAAGGGGGTGACCGGCTCGGCCAACCTCGACATGGATGAAGTGGCGCAAAAAATCGCCATGATTCGCAAGCATTGCAGTCTGCCGGTCGGCGTGGGCTTCGGCATCCGCGACGCGGCGACCGCCGAGGCGGTGGCGCGGATTGCCGACGCCGTGGTGGTGGGCAGCCGCATCGTGAGCGAGATCGAATCCGCGCCGGAAGGTGCGTGCGCCAGCCGCGTCGGGCATCTGGTGGCCGAGTTGCGCCGCGGCGTCGACGCCGCATCGAAATAACAGGAGATCCCATGAGCTGGTTCCAGAAAATACTGCCGCCCAAAATCAAGCGCCGGGTGGAGGCGCGCAAATCGATGCCGGAAGGGCTGTGGTCGAAGTGCCCGGCCTGCAACGAAGTGCTCTACCGCGCCGACCTCGAAAGCAATCTGGAGGTGTGCCCCAAGTGCGGTCATCACCATCGAATCGGCGCCCGCGCGCGACTGGCCATGCTGCTGGATGCCGAGGGCCAGCACGAGATCGGCGCGCAGGTGACGCCGCTCGATCCGCTGAAATTCAAGGACGGCAAGAAATACCCCGACCGCCTGAAGGAAGCGCAGGCCGGCACCTCGGAGACCGACGCGCTGGTGGTGCTGGGTGGCAGCGTCAAGGCGGTGCCGGTGGTGGCGGCGGCGTTCGAGTTCAAGTTCATGGGCGGATCGATGGGCTCGGTGGTGGGCGAGCGTTTTGTCCTCGGCGTGGAAGCGGCGATCGAGTCGAATTCGGCCTTCGTCTGTTTTGCCGCCAGCGGCGGCGCGCGGATGCAGGAAGGCCTGTTTTCGCTGATGCAGATGGCAAAAACCTCGGCTGCGCTGACGCAGCTGTCGCGCAACCGGCTGCCCTTCATCTCGGTGCTCACCGACCCCACCATGGGCGGCGTATCGGCCAGTTTCGCCATGCTGGGCGACCTGGTCGTGGCCGAGCCCAATGCGCTGATCGGCTTTGCCGGCCCGCGTGTGATCGAGCAGACCGTGCGCGAGACGCTGCCGGAAGGCTTTCAGCGTGCCGAGTTCCTGGTCGAGAAGGGTGCCGTTGACCGCATCATCGACCGCCGTCAGATGCGCGACGAGCTCGCCGCCACGCTGGCGATGATGATGGGGCGGCCCGCGCTGGCGGCCTAGGAAAACAGCCGGATACATCCATTCCCGTCATTGCGAGCGAAGCGAAGCAATCCCGAATGTCGGCGAAATCAAAGGCTTCCGGGTGGAGCATCCCCGGACTTTCCCTCACTGACTGGCTTTCCCGGCTCGAACGGCTTCATCCCAGCACCATCGAACTGGGACTCGACCGGGTTCGGCGCGTCAAGGATGCGCTTGGGCTCGATCCGACTTTTCCGCTCATCGTTGTCGGCGGCACCAACGGCAAGGGTTCCACCTGCGCCTATCTCGAAGCCATCCTCGGCGCCGCGGGTTACAAGACCGGCCTGTACACCTCGCCGCATCTTTTGCGCTACAACGAACGGGTCAGGATTGCCGGCCAGGAATCCACCGACGCCGCGCTGGTGCAGGCGTTTGAAAAAATCGACGCCGCGCGCGGCGACATCTCGCTGACCTATTTCGAATTCGGCACCCTGGGTGCGATGGCGCAGTTCGTCGACGCCAGCGTCGACGTGGCGATTCTTGAAGTCGGCCTCGGCGGGCGGCTCGACGCGGTGAACGTGTTCGATGGCGAGGCCTCGATCATCACCAGCGTCGACCTCGACCACATGGATTATCTGGGCGACACCCGCGAGCAGATCGGCTTCGAGAAAGCCGGGATCTACCGTGCGGGCCGCCCCGCGATCTGCGCCGACCCGGCGCCGCCTACCAGCCTGCTTGATCATGCCCGGCGCATCGGCGCCGATCTGCGCTGCGTGGGGCGCGACTTTTCCGCGCAGCGCGAGGGCGACCAGTGGACCTATCGCGGTCAGGCCATCGTCTGGCCGGCGCTGCCGCTACCCGCCATGGCGGGGGCATTTCAGCTGCGCAATGCGGCCGCTGCGCTGGCGGCGCTGGAGGCCGTGCGCGCCCGTCTGCCGGTGAGCGAGGCGGCCATCCGCCAGGGACTGGCGCAGGCACGTGCGGCGGGGCGGTTCCAGCGCATTGCCCGCGCGCCCGAGGTCATTCTCGACGTGGCGCACAACCCGGAAGCGGCGCGGGCGCTTGCCGCCACTCTGCGCGAGCAGCCGGTGGCCGGGCGCACGCTGGCGGTGGTGGGGATGTTGGCCGACAAGGATGCGGGTGGGGTGTTCGCTGCATTACGCGGCGAGATCGATGCGTGGTGGACGTGCACGCCCGACTCGCCGCGCGCGCAGAATGCCGAGGCGCTGGCCGTCCTCCTGCGGGCGCATGCCGGCCGTGCACCGGTCAGCGTGCAGCCGGATGTGAACACGGCGCTTGCGGAGGCGCGAAGTGTGGCGCACGAAGGTGATAGAATTCTCGTCTTCGGTTCGTTCTATACCGTTGCCGCCGTCCTCGACCATGCCGCCACCCAGCAGTGAAAATGATCTCAAACGCCTTGCCCGGCGGCGCCTGATTGGCGCGGTTGCGCTGACCCTGTTGGCGGTGATTGTGTTGCCGCTGCTGCTGGAAGACGAGCCCCCGCCGGCGAGTTCGCTGGCGGTGCACATGGCGGCCGCATCGCCCGATGAGGCGCCGCCGCCGGATCCGGCGGCCGCGCCCGACGAACTGGCCACACCGGAGCCGCAGCCCTCACCTCCGCAACCTGCGCCGCCGGCCGAGCCCGTCAAGCCCGCCTCTAAGCCTGCACCGCCCAAACCTGCACCGGTCAAATCTGAACCGCTCAAGCCTGCACCGGTCAAACCGGTGTCCGTGCCCCAGCCCGCCGCGATGCCTGCGTCGCAGGCCAAGCCTGCCACTGCCGGCGAGGCTTTTGTGGTGCAACTGGCCGCCCTGTCCGATGCCGCCAAGGCCCAAGCCCTCAAGGCGCGCGCCGCCGCCGCCGGGTTGCCGGCCTACACGGACAAGGTGGGCGCCTTGACGCGCGTGCGGGTGGGGCCCTATCCGTCGCGTGAAGCCGCCGTGGCGGCCGCGGTGAAGCTGGCCGAAAACGGCATGTCCGGGCAGATCCTTGCAAAATGAGCATGCTCGACCTCATCGTGCTGCTGGTGCTGATCCTCGCCGTGGTGCGCGGCCTGATGCGCGGCATGGTCGACACGCTGTTTTCACTGGCGGCTTGGGTGCTGGCGTTCGTGCTGGGCAAGTGGGGCGCATTGATGGTGGCGCCGCTGCTGCCGATCGGCATCGAAAATCCGGCAATCCGTTATTTCGCCGGCTTTGTGGTGGTCTTCCTGCTGGTTCTGATTGGCGTGTTGCTGCTGGGGCATGCGCTGGCTTCGCTGGTCAAGGCAGT
The DNA here is from genome assembly GCA_019459055.1 of Thiobacillus sp. GTDB lineage: Bacteria > Pseudomonadota > Gammaproteobacteria > Burkholderiales > Thiobacillaceae > Thiobacillus. The sequence continues at coordinate 171,902 of JAIBEI010000041.1, read as the reverse complement.
CGGGCTGGGCAGTGCCGACAAGGTGCTGGGCGGGGTGCTGGGGCTGGCCAAGGGGCTGGTGATCCTGGTCGGCCTGACACTGGCGGCGGGGCTGACCTCGCTGCCGCGTACCGACTTCTGGAGACATGCCAGGCTGTCGGACAGCCTGCAGGCGATGGCGCAGCGCGCGTTGCCGCTGCTGCCGGCAGATATGGCGAAATACGTTCGTTTCGAGTGATTTTTATGGATAGGTGCGCAGCATGTGCGGGGTAATCGGAGTTGTTGCCAATACGGCAGCCAATCAGTTCCTGTACGACGGCCTGATGGTATTGCAGCATCGCGGGCAGGATGCGGCCGGGATCGTGACGGCCGAGGAAAGCCGCTTTCACCTGCACAAGGGGCCGGGGCTGGCGCGCGACGTGTTCCGCACCCGCGACATGCGCAGCCTGCTGGGCGACATGGGGGTGGCCCACGTGCGCTATCCCACCGCGGGCAGCGCGTCATCGTCGGCCGAATCGCAGCCGTTCTACGTGAACTCGCCGTACGGCATCGTCCTCGGACACAACGGCAACCTCACCAACACCCATGAACTGAAGGAATCGCTGTTCCGCAGCGACTTGCGCCACGTCAACACCAATTCGGATTCCGAGGTGTTGCTGAACGTGCTGGCGCATGAGCTGCAGGTACGCGCTTCCGGGCGGAAACTCAGCCTGGACACGATTTTCGGCGCTGTCGCCGGCGTGCATGCGCGCTGCAAGGGGGCCTATGCGGTGACGGCCTTCATCGCCGGCTATGGCCTGCTCGCGTTCCGCGATCCGTACGGCATCCGCCCGCTGGTGATCGGCATCAACGATCAGGTCATGCCGCACGAATACATCGTGGCGTCGGAAAGCGTGGCGATCGATACGCTGGGCTTCCGCCTGCTGCGCGACGTCGCTCCGGGCGAAGCGGTGTTCATCGACTACCAGCGCAAGCTGCACAGCCGCGTCTGCAGCGACAAGGCGGTGTTGAACCCCTGTATTTTCGAATATGTCTACCTGGCGCGCCCCGATTCGGTGATGGACGGCGTCTCGGTCTACAGCACGCGCCTCGCCATGGGCGTGTCGCTGGCCGAAAAGATCAAGCGCGAGTTCTCGCACCTGAAGATTGACGTGGTGATCCCGATTCCCGACACCAGCCGGCCTTCCGCGCTGCAACTGGCCAATCACCTCAATGTGCCGTACCGCGAAGGCTTCATCAAGAACCGCTACATCGGGCGCACCTTCATCATGCCGGGGCAGGCGCTGCGCAAGAAATCGGTGCGGCAGAAACTCAATGCCATCGGCGAGGAATTCAAGGGCAGGAACGTGCTGCTGGTCGACGACTCCATCGTGCGCGGCACCACCAGCCGCGAGATCGTGCAGATGGCGCGCGACGCCGGCGCCGAGAAGGTGTATTTCGCTTCGGCCTCGCCGCCGGTGCGTTTCTCCAACGTCTACGGCATCGACATGCCGACGCGCGACGAACTGATCGCCAACGGCCGCACCGACCAGGATATCGCGCTTGAAATCGGCTGCGACGCGATGATCTATCAGGACCTCGACGCCATGGTCAACGTGGTGCGCGCGGGCAACCCTGCAATCACCGACTTCGACACTTCGTGCTTCGACGGCCGCTACATCACCGGCGACGTCACGCCGGAATATCTCAATTACGTCGAGGCTGTGCGCAACGGTGAAACGCCGTCGCTGGCGGCGCTGTCCACCCAGCAACTCGACCTCAACCTGGCGTCGAGCGATTCATGAACGAAGAATACGACCTTGAAACTCTGGCGGTGCGCGCCGGCACGGTGCGCAGCCAGTTCAACGAGCACTCGGAGGCGATGTTTCTCACCTCCAGTTTCGTGTTCGCCAATGCGGCCGAGGCCGCTGCGCGCTTCAAGGGCGAGCAGCCCGGCCCGATCTACGCGCGCTTCACCAATCCTACGGTCCAGATGATGGAAGCGCGGCTCGCAGCGCTCGAAGGCGCCGAGCGCTGCGTGGCGTTCGCCTCCGGCATGGCGTCGATCCTGGCGACCGTGATGGGGCTGATGAAGGCGGGCGAGCACGTCGTCGCGTCGCGCTCGATTTTCGGCTCGACGGTTCAATTGTTCACCAACATCCTCGGCCGCTTCGGCATCGAAACGACCTACGTCTCGCCGACCGACCCGGCGGAATGGCGGGCGGCGGTGAAGCCGAACACGAAACTCTTCTTCGTCGAGTCGCCGTCAAACCCGCTCACCGAAGTGAGCGACATCCGCGCGCTGGCGGACATCGCGCACGAATCCGGCGCATGGCTCGCGGTCGACAACTGCTTCTGCTCGCCGGCGCTGCAACAGCCGTTGAAGCTCGGCGCCGACATCGTGATCCATTCCGCCACCAAATATCTCGACGGCCAGGGCAGGGTGCTCGGCGGCGCGGTGCTCGGCAGCCAGGCGCTGATGGAGGGCGTCTACACCTTCCTGCGCACCGCCGGGCCGACGCTGTCCGCGTTCAACGCCTGGGTGATCCTGAAGGGCATGGAGACGCTCTCCCTGCGCATGGAGGCGCATTCGAAAAATGCCCTGGCGCTGGCGCAATGGCTGGAGGCGCAGCCGCAGGTTTCGCGCGTGTGGTATCCCGGCCTGCCGTCGCACCCGCAGCATCAACTGGCGATGGCGCAGCAGAAGACCGGCGGGGGCATCGTCGCGTTCGAGCTGAAGGGCGGCCAGGCGGCGGCATGGAAGCTGATCGACGCGACGAAGCTGCTGTCGATCACCGCCAACCTGGGCGACACCAAGACCACCATCACCCATCCGGCCACCACCACCCACAGCCGCATGACGGCGGAACAGCGCGCGGCGGCCGGCATCGGCGACGGCCTGGTGCGCATCGCGGTGGGGCTGGAATCGGTGGCCGATATCCAGGCGGATCTGGCGCGCGGGCTGGGCTGATGAAGGCATTGCTCGGCCTGCTGCTGCTCGGCGCGGGCGCGGCGCACGCGGCCGACATGGCCGTCGTGCGCTATATCGACCAGGATCCCGGCGATCCGCCTTCCCTGACGCGTATTCTTGTGACCCCGGACTTCATGCGCATGGACAGCGGCGAGGACGGCGGCGATTTCGTCCTGTTGGACCGGCGCCAGCGGAAAGTCATCAACGTGCTGCGCGACAACCAGCTCGCGATGGTTTTTACCTCCGGCATCGTCCCGCCCAAACCCGCCAGCTGGAGACCCCGGCTCGACACCCGGAAGGCCGCACACGGCATCCAGCGCTTCAGTCTCGCGGTGAACGGTGTGGTGTGCAGTGAAGGCGTGGCCGCCCGTGCAGCCGTGCCGGATGTGGCTCGCGTGATGGCCGAGTTGAAGGCCATCCTGGCCGCGACCCAGCACCGTGTTTGGCAGGCTTCGCCGCGCGAGATGCAGCACGACTGCGACCTGGCGAATATGGTGTGGGCGTCCGGCGCCACGCTCGAACTCGGGCTGCCGCTGGAGGAACGCGAGTTCAGCGGCCGCACGCGGCAGCTTGAAAGCGAATCGAGCCAGCCCCTGCAACCCGAACTGTTCCGCGTGCCCGACGGCATGACGGCGATCGACGCGCCGTCATGAACCTGGAAAGCGGTTGAACCACAGAGACACAGAGAAAACCCGTTAGATCCGGATTGTCCATTAGCCGATTTAAGGCTCGTAGGGTGCGCCGTGCGCACCATGGAGCGCGGATCGGTGCGCATGGCGCACCCTACTGACCCGATGAGGGATCGCGCAGCGTGCCGCAAAATCCTGTTTCTTTCCTGTATAGATGTGCCTCTGTGGTGAGGAATTCAGGTTAAATCCTCCACCCTGAGCGTGCAGCCGGCGGCGTCGCACGCCACATAACCCCAGCGGGCATACCAGTCCGGCACCACCCAGCGCTCGCAGTCCTGGCCGTCGACCGCATGGCGATGCCGCGCCGGACGATGGGTATGGCCGTGGATCAGGCGGCAGACCTGTCGCTCGCGCAGCACGCGCACCACCTCTTCGGCATTTACATCCATGATTTCGGCGGCCTTGCCGGCCTTGGCCGCTTCGCTGCCCGCCCGCGCCTGACGTGCCAGGCGGTGGCGCAGCGCCAGCGGCAGGCGGCGCAGCAGTGCCAGCGTCAGCGGGTGGCGCACGCGGCGGCGGAACGTCTGATAGGCGGTGTCGTCGGTGCATAGCGTATCGCCGTGCATCAGCAGCGTTGGCGTGCCGTACAGGTCGATGTGTGCGGGGTCGGCCAGCAGCGTCATGCCGGACTGCGCGGCATAGCGCGCGGCCAGCATGAAGTCGCGGTTGCCGTGCATGAAATACACCGGCGTGCCTGCGTCGACAAGGGATTTGAGCTGGCGGGCAGTGTCATGCGCCACCTGCGCGTCGTGGTCGTCGCCGACCCAGGCATCGAACAGGTCGCCGAGGATGTAGAGCGCATCCGCTCCGGCAGCGTCTTCCTGCAGAAAGCGAAAAAAACGCCCGGTGGCGACCGGGCGTTCGTCGGTCAGATGCAGGTCGGCAACAAAAAAGCTGCGGCCTGTTCCCGACGCGGGCGGGTTCATCTTCAGATGATTTCCGCCTTGGTGATGACCACGTCTTCCAGCGGCACGTCCTGGTGTCCGGCGCGGTTGCCGGTTTTCACCTTCTTGATCTTGTCGACCACCTCGGTGCCTTCGACGACCTTGCCGAATACGGCATAGCCGTAGCCCTGCGGTGTGGGCGAACTGAAGTTGAGGAAGCTGTTGTTGGCGATGTTGATGAAGAACTGCGCGGTGGCCGAAGCGGGGTCGGAGGTGCGCGCCATGGCGACGGTGTAGGCCTCGTTCTTCAGGCCGTTGCCGGCTTCGTTCCCGATCGGGCCACGGGTGGGCTTCTGCGTCATGCCGGGCTCGAAACCGCCGCCCTGGATCATGAAACCGTCAATCACGCGATGGAAAATCGTGCCGTCAAAAAACCCGTCACGCACGTATTGGAGGAAATTTTCCACCGTTTTCGGCGCTTTCTCGGCGTCGAGTTCAAGGGTGATGATGCCGTGGTTGGTGTGCAGCTTGATCATGTGTGTGTCCTAAGGAACGTTAAGGTGGATGATGTTCCGGCGGCCGTTATCGTGGCGCCGGCGCGGGCGTTATCTGGCCGGTGCGGGTCGCACGGGATCCGGCAGGGGCTTGGCCGTAGCCGGCTTGTCCGGCGGTTCCCCCAGCATGTTCCGGATCAGCGTGCGCTTGGCTTTCGCAGTCGTATTGGCGCTGTCCAGCGCCTGGGCCTTGTCATACGCGACCGCCGCCATTTTGGCATGGATGTCGCCGAGATTTTCGTGCGCGGTGGCGTAGCCGGGATGGGCGCGGATCGCCATGTCCAGCGCGTATTTGGCCGCTTCGTACTGGCCTTGCGAAGCGTAGAGCACGGCCAGGTTGTTGTAGGGCTCGGGCAGTTCGGGGTAGTCCTCGGTCAGCCCGCTAAACACGGCGACGGCGTCGCTGGTCTTGCCCTGGTCGGCGAGGATCAGGCCTTTCAGGAAGCGCGCCTGCGCATCCTGCGGGTTTTGGACCAGGAAGCGGTCGGCGCGGTCAAGCGCGGCGGACAGGTCGCCTTCGCGGTATTGCTGGTTGATGTCCTGGATTTCATCGGCCAGGACGGGCACGCCGGCGAGGAGGGCGCAGGCGACAACGGCGGCGAAAAAGCGCGGCAAAGCCATGTGATATGCTCGGATCATCCTGGATAAGCCGGCATTTTAGCCCGGATATTTCATCAATCGATACGCCGCTTTCATTCCCGTTCCTGTCATTTTTGCCTTTGGCCCGAATCCGCACCATGCTGCACATCACCAACTCCCTCACCCGCACCAAGGAAGAATTCGTTCCGCTCACCCCCGGCCAGGTCCGCATGTACGTCTGCGGCATGACCGTGTACGACCTGTGCCATCTGGGGCACGCGCGGGTGTTCGTGGTGTTCGACATGGTGACGCGCTGGCTGCGCGCGAGCGGCTATCGGGTCGAGTACGTGCGGAACATCACCGACATCGACGACAAGATCATCAAGCGCGCTGCGGACAACGGCGAAACCCCGGCCGAACTGACCGGGCGCTTCATCGCCGCGATGCACGAGGACGAGAGCGCGCTCGGCGTGCTGCCGCCCGACCACGAGCCGCGCGCCACCGAATATGTGGCGCAGATGCTGGCGCTGATCAAGCAACTGATCCAGAACGGCCTGGCCTATCCGGCGCCCAACGGCGACGTCTATTACAGCGTGCGCGCCTTCCCCGAATACGGCCGCCTGTCCGGCAAAAGTCTCGACGAGCTGCGCGCGGGCGAGCGCGTGGGGGTCGACCCCAGCAAGCGCGATCCGATGGATTTCGTGCTGTGGAAAGCCGCCAAGCCGGGCGAGCCGGCGTGGGAGTCCCCCTGGGGCCCGGGGCGACCCGGCTGGCACATCGAATGCTCGGCGATGAGCGCCGACCTGCTCGGCAAGCATTTCGACATCCACGGCGGCGGTCAGGACCTGCAGTTTCCGCATCACGAAAACGAGATCGCCCAGTCCGAGGGCGCGCACGGCTGCAAATTCGTCAATTACTGGATGCACAACGGCTTCGTGCGGGTGGACAACGAAAAGATGTCGAAGTCGCTGGGCAACTTCTTCACCATCCGCGAGGTGCTGGAGAAATACGACGCCGAGGTGGTGCGTTTCTTCATCCTGCGCGCGCACTACCGCAGCCCGCTGAACTATTCGGACGCGCATCTGGACGACGCCAAAGGCGCGCTGAGCCGCCTCTATACCGCGCTGAAGCATGCGCCCGTGACGGCGGCCGCGCCCGATTGGAGCGGGCCCGCGGCAGCGGCCTTCCGCACGGCGATGGACGACGACTTCAACACGCCGGAAGCGATTGCGGTGCTGTTCGACCTGGCCAGCGAGGCCAATCGGGGCGATGCCGCCGCCGCGCGGACGCTGCGCAGCCTCGGCGGGGTGCTCGGCCTGCTACAGCGCGATGCGGCGGATTTCCTGCAGGCGGGGACCGCTCCCGGCGGCCTCTCCGAAGCCGAAATCGAGGCCCTGATCGCCGCGCGCCAGGCGGCGCGCAAGGCGCGGGACTTCGCCGGTTCCGACCGCATCCGCGACGAGCTGACGGCGGCCGGCATCGTGCTGGAAGACGGGGCGGGCGGCACCACCTGGCGTCGCGCCTGATGCCTTTGCCATGACGCCGAATCCCCTTGTTCTGGTTGGCGCCAGCGGCTGGCAGCATCCTGCGTGGCGGGGCGGGTTTTATCCCGAAGATATGCCCGACGACTGGCTGTTGTCGTACTACAACACGCAGTTGCAGGCGGTCTATCTGCCGGCAGCGGTCTGGCAGGCCGCATCCGAGGCGGCTTGGGCGCAATGGCTGTACGACACTCGCGACGGCTTCTATTTTGTGCTGGAACCGGCCGAGGCGGCGCCAGCAGCACCCGCTTCGGAGCGGGTGCTGCTGGCAACGCCGGAATGGGAAGCGGCGCATGTCTGGTGGCTGGACGAGGCACCTGACCTGCGTGCGCTGGCGCAGCGTATCATGCAGCAGGCGACGACGGGCGAGCCCCTGTTCGTATTCAGCCGCAGCGGCGATTCCGATTTGCTGGAACAGGCCAACACCCTGAAGCAGGTGATGGGGTACTGAATGCCGGCTGAAAAGCGCCTGCAATATCCGGGACTATTCATTTGGGGCGCGAGAAATTTGGGTAGGGTGCACTCCGTGCACCTTCAAGCGTCAATCGGTCAAGCGTCAATCGGTGCACAGAGTGCACCCTACACACTGAATCTGGTTGAAAAAGACTATGTCAAGGCTGTGGCGGACGGGCTGCTTGGGTAAAATGGCAGCCCCCAACAAAAATACAGGCTGGATTTTTTGCATAACGACAATCTGGTCGAAATCGAGGATGTCGAATTTGGCTATGGCGACCGCCCGGTTCTGAAGGGCGTCAACCTGACCGCCCGGCGCGGGCAGGTCATCGCCATCATGGGCAGCAGCGGTTGCGGCAAAACCACCCTTTTGCGCCTGATTGGCGGGCAACTCAAGCCCGGCCAGGGACGGGTGCGGGTGGCGGGCCAATCGGTGGGCGAGCTCGGCCAGGCCGGCCTCTACCGCCTGCGCCGCAAGATGGGCATGCTGTTCCAGTTCGGCGCGCTGTTCACCGACATTTCGGTGTTCGACAACGTGGCGTTCCAGCTGCGCGAGCACACCGACCTCCCTGAAGACGCCATCCGCGACCTGGTGCTGATGAAGCTGCACGCGGTGGGTCTGCGCGGCGCCGCGCAGTTGATGCCAGCAGAGCTGTCCGGCGGTATGGCGCGACGGGTGGCGCTGGCGCGCGCGATCGCACTCGACCCCATGCTGGTGATGTACGACGAGCCGTTTGCCGGGCTCGACCCCATTTCGCTGGGCGTCACCGGCAACCTGATCCGCCGCCTGACCGACACGCTGGGACTGACCTCGCTGGTGGTGACCCACGACGTGCAGGAGTCGCTTAAGATCGTCGATTACATTTATTTCGTCTCGGAAGGCGTGATCGTCGCCGAGGGAACTGCAGCGGAGATCCGGGCGTCCGACTTGCCGTACGTGCATCAGTTCGTGCATGGCGAGGCCGATGGCCCGGTGCCGTTCCATTATCCGGCGCCGCCCTATGCCGACGACTTGCGACTGGGAAAACAGCGTGTTTAAACGATCGATTGAAAACCTCGGAAACCGCACCTTGCAGGCGGTCTGGCGCATCGGCTTTGCGGCCCGCTTCTTCGTGGCGGTGCTGCTGCACTCGGGCACCGCATTCCGCCGCTTCGGGCTGACCATCCGCGAGATGTATTTCACCGGCGTGCTCTCGCTCATCATCATCCTGGTGTCGGGGCTGTTCGTCGGCATGGTGCTCGGTCTGCAGGGCTACGAGACGCTGCAAACCTACGGCGCGGAAGATGCGCTGGGGATTCTGGTGGCGCTGTCGCTGGTGCGCGAACTGGGGCCGGTGGTGGCGGCGCTGCTGTTCGCCAGCCGCGCCGGCTCGGCCATCACCGCGGAGATTGGCCTGATGAAGGCGACCGAGCAGCTGTCGGCGATGGAAATGATGGCGGTCGATCCGATTGCCCGCGTGGTGGCGCCGCGTTTCTGGGCGGGGGTGATCTCGATGCCGCTTTTGGCCGCGCTGTTCTCGGCGATGGGGATTTTCGGCGGCTACCTGGTCGGCGTGCAGCTGATCGGCGTCGACGAAGGTGCGTTCTGGTCGCAGATGAAGAGCGCGGTCGATTTCGAGCAGGACATCCTGAATGGCGTCATCAAGAGCGTGGTGTTCGGCGTCGCCATTACCACCATCGCGCTGTTCGAAGGCTACGACGCGCCACCGACCGCCGAAGGCGTATCGGGCGCCACCACGCGCACCGTGGTGACATCCAGCCTGGCCGTGCTGGCGCTGGATTTTATTTTGACCGCATTCATGTTTCGGGGACTCAACTAAATGAACAGGACCGTACTCGATTTCTGGGTGGGATTATTCGTTGTCGCGGGCATCGCCGCGCTGCTGTTCCTCGCGCTCAAGGTCGGCAGCATGAACACCGTCGGCGCGTCGGACAGCTACGAAGTGGCTGCCCGCTTCGACAACATCGGCGGACTCAAGCCGCGTGCGCCGATTAAAAGCGCCGGGGTGGTGGTGGGCAGGGTGGCGGATATCCATTTCGACAACGAGACGTACGAAGCCGTTGTTACCCTTCGGCTGGATAACCGCTATGCTTTTCCCAAGGATACCTCCGCGGCCATCATGACCTCGGGCCTGCTGGGCGAGCAGTATGTCGGGCTGGAAGCGGGGGGCGACAGCCGGATGTTGAAGAACCAGGACCAGATTTTCATCACTCAATCGGCCGTAGTGCTGGAGAATCTGATCGGACGGTTTATGTATGGCCAAGCTCAGGAAGGAGCGCCACAATGAAATTTGTCACAACCCGATTCAATCCAGTCACTCGCATGTTGCTGGCAGCGGGCATGCTTCTGGCCGTGCTGCCCGGACAGGCGGAAACCATCAACCTGCAGCAGGCCGTTCAAATGAGCCTCGCTGCCGACCCCCGCATCAAGGAGCGCGAACAGGTGGTCGAAGCCGCGCGCGGCATGTTGCAGGAAGTGCGGGGCAACGCCGGCTGGCGGGTGAGCGCCAACGCCTTTATCGGGCTCGCGCCCAAGGCCGAGGGCGGTTTTTTTCAGAATCAGGGCGGTGACAACAATACCTGCAACACGCCACCCTGCGCGTTGAACTCTTCCGGGGACGATTGGAACGGCGTTTCCGACTGGACCCACCTCGACTTCGCGTTGACCAAACCGCTCTATACCTTCGGCAAGATCGAACGGTACGGCGAGGCCGCGCAGGGCAATGTCGACCTCAAGCGCGGCGAGCTCAAGCAGACGCGCGGCGACACGGTATACGACACCAAGCGCGCCTACTACGGCTATCTGACCTCGCGCGACATCCGGATTTTCCTGGAGGACATGCAGGGACGGCTGAATTGGGCCATCAAATCGGTCGAGCGCAACCTCGAAGAGGAAACCGGCGAATCCCGGCAGTCCGACCTGTATGCGCTGCAAACCGCAAAAGGCATGCTCGCCAAGTACGTGCACCAGTCGCGTGCGATCGAGAAAATTAGCCTCGACGGCCTGAAGGTGCTGACCGGCACCGGGCTGAAGGCCGAACTCGCGGTGGCCGATGATCGCATCGAGCCGGTGGCCTTCCCGCAGATCGAGCTGGCCGAGCTGCAGTCGCGCGCCCTGCTGGAGCGCCCCGAAATGCAGCAGCTCGAAGCGGGATTGCGCACCCGCCGAGCCCTGGTGGCCGCCAAAAAGGCCGACCGCATGCCGGACGTATACGCCGGCGTGGTCGGGCAGTTCAACTACGCCTCGCAGCGCGAGCGGCTGGACAACTCCTACCTCAACGACCCCTTCAATGGCGGCGGCCTTACCCCGGTGGTGGGCGTGAAATGGGACGGTGTGTTCGGGGCGACGAGCGCCCGCGTGAATCAGGCGCAGGCCGAACTGGAAGCGCTCAACCACAAGAAGGCCTTTGCGGTAGCCGGCATTCCGTTTGAAGTGGGCGAGGCCTATGCCAACGCCCGCGCCAACCACGATTCGCAGCGCGATCTGGCCGAAGGCGCGGCGGCGGCGCGGCGCTGGATGGTGGCGTCGTTGGCCGATTTTTCGGCCGGGCTGGAAAGCGCCGACAACGTGGCCGACGCGATCAAAAACTATGCCCTGGCGCAGACCGAGTATTTGCGCACGGTCAACGACTACAACATGAATGTGGCGCAGTTGGCGCGCCTGACGGGCGAACTCTGGTAGGCCGGGCGTCTGCGCCTCACCCCTGCTCAATTTCCCCCCCCCCCCGATTTTCTCGAATAGGAACAACTGATTATGCTGCGTTCATTTTTACTGCTGCTAGCGTTACTGCTGGGGGCCAATGCCCCGGCGGCGCTGGCCGCCGAATCCCCGCCCGACGTGCTGGCGCGTACCACCACGCAGGAAGTCATCACCATCCTGAAACAGGACAAGGAGCTTCAGCGCGGCAACCTGGCCAAGGTGCATCAGCTGGTCGAGGCCAAAATCCTGCCCCACTTCGACTTCAACCGCATGACCCAGCTGGCCCTCGGCAAGCACTGGCCGCGTGCGACGGCCAAGCAGAAACAGTCGCTGGTGACCGAATTCCGCAACCTGCTGGTGCGCACCTATTCCAGTTCGCTCACCGCGTTCACCGACCAGGTCATCGAATTCAAGCCGCTGGCGATGAAGCCGGGCGAAACCGATGTGACCGTGCGCTCCGAAATCCGTCAGCCGGGCGGGCAGCCGATCCCCATCCACTACAGCTTTTACAAAACGGCCTTCGGCTGGAAGGTCTACGATGTGACGATCGACGGCGTCAGCCTGGTGACCAATTACCGGGCCTCCTTCGCCAGCACCATCCGTCAAAGCGGGATAGATGGCCTGATCAAAACCCTGGCGGTCCAATCGGCGCGCGGCGAGACCATGCCGGTCCCGCGCAACGGCTCGTGATCGCATGTGAGGGAACACGCTGTCGCATCACCGGCGCGGTGACCGTCGACAGCGTCGGCAGCCTGCTGCGCGAATTGCAGCCGCAGCTTGCGAAAGGCATCGACATGCTGGACTTCAGCGGCGTCGAAACCGCCGATTCGGCTGCGCTCACCCTCATCTTCAGCGCCATGCGACAAGCCCGGCAGGCCGGCCGCACGCTGGCCTGCACCGGCTTGCCGGCCAGTTTCACCACCCTGGCCGAGTTGTACGGAGTATCCGAACTGCTGCCCGTATGAGTCCCGCGATCCATGTTAGCGATCTGCGCAAGCGCTTCGGCGTCACCCAGGCGCTCGACGGCGTCTCGCTCGACATCCAGCCGGGCGAATTTTTCGGGCTCCTGGGCCCCAATGGCGCCGGCAAGACCACGCTGATTTCGATCCTCGCCGGGCTCACCCGCGCCGATTCCGGCCACGCCGCCGTCATGGGCCACGACGTGGTGCGAGACTATCGGCAGACGCGCCGCGCGCTGGGCGTGGTGCCGCAGGAACTGGTCTACGATCCCTTCTTCAACGTGCGCGAAACGCTGCGCATCCAGTCCGGTTACTTCGGCCTCAAGCACAACGACGGCTGGATCGACGAGATCATGCACCACCTCGATCTCGCCCCGCACGCCGACAAGAACACGCAGAGCCTGTCGGGCGGCATGAAGCGCCGCCTGCTGGTGGCGCAGGCGCTGGTGCACAAGCCGCCGGTGATCGTGCTCGACGAACCGACCGCCGGGGTCGATGTCGACCTGCGCCGCTCGCTGTGGAAATTCATCAGCGGCCTCAACCGCGAAGGGCACACCATCCTCCTGACCACGCATTACCTGGAAGAGGCCGAGGCGTTGTGCAGCCGCATCGCCATGCTGAAAAGCGGGCGTGTGGTCGCCTGCGACACCACCCGCAACCTGCTGCAGCTGACCAACGAGCATTGCGCGCAACTGCGCCTCGACGCCGACGCCATACCGTCCGCCTGGCAGGCCCGCCTGCAGCACGACGCCGACGGCAGCTGGCGCATCAATTTCAGCGAGTATGCCGACCTGGAGACCCTGCTCGCCGACCTGCGCGGCGCCAGCATCCGCGTTACCGAAATGCAGCTGCACGAGCCCGACCTGGAGGATGTCTTCACCGACATCATGAAGCGCACATGAGCGGACTGTCGGCACTGTTCTACAAGGAAATGCTGCGCTTCTGGAAGGTTGCGGTGCAGACCGTAGTCGCCCCCGTGGTGACCGCGCTCCTCTACCTGCTGATCTTTTCCCACGTGCTGGAAGCGCACGTCGAGGTCTATCCCGGCGTCTCCTACACCAGTTTCCTGGTGCCGGGGCTGGTGATGATGAGCATGCTGCAGAACGCGTTTTCCAACAGCTCGTCCAGCCTGATCCAGTCGAAGATGCAGGGCAACATCGTGTTCGTGCTGCTGCCGCCGCTGTCGTATCTGGAATTCTTCCTGGCCTATCTGGGGGCGGCGGTGATCCGCGGCCTGGTGGTCGGGTTCGGCGTCTGGGCGGTGACCCTGTGGTTCGCCCCATTGCAGCTGCCGCACCTGGGGTGGTTGCTGGCGTATGCACTGCTGGCCTGCGCCATCATGGGCGCGCTTGGCATCGTGGCGGGCATCTGGGCGGAAAAATATGACCAGCTGGCGGCGTTCCAGAACTTCCTCATCCTGCCGCTCACCTTCCTCTCCGGCGTGTTCTATTCGATCCATTCGCTGCCGCCCTTCTGGCAGGGCGTCTCGCACGCCAACCCGGTTTTTTATCTGATCGACGGCTTCCGCTACGCTTTCGTCGGCCACTCCGACACCGATCCCTGGCTCGGCCTGCTGGTCGCCGGCGCCTGCTTTGTGGCAATATCCGCGCTCACCCTGGCGCTGCTGAGAAGCGGCTACAAACTCAGACACTAGAAGAGGCATACACGCATGGTTACCCCCGACGACATCAAAGGCTGGATCTCCGAAAAACTGCCGTGCGACCACATCGAACTGGATGGCGACGGCCAGCATTTCCAGGCGGTGATCGTCAGCCCGGCTTTCATCGGCAAGAACATGATCCAGCAGCATCGGCTGGTGTACGACACGCTCGGTTCGCGCATGCATGCCGAGATCCACGCACTGTCGATGAAGACCTACACACCCGAAGACTGGGCTGCCCGCTGAAATGGATGCGTTATTAATCCACGGTGGCAACCCGCTTGACGGTGAGGTGCGCATTTCCGGCGCCAAGAATGCCGCACTGCCGATCCTGACCGCCAGCCTGCTCGCCGCCGAGCCGCTGCGGCTGGCCAACGTGCCGCACCTCAAGGACATCAGCACCATGCTGGCGCTGCTCGGCCACATGGGCGTGCGCGTCACCCTCGACGACCGGAACCACGTCACCCTCAGCGGCGAATCCATCCCGCACAAGGAAGCGCCCTACGAAATGGTGAAAACCATGCGTGCCGCCATCCTGGTGCTGGGGCCGACGCTGGCGCGTTTCGGCGAGGCGCGCGTTTCCCTGCCCGGCGGCTGCGCCATCGGCTCGCGTCCGGTCGACCTGCACATCAAGGGCCTGCAGGCGATGGGGGCCGAGATCAGCATCGAGCACGGCTACATCCACGCCAAGTGCAAGCGCCTGCAGGGCGCGCGCATCGTGATGGACATGGTGACCGTCACCGGCACCGAAAACCTGATGATGGCCGCCGCGCTGGCCGAAGGCACCACCGTGCTGGAAAACGCCGCGCGCGAACCCGAAGTGGTCGATCTGGCGCGCTGCCTGGTCGCCATGGGCGCCAAAATCGAAGGCGCCGGCAGCGACGTCATCACCATCCACGGCGTCGATGCGCTGCACGGCGCCGAGTATTCGGTGATTGCCGACCGCATCGAGACCGGCACCTTCCTGGTCGCCGCCGCCATGACCGGCGGCCGCGTGCGCGCCACCCACGCCCAGCCCGAGACGCTCGACGCAGTGGTGAGCAAGCTGCGCGAATCGGGTGCAAAGGTCGAAACGGGCCCCGACTGGATCGAGGTCGAATCCGACGGCAAGCTGAAGTCGGTCGACGTGCGCACCGCGCCGCACCCGGCGTTTCCCACCGACATGCAGGCGCAGTTCATGGCGATGAACTGCGTTGCGGAAGGCGCCGCCAGCGTCACCGAAACCATTTTCGAAAACCGCTTCATGCACGTGCAGGAACTGCGCCGCTTGGGCGCCAACATCGAGGTGTCCGGCCACACCGCGCTGGTGCGCGGGGTGCCGCGGCTCGACGGCGCCATCGTCATGGCCACCGACCTGCGCGCTTCCGCCTGCCTGGTGCTGGCGGGGCTGGTCGCGGCGGGCGAGACCACCATCGAGCGCATCTACCACCTCGACCGCGGCTACGAGCGCATCGAGGAAAAGCTCACCCAGCTCGGCGCGCGCATCCGGCGCGTGCACTGAAGCCATGCAGGTCATTGCGAGCAACGCGAAGCAATCCGGAATGGCGACGGGATCGAAGAACCCTGGATCGCCACGCACACCTGTGGGCGCGGTCGCGTTCAATGGATCATCCGGGATGAATCGTTGCAATCTCCAACACAATCCAACATGACCTACTCCGGAATCACCCTCGCCCTGTCCAAGGGCCGCATCTTCGAAGAAACCCTGCCGCTGCTGGCGGCGGCCGGCATTACGCCGTCCGAGAACCCCGAGTCCTCGCGCAAGCTCATCATCGGCACCAACCGCGCCGACGTGCGGCTCATTATCGTGCGCGCCAGCGACGTCCCCACCTATGTCCAATACGGCGCCGCCGACCTCGGCATCGCCGGCAAGGACGTGCTCAACGAGCACGGCGGCAACGGCCTCTATCAGCCGCTCGACCTGCGGATCGCGCGCTGCAGCATGATGGTCGCCGTGCGCGAGGGCTACGACTACGCCGGCAACGTAAAGCAGGGCGCGCGCATCCGCGTCGCCACCAAATACGTCAACGCGGCGCGCGACCATTTCGCGTCCAAGGGCGTGCACATCGACCTGATCAAGCTGTACGGCTCGATGGAACTGGCCCCGCTGGTGGGGCTGTCCGACGTCATCGTCGACCTCGTCTCCACCGGCGGCACCCTCAAGGCCAACGGCCTGGTCGCGGTGGAACACATCAGCGACATCAGTTCGCGCCTGGTGGTGAATCAGGCTGCGCTCAAGCTCAAGCGCGGGTTGATCCAGCCCGTGATCGATGGCTTCTTGTCGGCGGTCGGCGCACGCGGCGCTGCGTAACTGCCTCCGTGATTCCCCGCAGTGTTCAAGGGAAAAAGCGCGCCCAGCTGCAATCAGGCTCAAGCACGCTAGCTTCCACATAACGCTATCCGCCGCAAGGTCTCGTGTACCCTCTGTCCGAATGCCGGCAACGGGGCAATCAACGCATTGCAAGGCTCCCCGGGATGGTCATATCTTCGTGGCCATGACTCAGATAAGCGGCAAGTTGATTCGACCTATTGGTCAGCGAGGGCGAACTTGCGATGGCGATAATGGTCAACTGGCAGGTTTGTCAAAGCACGGAATCGCGGACTTTTGATGCCTGGAAGGGCGAAATGACTGTCACAGCGGTAAATAAAACGACGCGGCGCTGCTAATGAGATGTGATTTGCGATTTACTGAAATTGAGCTGGATTTGATTGTGCTCATCAATGGACGGTGCATTCCATCGAAAAATTCGAGCTGTTCAAGTATTTGATTATGTTAGACCAATTAGAAAAAAACAAGAAACTGTATAGTTTCGATCTGTTCGATACGCTAATTTCTCGCCCGCTGAAGAGACCTTTCCATGTGTTTGACCTGGTCGAATGCACGGGTGTGGTCCATTATCGTTTTCCGGGCTTTGGTGTTTTTGGCTTTCGGCGCTGGCGTGTTATGGCGGAGCGTGTCGCAAGGAAGCTCAGCAAAAAAGAAGATATATCCATATGGCAAATTTACCGGGTATTGGGCTGGGTTGTTCACAATCCGGCCAAGGTGCTCAAGCAGGAGCTCGCCCTTGAGCGCGCCCTTCTAAAGCCGATTCCCGAAAATGTTCAGGTTGTCGCATCGCTGATCGATCAAGGCAAGCAGTGCTGCATTGTTACAGATATGTACTTGCCTCTCTGGTTCTTGCGCAAAATCGTTCAAGAGCATGTGGCGCACGGCATCAATATTTTTGCATCGTCAAGTTTTGGAGCAACGAAACATAGCGGTAATTTGTACAAACGGGTCGCTGAACATTACGGTCTCGATTTCTCTGAAATCCAGCATGTTGGTGATAATCACTATTCGGATTGCATCGTTCCAGAGCGGCTGGGAATGGCGGTGAATAGAATGCCTGACCGCTCGGTTCGGGATGGTGCCAGCAGCATATTTGAATACTTCGCGCCCCATGATGATTTTCAAGGCAATACATTGGCCAAACTAGGATATTCCTTGGTTGGGCCAGCCTGTGTTGCCTTTGCAAAGTTCATCAAGGATGATATCGAACGCAGAGGGATCGACAAGGTTTTCTTTTGCGCGCGAGATACTTATCTTATCAAGGAGGCGTTTGATCAACTCGCCGCTGAAGCAACAAGTTGTTATTTGAGATTGTCGAGACGCGCCTTGTATGTGCCTGCATTTTCATGCCATAAAAATAAAGAGCGTCTGTTTGAGCGGCGCATTTCCGGGCGAGAGTTCTTTGAGCGAATTGATGTTGTGGCGCCTGAGAGCCTGGTTGACCTGGATCCATGCAAAAACAAACCACTTTTCATGCAAGCGCTTAAGGAAAGTGATTTTTTCCAGCGTTCGGAGGAAGACGCGACTGTTCTGCTTGATTACCTTAAAAGTCAGGATTTTTCCGGTAATGTGGCTTTGGTCGATCTGGGTTGGAGGGGAACATTACAGGATTCCATGAAATCAGTCATTGGAGAACAGTGCAAAATGACCGGATATTATTTTGGTAGCATTGTCAGCTCGGAAGATATGCATGGATTCTATTTTAATGATTGTGTACCACGGAGGCGGTTTTCAAGAATTTTTCAGGCGCTTCCGGTCTTTGAATTTTTGTTTACTGAACCTGTGCGAAGCTTGAAACGTATTTGCCATAACAATGGTGAGTTTGGCTATGAATATGTTGATGATGAGCAGCAGAAACAAATTGAGTTGAGGCAGGAAATTGCGAAAGGATGCAGGCAATTTATTGAAGACTATGGAAGCGTGGCAAATATTTTGCATTGCGACAGCAGACTTTATCTCAGGTCTCTCGATATTTTATTCAATCGCTATCTGATCAAGCCAGACGCTGAGATGATTGAGGCCTTTTATGGTGTTGGTCATGCGGAAGGCTTTGGCGGCAGCAAATACGCACAGATCGTCGACAGGGAGGCGTTCACATTTTCAGGCTACAGAAACTCCTATTGGCGTGCTGCGTATGTTTCTACTGCCAAGGGTTTCATGGGCTTTCTGGGCCGACGATTGCACTCCATGGTTTATTCGCCAATGGTGGTGGGCCTTATATACAAAAGACACGGCCTGGCGCTGAAGACGTGGCGACTGAAGCGCAGTAGAGCCTGATTCGTAAGGGTGCGCTGAACTGTTCCCAGTTCAGGCTTGGCCGGAAACTGAAAAAATGAAAACCATTGCCGCGTGGGCAATCCTTTGATGCCCCCTGTTGACACGCTTCCTTTCATCACGATTTCGATCGTTAGCCACGGGCAAGGCAAACTTGTCGGTGGCGTTCTGGCTGACCTCGCTCGCTTTGGCAATTTGATGCATGTCGAGGTCATCCTGACCAAAAATCTCCCGGAGCTGTTTCCATTCTCCATTGAGGACTTCCCATACCCTGTAAAAGTCATAGAGAATGCCGTGCCAGCAGGATTCGGTGCCAATCATAATGCCGCCTTTCAACACGCGGCGGGGGAGTGGTTTGGTGTCCTGAATCCGGATATCCGCATGCCGGCGAACCCATTCCCCATTTTGCTGAATGAGCTTTCTTGGCGGCAGGCAGCCATGATTGCGCCTGCGGTGCTTTCGTCGACAGGCCGGATGGAGGACAGCATCCGGCGGTTCCCGACACCGTTTTCTCTGGTTAGGAAATTGCTGGGCCGAGGAGACGATCGATATTCATTTGCGATCGGCGATGAGACCTTCGCGGCGGACTGGGTGGGCGGTATGTTCATGCTGTTCCGCGCAGAGGATTTCCAGCGCGTGGGTGGTTTTGACGAGGGTTTCTTTCTATATTACGAAGATGTCGACATCTGCATACGCTTATGGAAGGCTGGCCGGGGCGTTTTGGCCTGTCCCAAGGCGCAGGTGATTCATGATGCACGCCGCGCAAGCCGGCGCAATCCGCGTTACATGCGCTGGCATGCTGTCAGTATGGCCCGCTATCTGGTGAGGCATTGGTTGCGCTTGCCGAAAACGCGTACTTGGCAATGATGGGTTCCAGCCATTCAAGCGTGTTGGTCACAGGCGCCACTGGTTTTGTCGGCCGCGCACTGTGTCAACAAATGATGACGGCTGGCCATGCGCTTACCCCAGCTGTGCGGAGTAAAGCGGGTTTTCCGAATGAGGCTGTGATCGGGGATATCGAATCATCGACGGATTGGCGCCAGGCGCTTGCAGGTTGCGACGCGGTGGTGCATCTGGCAGCCCGTGTCCACGTGCTGGCTGAAACAGCCCAGAATCCGCTGGCGTTGTATCGGGCCGTCAATACCGATGCCACCCTCAATCTTGCCCGCCAGGCGGCCGAAGCCGGGGTGAAGCGCTTCGTCTTTATCAGCACGATCAAGGTCAACGGCGAAGGGCGCGATGCGCCTTATCGTGAAACCGACGTGCCGGCGCCTGCGGATGCGTATGCGATTTCCAAATGGGAGGCCGAGCAGGGCTTGTGGCGAATTGCCCAGGAAACCGGACTGGACGTTGTCATCCTGCGCCCGCCACTGGTGTATGGGCCGGGGGTGAAGGCGAATTTCCTGCGGCTGATGCAGCTGATTCAAAAGGGCTGGCCGCTTCCGCTGGGGGCGATTCGCAATCGCCGCAGCCTGTTGTATCTGGGTAATTTAGTCGATGCGATCCGGCTGTGTGTCGAGCACCCGACCGCTGCGGGGCAGACTTTTCTGTTGGACGATGGCGGGGCGGTTTCGACACCCGACCTGATTCGCGCAGTGGCGCATGCCATGGGCCGGACTGCGCGCCTGCCGGCGGTTCCACTGAGGCTGATTGAATTTGCCGGCGCGCTTTTGGGAAAACGCGCCGCCGTGGCTCGTCTGACGGGTTCGTTGTGGGTGGACAGTTCGTTGATCCGGTCGCAGCTGAACTGGGCGCCTCCGTATTCAATGGAAGCAGGGCTGGCGGCAACGGTGGCTTCTTTACCATGAAGGGGCTTGCTGTCATCTCCGCCTTCATCGTCTGC
Source organism: Thiobacillus sp. (assembly GCA_019459055.1). Classification (GTDB taxonomy): domain Bacteria; phylum Pseudomonadota; class Gammaproteobacteria; order Burkholderiales; family Thiobacillaceae; genus Thiobacillus. The sequence goes on along the minus strand of JAIBEI010000041.1, from coordinate 151,508 downwards.
TGGGTGGTGCTGGCCTGGCTTCTGCAACGCCGCCGCCTTCCGATGGACCACCCCAATGTACGTTCGCTGCATGTAACGCCGACGCCACGCATCGGCGGGCTGGGCATCATGGCCGGGGTGGGCGTCGCCAGCCTGTGGCTGGCGGACGCGGTTCTGCTGCCAGCGATGCTCGCAGCGTTTGCCCTGGCTGCGCTGTCGCTGCTGGACGATGTGCGGAGCCTGTCGATGGTGGCGCGCTTGCTGGCGCATTTTGTTGCGGCCGTGGCATGCCTGTTGGCGCTGGGCTTGACCGGCTGGGCGCTGGTCGGGGCGACCCTGGCCGTGGTCTGGATGACCAACCTGTACAACTTCATGGACGGCACGGACGGGTTGGCGGGCGGCATGGCCGCAATCGGCTTCGGCGCGCTGGCGCTGGCGGCAATGCTGGGCGATGCACCGGGGCTGGCCGCGTTTTGCGCGGCGATTGCGGCGTCAGCCCTGGCATTCCTGCGCTTCAACTTCCCGCCCGCACGGGTGTTCATGGGCGACGCGGGGTCGATTCCGCTGGGGTTCCTGGCGGCGTCATTGGGCATTGCGGGCGCGATGCAGCATGTGTGGCCGTTGCTGTTCCCGCTGCTGGTGTTCTCGCCGTTCATCGTCGATGCCAGCGTGACGCTCATCCGGCGCGCGCTGCGCGGAGAAAGAGTCTGGCGGGCGCACCGTTCGCATTATTATCAGCGGGTTGTGCTGCTCGGCGCGTCGCATCGCCAGCTTGCCCTGGCAGCCTATGCGCTGATGCTGGCGGCGGCCGCGCTGGCCTTCGCGCTGCTGCGTAATGTCCAATACACCGCATGGTTGCTTATACTGTCGGCCGCTATCTATCTCCTGATCTTTCTGGCCATCGATTGGCGCTGGCACCGTATTCCAAATGAACCTTAACCCCCGCACTGTCGCCATCATCCTGCATGACATTCTGGCTGCGTTTTTCGCCTGGCTGGGGGCGTACTGGCTGCGCTTCAATCTGGATGTGCCCGCCGAGTTCCAGGCGGCGGCGCTGACCACGCTGGTTTGGGTGGTGCCGCTGCAGGCTGTGGCATTCTGGCGCTTCGGCCTGTACCGCGGCATCTGGCGTTTTGCCAGCCTGCCCGACCTTAAGCGCATTGTGCTGGCCATCGGCCTGGCGGCACTGCTGATTCCACTGGTGTTGATCCTGTTCGATGTCAGTGCGGTCGTGCCGCGTTCAGTGCTGATTCTCGACCCGCTGCTGCTGGTGATCCTGATGGGTGGCAGTCGCATGGCCTATCGGGCCTGGAAAGAGCATCGTCTGGCCAGTGTCTTGCACCCGGACAGCAAGCCGGTGCTGGTGGCTGGCGCCGGATCGGCGGCGGACTTCTTGCTGCGCGAACTGGCACGCAATCCGTCCGGGTTTCATGTGGTGGGTCTGCTGGACGACAGCCGCGACAAGCAGGGGCGGCTGGTGCAGGGGATTCCGGTGTTGGGAACGCTGGACGATGTCGTGGCCTACGCACAAAGTATGGGCGTTGATGATGTGGTGCTGGCGCTGCCATCGACCGCGCATGAGGTGCGCAAGCGCATTACCCAGATATGTGCCGAAGCCGGGCTGAATGTACTGACCGTGCCCTCGCTCGAAGACCTGGTGTCAGGTCGGGTATCGGTGTCAAGCTTGCGCCCTATCGAACTTGACGACTTGCTGGGGCGCGACCCGGTGGAACTGGACGACAGCGGCCTGCACCAGTTATTGACCGGCCAGGTGGTGATGGTGACTGGCGCAGGCGGTTCGATCGGCTCGGAACTGTGCCGCCAGATTGCGCGTTTTGATCCTGCGAAACTTGTATTGTTCGAGCAGTCAGAACTGGCGCTGTATGCGATGGAGGAGGAGTTGTCGACACGTTTCCATGGCTTGCAGATTGCACCGGTGATCGGCGATGTGAAGGACGCAGTCTGGGTGAATCAGGTGATGGCCGAGCATCGACCTGCCGTGGTGTTCCACTCGGCGGCTTACAAGCACGTACCCTTGATGGAGGGCTGCAACGCCTGGGAGGCAGTGCGCAACAACGTGCTGGGCACCCAGATTGTCGCGGCAGCGGCGCAGGCGCATGGGGTGGGCAAGTTTGTGATGATCTCCACCGACAAGGCGGTCAACCCGACCAATGTCATGGGGGCGACCAAGCGGCTCGCCGAGATGACCTGCCAGGCGATGCAAAAGCCGAGCGGCACGCGCTTCGTGTCGGTGCGCTTCGGCAACGTGCTCGGCTCGTCCGGCAGCGTGATCCCCAAGTTCCAGAAACAGATCGAAGCGGGCGGGCCGGTGACGGTGACGCATCCCGAGATCACGCGCTTTTTCATGTCGATTTCTGAAGCTGCGCAGCTGGTGCTGCAGGCGGGCCTGATGGGCGAGGGCGGCGAGATTTTCGTGCTCGACATGGGCGAGCCGGTGAAAATCGCCGAGCTGGCCAGACTCATGATTCGCCTGTCCGGCGCGGACGAAGACCGCATCCGCATCGAATACACCGGCCTGCGACCCGGCGAAAAGTTGTACGAGGAACTCCTCGCCGATGACGAGTCGACGCTGCCGACGCCGCACCCGAAGTTGCGGGTGGCGAAGGCGCGGGCAGCCGATGCCGGCTGGTATGCCGAGTGTTTGACCTGGCTGGCACACCCAGACACCTACGATGAAGCGGCGGTCAAGCGCCAGCTGCAGACGTGGGTGCCGGAATATCGGGCGGAGTCGAAAACTACCGTGAAAGTGCCAATCCATTCTCAATCTGGATTATGAGCCAGCGCGAAATCCTGGTACGCACCAACATGGACTGCTCACCGGCTGGCATGGCGCTACTCACGCCTGGCAGCAGTCTGAGCTGGGGCCGCTGCCGCTTTGACTTCAACCCAGAAGAGGGCGGTCGCGCGGATTTTGCCGTGGTGATGGGCAATGCGCAGCCGCGCGACCGCTTCGTCTGCGCGCCGCAGAACACCCTGTTCATTGCCGGCGAGCCGCTGGAAAAAAAGCTTTATCCGCAAGTTTTCTACCGACAGTTTGGCCATGTGGTCGATAGTCACACAGCGTCTTGCCACCCACATCTGCATGTCAGCGCACTGGGGCTGAACTGGCATGTCGGTCTGGACCACAGCAGCAACCGCTACCGGTACGGTTTTGATTATTTGACTGCGCTGGCCTGCCCGGACAAGCAGAACCGCATTGCCGTGGTGTGTTCGAACGCCAGCAAGACCGAAGGCCAGCGTCAGCGGCTGGTGCTGCTCGATGGCCTGAAACAGCGTTTGGGCGATCGGTTGGTGCATTTCGGGCGCGGATTCGAGCCCATCGACGACAAGATGGATGCGATCCTGCCGTACCGCTTTCATCTGGTTCTGGAAAACTGCGTGCAGCCCAACTACTGGACTGAAAAACTCGCCGATGCCTACCTCGGCTGGGCGTATCCGGTTTATCTTGGCTGCCCGAACGTGGACGATTACCTGCCGGCGGAAGCGCTGCTGTCCATCAATAATCTTGACGTCGATACGGCAGCGGCGAGGATTGCCGAACTGCTCGCCCAGCCGCTCGATTCCCGGCGCGAGGCCGCGCTGGCGGAAGCCCGGAATCGCGTGCTGAACGTCTACAACCCCTTCGCCTGGGCGGCGCACTGGGCCGAGCGTCTGTACCAACCCGGTTTGCCAGAAAGACAACTGACGCTGCGTTCGCACAAGGCTTTCCGCAGTTTCCCGCGCGGGCATTGGTTCAGGTTGCGCCAGGCACTTGCCTGAAGCCTAGTGTCGTGAATCAGAAATATCGAAACATAAAACGGCGTCTTTTTCCTCATGGCGGCGTTGCTCGTCGTTGCCATAGTCCGGGCTATGTCGCCTCCTCGCGCCTTGCCCTGCGAAAAAATCCATCCGTTTTATTTGTCCCGCTATTTCTGATTCACGACACTTGCATCCTCACGCGTTGCAACGCTCAATCGCCGGACCAGCGGTGGCGGGCGCGCACATAGAGTTTTTCCAGGCCGTAGCGCAAGCCCGGTAGCCATTGCCGATGCAGGCGTCGGCGGCTCTGGATGTGGACGGGCGTCGAGGGCAGGGCGCGGTTGGCGGCTTGTCTTTCATTTACCAGTCGCACGACGGTGGCAATCGGCCCGTATTCCTCCAGCACCCGACGGCGGCTTTCCAGAATCGCGGACAGATTCTTTTCCCACAATTTGTCACGGATGGCGCGCTCGATGATCTCGGCGGCGGCCTCGACATCGGCGATGTCGATGCGGATGAAACTCTCTGGCGGGAAATAGTCTTCGGCATTCGGGCAGCCATAATAAATCGGCATGCAGGCGCCGATGAAGGGGTCCGCGAGCTTTTCCGTCCAGTGGTGTGGGCCCAGGTGGTTCTCGATTGCCAGGTGGTATCGGTAAGGGTCGAGGGCGTCGGCCTTGTCGACCAGCGGGCGCACGCCGTGGCCGTAGATTTCCATGAACGGTAATGTAACCTTGAGCGCCTGGGTGAAATCGTAGCGTTCGCGGTGCAGGGTATGCCCCTGCCGTTTGCTTGAGCAGACCGTCGATAAATCTGCCGTCTTGGCCAACGGTACGTGCGCCAGCAGGCTGTCGTAGTCGCCACGCGGCGAGCTGGTGGCGTAAAACCAGATGAGGGCGGGTTGCTGAAAAATCAGGCCTTGGTGCTTGCCCGTCGACCACGCTTCTTGCGTGGTCAGCAGCCAGTTGAACTGGCGCAGGTAGGTTCTGCCATAGGTTTTGATCGAGGATGGCTCAACGGTGATCAAGAGGGTGTTTTCCGGCGGGCAGGCCAACTCTTCCACCCACAGCGGGTGACGCTCGCCGGCTACCGAGGGCAGATCGTCGTAGACCACCAGCCAGTCGTAGTCGCGGCAGTCACGGTCGAAAATGAAGTCGCAATTGCCCCAGCGCGGTTGCCTGCCGGGAAAGCATTTCAGCCAGCCCTCACCGTCGTGGCCGGGCTTGTACTTGCCAAGAAACTTGATGCGCAAGCGCGCGGCTGGGGTCTGCAGGTCGCTCATGGGCATTCAGAATCCGCGCGCTTGTTTGACACGTCCGCGCAGCCAGTCGCGCGGCTCTGCCAGCCGGTAGCCCAGCCAGCGCCATGCACCCAACAGCCGGAAACTCAGCGTCCCCTGCCGGGTGTCGGGCACGCGCGTGGTGTGCACCTTCTCGTGCAGGCGTTGGGTAATGTCGGAGAAGCCACCCTGCTGATTGATCAGCGCAGGTGACACCACGCATACGTTGAAATAGCGCGTCAGATTGCGGTAGTACCAACGGTCGATGGCGCGGTGGCGGCTGATCCAGTGCCAAATATTGGCAGCCTCGGGCAGGCGTGCGAGTAGTTTGTCGTACGTGCTGTCGCGTAACAGGTAGGCGTGCGCGGTGTTGCAACCGCTGACGGCGCACAGGCTATGCCCGGCAGGCAGCTTGGCGAGCGTCCGAAAGGGTGAAACCGGGTCGGTAAACCCCAGATAGCACACATCCCAATCGTTGGCGTGCAAGGCTGCGGGCAGCTCCGCTAGCACCTCGGCCAGCATCGGTTCAAGTTCGATATCGTCTTCCAGGATCAACACCGTGCGCCAGCCTTGTTGCCGGGCATGGGCGATCGCCGCGCGGTGCGACAGCGTGACCCCGGCGCGCCCGGCCCAGGTTTTGTCGCGCTTGCGGCCGCGAAACCAGGGGGGCGCGCCGTACCCCGGCAGCGCCGTGCCCAGCGTGGCGGGGAGGCGATGCAATTTGTCGGCGGAAATGAAACCGGCAGTCGTGCCTTGCATGTCCTGCCAGCGGTCTGGACGGCTGTCGAGGTTGACCACCAGCACGCCGTCGATCATGTCCCAGAAGGCGTCGCGTTGCGGCTGCGGCATTACAGCTTCCAGTAGTTGGCGATCCATGGCGCGGGGAGCGTGCGGTGATGGAGTTTGCGTCCGCGATACCCCTGTATCGCCTCGTCCGGGTCGGGGCGACCGTGGAACACCAGAATCCGGCAGCCCTCGGGCAGTTGCGGCACGCGGAACAGGTTGAACGGAAAGGCCGGGCGGCAGTTCCACTTGTAGCTTTTGACCCATTCTTCCGGCCACCACTGCGGGTTGCCCAGCGCATACGTCAGAAAAGCCTGCTCGGTGTTGAATTGGGCGCGGTCTTCAGCGCGGTGCATTTCGCGCAGAAAGATTTCGTAGGCGTAATTCGACTGGCCGGCCTCGAAACGGAAAACGGAGGAATTTCCCACTGCGGGACGCCGTCCCAGCACCGCCTTTCGCCAATTCACCCAGTTGTGAATGATGCAGAACTCGCCCGGCTTGTAGTCGAAGAAACAATCCATCGGACCCGTGATGGCGACGTCGAGATCGAGAAACAGCGTGGGCCCCTGCAAGCCACCAAAGCCATCTTGCAGAATCGCCAGCTTGACCAGAATGTCCGGCCAGCCGCGCTTGACGCCAGGGTTGCCAGGAAACGGGATGATTTCCACGCCCGCATCCAGCCCGCTTGCATCGTCCGTGCAGCAGAAAAAACGGAATGGCCGGTTCAGGTTGCGGCCGACGGCGCGATAAAGCATGTTGACGTAATGCGGCCCGTAGCGGGTGCCCCATTTGAGGCAAAGAATGTTTACGTGTGGCATGGGTCGGGACGTGGACTTTCCAGAAGGTCTAAAGAGTGGGCGGAGCGAGTCGACCCTGCATTGGGCAAGACACGCAGGACTTTCCGATCCGCCTGGAAAGCCTGCGGTCTGAAATCAAGGTGCCGAACCGTATGTATTTTATCAACACATTGCTGTAGGTCTTTCAGCCTTCACCCGGCCGTCTCGCGCGGGGTGCAACTTTCATTCAGGGTGCAACACGCCAATGCCACAACGAGAACCCAGACTCCCCTGAAATGCGTGGAATCCAGAATGGAATACTCCAGTGTGCCCGCCACCAAAGCGGCCACGAACATCGCCAAGGCCAACCGCGCCGCGGATTGGTTTTGACGATATAGCCGGACAACCAGCAACACAGCCGACAGCAGGCCGCCTGCCAGTGCCACCAAGCCACTGCTTACTGCCAGGTCAAGCCACATGTTGTGGGGTGCGTTGACTACATGGCCGGGAAGGCGCTCGTACGCGCCAATTCCCCAGCCGAGCCATGGCGCCTGGCGAATCTGTTCCAGCGTAAATGAAATGATTTGCATGCGTGCGCTGTCGCTGTGCATATCATTGGCCTGCAAGCCGCTGTACAGGTAAACCGAAGTGGCCAGGGCAGCACCTATATAAAGAAGCAGGCGCGTCCGGCTGGTAGGCGGGTACAAAACCACAAGCCCTGCGGCGACGGTGAGAATCGCACCGCGTGATCCTGATGCCCACACGCAGAGCAGCGCTGCGACCAGTAACCCCCAGAGCGCTGGACGATGTGATGACTGGTTGCGAAGAAGGCCGGCAGAAAGAATGGCCGTAATGGCCATGAACATGCCGAAAGGATTGGGGTTGAACACCAGTCCGCTGATGCGTATCTGACGCCAGGCTCTCAGATTTGCATTCGGTTCGGTAAGCAAGTCGATAACACCAGCACCGGCATGTATCGATAACGCGCAGAGCAATGCGAATGTTGCGGAATACAGGGTTAGCCATCCGCGCTGGATAAGGATGATGATGCCTAGACCAATGCCGAGCATACGCAGGACGAGTTTCGGCAATTCCAGCCAGTCTGGCGCTGTGGCAATGCCTAGCGCATGTTGCAAGCTGGCGGTCAGCAGAACCGGAACCAGCCACAGCGCAGTACATAGCAGAAATGTTCGTACTGCGGCGCTGTGCCAATCCTCGCGGCGCGCGAAACCTATGGCGGCGACCAGGGCAAATCCCGCAATGTGGAAGCCTGCCCACTTCGGAGGCAGGCTGCCGGCTAAAACGAACAGCAAAAAAAGTGCTATTGACGCTTTGCGTGTGCCGACGGACGACATGAGAGAGGCGGGTAACAAAGGGGCTCGCACTTAAATACTTTCAATCAGATTTATGCGGAAAGCCGAGGTCAATGAGCGTCGGGATGACCAGCCATGTGTTATTGGATGAGTGCCTGTTTTCAAGCAGGCTGGATTTTAGTCGCATAGGTCGTGAAGCGGTTGACTATGCGGTATGGCAATTCATCCCGGATTGCCCATTTGGCGATTCGTCGCGCGCAGGGTGCGCTCCGTGCACCGATTGAGACCTGAAGGTGCACGGAGTGCACCCTACTTTAAGCATTCCATCCTGATTCATTATTGCCCGGACTGTCTGCGCGGTGTCCGGGCAAGCTGCTCATACAGATCCAATGTCTGCGACAGCATGTCGCGCAGCGGAAAGTACTCGCCCTCAGGTATCGGGATCGGTTGTTGCAGCAGGGATGCGATGCGTTGCGTCGTCGCATCGATGCCGCCAATCGGCAGCAACCCTTGCGGATACACAGCCCTGAGAATCTCGCCCACTCCGCCATGATCGTATCCGGCGGTCGGCACCCCCAGTCGCAGCGCCTCCAGCGTGGTGCGGCCGAAGGATTCGGGCTGGGTGGAGAGCGACAGCACCAGGCTGGAAATCGCCAGGATGTTTTTCAGGTCATCGCGCTGGCCGGTGAAGCTGACGTCGGTTTCAAGCCCCATGCTACGTAAGCGGTAGCGCAGCTTGTGCAGATAGCGTTGCTTGGACGTCGACGCGCCGCCGACGATGAGGCCGTGCACCGGTAGCCCGCGCCGTTTCAGCCGTGCGATCAGCTCGATGAAGTCTTCGTGGCCCTTGAGCCGGGTGATGCGGCCGGGAAGGGTGACCAGCAGCTTGTCCGCGGCGCGCGGAAACTGGGAAAAGAACGCCTGCTGCCAGACAGGGTCGGGTTTCCAGCCGTGCGGATAGTCTTTCTCATCGACGCCGCGATGGATGACTTGAATGTGCCACGGCGGCGTGTCTGGGTATTCGCGCAGGATGTAGTCGCGCACGGTGTTGGAAACGGCGATCACGGCTTCGCCCTGCGTCATGATGCGGCTGTAGCGATTGACGCCATACATGCCGTGCACCGTGGTGACGAAATGCGGCCGCGTCGCCGGATCCATGCCGCGCCAGGCCAGATACGCAATCCAGGCCGGCACGCGCGAGCGCGCATGGAGGATGTCGACTTTTTGTTCCAGCAGAAACTTGCGCAGCTTGCCGACGAGCAGCAGCGTTTTGAACGACTTTTCTCCGATCGGCCAGGCGAAGTGCTCGGCGCCCGACGCCACCAGCGATGCGACCTGTCGGCCGGCGGCCGACATCACCAGCGCGCGGTGGCCGTGCTCGACCAGCGCCTGCGCCACTTCGAGTGTGCCGCGTTCCACCCCGCCGGATTCCAGCGCGGGCAATAGTTGCAGGACGGTCAGTTTATTTTCTTCAGCCATTCAAGGATCCATTCGGCACAGCGATCCGCCTCGGCCAGCGGGTGCGTGTTGGGTTGCAATTGATCGTTCGCGCACCAGTTCGCGAAGCGGGTGATGCGCTGCGCATCGGCGAGTTGGGCAATCGCACGGCCGACGCGGCTTTTCGGGCTGGCCGGCAGGTCGAATACGCCGACCGCCGCGCCTGCGGTCAATGCCTCGAATACCATCGAGGCGCTGTCGGGCGTCACCCACACCGTGCCGCATCGGGCCAGTTGTTCGGGCAGCCAGTCGGGCGAGGTGGCGGTGTGGGGAACGATGCTCAGCTGGGGATGCTGCGGCAGCAGCGCCAGAAAATCCTTCGGGCTGCGGCGCGAGGTGGTCAGTGTCCACTGCATGTCGGGCGTGCGCGCAAGGATGCGCTTGATCTGCACCTGGATGGCGTCACTGTCCCATTCGAAATGCGGCGAGGTGCCGCCGATCAGCAGCAAACCGCGGTTCGCATCACGGGCCGTCGCCGGACGGATGCGGTTCAGCGCCCCCTCGGTCACCAGCGTATGCGCATCCGTCGCAATGTCATCGTGCCGGGGAAGAATGCACAGGTCGAAGCAGCGGCGCGGCAGGCTCGGCTTCATCAGCACCACTGCGCGTCCGCCGTGCGCGCGCCGTGCGGCCAGCAGCGTCGGGTGGGTGGCGTGACCTGCGCCGAGGATCAGATCGGGTTGGGTGAGCGCGTTGTCGGGAAAACGTTTCAGCAGCAGCGCCAGCCAGGCACGCCAGGGTGGCAAAACGCGGAAGGTATGAATTTCGGTGGTGGTGGCGCGCGCCAGTGCCTCGGCGAGTCCCCGCGATTGATTGACGTGCCCCGGCTTGCCGTCGCTGACGATCCAGACGATCAGCGGCGAACGCTTGCCGGCAGCCTCAGACAACGAGTAGCCCCGTGTCCTCGTACAGGTCGTCCAGGGTCAGCGTCCGCCTGGTGCCGTCGCACGCCACGTCGACGCGGTCGTCCGCGGACAGTTCCTGTTCAAACCTGGCGGCCGCGGTTTCTTCCCCACGCAGATAAGCGGCTTCATCGACAGGCGAAGGGACATGAGCTTGCGACATGGAGGGTGAGCGGGTGGCTGGACGCGCTGATTATCCTATTGATTCGGCATGAAATGAAGCGAGTGGCTTGGCTGGGTTGCGCTACACCTCGGCGCCTCCCTGGAAATAATCCAGAATTGTTCAACAGGCGTCGCGTTTGCGGGTAGGGTGCACTCTGTGCACCGATTGACGCCGGAAGGTGAACGGAGTGCACCCTACGTTCTCCGAATAATGAACAATCCCGGGTCACCAATGCCTATCCAAAGCCGCCTGCCAGCGATACGGCGCAGGATCCAGTGCAGGCGCCTTGCCCTCCATCAAGTCAACCAGCAATTCCGCCGCAGCGGGCGCCAGCGTCACCCCGTAGCGGTAATGCCCGGTGTTGACGAACACGTTGTCGAAATCCGGATGGCGGTCGATCACCGGGATATTGTCCGGCGAACCGGGACGCAAGCCGGCCCAGTGCCGCACCGGTTGCATGGCGGCGAGCGCGGGCAGTAGTTCGGACGCCTCTGCGTGCAGGCGTTGGCGCGTGGCGTCGTCGGTCGATTTGTCGAAGCCGGCATCCTCCAGCGTGCTGCCCACCAGCACATGGCCGTCCCGGCGCGGAATCAGATACAGCCCGTTGCGATACAGAATCGTATCCAGCACGCCCGGCTGCAATTTGAACAGCAGCATCTGCCCCCGTATTGGCCGAATGTGCGGCGCGGCCGCCAGCCCAGCCAGGCCCAGGCCGGACCACGCCCCGGTTGCCAGCACCACGCTGTCCGCCGGGAACGTCTCCGCTGTCGTCTGCACGGCCGTCACCCGTCCGCCCTGCGTCAACACCCCGGTGGCCGCGCAATGCTCGTGGATCACCCCGCCCAGCCGCACCACCGCCGCGCGCAATGCCGCCACCAGGCGCGGGTTGCGCACTTGGGCGATATCGGGCAGCCAGATGTGATTTTCTTTAGGGATGCATGGAATAATTCCGTCATCGCGAGGCGCGACGCGACGCGGCGATCTGGAAGCCTTCGATTTCGCCGACATTCCGGATTGCTTTACTTCCTTCGGCACGACGGGCGCCAGATGCGGCGTGTCCGGGCAGTTCCGCTCCGCCGCCACCCCGTGCGCCCCACACCAGACCAGCGCCTGCTCGGGGTCAGCCACATCCAGCGCCAGCATCCCGCAAAGCCAGAATTCCGCATCCCGTCCCGATATCGCCTCGATGTCCGCCACCCAGTCCGCATAGCCCGTCATCGACAGCAGGGCCAGCGCAGCAACCGCCTCTGCGTACTCCCACGGCAACAACGGCGAGAGGATTCCGCCTCCCGCCCACGACGACTCGTCGCCCACGGCACCGCGTTCCAGCACGCTCACCCCGTGGCCACGTTGCAATAAAGCCAGCGCCACGCTCAGCCCGGATACTCCCGCGCCCACCACCAGCGTATGCCCGGTCAAGCTGCGGCCCCTTTTATCCGGCAGAAACAGATTTTCTTCATCGCGCAATTCTAAAGGGATTCGCCATGCCGGCGCCGCACCCAGCGGCTACAGAATTTGCGCCGTGTACCGTAATAACCGGGTAGCACACTCCCATCGATGGGGGCCAGTCTCCCGCCCATTCGCCCCAAAGCGCCAGTCATCGGTCAACTGTGGCGGCTAGCTGGCGCGGTAATTAGGATTCAGGACATATAAAAAGGATAGAGACATGAAGTCAGGCAGACAAAAAGGATTCACCCTGATAGAGCTGATGATCACCGTGGCGATCATTGGCATCCTGGCGGCCATCGCCTATCCGTCCTACACCCAATACGTCATACGCGGCCATCGCGCCGCGGCGCAGTCCGAGATGATGGACATCGCCAACCGCCAGCAGCAGTTCTTCATGGCCAACCGCAGCTATGCAACCACGTTGGCAGCCATGAGCTATAGGCTTCCTGCCGCAGTGGGTGCGAAATATACCCCCGCCATGAATGCAAACAATGCGGCGACGCCGCCGAACTTCACCATCACCTTCACTGCAACGGGGACACAGACCAGCGACGGCGTTCTCACTCTGAACAGCGGGGGCGTCAAGACGCCGGCGGAAAAATGGTAGACGTCTTCACGCTCTCCTCTCCTGCCCAGCGCGGCACCTCGCTGATCGAGGTACTGGTCACCATCATCATCCTGACTATCGGCCTGCTGGGGTTGGCCGGGTTGCAGATGCGCCTGCAGTCGTCCGAGATGGAGGCCTATCAACGTTCCCAGGCCATCATGCTGGTGAACGACATGGCCGGCCGCATCGCCAGCAACCGGGCCGATGCGGCGAGCTATGTCACCGGCGCCGGCAGCCCGCTGGGGGCCGGCATGACCTGTCCCACTGGCGCGACCCCGCAGAAAATTGATGCCAATGAATGGTGCAATGCCTTGCAGGGCGCGGCGGAAACGATGGGCGGGGGCCAGGTCGGCGCCGTCGTCGGCGGACGCGGCTGTGTCGAAGACCTCGGCAACAACGAATACCTCATCACCGTGGCCTGGCAGGGAATGACGCCCGTTTCGGCCCCCGCCCCCGCCTGTGGGCAGGGCCTGTACAACGGCGGAACGGCCTGCACGGGCGACCTGTGCCGTCGCGTCGTCACCACGGTTATACGTATCGGGGACCTGACGTCATGACCAGAAAAATCATCGTGCCCGCCCGTATCGCCCGTATCCGGGGCTTGTCGCTGATCGAGCTGATGATCGGCATCACGCTCGGCATGCTGGTTGTGGCCGCGCTGCTGGCGCTGTATCTCAACATCACCACCACCAACAACGAGATGTCGAAGATGAACCGGCAGATCGAGAATGGCCGCTTCGCCATTCAGCTGCTGCAGGAAGACATCATCCATGCCGGTTACTGGGGGACGTACGTTCCCAATTTCGACGACCTCACGGCAAGGAACATCCCGATCGACACGCCCGACGAACTCCCCGACCCCTGTCTGGCTTACAGCGCCACGGACTGGACCACGGACTACACCAAGAACCTGATCGGCATTCCGGTGCAGGCGGATCTCGGCAGCTGCGGCGTGGTCGGCAGCCAGCAGGACGATACCGACGTGCTGGTGGTGCGCCATGCCCAGACCTGTGTGGCAGGGGCGGGCGGCAACTGCGATGCGGACACGGCCGGCAAGATGTACTTCCAGTCCACGCGCTGCGCTGCGGAGGTTTCGGGCCCGGCGCAGGCAGGCAGCACCACAACCATCACCCTGAGTGCGAATGCCTCCAGCACGGACGGTTTCTACGAAGGCGCGGTAATCCGCATTATCAATGGCCCCGGAAATGTGTCGACCGGCGACAAGTTTTCCACAATCACCGGCTATGACGGCACCACCAAGGTCGCGACCGTCAACCCGCCATGGACCACCGCGCCCGACAATTCTTCAGTCTATGCTTTCGGCCACGGCTACGTGCTGTCAGACCAGGCCTTTATCTTCAGCAGCATGGACTGTGCCACCCCGGCGGACAAGCGCAAATTCGTTTCCAATATCTATTACGTCCGCAATTTCGCAAACACTTCGGGCGACGGCATCCCTACGCTCATGCGCTCGTCGTTCGACCTGGCGGGCGGCACACTCAGTCATCAGCCAGCAACCGCCCTGATCGAAGGCATCGAAGGCTTCCGGGTGGAATACGGCATCGACGACAAAAGCGACTCCGGAGCGGATGTAAACAATTCGGTCGGCATCGTATGGGCCGATCCGGACAACTATGTGTCGCCCACGAACCGTGGCGACGGCATCCCTGACAAATGGGTCGACGAGGCGGGGGTGACCTGCACCGGCCCAGGCATCGGCCTATGCGATGCCGCCAACGTCGTCGCGGTCAAGATTCATGTGCTGGCGCGCAATGAGAGGGCAACGCCCGGTTATGTCGACAGCAAAACCTATCAGCTGGGTAAAAAAGCTGATGGAACGCCGTTTACCCTGGGGCCGTTCGGCGACGGCTTCAAGCGCCATGTCTTTTCCAGCACGGCACGCCTTGCCAACCCGTCCGGACGGAGGGAAACGCCATGATCACCCCAGCTTCCATGCGCGCACAGCGCGGCGCCACCCTGGTGGTGGGCCTCATCCTGCTGGTGCTGATCACCCTGATGGTGACCACGGCGTTCATGATGAGCACCAGCAACCTCAAGGCGGTCGCCAACATGCAGTTCCGCAGCGAGGCGATCGCGGCGGCCAACCGGGCGATCGAGCAGGTGCTGGCGTCGCCCTTCACCGATGCCCCCGTCGCCGAGGAAATCGGGGTGGACATCAACAACGACGGGAGTACGGACTATACGGTGTGGATCGGCGATGCCCCCGGGGCGCCGGTGTTGGTCCCGCCGCTGAAAAAGCCCACCTGCGTTGGCGCGACCAAGGCGATCCCCTCCTTGAGCAGTAGTCTTTCCCTGCCGGTGACATTCTCGAGTGACGACTACTGGAACACGGTATGGGATATCGATGCCGGCGTGAGTGACCCCGTCAGCGGCGCGTCGATCCGGATTCGCCAGGGGATCCGCAAACTGCTCAGCAAAGCCGAAAAGACCACCCACTGTAGTATTTAAACCCGTTTTCAGCAGGAGCCAGCATGAAAAACCGTATCCTTAAAATCATAATGACAGCAGGTTTGCTGGCGTGCTCGCTATCGGCCGCGGCCGAGGACATCGACCTGTTCGTGGGCGCCAACCCCGTGGAATTCTCCGCCCCCAACGTGCTGTTCGTCGTCGACAACACGGCGAACTGGAACACGGCGTTCGAAAATGAAATGGCCGCGCTGATTGCAACAGTCAACTCGCTTCCGCAGGACAAATTCCGGGTCGGCATCCTGTTTTCCGCCGAAACCGGCACCGGCAACAACAACACATCCGGCGGCTACGTGCGAGCGGCCATCCGCCTGATGGACGCGACCAACAAACCGCTGTACGCAAATTTGCTGGGCAGCTTCGATAAACTTAATGATAAGGGCAACGGCGGCAAATCCAGCCTGGTGATGGCCGAGGCGTATCTGTACCTGTCCGGCGGCACGCCGTATGCCGGCAACGGCAAGGTCAAGACGGACTACGCCGGCAACAGCAATCCCAGCAAAACCACGGCACAAGATCGGGCGGTTTATGCGCTGGCCGGCAATGCGCTGGACTCGATCGATGCGACCACCTACAACAAGCCGGACGCTTCGGGTTGCCGCAAGACGTTCATCATCTATCTGAGCAACGGGGCCCCGAACGACAACACCAGCGTGATCAGCGAGGCCCGGACCCTGCTGCTGGCGGAAGCGGCCAAGCTGGGGATCGCCAATGCCGCCGCGGCCATTCCGGTTTCGCCCAGCGGGTCGGCGGGCAACCTGAGCGACGAATGGGCGCGCTTCATGAAAAATTCCGCCCTCGCCGCGACCACCTATACCATCGATATCGACAGGAAAACCACCGGTGATGGCCCGGGCTGGACCGCTCTGCTGAAAAGCATGGCGAAGGTCAGCAAGGGCAAGTATTTTTCTGTCAGTTCGGGCAACGGCGGCGAGGATGTCGCCGCCGCGCTGCGGTCCATTTTCTCGGAAGTGCAGGCGGTCAACAGCGTGTTCGCCTCGGTCAGCCTGCCGGTGAGCGTCAACACCCAGGGAACCTACCTGAACCAGATGTTCATCGGTATGTTCCGCCCGGGTGAAAGTGCGCTGCCGCGCTGGGCGGGCAACCTCAAGCAGTACAAGATGGGTTACGGCTCGACCGGCAAGCTCACCACCCTCGACGCCAACGGCAAGGACGCGATCAACTTCGAAACGAACTTCATCTCGGAATGCGCGCGCAGTTTCTGGACCCCCACCGCCGCCGATACCTACTGGGCGTTCAACCCGCAAGGCAGCTGTCTTGTCGCCGGTTCGGACGAATCGAACACGCCGGACGGCAACATCGTGGAAAAGGGCGCCCAGGCCTACAAGCTGCGCAGCACCACCGCGCGAACCGTCAAAACCTGTTCGTCCGCCAGTTGCACCGAGCTGGCCGATTTCAGCAACAGCATCCCGCCGGAGGCGCTGGGGGCTGTGAATGCCGCTGAGCGCGACAAGCTGATCAAATGGTCAACGGGGCTGGACGTCGACAACGAACGGGAGATCGACCCCGCGCCCACCACCCTGGCCATGCGGCCTTCGGTGCACGGCGACGTGGTCCATTCCCGTCCGGTGGCCATCAACTTCGGCGCCGGCGACACGACGGCGACGGCGGAAGTGGTGGTGTTCTATGGCGGCAACGACGGCATGCTGCGCGCCGTCAACGGCAACCGCGACGGCGGGAAGAACATCGGCGGACTTGCGCCGGGGATGGAGTTGTGGTCGTTCATGCCGCCCGAGTTCTATCCCTACATCAAGCGCATCTACGAGAACACCACACCGATCAGCTATATGGGAATGACGGAATTCGAATTTCCCCCCGCGCCCAAATCGTACGGCATGGATGGCGCGGTCTCCGCGTTCAAGAACGGCGACGAAACCTGGATCCTTTCAACCCTGCGACGCGGTGGCCGCTCGGTCTACGCTTTCGACGTGACCAACCCCGCGAGCCCCGCGCTGAAATGGAAGCTGGGCTGCACCAGCCAGACCGACGACAGCACCTGCACGACCGGGTTCACCGGCATCGGCCAGACCTGGTCCACGCCCAAGGAATTGCGGGTGCCGGCCACCACGGATCCCCTGCTGATCATGGGGGGCGGCTACGACACCTGCGAGGACGCGGACCCCAATACCTGCACCACGTCGACCAAGGGCAACAAGATCTATGTTCTGGATGCAGTCAGTGGAGCACGTCTGAAGACGCTGGATACTGACCGCGCCGTTGTGGCCGACGTGTTCGTGGTGCCGGACAGGACGTCCGGACTGGCCAAGATGGCCTATGCGGCGGACCTGGGCGGCAACGTCTATCGCATCAATATCGGCACCGATGTGCCTGCGGACTGGACCATCACCAAGGTCGCCGCGTTCGGCGGCAGCGGGGCAAACGACCGCAAGTTCATGTTTACGCCGGATGTGGTGTACGACCAGGGCAAGTACGTGGTGCTGCTCGGTTCCGGCGACCGCGAGAAACCCTTGAGCAACTACACCCATGCGGCAGGCGTGGCCAACAAGTTCTTCATGTTCATGGACGATCCCGAGGATCCAACGTGGCTGTCGTCGGAGCCGGGTGGCCTGGTCAGCATGGCTTCGCTGGTGTCCATCGGCGTCAATGACGCCAGCCCGACTGTCGCCACGGTGAATGAAAACAAGGGCTGGGTGCTGGATTTGCGGCCGCGCGAACAGGTGGTGACCAGCGCGCTCACGATCTTTGGCGTGGTGAGCTTCAGCACCCACCTGCCGAAACCGGTCATTACCGACCCGAATGTGTGCACCAGCGACCTCGGAACGTCGTACAGCTACAACATTCTCTACACCAATGCCGCTGCGGGCGGATCGGGCAACAGGTCTACCGAAATCGAGGGGGGCGGCCTGCCGCCCTCTCCGGTCGGCGGATCGGTGACCCTGGACGGCGAGGACACGAATGGGGATGGGGTTGCGGATAAACCGGGTGAAACAGTCCCGTTCTGTATCGGATGCTCAGACAAGCCGCTGGATGCCACCGACCCACCAGCCCCGAGCTGGGCAAACCAGCCCAAGAGCCGGGTCTACTGGCAGATCGAGCAATGAGGCAGAATGCGACGCTCATGCTGACGGCGCCGACACCATTGGGCCGCCCCCGTCAGGGGCAGCGCGGTTTCACCCTGATCGAACTGATGATCACCGTTGCCATCGCCGCCATTCTGGCGTCGCTGGCCGTTCCCGCGTTCAGCGAAGCCATGGTGAACAGCAAGCTGAATTCGCTGACCAACAGTTTTGTGGCCAGCGCGCAGTTGGCACGCAGCGAGGCGATCAAGCGCAACACGACCGTGACGCTGTGTGCCTCGTCCGACGGCAACAGTTGCGCTGGCGTCTGGAAAAATGGCTGGGTGGTGCTGGCGGGAGGTTCGTCGGTTCTTACCCAGGGTCCGTTGCCTGCCGGTTTCGCGCTTTCCGGCAATGTCACCAGCGTCGTCTTCCAGCCGACTGGCGTGGGGGCAACCTGTGCCAAGCTGACGATGACGAAAGACACGAGCAGCAAGGAGCGGGTTGTGACCATCCGTACGACGGGCCGGCCGACAGTCTCAGAATCCACCACGTTTACCTGCCCAGACTGATAAGGCTAAAGATTTCAATATCATCCACTTGGCGGCGAACTACGACTAAAGTTGTATAGCCGGCTGCATTTCGAAGTGTCACTCTTGTCTCGATACGAGAAAACAAGGGGCGGCCATGAAACAGTCGGGTGCGACATTGCTGGAGTTGATGGTGGTGCTGGCCGTGTCGGCAATACTACTGGGTATTGGTATCCCCAGCTTTTCCGCTTTCACCTGCAGCAGCCGTTTGGCGAGCGCCACCAATGAACTTGTTTCGTCTCTTCACCTCGCGCGCAGCGAGGCGATCAAGCGTAATTCGCGCACGGTGATGTGTACGTCGGCAACGGGAACTGCGTGCGCGGACAGCGGCGGCTGGCACCAGGGCTGGCTGGTCTTCCATGACGCCAACAACAATGCCCTGCTCGACGCAGGTGAGACGGTGATTCTGGCCAGGCAGGCGCTGCCGGCGGGTTTCAGCCTGACGGGCAACCAGCATGTCTCGAAATACATTTCCTATACACCCGGCGGCGCGACCAAGCTGATTTCAGGCGCTTTTCAGGCAGGAACGCTGATTTTGTGCAACGAGTCAGGGTCGTTGAATTCAGCCAGGAAGGTCGTTATCAGCAGCACCGGGCGGCCACGTACTGAAAAGATTACACTCGCTTCCTGTCCCTGAGCCGCTGGGTGGTTCAGGCGCTCAGGTCAGGCCTTTCGGTAAAGCGAATGACACCTTCTCTTGGGCGCCGTCGAGATTTTCCACCGAGCCGATTTCAAGTTCATTCAAGCGCTCGATCACCGCGCGCACCAGGATTTCCGGGGCGGAGGCGCCAGCGGTCAGGCCAACCCGGTTCTTGCCCGATATCCACTCGGACTGGATTTCCGACGCGTTGTCCACCATGTAGGCCGGCACGCCCAGGTTTTGTGCAACCTCGCGCAGCCGGTTGGAATTTGAACTGGTCGGCGACCCCACCACAATCACCACATCGCACTGCGGCGCCAGCGCCTTGACGGCATCCTGGCGGTTTTGCGTGGCGTAGCAGATGTCGTCCTTTTTCGGGCCGGTGATGTTGGGGAAGCGCGCGCGCAGGGCGTCGACCACGCGCGCGGCATCGTCGACGGACAGCGTGGTCTGGGTGACGTAGGCGAGTTTGTCGGGGTCGGATACCTGTAGCCCCGCGACGTCGTCCGGCGTTTCGACCAGGTACATGCCGCCGCTCGACTGGCCCAAGGTTCCCTCGACTTCGGGGTGGCCCTTGTGGCCGATCATCACGATTTCGAGCCCCTTGTCGCGCATCTTGCTGACTTCGACGTGCACCTTGGTGACGAGCGGGCAGGTGGCGTCGAACACGTTCAGCCCGCGCGCTTCGGCCTCCATGCGTACCGCCTGCGATACGCCGTGCGCGCTGAAGATGACGGTGGCGCCGGCGGGAACCTCGTCGAGTTCCTCGACGAAGATCGCGCCCTTGGCCTTGAGGTCGTTGACGACGAAGGTGTTGTGGACGACTTCGTGGCGCACGTAGATCGGCGCGCCGAATTTTGCAAGCGCCGACTCGACGATGGCGATGGCGCGGTCGACGCCGGCACAGAAGCCGCGGGGATTGGCGAGAAGAATGGTGGGCGTCATGGAGGGGTTTCCGTTGTTACAGGATGCGATCGATTTCCACTTCGAATTCGATCGACAGATCGGCGAGCGGGTGGTTGAAGTCGACTTTCACCGCGTCGTCGCCGATTTCCAGGATGCGCCCGGCCAGGGTCTCGCCGTTGGGCATGGCGAATTCGAACAGTTGGTCGATCTCGAATTCCATATCGGTTGGCAGGTCGGATTTGGGCAGGGTCTGGATCAGGTCGGGCTGGCTTTCGCCAAAGGCCTGCCAGGGGTCGAGCAGGAATACATGGCGTTCGCCGGGGTGGATGTCGATCAGCCATTGTTCCAGCATCGGCGCCAGGGTGCCGTCGCCGAGGGTCACGGTTTCCGGCTCGGGGTCGTCGAAGTTGGAGATGAGGTCGTCGCCACCGCGCGGGCGCAAGGCGTAGCGGAGTTGGAGGGTGTCGCCCGCGGCGACGGCGCGATCGGTCATGATTTCCGTGCGGCGTCTTTGCCGAACAGGCTGTCCCAGATCAGCAGGGCGGCGCCGACGGAGATGGCGGAATCCGCCACGTTGAACGCCGGCCAGGCAAAGCCGCTGTAGTGGAAATACAGGAAGTCGACCACGTGCCCCAGGAGAGCGCGGTCGATCACGTTGCCGAGCGCGCCGCCGAGCAGCAGCGCCAGCGAAAAGGCCATCCGCGGCTCGCGCGCGTGGTGCTTGAGCAGGCGCACGAGGATGACGGTGGCGATGATGCCGACCGCAATGAAAAACCAGCGCTGCCAGCCGCCGGCATCCGCCAGGAAGCTGAATGCCGCGCCGGTGTTGTGCACCCGCACCAGCGAAAAGAACGGCAGCATCGGGATGACTTCCTGATAGTCGAGGGTGGAGGATACCCACCATTTCGTCAGGTGGTCCAGGACGATGACGGCGAGGGCGAGGCCTAGCCATTTGCGCATCGCGGGGTCAGAGAAATATTTCATGGCGTAGAAGTTTAATCGGGCCGGGGCCAGGGAGTAATCCGGGGTTTCATTGTTGCTTTGACCCGGGTTGTAGGGTGCGCCGTGCGCACCAGTCCTCAAATAAATGGTGCGCTTGGCGCACCCTACAAGGGGCGGGGTTGTGGTGAGAGGCCCGCCTCGGGCCGAAGGTGTGGTCATCGCAATGCCGCAGCGCCCTGTTCGGTTGAATGGCTTTGCGGCCAGTGACGGCCGGCCGCAATTCAGGCATGCGTGCGCGCTTCGCCGTCGCCATAGAGGTTGCTGACACAGCGTCCGCACAGGCCGGGGTGGTCTGCGTGGGCGTCGACGTCGTCGCGGTAATGCCAGCAGCGCTCGCATTTTTTCGCGGCGCTCGGGGTCACTGCAACGTGGTCGGTATCGGCCGCGATGATCCGTGCCTGCGAGGTGATCAGCACGAAGCGCAGGTCGTCGCCCAGCGGCGCCAGCAGGGCCAGGGTGTCGGGACCGGCCTGCAGCGTGACTTCGGCCTGCAGCGACGAGCCGATGGCACCGGCGACGCGCACGGTCTCCAGTTCTTTCTGCACCTCGGCGCGGACGGCGCGGATGCGGGTCCAGCGGTCCAGCAGATCGGCCTCGCCGGCCTGCGCCGGCAGTTCGTGCCAGGTATGCAGAAACACCGAATCGTCCGAACTACCCGAAAGTTCCCCCCACACTTCCTCGCCGGTGAATGACAGGATCGGCGCCATCCAGCGGGTAAGGGCCTGGGCAATGTGGAACAACGCGTTCTGCGCGGCACGGCGGGCGCGGCTGTCGGCGCCGCCGGTGTAGAGGCGGTCCTTCAGGATGTCGAGGTAGAAGCCGCCGAGGTCTTCGGAGCAGAAAGATTGCAGCTTCTGCACGATGAAGTGGAATTCGTAGGCGTCGTAATGTCCCTGCAGTTCGCCCTGCAGTTTTCGCGTCAGCGCCAGCGCGTAGCGATCGATTTCCAGCCAGTCCGCCACCGGCAGCGCGTGCGCCCTGGGGTCGAAATCCGACAGGTTGGCGAGCAGGAATTTCAGCGTGTTGCGGATGCGCCGGTAGCCTTCCACCACGCGCTTGAGAATTTCGTCCGAGATGGTGAGTTCGCCCGAATAGTCGGTGGTCGCCACCCACAGGCGCAGGATGTCGGCGCCGTACTGGTCCATCACCTTCTGCGGCGCGATCACGTTGCCTTTCGACTTGCTCATCTTGTGGCCCTTGCCGTCGACCACGAAGCCGTGGGTGAGCAAGGCCTTGTAGGGCGCACGGCCGTCAGTGGCGCAGCCGGTGAGCAGGCTCGACTGGAACCAGCCGCGATGCTGGTCGGAGCCTTCAAGGTAGAGGTCGGCCGGGTGCGCCAACTCGGGGCGGCGCTTCAGCACGCAAGCGTGGGTGACGCCGGAATCGAACCAGACGTCGAGCGTGTGACCGGTCTTGTTGTAGTGCGCGGCGTCCTCGCCCAGCAGCTCGGCCGGGTCGAGCGCAAACCAGGCCTCGATGCCGGCGGCTTCGACACGCTTTGCCACGGTTTCCAGCAGCTCCGCCGTGCGCGGGTGCAGGTCGCCGGTTTCCTTGTGAGTGAAGAAGGGCATCGGCACGCCCCAGTTGCGCTGGCGCGACACGCACCAGTCGGGACGGTTCTTGATCATCGCCTCCAGCCGCGCACGGCCCCACGAGGGAAAGAATTGAGTCGCCTCGACCGCCGCCATCGCCTGCTCGCGCAAGTTCGCCTCACCCCTCACCCCGGACGCCTCACCCCTCGCATCCATCCCAATAAACCACTGCCGCGTCGCGCGGAAGATGATCGGCGTCTTGTGGCGCCAGCAGTGCGGGTAGCTGTGCAGCAGTTTCTCGTGCGCCAGCAGATTGCCGCTGGCTTCGAGCGTGTCCAGAATCAGCGGGTTGGCCTGCCAGATGCTCATGCCGCCGACCAGCGGCACACCGGCGTAAAAGCGGCCGTCGTCGCCCACCGGGTTGTCGACCTTCAAGCCATAGCGGCTGCCGACCACGTAGTCATCGAGGCCGTGGCCGGGGGCGGTGTGCACGGCGCCGGTGCCGGCGTCGGCGGTGACGTGGTCGCCGACGATGACCGGAACCTCGCGCTGCTGGAACGGGTGCCACAGCAGCACGCCTTCCAGCGCCTGGCCGGTGGTGTGCGCAATGACTTCGGCGCCTTCATTCAAACCGTAACGCGTCAGCGCCGCTTCGCGCAGGCTGTCGGCCAGGATCAGCAGGCCTTTCGCGGTGCGCACCAGCGCGTACTGGAAATCGGGGTGCAGCGCCACCGCCTGGTTGGCCGGCAGCGTCCACGGCGTGGTGGTCCAGATGACGACCTGGATGGGTTCGTTGATCGCCGCGATGTCGAAGCGGTGCGCGAGGTCGGCATGGTCGGCCACGGCAAAGCCGACGTCGATCGCGGGCGAGGTCTTGTCCTCGTATTCGACCTCGGCTTCGGCCAGCGCCGAGCCGCAGTCGACGCACCAGTGCACCGGCTTGGCGCCCTGATACAGATAACCCGCCGTCTGGATCTGCCCCAGCACGCGCAGGGTGTCGGCCTCGAACTGGAAGTCCATCGTGCGATAAGGATTGCCCCAGTCGCCCAGAACGCCGAGGCGGATGAAGTCGGCCTTCTGACGCTCGATCTGCGTTGCGGCGTATTCGCGACACAACTCGCGGAATTTTGCCGGCGGAATGGCCTTGCCGTGGGTTTTTTCCACCTGCAGTTCGATCGGCAGGCCGTGGCAATCCCAGCCCGGCACGTAGGGCGCATCGAAACCGGAGAGGGTTTTGGCCTTGACGATGATGTCCTTGAGGATTTTGTTGACTGCGTGGCCGATGTGGATGTCGCCGTTGGCGTAGGGCGGGCCGTCGTGCAGGATGAACTTGGGGCGCCCGGCGGCAGCGGCGCGGATGGCTTCGTAGCGCTTTTTCTCCTGCCAGCTTTTGACCCAGCCGGGCTCGCGCCTGGCGAGGTCGCCGCGCATCGGGAATGGGCTGTCGGGCAGGTTGAGGGTGCTTTTATAGTCGGGCATGTTTAACGGGCACGGCGCTGCTTCAGGAATTGTTTGGCGTTGTCGACGTCGCGTCGGATCTGCGCGACCAGGCTGTCGAGGTCGGGGTATTTTTCTTCGTCGCGCAGCTTGTGCAGAAAATCCACCCGCACGCGGCGGCCGTATATCTCCGCATTGAAGTCGAACAGGTGCACTTCGAGCACCGGCACGGCATCGGGATTTTTGACCGTCGGGCGTTTGCCCAGGCTGGCCGCCCCCGGCAGCGGCTCGCCGTTGAGACCGTAGACCTCGACTGCAAAAATCCCCAGTAGCGGCGGCCGGTTGTGCTTGAGCTGGATGTTGGCGGTGGGAAAGCCGATGTCGCGCCCCAGCTTGTCGCCGTGCACCACCCGCCCGGAGATGCTGTAGGGCCGGCCCAGCAGGCGCGCGGCGTGTTCGAGTTCGCCCGCGGCGAGCGCCTGGCGCACCGCGGTCGACGAGGCGCGCTCGTCGGCCACTTCGACCGTGGGCAGGAATTCGGCGTCGAAGCCGAGCGATTGGCCGGCCTGCTTGAGCAGGGCGAAATCGCCCGCGCGCTTGGCGCCGTAACGGAAATCGTCGCCCACCAGCACGTAGTGCGCCTGCAGCGTCGTGCCCAGCACCTGCCCGATGAAGGCCTCGGCGGACAGCGCCGAGAACGCGTGGTCGAAACGGAACACGTGCAGCCGGTCGATCCCCATCCGCTGCAGGCACTCGGCTTTTTCACGCAGGCTGGACAGGCGCGCGGGCGCCTGCTCGGGGGTGAAGAACTCGCGCGGATGCGGCTCGAAACTCAGCACGCAACTCGGCAGGCCACGCGCCCGTGCCACGTCCTGCAGGCGGGCGAGCATGGCCTGGTGCCCGAGGTGCAGGCCGTCGAAGTTGCCGATGGTGACCGCATGGGGCGTGCCGAGGGGAGTGAAGCCGTGGGTGATGCGCATGGTTGATGCGTTGGCGGCGGGACGCCGAAAAGGGCTTATTCTAGCCGATTCAGAGCCCTATTCGGCCGCGCGGCGGGCGAACTGACGCGGGCGGAAACCCATCACGCCGAGCGCGGCGAAATACAGCACGATGCCGCCGCCGACCAGCAGCGCCAGCCGGATCATGCGGTCGAGAAAGCCGGCCGCCAGCCACCATTGCGCGTCGCCCATGCTGTAGAACAGCATCGCCGCCATCAACGCGGCCGCCAGCAGCACGCGCAGGAAATAGCCGGTCCAGCCCGGTTGCGGCTGGTAAATCTTCTGTTTTTTCAGCAGGTGCAGCAGCAGGCCGGCGTTGAGGCAGGCCGCCAGGCCGATCGACAGCGCCAGCCCGGCATGGCCGAGCGGGATGATGAAGGCGAGGTTCATCATCTGGGTGGCGAACAGGGTGAAGAGGGCGACCTTGACCGGGGTGCGGATGTTCTGCCGGGCGTAGAATCCGGGCGCCAGCACCTTGACCAGGATCAGCCCGACCAGCCCCACGCTGTAGGCGACCAGCGCCCGCTGGGTCATGGTGACGTCGGTCGCGGTGAAGGCGCCGTAATGAAACAGTGTGGTGATGAGCGGCACCGCCAGCACCGCCAGCGCGGCGGCCGCGGGCAGTGCCAGCAGCAGGGTCAGGCGCAGGCCCCAGTCGAGCAGCTTCGAGTAGTCGCCCGGGTTGTCGTCGGCATAATGCCTGGCCAGGCTGGGCAGCAGGATGGTGCCCAGCGCCACCCCCAGCATGCCGGCGGGAAATTCCATCAGGCGGTCGGCATAGTACAGCCACGATACGCTGCCACTGGCGAGGAAGGACGCGAAGATGGTGTTGATCAGGAGGCTGATCTGCGCCACCGAGACGCCCAGCGTGGCCGGCGCCATCAGCCTGAGGACGCGCTTGAGGCCGGGGTCGTCGAAGTGCCGGGTGGGGCGCGGCAGCATGCGGATCTTCAACAGGTGCGGCAACATCCACGCCAGTTGCAGCACGCCGCCCAGCGCCACGCCCCAGCCCAGCGCCAGCACCGGCGGGTCGAAATAGGGCGCCAGCCACAGCGCGGCGCCGATCATGGCGACGTTGAGCAGCACCGGCGCGAACGCCGGCACCGAGAACTTGCTGTGGGTGTTGAGGATGCCCGCTGCCAGCGCCACCAGCGAGATGAAGACGATGTAGGGAAAGGTGATGCGCAGCAGGCTGACGGTGAGCGCAAACTTGTCCGGGTCGGCCCGGAACCCGGGCGCGCTGATATAGGCCACCCACGGCGCCCCCACCACGCCGAGCAGGGCGACCCCGACCAGCGCCAGCGTGAGGACGGTGCCGACCTGGTTGACCAGGGTCTGGGTGGCGTCGTGGCCGCGGCGGCTTTTGTATTCCGCGAGGATGGGCACGAAGGCCTGCGAGAACGCGCCCTCGGCGAACAGGCGCCGCAGCAGGTTGGGGATCTTGAAGGCGACGAAGAAGGCGTCGGTCAGCATGCCAGCCCCGAAAACGCGGGCGATGATGGCGTCGCGCATGAATCCCAGGATGCGGGAAAGCAGGGTCATGCTGCTGACCGCAGCGAGGGCTTTGAGGAGATTCATGGGCGGTGGCGTTTTGCGCGCATTGTGCGGGGCGGGCGCGCCAACTGCAACCACATGCAAAAGCCGCTTGATTTGTGGCGGGGGTTTCCCGTACAATCGCGGGCTTTGGTGAATCTGCCCAGTGGCGCCCGTGGAAATCAGGACGCTTCAGATTCAGGATTGATTTTTTGCCTTGCCCATTGTGCAGGGCGCTTAGAGACCCAATGCCCCGCCTCCGGCTGGGCTTATCAGGAGCAGAAAATATGGCGAACTCCGCCCAGGCGCGCAAGCGCGCACGTCAAGCCAGCGCGCAGCGCGACAGCAACATGAGCCAGCGCTCGGAATTCCGTACCGCGATCAAGAAAGTGCGCAAGGCGATCGAAGCCGGTGACAAGGCCGCTGCACAGCAGGTTTTCCAGGCTTCCATGAGCCTGATCGACAGCATTGCCGACAAGAAAATTGTCCACAAGAACAAGGCATCACGCCACAAGAGCCGTCTGTCCATGGCAGTCAAAAGCATGGCGGCCTGAGCGCCCGACGCTCCGCGCTGCCTGGTCAGCGCAGTGCAATAAAAAACGCCGCGATACGCGGCGTTTTTTATTGCCGTTCCGGCGGTTCAGCCGGCGTTCTCGGTCACCAATTCGTTGCTCTCGGCAAAGTTTTGCAGGAAACGGTAGGCGGTCGGGTTGGAGTCCCTGAGCTTTTTGTCCACCACAACGCAGGGGATGCCGTCCAGCGTGGTGGGTTGCACATAAGGCGAATAATTGGTGCGGTGGTTGGGATCGACCACCGCGAACGCACCCGCCAGCCGCTCGGTCCAGTCGCTCGGCCGAAACCGGGCGCCTCGGGTGGTGATGCCGCGAATGATGAAGGGAGCGTTGGCGGATGCGTCATCCATGAGTGGGGGGCTGCTGAAGGGGTCGGCGGATTTTAGCACGCAGCCCGGGGCGGAAATGTTGCCGTGCCGCGCGCGGCTGTTCTTCCGCCGGTCGGCCGTGGCGACGGCTCGCCTCCCCTGCATCGCGCACCAATACCCATTGCTATTGATCTCCATGCTGTATTTCATGGGTGCGGGTGTGCACGGCTTGTGATAGCCCAAAAAACGCGAGCGTAGTACTATTCTGGAACGGATACGGCGGCTTAGGCCGCCGTATTGCTTTAGTGAATGATTTTGTCTTTGCAGAGTAGACCTTAGAGCCATGTCCGAACACTTGATGAATACCTATGCCCGCCAACCCGTCGCCTTTGTTCGCGGCGAAGGCGCCTATCTGTGGGACGAAGCCGGCAAGCGCTATCTCGATGCGGTCGCCGGCGTGGCGGTGAACGGGCTGGGCCATGCCCACCCCAAACTGGTGAAGGCGATTGCCGACCAGGCCGCGACCCTGATCCATACGTCCAACCTGTACCGCGTGCCGCGGCAGGAAGCGCTGGCCGACCGCCTGTGCGAACTGGCCGGCATGGACCGCGCCTTCTTCTGCAATTCGGGCTGCGAGGCCAACGAGGCTGCGATCAAGCTGGCGCGCCTATACGGCCACGGCAAGGGCATCGAAGTGCCGACCATCATCGTGATGGAGAAGGCCTTCCACGGCCGCACCATGGCGACGCTGACCGCAACCGGCAGCCGCAAGATCCAGGCCGGCTTCGAGCCGCTGCTGACGGGTTTTGCGCGGGTGCCGTTCAACGATCTGGAGGCGATTCGCCACGTCGCCGAGCACAACAAGAGCGTGGTCGCTGTGCTGGCTGAAGTGGTGCAGGGCGAAGGCGGAATCAACCTGATGGCGCCCGACTATCTGGCTGAATTGCGTGCGATTTGCGATGCCCACGGCTGGCTGCTGATGCTGGACGAAGTGCAGACCGGCATCGGCCGCACCGGCACCTGGTTCGGTTTTCAGCATTCGGGCGTGATGCCCGACGTGATCGCGCTGGCTAAGGGCCTCGGCTCGGGCATGCCGATCGGCGCCTGCCTCGCGCGCGGCGCGGCGGCGGACGTTTTCAAGCCGGGCAACCACGGCTCGACCTTCGGCGGCAACCCGCTGGCGTGCGCGGCGGCGCTGGCGACGCTCGATGCGATCGAGGATGAAAAGCTGCTCGACAATGCGCGCGTGCGCGGCGAGGCGATCCGCAGCGGCCTGCGGCAGGCGCTGGACGGTGTGCACGGCGTGGTCGACATCCGCGGCGAGGGCCTGATGATCGGCATCGAACTCGATCGCCCGTGCGCCGAGCTGGTGGCGGTGGCGCGCGACGCCGGCGTGCTGATCAACGTCACCGCCGACACGGTCATCCGCCTGGTGCCGCCGTTGATTTACGGTGAAGCCGAAGTCGATGCGCTGGTTTCGGCGGTGTCCGGCATCGTCAAGAACTATCTGCAGCAGGCAGCGTGATGCTGAGGCATTTCCTGCAATTCAAGGATCTGTCGCGCGACGAGCTGCTGTATCTGTTCGAGCGCGCGCGGCTGATCAAGTCGCGCTTCAAGAAATATCAGCCGTACCACCCGCTGGTCGATCGCACGATGGCGATGATTTTCGAGAAAAGCTCGACCCGCACCCGGCTCTCGTTCGAGGCGGGCATGCACCAGCTCGGCGGCTCGGCGATCTACCTCAACACGCGCGACACCCAGCTGGGCCGCGGCGAGCCGGTGGAGGATGCGGGCGAGGTCATCTCGCGCATGGTCGATATCGTGATGATCCGCACCTTCGAGCAGGAAATCATCGAGCGCTTCGCCGCGCACTCGCGCGTGCCGGTGATCAACGGCCTCACCAACGAATACCACCCGTGCCAGATCCTCGCCGACATCTTCACCTTCATCGAGAATCGCGGCTCGATCCAGGGCAAGACCGTGGCGTGGGTCGGCGATTCCAACAACATGTGCAACACCTGGCTGCAGGCGGCCGAAATACTCGGTTTCAACGTGCACGTGTCGACCCCGCCCGGCTATGAAGTCGAGCCGGAACGCGCGGGCCTGTACGGCACCGACCACTTCGAGAGCTTTGCCGACCCGATGGACGCCTGCCGCGGCGCCGATCTGGTGACCACCGACGTGTGGACCAGCATGGGCTGGGAAGCGGAAAACGATGAGCGGATGAAAGACTTCGCCGACTGGCAGGTGGACGCCGACATGATGCGGGTGGCGAAATCCGATGCCGTCTTCATGCACTGCCTGCCGGCGCACCGCGGCGAGGAGGTCACCGCCGAGGTGATCGACGGCCCGCAGTCGGTGGTGTGGGACGAGGCGGAGAACCGCCTGCACGTGCAGAAGGCACTGATGGAATATCTGCTGCTGGGAAAAATCGAATCATGAATATCGCCTACTTCAAGGACATGGATTCGCTCTATGTCGAAATCAGTCCCGAGAATCCCGCGCAGGCGTGGGAAGCGCACGAGGGCATCGTGCTCAACCTGTCCGCGGACGGCCGCGTGGTCGGCATCGAGATCCAGAAGGCCAGCCAGGCTGCCAACCTCGACATCCTGAAGATCGGCGGCTTCCCCGGCCAGATCGAAATCATCGACAAGAACACCTCCGGCTCCACCCATTGAACATTGAAACCATGAGCGACATCAAGAAAGTAGTACTCGCCTATTCCGGTGGCCTCGACACCTCGGTCATCCTGAAATGGCTGCAGGACACCTATCAGTGCGAGGTGGTGACCTTCACCGCCGACCTGGGGCAGGGCGAGGAACTGGAGCCGGCACGCGCCAAGGCGCTGAAGTTCGGCATCAAGCCCGAGCAGATCTACATCGACGACCTGCGCGAGGAATTCGTGCGCGACTTCGTCTTCCCGATGTTCCGCGCCAACACCGTGTACGAGGGCGAATACCTGCTCGGCACCTCGATCGCGCGGCCGCTGATCGCCAAGCGCCTGATCGAGATCGTCAACGAAACCGGCGCCGATGCCATCTGTCACGGCGCCACCGGCAAGGGCAACGACCAGGTGCGCTTCGAACTCGGCGCCTACGCGCTGAAGCCCGACGTCAAGGTGATCGCGCCGTGGCGCGAGTGGGACCTTTTGAGCCGCGAGAAGCTGCTCGCCTACGCCGAAGCCCACGGCATCCCAGTGGAGATGAAGCACAAGGCAGGCGGCAGCCCGTACTCGATGGACGCCAACCTGCTGCACATCTCCTACGAAGGGCGTCACCTGGAAGACCCCAACGCCGAAGCCGAGGAGGACATGTGGCGTTGGACCGTGTCGCCCGAAAAGGCGCCCGATCAGGCCGAATACATCACTCTCGATTACGCGCGCGGCGACGTGGTGGCGATCGACGGTCAGGCCATGCGCGCGCACGAGGTGCTGGCGAAGCTGAACGAACTGGGCGGCAGGCACGGCGTCGGTCGGCTGGATCTGGTGGAAAACCGCTACGTCGGCATGAAGTCGCGCGGCTGTTACGAAACCCCCGGCGGCACCATCCTGCTGAAGGGCCACCGCGCGATCGAGTCGATCACGCTGGACCGCGAAGTCGCCCACCTGAAGGACGACCTGATGCCGCGCTACGCCAGCCTGATCTATAACGGCTACTGGTGGGCGCCGGAGCGCGTGGCGCTGCAGACGCTGATCGACCACACCCAGGCGAATGTCAACGGCAGCGTGCGGATCAAGCTCTACAAGGGCTGCGTCAGCGTCGTCGGCCGCGATTCGAAGACCGATTCGCTGTTCGACCCGACCATTGCAACATTTGAAGACGACGCCGGCGCCTACGACCAGAAAGACGCGGGCGGTTTTATCAAGCTCAACGCGCTGCGCCTGCGGATCGCGGCCAAACAGAATGCACGGAGAAAATAAGCATGTCCCAGTTCGATAATGTCGCCGTCACCAAAAAGGCCAACGTCTACTTCGACGGCAAATGCGTGTCGCACAGCCTCACGCTGGCCGACGGCAGCAAGAAATCGGTCGGCGTGATCCTGCCGTCCACGCTCACCTTCAATACCGGCGCCCCGGAAATCATGGAAACGGTGGCGGGGTCGTGTCGGGTCAAGATGGCGGGCGAAAGCGAGTGGAAAGCTTACGGTGCCGGGCAGTCGTTCAACGTGCCGGGCAATTCCAGCTTCGAAATCGAGGTCGCCGGCGAGCCGTATCACTACGTCTGCCATTTCGCCTGAGCGATGACCACCGTCACCGTCGTCAAGAAGGACGGCCGCATCGCGATCGCGGCGGACACGCTGACGAAGTGGGGCAGCGGCAAGGAGTCCGCCGACTACGTGGCGAACCATGAGAAGATCATCCGCATCGGTGACAGCCATATCGCAATCACCGGATCGGCCACCTTCAAGCTGATCCTGGCGGACTATTTTTCCTCGCTGGACACACCGCCGCAACTCGATTCGGCGGCGGACATTTTCCGCGTATGGAACACGATGCACGGCGCCCTCAAGGAGCACTACTACCTGCAGACCGGAGAGGACAAGGAAGAAGACCTCGAATCCTCCCGCATGGACGTGCTGATCGCCAACCCGCGCGGAATTTTCGGCGTGGCTGCGCATCGCACGGTGCAGGAGTTCTCGCGCTTTTATGCCTACGGCAGCGGCAGTTCGTATGCGCTGGGGGCAATGTATGCGGCCTGGCGCGCGCCCTCGCTCGACGCCGAGGCCTTGGCGCGGCTGGGGGTGATGGCGGCGGCAGAGTTCCACGACGAAACCGGGCTGCCAGTGCAATCGTTTGCGATGGACATGAAACCGGATGTTTCATAAACCCGGGCTATCCATTGGTGCGCTACTATCGTTGTAGGTGCGGCGCTGTTGTAGGAGGGCCGCCCCCGGCCCGAAGCCATGAAGCG
The DNA here is from genome assembly GCA_019459055.1 of Thiobacillus sp. GTDB lineage: Bacteria > Pseudomonadota > Gammaproteobacteria > Burkholderiales > Thiobacillaceae > Thiobacillus. The sequence continues at coordinate 119,048 of JAIBEI010000041.1, read as the reverse complement.
TGCTCGAATGCGAAATCGCGGCGAGGGCGCCGTGCCTACATGGTTTCGCATTCCTGTGTCTTATGAACCATCCGCATTTCAAGGAGTAATCAAAGTGCCGAGTTTTGATATCGTGTCCGAAGTCGACAAGCAGGAAGTGCGCAACGCGGTTGACCAGGTCAACAAGGAAGTGTCCACCCGTTTCGATTTCAAGGGTTCCGACGCGCGCGTCGAGCAGGCCGATTACGTATTGACGATTCACGCCGACACTGAATTCCAGCTGGAACAGGTCTACGACATCCTGGCGCAGAAGCTCGCCAAGCGCGGCGTCGACGTGATGTGCCTGGAACTCGGCAGCGTCGAGAAAGTCTCGGGCAACAAGGTCAAGCGCAGCGTGACGGTGAAGACCGGCGTGGAAACCGAACTGGCGAAGAAGATCGTCCGCTGCATCAAGGACAGCAAGCTCAAGGTGCAGGCCAGCATCCAGGGCGACGCCGTACGCGTGTCCGGCGCCAAGCGCGACCTGCTGCAGGACACCATCGCGCTGGTGCGCAAGTCCATCACCGATTTTCCGCTGCAGTATCAGAATTTTCGCGACTGACCCTTCCCGTCGCGCATTTTCAGCTCAGGACATTAGGAGACGCGCATGACCAAGGTTCTGGTTCCCCTGGCAGACGGCTGTGAAGAACTCGAAGCCGTCACGATCATCGACCTGCTGCGCCGCGGCGGCATCGAGGTGGTGACGGCGGGCCTCAAGCCCGGCATCGTCCGGGCCAGCCGCGGTGTGCAGCTGGTGCCCGACGTCACGCTCGACGTGGCCTTGCAGGACGACTACGACATGGTGGTGCTGCCGGGCGGCATGCCGGGGGCGACGCATCTGAAGGAGGATGCGCGCATCCTCGAACTGCTGAAAAAGATGGCGGCAGCCGGCAAGTACACCGCCGCCATCTGCGCCGCGCCGATGGTGCTGGCCGAAGCAGGGCTGCTCAAGGACAAGCAGGCGACCAGCTACCCCGGCTCGCTCGATGGCGTGCCCGGCGTGACCGTCAGCACCTCAGCCGTGGTGCAGGACGGTAAGGTGCTGACCTCGCGCGGCCCCGGCACAGCGATGGACTTTGCGCTGGCGCTGGTCGAGACGCTGACTGGCGCCGAGAATCGCCGCCGGGTCGAAGCTGCGCTGGTCAGACCATAGCCCGCCGCGCGCCATCGTTCTATTATCAAATTATTGCGCACACCCTCAAGCCGACCCCGGAGATCACCATGTTGATTCGCGAAATCCTCACCTTCAAAAGCGACGCCATCTACAGCATCGAGCCGACCGATTCGGTGGAAAGCGCCGTCGCCAAGCTGGTGAGCCTGGGCGTGGGTTCGCTGGTGGTGCTGAAGAACGGCGAGATGGTGGGATTGCTGACCGAGCGTGACGTGATGCAGGGCATGGTCAAGCAGGGCTGCGACTTGAAGGATGCGCAGGTCAGCACCATCATGGTGACTGAGCCGGTGGTGGCCGATGCCGACGATTCGGTCGACTATGCGCGCGACGTGATGACCAAGTCGCATATCAGCCACCTGCCGATTCTCGAAAAAGACAAGCTGCTCGGCATCATTTCCTTCCACGACGTGGCGCGCGCCAGCCTGAAGGAAGCCAAATTCGAGAACAGCCTCTTGAAGCGCTACATCAAGCACTGGCCGGAATAAGGCCAGCTGTCAGCGGATCGACTCGATGTCGATCCGCTTGTCCAGTATCTGGGGCACGATCAGCGCATAGCCCCGCTGCTGCCAGTGCGCCAGTTCGGTGATGGCGTTGGGCACGACTTCGATGAAGTCCTGAAAATCTTTTACCGCGTAGCCGAAATCTTCCGCGGCCTGCCCGCACACCTTGAACGACACCCCTAAATCAGCGTAGTAACGCATGCGGTCGACGGCTTCCCGGTATTTCGCCTCGTTCTTTTTCGCCACCGTGACGATCTCGGTGCCGTGGATCACGACGACGATGCTCAAATCTTCGGGCGAGTAGTTATACGGCGCTGCCTGCAGGGGATTCATCAGCGAGCGCACCCAGTAGAGCGCGCTGCCGATTTTCTGCGGGTCGTCCAGATAGAACTCGAACACGACTCTGGCTGGCGCGTAGGGCGTCGCCACCCATTTTCCGGCGGACTGTGCCGGTGCGGAAAATCCCAGCCATAGCCCCATCAACGCAACCAGAATTGATTTCATGGCCGCTCTCCTCTGATGTAAGCCAGCTTGGTTTATAGACGCTGGGCGGCGTTTTGCTGCAGGCGGCGCAGGGTCTGGAACAGCTTGATTCGCGCCGGGTCGATCTCGCCCGCGGCGGCCGCTTCCTGCAGCCGGCAGCCCGGCTCGGTCTCGTGCTTACAGTCGCGGAAGCGGCACTGTCCCAGAAACGGGCGGAACTCGACGAAGCCATGCGCCAGTGCACCGGCATCCATGTGCTGCAGGGCAAATTCCTGCAGGCCGGGCGAATCAATCACCGCCGAGTCGGCGTCCAGCCGGTGCAGGCGAGTGTGGGTGGTGGTGTGGCGCCCGCTGTCGAGCGCCTCGGAATACTCAGCGGTCACCACGTCGGCGCCCGGAAAAAGCGCGTTGATGAGGGTCGACTTGCCCATTCCGGACTGCCCGATCAAGAGCGTGGTGTGACCGTGCAGGGCCGGGCGCAGCGGCGCCACGTCGGTCAGCGCCGACAGCATGACGAGCGGATAGCCGATGCGGGTGAGCAGGCCGAGGCGTTCCAGCGCAGCCGGCGTTTCCGGCAGGTCCGATTTGTTGAGGATCAGCAGGCTGGCGATGTCCTGGTCCTCGGCGGTGAGGATGCAGCGCTGCACCAATTCCATCGAAAAGCTCGGCCGCGCGGCGACTACCACGGCAAGCTGGGTGACGTTGGCGGCAATGGCCTTGGACTTGAAGGCGTCGGAGCGGTAGAGCAGGCTGGCGCGCGGCAGCACGGCCTCGATCACGCCGGCATCGCCGTCGCGCCGGACTTCGACCTGGTCGCCGCACACCACGCGCAACTGCCGGCCCTTGACCTGGCAGGGCAGTTCGCCGCTGGCGGTCGCGACGATGAAACGGCGGCTGAAAGCGGCGACGACCTGCCCGGTCAGGGTGTTCAGAATGGCGGGATTCCGTTGGAAGCCGATTTCACCTGCTGCGACAGGCCGATAACCCGGTGTTTGAGTTTTTCGGATAGCCTGGAGTAGTCGCCTTGCAGCAGTTTTTCGGCCTCGGCCGAATTGCCGGCCAGGTGCAGGTTGACCACGTTTGCCGCATATTGATGGAACTGGGCGTGCAGGCCGCGCACTTCCTCATACCGTGGCAATTCAGACATGGCGCTGCCTTCGCCATAAAGCCACTTGCCCAGGGCGCAACGATCGTCCAACCGGATCGTTTCAGGATCGAGGTTTTCCGTACTTTCGCCAGCGAGAAAGCTGGTCAGGCGCTGTTTCCACATCACGTGGGCACCGATGATTTCCATCCAGTCCATGATCAGGCCGGTCCTTTATGCGCGAAAAAAAAGAACTCTAAACGGATCAACGCGGGGGCGACTTGAGGCTCAAATCTCAAGAAGCGTATCGACCTTGGCCGCACAGATGAAATCGTTTTCGGAAAGCCCGCCGATGGCGTGCGTCCAGTACTCGACCTTGACGGTGTTGTAGCCCACCAGCAGGTAGGGGTGATGGTCCTCGCGGTGCGACACCCACATTACCGCATTGGTGAAGGCCTGGGCCTGGTAGTGGTCCTTGAACTTGTATTCCTTGACGATTTTTTCAGCCTCGCGCTGCCAGCCGGACAGGCCCTTCAGCAGCGGCGCAATCTGCGCATCGGTCAGCGGCGCGACGCCGCCCTCGCAGGGCGCGCACTTCTTGCGGACGAGTTCTTCTACGACGGTGGTCATGGCATTCCTCGTTTGAATGAGCCTTACTTGAACTTGTAGTACTGCTTATTGAGGTAGGCGGCGACGTGCGCCTCGTCCTCCGGGAACCAGCCGGCGCCCGTGTTGGCGTTGCAGCCGGAAATGCGGGCGGCGAGCTGCTGCGCGGTTTTGGTCTTGCGGTCGGCGCGGGTGTAGATCTTGCTGCCGTCGCCGCCGAACATGCGGACGTGGCAACTGGTGCAGGCCTTGTCGTGCAGGATTTTGCCGGCATCGGAGTCGCTTTTGGCAACCGCTGCGGCGTGGGCGCCGCCAACCAGCAGTACGCTACAGAACAGGGCGGTCAGGGTTTTCATGATCATGATGGGATTCCTCTGGTATTGCCAACATTATGGTCACAGGACCGCAATTGCGCCAGCGCCTGGTACGTCGTGTGCGAAAATGACAGCCTGTTTTTCGCAAGGAACCTTGATATGGCTCTGAACCCCACGCACCTGCTCTGGCTCGACATGGAAATGACCGGCTTGTCGCCGGAGAACGACTGCATCATCGAAATCGCCATCGTCGTTACCGATGCCGACCTCAATACCGTGGCCGAAGGTCCGGTGCTGGCGGTCCATCAACCCGACGAGGTCATGAATGCGATGGACAGCTGGAACAAGGGCACGCACGCCAAATCGGGGCTGATCGACCGCGTCAGGGCTTCGCAGCTGAACGAGGCTGACGCCGAGGCGCAGATGCTTGAGTTCGTGAAACAGCACGTGCCGGCCAGGACTTCGCCGATGTGCGGCAATTCGATTTGCCAGGACCGCCGCTTCATGGCGCGCTGCATGCCGCAACTGGAAGCGTTCTTCCACTACCGCAACCTCGACGTCAGCACCCTGAAGGAGCTGGCCAAGCGCTGGCGGCCCGGACTTTCCGAAGCGTTCAAGAAGTCCAACAAGCACGAGGCGCTGGCCGACATCTACGAGTCCATCGACGAAATGAAGTATTACCGCGAGCATTTCATCCGCAGCGCATAAGCACAACGGCCTGATGGCCGTTTGCTTGATGGGGGCAGCGCGTCAGAGTTTCTCGATAATGCGGGCGCGTAGGCGCTTGTATTCCTCCTCGCTGATCAGCCCTTTCCTGCGCAGCGCTTCAATGCGCTCCAGCCGTTCGATGGGTTGATCGCCGGTCTCTGTGCCGGCGGGTTGCACGGGTGAGGGGGCGGCGGGCTGGTGATTCGGGTCGCACCTCAGCCTGGCGTGTATGTCCTTCGACAAAATCGCATCATTGACTTCGGTCGACCAGGTCTCGCAACCGGGTTTCCTGATCGAGAGCTTGCCGACGTAGCGGTAGGAAAACCCCACGAAGCCCGAGCGGAAGTGGTTGCCGGGCGCGATCGCCAGTGGTGTCGCGCCAAGTTCGGCGCCGTCCGCATAGGCGATGGCGCCGGCGGGTTCGGAGGTGATCCTGATGCGCCCGCTCTGGGCGCTGCTGTCGCCCGTACCGGCACAGCCGGAGAGCAGGCTCGCGGCCGCCAGCAGCCCCAGCCACTTAATGCCGGGTGAATGAAATAAGCGCATTGCGTTCCTTTCATGGAAAAGTGTTGTGGCGTTGTCGAACATCGGTGGCTGAGCGACACGCCTGACCTGGTCTATTCGCAAAAAACCCACCAGTTTGACCTGGTGGGCATGAGGAGACCCATACAAAAACTGATTTTCTGCTTAGAAAATTGCGGTCAGCTGCACGCCGACCTTGTCATTCACCCCTTTCAGGTTGTTGTTGACGGCTGTGCAGACAGCCCCTGCAACCGTGCACTCGAAGTCGCGGATCTCGTAGTTGAGCGTGACGCGGGTCTTGGGGTTGAAATGGTACTGCATGCCCAGGGTCCACTTGTCGAACTGGTGCTCGTTTATGCGGTTCTCAAGCCGGGTCATGGTGTCGAAGCGGGCATCGAGCTCGAACTTGGTTTTGGGGATATACCAGCCGCCCTCCACATACCAGCCACTGGATTTGGCATCGGCGCCGTTGCCGTGCGCTATTTGGGTGAAGTAGAAATTTGGCTTGTCCGGCCCGCTCCAGATCATGCCATCCGCCGTGATGTACTCGGCCGTCACGCGGAAGGGCTTCTTCATGAACTTGAAGCCTAGTCCAGCGCGATCCCGGTCGTAGGATTGGGCGTTGGCCGTTGTGTCGTTCGTCAGATCAAGCAGGCGCTTCCCCTGTTGACCCCAGGCGAAGAACTTCAGCCCTTCGGCCTTGGGCCCCTTGCCACCGTACTTCTTCTCGGCCGAGAAGTAGAGATAGGTGTCGTATTCGCCATCGCTGTTGCTGAACTCGATGCCGTTGCCGTTGCCGACCATCGCGGCATAGGAGACTTCCCAGTCGTTGCCGACGTCGAACGCGTCGAACACCTGCACCCCCACATCGCGGAATGCGCCAATCGGACTGTCGAATCGGTTCAGACCGGCGCCACCCTGAAGCTGGGCCTCGGTATACGGGCCAACGTTGCCTGTGGCCGCGTTGCATGGAGCGATGGTGCCGGTGCAGTCGGTGAAGCCCTTGTTCGGGAAGCGCTCCAGCAGCAGGCCGTTAGCCGCTTCGCTGAAGTTGATGTAGTCGAACACATGAATTGCCTGCAGGCCTTCTTCGGAGCCTGGGGTTTTGAACAGGCCGGCGCGAATGCGGGCACCCGGAATGTAATTCAGCGTGACACTGGCGTCGGACATTTTGGCAAAGGCGCCGCCACCATGCGTGATGCCATTGTTGCCCATTTCGAGCAGGACGAAATAATTGATCCGGCTGTCGAGCGGGAAGCCGGTACCGCGGACGCCGATACGGGCACGGTTGATGTTGAAACCGTCCTGAGCTTCGAGTTCAGGCCCAAGCAGTTTGGGGGGTACGTATTGTCCTAAGGCATTGGCATCGCTGAAGTCCTTCTCGTATTTGGCCTGGATAAATCCCCACACATTGGCGCGTGCAGCGGATGCTGGATCTTCGGTGCCCTGCAGCATCAGCCAGTTGGCCGCATGGGACGTGCCTGCGGCGGCGAAAGCCAGGGTGCAGGCTGCGCTGATCAGTGCGCGCTTGAGTTGTTTGTTCTCTCCCAATTTATTGCTCCTCTATTTGGTTTCAAGTAAGTCCGGCAGGGTTTGTGCCCCTGCAAAAAGCCCCGTAATTCCCATTCCGGGTGTCAGGGTTTGACGTAGATGTAACCCTGCTTGACCAGTTCGCCGATGCGCACGATGCCGCCGGGCACCACGTTGGCAGCCGGATTCAGCTTCGGCTCTTCCCCGAGTAGCTTCGCCATGCCCTTGAGGGTGTTGCCGCATGCGGTGAATTTCACGCCGCTCTGGGATAGCGAATCAAGGCGCTGGGCGTTGACGTTCTCGGCAAACATCAGGCGCAGGCCGGGTCCATAGGCAACGATTTCGACTTCCACATCGCCCGGCGGGTAGGCTTCCAGCAGGTTTCGGGCATTGTTCAGGATGAGTTCCTGCTTGGACGGATCCATGTCGCTGATGTGAAGGACATATTTGTATTCAGCCAGGCTCTGAGCTGCTGCCAGGGCAGGGGCCGGGACGAACAGAAGAGAAGACATGACGAGAAGGGCGGATCGAAAAAAGTTAAGCATTGCTTGCCTCCGATAGATGGACAGGTACAGCCAGGGCTAAAGCGGCGGCCAAACAGCACCTACCGTGTTTCTTGATTCATGTGGGTCCCGTTTTTTCGGGCCAAAAAAGCTCCCGCCCCCTTCTCCGGAGGGGCATTAAGGAGTGATTCAGGAGATGGAACCCATGCGCGCATTGGCGCGCGCACGGATCGGAGTCCTTTAGGGCATACGATTCCACACGCGCTTTAGCACGTAGTGGATCGGAGTCCTTTAGGGCTTCAGGTAGACGAAGCCTTCTTTGGCCTGCAGCCTGCCGATCTCGGCCACGCCGGACGGCACCACCGTGGCATCCATCATCACGGCGCTGTCGTCCAGCTTGCGCCCCTTGAGGGTGTTGCGGCAGACGCGAAAATCGACGCCTCTTTCCTTGAGACCGGCCACCTGGGTCTGATAGGACTCGCCTTTTTCATCCTTGGCGTCGTTGAGTAGAAAATCGATGCCCTTGCCGTGGGTCACCACCACGATCTTGGCATCGGGGCTGGCCGTGATGTGGTTCTGGATGTTGCGCATGGCGACGCGGGCAAGCGAGGCGTCATTGATGTGGTAGACCACTTTTTCTTCCGCAGCCGCGGCAGCCGCGGCAGCGGGGGCTGCAGCCCCCGCTGCCGGAGCAGCGTGGATCATGGGCGAGTTCGCCAGCAGCAGAGCGGCAAGCAGAGGGGTGAGGGTGCGAATCATGGTGGGTCTCCTGAACAGTTATCGATAAGCCGGCTTAATTACTATCGGCCCTATGGATAAGACGCGTCGTCTGGCACGCTTATTCCATTCCGGTGGGTGATTTTTTATGGAATAAATGAACCACTCGCCCCGTCTTACCCACATGACCATGATCAGCCGCTTCCTGTTTGGCCCGTTTCGCTCCGGAATCGAGGCGCAGCGCCCGCTGCTCTACCGCATCGCCTACGCCTGGTGCCACGATCCGGCACTGGCCGACGATCTGGTGCAGGAGGCTCTGTCGAAGGCCTGGGCGCGCCGTGCCCAGCTGCGCGACGAGGCGGCGCTGAAGGGCTGGATGGTGTCGATCATGAATCACTGCTGGCTCGATCACCTGCGCAGCCGGCGCGACTTCGACGATGTCGACGACCTCTACGATGAACTCGAATCCGGTGCCGAGGCGCCCGACGCTTGTTGCAATCGCCAGGAGGTGATCGCCTGCGTGCGGGCCGCGGTGGCGCGCCTGCCGCTGGGGCAGCGCCAGGTGCTGACGCTGGTCGACCTGGAAGAATTTGGCTATGCCGAAGTGGCCGGGATTTTGGATATTCCGGTGGGCACGGTGATGAGTCGCCTGTCGCGCGCGCGCGCAAGCCTGAAAGTTTTGCTGGATCCTGCGACGCAGCAGCCTGCGGCCAGGGCCCTGTTGAGGAGCGTGAAATGAACCTCGTTGTTTCGGATGAGACCCTGCATGCCTTTGTCGATGGCGAACTCGACGTGGCCGAGAGCGAAGCGCTCATCGCCCGCATCCGTGACGACAAGGATCTGGCGCAGCGTGTCTGCGCATTGCGTAGTCTGCAGAGCATGGTGCGGCTGGCGTATGCCGAACCGCCGGTTGCCGCCGGCCGGCAACCGGGTGGGGCGCCCCGGCGCCAGTTCATGCAGCGCTGCGCGTACGGCTGTCTCGTCCTGGTTGCAGGATTGAGCGGCGGTTGGGCCTTGCGCGGGCTGGAGCCGCAAGCGGTGGCCACCGTTCCGGCCGCCGTCGTCGGCGGCTTTCAGGCGGTCAGCCTGGCACGCGCGGCCGACCCGAATCGGATCCTGCTGCACCTCGACAGTGCCGCGCCCGACAAGATGCGGACGGTGCTGGATCAGGCCGAGCGGCTGCTCGACGAAGCGGAACAGCAGGGCCGGGCGATGCAACTCGAAGTCATTGCCAACAGCCGTGGCATCGACCTGCTGCGCGCCGGGGTCAGCCCCCATGCGGCGCGCATGGCGCGCATGAAGCAGCGCCATGCCAACCTGCATTGGGTGGCGTGCGGGCAGTCCATTGCCCGTTTCGCCAACGATGGCGAAACCGTCGTCCTGCTTCCCGCGACCAAGACTGCACCCACCGCCATCGGCGAAATCGTCACCCGGCTCCAGCAAGGCTGGACCTATGTCAGGGTTTGAGCGCAGCACAGTATTCGCCATCCTGCTGTTGAGCCTGCTGCTGCCGGTTGCGGTTGCGGCCGCTCCGGTCAACCAGCTGGTCAACCACCCTTCGCCCTATCTTGCGCTGCATGGCAGCGACCCGGTGGCCTGGCAGGAATGGAATGCCGCCACCGTCGCCCGCGCCAAGCGCGAAAACAAGCTGCTGTTCGTGTCGGTGGGCTACTTCGCCTGCCACTGGTGTCACGTCATGCAGCGCGAAAGCTACAAGAACGCGCAGATTGCCGCACGGCTCAACCGCGATTTCATCCCGGTCAAGGTCGACCGCGAGCTCAACAGCGGGCTGGACGACGGCTTGCAGACCTTCTCGGCTCAGCTCAACGGCGTCGCCGGCTGGCCGCTCAATGCCTTCGTCACGCCCGAGGGTTTCCCGGCGTTTGTCGCGCTGTATGCGCCGCCGGACGATTTTCGCAAACTGTTGAGCCATCTCGCCGAGCGCTGGGCGGCGGATCCCGCTGGCATACGCCAGCTGGCGCAGCGGGCAGCGCCGCCGCCCGCGTTGCCGCCCAGCCGCGCGCCGCTGACGGCCGTCCGCGCCGCCGGCGCCTGGGAGCAGTTCATCGCCGGCGTGTGGCAGGAAGCCGACATGCTGCACGGTGGTTTCGGCCAGGTCAGCAAGTTTCCCATGGCGCCGCAACTGCATGCCTTGCTGGAGCGCCAGGCGCGGCAGCCGGACGCCAAGCTGGCCGGATTTCTGCGTCTGAGCTTCGACCAGATGGCGGCGCGCGGGCTGCACGACCCTATCGGCGGCGGATTCTTTCGCTACACCACCGACCCGGGCTGGGACACGCCGCATTTCGAGAAAATGCTGTACGACAACGCGCATCTGGCCGTGCTCTACCTGCGCGCCGCCGGCGTGCTGGGGCAGCCGCGTTACCGCGAGATTGCGCGCGGCACGCTAGGTTTCATGCAGGACGAATTACTTGACCCGAGCGGCGGCCTCTACAGCAGCACGTCGGCGGTGGACGCCGCCGGCCGGGAAGGCGCGGCCTATCTGTGGGAACCTGATGAACTGAAGCGGCGCCTGGCGCCGGAAGCTCTCGCTGCGGCGCGTCGGGTGTGGCGACTCGATGCGCCGCGCAACTTCGATCACGGCTATCTGCCTGCGGAATACCGCACGCCGACGGCCGACGAGCGCCGGCTGCTGGCCGCCGCCGCGCGCATCCTGCGTCCCGTGCGCCAGGCCCGCAGCCTGCCTAAGGACGACAAGCTGAACGCCGGCCTCAATGGCCTGGCGCTGTCGGCGTTCAGTCAGGCCATTCAGCTCGATCCGGCCTACCGCCTGCGCGCCGACCGCCTGCAGCAATTCCTGCTGACGCGGCTGGTCAGGGACGGCCGCTTGTTGAAGGCGATGGCGCGCGGGAAGGTGCTGCCGGAGGCCGAATTGGAGGATTACGCCTATGTCGTGCAGGGCCTGCTCGACCATGCCGACGCCACCGGCAATGGCCCGTCGCGCGAGCAGGCGCGACAACTCGCGCAGGTTGCCTGGCAACGGTTCTGGAGCGAGAAGGGGTGGAAACATGAAGCGCGGCCGCTGCTGGCCACCCTGCAGGCCGAACCGGCGCTGGCGGATGGTGCGCTGTATTCGCCATCCGATGTGTTGATTCTGGCCAGCCTCCGCCTGCGCGACCCCGCGCTGCAGCGGCTGGCACGCACTGCCGCCGGCTGGCGCGTGCCGGCAATGGAGCAGGATGCGTATGCATACCCCACCCGCGTCCGCGTGTTGACGGAGGTGCCGCCGGACGCGTGATGCGTTCAGGGGGGTGCGCAGTCAGCCCGCGTCCGGCGGGGGGGGGCTTGAATGTGTCTTCCGGCATGCAGGCCGCGCTCGCGCGGCCCAACGGATTTTTAGTTCAATTCGGGTTCGAGCGCCTCGGGTTCAAGCGCCGGCTCCAGCGTGCGCTGTAGGGGGCGCCGCCCGACCTGGATTTTCAGGTCCAGCGATTGCTGCTTGCGCGCTACCGTGAGGCGGGTGACATCGCCCGGCTTCAACGCGGCGATCAGGTTCAGCAACGAGGCAGAGTTGGACACCTTGTTGCCGTTGACCGCCAGCAAAATATCGCCCGGACGGATGCCGCCAGCGTCGGCCGGGCCGCCTTTCAGCACGCCTGCGATCAGGGCGCCATCGACGTTCTTCAGGTTGAAGGATTCGGCCAGTTCGGGCGTGATGTCCTGCACTTCGATGCCGACCCAGCCGCGCGTCACGCTGCCGGACTTGATGATCTGTTCCATAATCTGGCGCGCGATGCTGACCGGAATGGCAAAGCCGATGCCTTGCGAGCCGCCGGTGCGTGAATAGATCGCGCTGTTGACCCCGACCAGGTGGCCTGAGACATCGACCAGCGCACCGCCCGAGTTGCCCGGGTTGATGGCGGCGTCGGTCTGGATGAAGTTCTCGAAGGTGTTGATGCCGAGATGGGTGCGGCCGAGCGCGCTGACGATGCCTGCGGTGACGGTCTGGCCGACGCCGAACGGATTGCCCACTGCAAGCACCCAGTCGCCCACCTTAAGGCTGTCGAGCTGGGCGAAGGTGATCGCAGGCAGGTCGCCGGCCTCGATTTTCAGCACCGCCAGATCGGTTTCGGGGTCGGCGCCCACCACGCGCGCCGGCAGGGTCTGGCCGTTTGCCAGCGCCACCTGGATTTCGTCGGCGGCTGCGACCACGTGGTGGTTGGTGAGAATGTAGCCGTTGGAACTGACGATCACCCCCGACCCGAGGTTGGACACTTCGCGCGGGCGCTCATCCAGTCGGTCGCCAAAGAAATAGCGGAAGATCGGGTCCTGCAGCGCGGGATGAGCCGGCGTGCGTACCTTTTGCTGGGTAAAGACGTTGACCACCGACGGGATCACTTTTTGCGCTGCCGGGGCGAAAGATGCGCTCACAGAGACCGCGTTCGCCGCGGGTTGCGGCGCCTGCTGGATGGTGAGGCCCGGCTGCTGCCGCTGCCAGCCCAGGAGATCGGGCTTGAACAGGGCGATGATGAACAGCACGCCCAGTGCCACCGTGGTGGATTGGGCGAAAAGCAACCAGAGTTTGCGCATGTTGATTGAATTCATGGACTTGGCGTAGTTCCGCCACGCGTTATTATACCCTAGGGGGGCGGTGCACAGCGTCCATGCCACGCGGGGGCTTCCAGTAAGTGCGAAAAATTGATTAGAATGTCGTCTTTATCGAAACACGTTCAGGTCAGGTAAACATGAACCAGGAAGTCGATGGGCAAAAAGTGGACGCACGTAAACGAAAATTCCTGATCGCCGCGACCAGCGCTCTGGGCGGGGTTGCGGCGGCAGGCGTGGCAGTGCCGTTGGTGATGAGCATGATGCCCAGCGCGCGCGCCAGGGCAGCAGGCGCACCGGTGGAAGTGGATATCGACAAGATCGAGCCGGGCATGCTGCTGACGGTCGAGTGGCGCGGCAAGCCGGTGTGGATCGTCAACCGCACCCCGGAAATGCTCGACCTGCTGGGCAAGCACGACGATCAGCTGGCCGACCCCGGCAGCGAAATGCCGCAGCAGCCCGACTACGCCAAGAATGTGGCCCGTTCGATCAAGCCGGAATACCTGGTGGCGGTCGGCATCTGTACCCACCTCGGGTGCTCGCCCACCTTCCGCAGTGAAATCGGCGCGGCCGATCTCGGCGGCGACTGGCCGGGCGGCTTCTTCTGCCCCTGCCACGGCTCGCGTTTCGACCTTGCCGGGCGCGTATTCAAGGGTGCGCCGGCCCCGACCAATCTGGTGATTCCGCCTCATCAATACCTCAGCGATGCCAGATTGCTGATCGGTGTAGACGCAAAAGGAGCTTAAATAAATGTCTGCCCTGCAAAAAATGATGGGTTGGGTCGACGACCGATTCCCCCTCACCTCGACCTACAAGGCGCACCTGTCCGAGTACTACGCACCCAAGAACTTCAATTTCTGGTATTTCTTCGGCTCGCTCGCGATGCTGGTGCTGGTGATCCAGATCGTCACCGGCATTTTCCTCACCATGAACTACAAGCCGGACGCGGCGCTCGCCTTCATGTCCGTCGAGTACATCATGCGCGACGTCGAGTGGGGCTGGCTGATCCGCTACATGCACTCAACCGGCGCCGCGATGTTTTTCGTCGTCGTCTACCTGCATATGTTCCGCGGCCTGATGTACGGTTCCTACCGCAAGCCGCGCGAGCTGATCTGGATATTTGGCGTGCTGATCTATCTGGCGCTGATGGCCGAAGCTTTCCTCGGTTACCTGCTGCCGTGGGGCCAGATGTCGTACTGGGGTGCGCAGGTGATCGTCAACCTGTTCGCCGCCGTGCCCTTCATCGGTGAGGATCTGTCGATCTGGATTCGCGGCGACTACGTGATTTCCGACGCCACGTTGAACCGTTTCTTCGCCTTCCATGTCATCGCCCTGCCGCTGGTGCTGCTCGCGCTGGTCGTGGTGCACCTGGTGGCGCTGCACGAAGTCGGCTCCAACAACCCGGACGGCATCGAAATCAAGAAGCACAAAGACCCGGTGACGCATATTCCGCTCGACGGCATTCCCTTCCACCCCTACTACACGGTGAAGGACATTGTCGGTGTCATCGTCTTCCTGATGGTGTTCTCGGCGATTGTGTTCTTCGCGCCTGAAATGGGCGGCTACTTCCTCGAACAGGCCAACTTCGTTCCGGCCAATCCGCTGCAGACGCCGCTGCATATCGCGCCACTGTGGTACTTCACCCCGTTCTACGCGATCCTGCGCGCGGTGCCGCCACTGTTCGGCTCGCAGTTCCCCGGCGTGGTGGCGATGGGCATGTCGATCGTCGTGCTGTTCTTCCTGCCCTGGCTCGATCGCAGCAAGGTCAAGTCGATCCGCTATCGCGGTCCAATCTACAAGATCATGCTGGCCCTGTTCGTCGTGTCTTTCATCGGCCTCGGCTATCTGGGGCTGCTGCCGGTCTCCCCGGTGGCGACGACTTTTGCCCGGATCTTCTCGGTGATCTACTTCCTGTTTTTCCTGTTGATGCCGTGGTACACATCGATTGACAAAACCAAACCGGAACCGGAAAGGGTGACTGGCTAAATGAAACGCTTGAAGAACTTTCTTTTCCTGCTGGCGGTAGCCCCCGTCGCAGCCTTTGCGGCCGGCGCCAGCATCCATCTGGACAAGGCGCCGGTCAACCTGGCCGATCAGGATTCCCTGCAGCGCGGCGCCCGCGTGTTCGTGAACTACTGTCTTAACTGCCACAGCGCCAGTGCCATGCGCTACTCGCGCATGCAGGACATCGGCCTGACCGAAGACCAGATCAAGGACAATCTGATGTTCGCCGCCGAAAAGCCGGGTGAACCCATGAATGTCGCCATGGCCAATACAGACGCCAAGGCCTGGTTCGGCGCCGCCCCGCCCGACCTCAGCGTGATCTCCCGTGCTCGCGGCGCCGACTATCTGTACACCTACCTGCGCAGCTTCTACCGGGATGGTTCGACCGTCACCGGCTGGAACAACACCGTGTTCGACAAGGTGGGCATGCCGCACGTGATGTCGGATCTGCAGGGTGAAATGGCGCCACGCTTCAAGACGGAAGGCGGCCATCAAGTGATCGAGCGGCTCGAACTGGTCAAGCCCGGCAGCATGGCCTTGGCCGAGTACGATGCCATGGTCGGCGATCTGGTCAACTACCTGGTGTGGATGGGCGAGCCCGCCCAGCTTCAGCGCAAGCAGCTTGGCATCATCGTCCTGATTTTCCTCTCTGTTTTCTTCGTCGTGGCCTATTATCTGAAGAAGGAATTCTGGAAACACATCCACTGATCCGGGTCGCGCCTTCTGCCAACAGCCGGACTGTGTCCGGCTGTTGGCATTTTACGTATCCAATACACGCAACACCTTAGGGAGCCCCCGCCATGATGACCTTGTATTCCGGCAGTACCTGCCCATACAGCCACCGCTGCCGCATTGTCCTGTACGAAAAAGACATGGACTTCGAAATCATCGATGTCGACATGCACAACAAGCCGGAAGAAATCGCCAGCATCAGCCCCGGCGGCAAGATGCCGGTGCTGGTCGAACGCGACCTGATCCTGACCGAGTCCAACATCATCAATGAGTACATCGACGAGCGCTTTCCGCATCCGCAACTGATGCCGCCGGATCCCGTCATGCGCGCGCGTGCGCGGCTGGTGCTGTTCAACTTCGAGCACGACCTGTTCACCCACGTCAACACGCTTGAGCACGGCCTCGGCAAGTCGTCGGACAAGGCGCGCGCGGAAATCCGTGACAGCCTGTCACAGCTCACGCCCATCCTCACCAAGCAGAAATACCTGATGAACGACGAGTTCTCCATGCTGGACGTGGCGATCGCCCCGCTGCTGTGGCGCCTCGAGCATTACGGCATCGAACTGCCGAAGGTGGCCGCGCCGGTGCTCAAGTACCGCGAGCGCCTGTTCAGCCGTCCTGCTTTCATCAGCGCGCTGACGCCCACCGAAAAGGCATTGCGCAAGTAAGGCAGGCTGGTGGCCGAGATTTCAACCAAGCCGTATTTGATCCGTGCGCTGTATGAATGGTGTACGGATGCGGGCCATACCCCGCAACTCCTGGTTGCGGTGGATGGCCGCACCCGCGTGCCGCAAGGCTTCGTCAAGGACGGCCAGATCGTGCTCAACATCAGCGCAGGCGCGACGCGAAACCTCACCCTGGACAACGACTGGATCCAGTTTTCCTCACGCTTCGGCGGCGTCTCGCACGAGATTTCCATTCCAGTGGATCGGGTCATGGCCATCTTCGCGCGCGAAAACGGCCAGGGCCTGCATTTCGAACCCGTCGACACGCCCGAGCCGCCCGATCAGGCTCCGTCTACCCAGGCTGACGAGCCGCCGCCCCCCCCTCCCAAGGGCAGACCCTCGCTCAAAGTCGTCAAGTAATTAATCGCTCAATCCATCGCGCGGCATCGTTATAATGTCGCCCGTCGCCGCTTTAGCTCAGTTGGTAGAGCAACCGCCTTGTAAGCGGTAGGTCGTCAGTTCGATTCCGACAAGCGGCACCACTAACACAATAAAAAACCCGCATTTAGCGGGTTTTTTATTGTGCGGGACAAGGCAACACTACTCGATCCCCAGGCGCTCCAGCCGGTAGCGCAGGCTGCGGAAGGTGACGCCGAGGACGCGGGCGGCGGCGGTCTTGTTGTGGCGTGTCTGCTCCAGCGCTTCGAGGATGGCGGTGCGCTCCATCTGGTCGAGGTGATCCTGCAACGGGTATTTGCTGCCGGGCGCGCCATTGGTGACGGGCAGGGCGGGGGCAAGGCTGAGATCGGCCGCGCTGATGCGCCGGTTTTCGCACAGTGCCAGCGCCCGCTCCAGGGTGTTTTCCAGTTCGCGCACGTTTCCGGGGAAGGCATAGGCGCAGAGTGCCTTTTCGGCGTCGCGATCCAGCTTGACGTCGCTGCCGCCCAGCTTGTCGAGCAGAAAGCGCGCCATTTCCGGGATGTCCTCGACGCGCTCGCGTAGGCTGGGCATCACCAGATCGATGACGTTCAGCCGGTAATACAAATCCTGGCGGAAGCGTCCGGATTCGACCAGCGCGGCGAGGTTCTGGTGGGTGGCGCTGACGATGCGCACGTCGACCGGCTCTTCGACCGTGGCGCCGATCTTGCGCACCTTCTTTTCCTGCAGCACGCGCAACAGTTTCACCTGCATCGACAGCGGCAGATCGGCCACCTCGTCGAGAAACAGGGTGCCGCCGTCGGCCGCCTGGAAAAAACCGTTGCGGTCGGCGTCGGCGCCGGTGAACGCGCCTTTGCGATAACCGAAAAACTCGCTTTCCATCAGCGTCTCGGGAATGGCGCCGCAGTTGACCGCGACGAAGGGCTTGTCGGCGCGGTTGCCGAGACGGTGGATCAGCCGCGCCGCGAGCTCCTTGCCGCTGCCCGATTCGCCGGCGATGTGCACCGGCGCCTGGGTGCGGGCGAGCTTGGCGATGCGTGCGCGGATGTCCTGCATGGTGGCGGACTGGCCGATCAGATCGTGCGCGGTGCCGTTCGCCTGCGCGGTCTCCGGGATTTTCAGCGCGGACTTGACCAGCGCGCGCAGCTGGTCGAGCGCCACCGGCTTGGCCAGGTAATCGAACGCGCCTGCCTTCAGCGCGGCCACCGCATTGCCGGCATTGCCGTACGCGGTGATGACCGCTACCGGCACCGGCGCTGGCAACGCGCTGGCGGCGGCGATCACCTCCAGCCCTTCGCCATCCCCCAGTCGCATGTCGGTGAGGCAGAGGTCGTAGTGCGTCTGCGCCAGCCGGACCTGTGCTTCGGCGACGCTGGCGGCACGGTCGGTTTCCAGCCCCATCTTGACCAGCGTCAGCTCCATCAGGTCGAGCAGGTCGGACTCGTCATCTACCAGCAGAATGCGCGGGGAAGCGGCCATGCTCACTCGCCCCCGCGCAGGCTGAGGCGGAAGCGCGCGCCGTCTGCCCAGGGCACGTAGGCCAGCGCCGCGTGGTTGGCCTCGGCCAGCTCGCGTGCGAGGAACAGCCCGAGCCCGGTGCCCTGCGCATCGGTGGTGAAAAATGGCTCGAACAGCTTGCCCTGATGTTCCGGCGACAATCCCGGCCCGTCGTCCTCGATTTCGAACTGCACGCCGTCGTCCGTCACCTGCGTGCGGAAGCGGATGCTGCCCGCCTGCTTGCGGCTGTATCGCCAGGCGTTGCGCAAGAGATTCCACACGATCTGGCGCAGGTGGTCGGGGTCGAATTGAAAGTGCACGGGTTCAGTCATGCTGACTATGACGGCGGCGGCCGGGATTTCTTCAGTCTGCCGCAGATCGTCGATCAGGGCGGTGAGCGCCGCGGCGTCGAAGTTGACCGGGTTGAGGCGGTCGCGCCGATTGAGCGTCAGCACCTCCTCCACCAGCCGGTCAAGCCGCCGCGCGTTGTTTTCGATGATCTCGGTCAGCCTGGCCTGGGCGGGGCCGTGCGCTTCCTCGTGCAGCAGCTGTGCGGCATGGCTGATGGCCGACAGCGGATTGCGGATTTCGTGAGCGATGTTGGCGGTCAGCCGTCCCAGCGCCGCCAGCTTCAGGCGCTGCGCCGCTTGCTCGGCCTGGCTCTGGTCCTCCAGTACCAGCACCCGGCTGTCGTCCGGCGTCTCCAGCGGAATGCAGCGCACCCGCAACTGCGCCGTCGGCGTGCTCAGGGTGGGCGCCATGCCGGGGGGGTGTACCTGTTGGGCCAGACGCGCCAGTTCGGGCGCGCAGTCTTGCAGCCGGGTGATGCCGGGCGTCACCGGCGCCGTGACGCCGAGCAACACCAGCGCTCGCGGGCTGGCGTGGCGCACCACGCCATCGCCGCGCACCGCCAGCAGGCCGTCGGGGGAGTTTTCGATCGCCAGCGCATTGATCCGGTTCAGCAGCGCCAGTTCGTCCGCCTGCTGCTGGGCCAGCGTTTCCGAGCGCAGCGCGCGCTGCGTCAGCGCGTGTGCCAGCCAACCGATGGCAAAATAGCCCGCGCACAGCAGGCCAACCTGGAAAAAACTGTCCACCCTCTCGCCGCCGCCCAGAATGCTGAAGCCGTGCTGCAGCAGCACGGCGATCGACGCCATCGCGGCGTACAGCAGGGTCAGCCGGCCGCTGCCGACCAGGCCGCCCGAAGCAATCGAAATCATCAGCAGCAGTCCCATGCCGCCTGCCAGCCGCTCGCTGGTCGACATCATCAACATCAACAGCACGATGTCGGCGGTGATGTGCGCGGTGAGTTGGATCTGGAATCCCGGCCAGCGCGCGCGAATCCCCAGAATGAACAAGGCCGCAATCACCAGGTAGGCATACGCAAAGCCCTGGAAGCGCTCGCTCGCGCCGGCGCGGAACAGGTCGGACGCGTCGAACAGCAGGCTGGTGAACACCAGCGCCACCGCAAGGGTCAGGCGATACAGGTTGAAGTAGTCGAGGCTGCGCCAATGCGACGCGTAATAGCCCTGCGTGGCAGGGCGGGGCAGGGCAGCCGCCGGGGCGCTCATTTTTTACCGAGTTGTTTGTGTTCGGGGGTGCAGAAGAAGTCGCCGCCGGAATAAATCGCTTCGCTATGCGGCAGGTTCACCCCGCAATGCGCGCATTTCACCATGTCTTCGACGGTGTGTTCCTGCGCCGATGCGGGTTTGTTGAGCGAGCGCTGGTAGTTGCGGATCAGCGCATACACCACCAGACCAATAATGATGAGCAGCAGAATTTTGCCCACGCAGACCCCCTGAAAATGGTCATCAGCATAGCACAGCGCCCTTCAGGAAGCGTACCGGCAGCCCGGTCAAAACCAGCCGCTTTCCGATACGGCCCTGGCACCTCGCCTCGGCCACCTATCCGCTGCGAATCATTCATGAGCTTTCTGCTGAATTGTTGGCAAGGCGTTGCCGAGCCGCGGCCAGCTCGGCAGCCTTTGAAAAAGAAAAACCACGCCTTTGAGAAAAGACGGGATTTTGTCGGCAGTCCGAGGGCCCTTTCATCGGGCCGGAGGGCAGATCATCGGGACGCGTAAACAATGCTCGCGGTAATGGCAGACAGGGGCAAAGCGGACGCCATGGAGGCGGCCCAAAAAATGGTTTCAGGTGTTTTTTTGTGAATGTGGAGTTGATTATTCTTGTCGTGGTATTTAGAAAATCAGCATATGTACGTAGACAAAAGGCGTCCCACGGCTTGCGCCAGCTAAAGCCGGTGTTGTTTATGCCAAGAATGCACGGTGAATAAATCCACTCCGCAACACCCCGCCATCCCGGTCCAACATGCCGGGAATGCCTTGCGTAGTCGGTTGCTGCGCCCCTCCCTTGGCAAAAAGTTTGGCATCGCCTTTTTGCTGTTTTTTGCGCTCACGGTGGGGAACCTGGTCGTTGTCGAACGGCTGTATGACGGGGCCGCCGACACTGCAAGCATCATCAATGAAAGCGGCCGCCTGCGCTATATAAGCCAGGAAATTGCCTTCCAATCGATGGGGCTGGAAAAACGCCAGGATGGCCAGGTGATTGATCGGCTGTACGCCCAATTTGAAGCGCAACTGGACAAGATCGGGCTTGCTGTGCGGCAGCTGCCGCCGATCGTCAAAGATGAGGCGAACAATCTCCCCGGGTTTTTGCGGGATTTGCACCAAGCCTGGCAAGGGTACCGTTCCGTGGTGGATTCGATACGCAATTCGCCGGAAGAGGTCGACAGGTCGCTTGTCTTTGCCCGTCTTGGTTTTCATTCGGCCGCCACGCTGGATGCCGCCGACAACGTTGTCGTTGAATTGACCCGCGCCGCGGCCAAGGCGCATTCCAAGGCGAAGTTGATCGTGAATGCCATCCTGGCCGCAGAGGTGGTACTCATGCTGATGATCATCCTCTACCTGCGCCACAAGGTCATCTTGCCGGTACGGGGGGTTTCGCGCATGTTCAGCCGGTTTGCCTCGGGCGACCATTCGGCGCGGTTTGACTTCACGTCGCGCGACGAGATCGGGGGGCTGGCGAAAAACTTCAACCAGACAGCGGAAACGGTCGGCCGGCTGATTGCCAATCTGGATATCGGCCTGAAGGTCAACACCGCGCTGCACCGCGCTGCCCGGATCTTGCAGGACGAGCGCAGGCCGGTGGCAGAGGTGATGCAGGAACTGGTCTTGATGCTGCCCTCCGCGTTCCGCAATCCGGAAAAGATTGCAGTCCGGATCGTTTATGAGGGCGAGACCTTCGTTACGCCAGGATTCAGGGAGACGTCGTCCCGCCTGGCTGCCGATTTTGTCCGGGGCGGCGGCCGTCAGGATGCGCTCGAAGCGTTCCGCCTGGACGCGTGCCCGGCGGGCGAAAACGCTTTTCTTGAGGAAGAGCAGGCGCTGGTCAAGTCGCTGGGAGAAATGCTTCGTTCCTACCTGGGGCGCAGCCGTGCCCAGCTGTCGCGTGGACGGCTGGCGACAATCATTGAGGCCACGCCGGATTTCGTCGGCACCTTTACGCCCGAAGGCAGGATGCTGTACATCAATGCTGCTGGCCGCCGGATGCTCGGCATCGGCCAGACGGACGACATCGCCGGCCTGAAGCTGGAGGATTGCTACCCGGAATGGGGCGGCACGGTGCTTGCACGGGTCGCCCTGCCGACCGCCGCGCGCGACGGCATCTGGCTGGGAGAAACCGCTCTGCTGTGCCGCGATGGCCGGGAGATCCCCGTTTCGCAGGTGGTCATCGCCCACAGGGATGAGAATGGTGCAGTCAATTTTGTTTCCAGCATTGCCCGCGATATCGGCGAGCGGATCGAACTCGAATCGCGGCTGACCCGGTCGCGCGATTTTCACCTCAAGCTGCTCCAGCACTTTCCACACATGGTCTGGCGCTCGGGTGCCGACGGGAATTGCGATTATTTCAACAAGACCTGGCTCGATTTTACCGGCCGCAAGCTGGAGCAGGAACTGGGGAATGGCTGGGCGGAGGCTGTACATCCCGACGATCTGGACCGCTGCCGCACGGTTTATCTGGAAGCGTTCGGCAAGCGCGAGCCATATGAGATCGGGTTCCGGCTGCGCCGTCATGACGGGGAATATCGCTGGCTCATGAGCAACGGCGCGCCGTATGAGGATCTGAACGGAAATTTCGCAGGCTATATCGGGGCTTGCTACGACGTCACCGAACGCAAACTGGCAGAAGACAAGGTGCGCAAGCTTTCCCGGGTGGTGGAAGAAACCGGCAACTCGGTAATCATCGCCGACCGCAACGGCATTATTGAGTATGTCAATCCAGCCTTCACCAAGGTGACCGGCTATTCACTGGAGGAAGCAGTGGGGCAGTCGCCAGGCATGCTCAAATCCGGACTGACTCCGGCGGAACACTACCAAAAGTTGTGGAAAACTTTACAGGCGGGGGAGGAATGGCGCGGCGAGCTGCGCAACCGGAAAAAGAGTGGCGACCTGTTCTGGGAATCCGAAGTGATTTCGGCATTGAAAAACGCGGCAGGGGAGATCACCCATTTCATCGCCGTGAAGGAGGATGTCACCGAACGCAAACATCAGGAGGAAAAGCTGCGCATGTGGGAGCGCGCCATCGAATCCAGCGTCAACGCCATCCTCATCACCGACGCCGAAGTACCGGGCAATCCGCTGATCTACACCAATCCGGCGTTCGAGCGTATTACCGGCTATTCGCAGGAGGAGGCGCTGGGGCGAAACTGCAATTTCCTGCAGAACGAGGATACCGACCAGCCCGAGGTTGAGGAACTGCGCCAGGCCATCCGCGAGCAGCGCGAAGGGCATGCGGTGCTGCGGAATTACCGCAAGGACGGCAGCCTGTTCTGGAACGAACTGCTGATCGCGCCGGTGCGTGATGAAAGCGGCAAGGTCACGCATTTTGTAGGCATTCAGAACGACATCACCGAGCGTAAGACCCATGAGACCCGGCTGGAATATCAAGCCAATTACGATACGCTGACCGGGCTTGCCAACCGCAACCTGTTCCAGGATCGCCTGAGCCAGGCGCTGATCTCCGCGCGCCGCATTGGTCGCAGCCTGGCGGTCTTGTTCATCGATCTGGACAATTTCAAGAACATCAACGACAGCCTCGGCCACGATGCCGGCGACGCACTGCTGACCCAGGTTGCCGCCCGTCTTGCTGGCAGCGTGCGCGAAGGCGACACCGTGTCGCGCCAGGGGGGCGACGAGTTTGTCCTGGTTCTGTCGGAAATCAGGGAAGACGACGATGTGCCGATCGTCATGCAAAAAATTCTCAAGGCGATGTCGGCGCCTTTCGACATCAACGGGCGCGCGCTGCGCATCACCTGCAGCATTGGCATCGCGTCTTATCCCAAGGATGGCGAGGATCGGCAGACGCTGCTGAAAAACGCCGATGCTGCCATGTACCGCGCCAAGGAACTGGGCCGCAACAACGCCCAGTACTACTCCACCGAAATGAACGTCAGGGCGATGGAGCGGCTGGTGCTGGAAAACGGCCTTCACCATGCGCTGGAACGCGACGAATTCCTGCTCCACTACCAGCCGCAGGTCGACCTGCGCAGCGGCGAGATCGCCGGCATGGAGGCGCTGGTGCGCTGGCGGCATCCGGAGCTGGGGCTGGTTTCCCCCGCCATGTTCATCCCGGTGGCGGAAGACTCCGGCCTGATTGTCGCGCTCGGTGAATGGGTGCTGCGCACCGCCTGCGCCCAGAACAAGGCATTGCAGCTTGCCGGGCTCAAGCCCATCAGCGTCGCGGTCAACCTCTCGGCGCGGCAGTTCAGGCAGCCCGACCTGGTCGAGAGGGTGGCCGCCATCCTCGGTGAAACCGGGCTCGATCCTGCCTGCCTCGAACTGGAACTGACCGAGAGCCTGGTCATGCAGAACGTAGAAGAAACCATCTCCACTCTTGGCAAACTGAAGGCGATGGGCATCAAGCTGTCGATCGACGATTTCGGAACCGGCTATTCGAGCCTGAGCTATCTCAAGCGCTTCCCGATCGACACGCTGAAGATCGACCAGTCGTTCGTGCGTGACATCACCACCGACCCGGACGACGCGGCGATCGCCAAGAGCATCATTTCCATGGCGCACGACATGCAGCTCAGGGTGATCGCCGAGGGGGTCGAAACCGAGGCGCAGAAATCCTTCCTGCAGCAGCGCCACTGCGACGAGATGCAAGGCTATCTCTTCAGCAGACCGGTGCCGGCCGCGGAATTCGAAACCTTGCTCAGGAAAGCCGCAGCCTACAGCTGAATGACAGCGCTGCGGGCAGGAAGACGGCTTCAGTCGCTTCCCGCAATGCCGGCAAAGGCGGTGCCGTCAACCGGCGCCGCCTTTTTATCTGCGTGCGTTGGACATCCGGGCCGGCTGCGCCCATCATTCCGTGGCGTGCGTCTTGGCTCAAGCAGCCAATGAATCATCCCGTTCCGTCAAGTTTCCTCGACTGGATCAAGCCATGGAAATCCTGCTTCTCGCTGCACTGATCGTGTTGAACGGCGTGTTCGCCATGTCGGAAATCGCGCTGGTGGTGGCGCGGCGCGCACGCCTCGCGCGTCTGGCCGAAGAAGGCAGCGCTTCGGCTGCGGCGGCGATGAAACTGCACGACGAACCGACGCATTTCCTGTCGACGGTGCAGGTCGGCATCACCTCGATCGCCATTCTCAACGGCATCATCGGCGAGGCTGCCCTAGCCGGGCCGCTGGCGCTATGGCTGCAGTCTTTCGGCATGGAGCCGGAAGCCAGTCGCATCGCCTCGACCGCGCTGGTGGTGGTCATCATCACCTATGTCACGATCGTCGTCGGCGAACTGGCGCCCAAACGCATCGCCCAGCTCGACCCCGAGCGCATTGCCTGCCGGGTGGCGCGTCCGATGCAGCTGCTGGCGATGCTGGTGCAGCCGTTCGTGCGCTTTCTGTCGCTGTCGACCGATGGCCTGCTGCGCCTGTTGCGCATGCGTCCGCCCGATCAGACGGACATCATCGAGGAGGAAATCCACGCCCTGCTGCAGGAGGGCTCGGACTCCGGCGCGATCGAACAGCAGGAACGCGAGATGGTGCGCAACGTGTTCCGCCTCGACGACCGTCTGGTCGAGTCGCTGATGGTGCCGCGCGCCGACATTGTCTATCTTGACGTCGCGCTGCCGCTGGACGATAACCTGCGGCGCGTGTCCGGATCGGAGCACACGCGCTTCCCGGTCTGCCGCGGCGGACTCGACGAGGTGCTGGGCGTCCTCAGCGTCCGGCAGCTGCTCAATGCGATGCTGGCCGGCGCGCCGCCCAACCTCACCGGCTCGCTGCAGCCGGCCGTGTTCGTGCCGGAACGCCTCAGCGGCCTGGACCTGCTGGGGACGTTCCGCGCGTCCGACACCCACCTGGTGCTGGTCGTCGACGAATACGGCGAGATCAACGGCCTGGTCACCCTGCACGATGTGCTGGAAGCCATTGCAGGCGAATTCAAGCCGCGCAGGCTGGACCAGGCGTGGGCGACGCGACGCGAGGACGGCTCCTGGCTGCTCGACGGCCTGATCCGCCTCCCCGAACTGAAGGACAGGCTGGGGCTGAAAAGCCTGCCGGAAGAAGACAAGGGCCGCTACCACACGCTGAGCGGTCTGGTGATGTGGCTGTCCGGGAAGTTGCCGCAGACCGGCGACGTGCTGACCTGGGAAAACTGGCGGCTGGAAGTGGTCGATCTCGACGGCAGGCGCATCGACAAGATCCTCGCCACGCCGATTGCGCCCGCCGAAGCAGCGCCGCCGGACACGCCTGACGCGCCGGGTTGATGTCCTCGCCGCGGCGAATCAGGCCTTTTCGCCGGTTGCCAGCAGCAGCCCGCCCCATGGCAGCGCACCAGGGATGGCCCGTTCCAGGCAGCGGGCCGTGCGCGTGGCGGAAGGCAGAAAAATCGCCGATCGCAATTTCAGCTTGCGCACCGGTAAGCCGGAGAACAGCGCACGCACTTCGCCAGCGGTATGCCAGCGGGCGCCGCGATAGGCGCCGCTGCCGCCGCCCCGGCCCTTCTGCCAATACAGCAAGCTGCTCCGGTTGAGCCAGCCGATGGCGAAGCGGTGGCGTGCCACCCGCACGGCCTCGGCCACGGCCCGGCGCTCGTCGTCCACAAAACACAGCGCGGCGATCGACAGCACGTGATCGAAGCTGGTGTCGGCAAACGGCAGGTTGCGCGCGTCGCCTTCCACCCAGTTCGATGCCGGGCTGCCGTGGGCGTGCGCGTAATCCAGCCAGGCGGTATTGGGGTCGAGTCCCGTTGTGGCGAGCCCGTCGGCGGCGGCGCGGCGGGTGAACCAGCCGGTGCCGCAGCCGCCGTCGAGCAGGCTGTCGCCCTGTTGCGCCGCGAGCAGGCGCGCGGCCAGCGCGTATTCGGCTTCGCCGAGCCAGCGCCCACGCGGGGTGGCGTACCAGGCGTCGTAGTCGGCAGGGTTCATGCCGTGAGCGACTGCCAGGCGCCGATCAAGGCTGCGGCTGCGCTAGCCCCTCCACGCCCTTGGGCGCGTAGAACTTGTGGCCAACCAGGGTCAACAGGTCGGTGCCCAGCGCCTCCACGTCCACCGCCACCTTGCCAACGGCCTGGGCCGCATCGACGGGCATCAGCGCGCCTGCGGCATGGGCGAGATCGGCGATCGCGTGCACGGGCTGCCGGCTGCCGGTCTCGTTGTTGGCGGGCCTCGGCATGGCCGGTGCAAGCGCCATCGGGCGATTGCCGGGAGACGACACGACCATGCAAAGCCATCGTTATCCGCCGATGACGCTTTTCAGCAAAATGTAGCTGGCGACGAACAGCAGGAACACCGCGAAAGCGCGCTTCAGGGCGTCCTGCGAAAAGCGGTGCGCGATCCGGGTGCCGGCGAAGCTGGCCACCACGGTGACGGCGGTGAAGCCGCCCATCAGTGCCCAGTCGATGGGCACCGCGCCCATGTAGCCTGCGAAGCCCGCGTAGGACTTGACGGCGACGATGGCGAGCGAGGTGCCGACCGCGATCTTCATGGGGATGCGCGAGAGCAGCACCAGAGCCGGGACGATAAGGAAACCGCCGCCGACGCCGACGAAGCCGGTGAGCACGCCGACGCCGATGCCGTGCAGGGCCATGTGCGCCATGCACGGGGAGAACAGGCCGGTGCAGGGCAGCGCGGCCGCGCCACCGGATGCGGATATGGCTGCACCCCCGGATGCAGGAACGGCGAGCCGGGCCGGCTTGAGCATGCGCCAGGCCGCCGCGTACATCACCAGGGCGAACACCACGAGCTGGATGACTACGGGGGTCACCACCCCGAGGCGCGCCCCGGCGTAGGTGCCGACCACGCCGAACAGGCCGAACACCGCGGCCACCGACACATCCACGTTGCCGCGTTTCCAGTTGTCCAGCGCGGCGATCGTGGCGGTCACCGCGACGATGCCCAGGCTCATGGCGATGGCCGACTTGGGCGCCACGTCGAGCAGATAGAGCAGCGCCGGGGTGGCGATGATCGAGCCGCCGCTGCCGAACAGGCCCAGCACGATGCCGGTTGCCGCGCCGGCGAGGATCACAAGGATGTCCATATCAACTCCCGGTCAAATCAAACCAACAGGTGTGCCACGCTTCACTTTCCGGCAGGGCTTTGGTGCCCGGCGGGCTGGCTGGCGCGCGCGTGGGCCTCGAAGCCGCCCTTGGCTTTCCAGCCTTCGATGCCGTCCTGCAGCACCTTCACGTTCTCGTGACCGAGCAGGCGCAGGGCGAACACCGCCTGCGCGGACAGCGAGCCGGAATTGCAGTACATCACCACCATGCGGTCTTTCGGCAGTTCGCTGCGCCGTGCCACCGACTGCCGCCAGTCGATGTTGACCGCGCCGGGGATGTGTTCTTTGGCGAACTGGTCGGCGTCGCGCGCATCGACGATGAAGACCTTGTTCCAGTCATCCTTCGGGATCTGCTCCGGCCAGATCAGGCTGCTGCTGTATTCGGCGAAGTCCATGTAGCCGGAAAGCGCATCGACGACGGCGGGGCTGTCTTCCGCATGGGCCGGTGCGGCCAGCAGGGCGAAGCCGGCAAACAGTGAAATCAGGGTTTTGTTCATGAAGGTTCCTTGGCGAGAAAGGTTATGAAAAGTTCAGGATTCGGCCAGCGGCAATCCCGCCGCCTGCCATTCCGGCGTGCCGTCGGCGATCTTCTGCGCGCGGTAGCCGTGCTCTTTCAGCAGCGCCACGGCCTCGGCGGACATCATGCAGAAGGGGCCGCGGCAATAGGCGACGATTTCCTTGTCGGCGGGCAGCTCCTTGATTCGCTGAAGAATCTCGTCGAGCGGCATCGAGCGCGCAAACGGCAGGTGGCCGCTGGCGTATTCGTCAGACGGGCGCACGTCGATCACCACCACGTCGCCGCGTCGCGCCTTCTCCATCAGCGAGCGCCGCGTTTCGGCATTGAGATTTTCCGGCGCGGCGAAAATCTGGTCCATCGCCACCTTGAGCTCGACCAGATGCTCTTCGGCCACCGTGCGCAGGTTGACCCATAGCGCACTCACGTCGTTGCCGGACAGGCGATAGGCGATGAAGCGCCCGTCGCGCTGTGCCTCGACCAGCCGCGCCGCCTTCAGCACCTTGAGGTGCGCGCTCGCCAGCTTGATGTCGATTCTGGCTTCGGCTGCCAGGGCCTCAACGGTTTTTTCGCCCTGCGCCAGAACTTCCAGCAATTCCAGCCGCTTGGGGCTGGAGACGGCCTTGCCGATGCGGGCGACCTGTTCATAGAGCAGGTCCTTGGTGTGTCGTTGGATCATGCCTCACATATTCTAACGATTGTTGGAATATGTCAACCGATACAAAACAACCATGCTTGAGCCGGCATCCAGCGCTTGTAGGCCTGTTTGATGTTTGCCTGGCTGCAAGCCGCGGTAGATGCGGCTCGTAGGGTGCGCCATGCGCACCGATCCATGCTCCATGGTGCGCACGGCGCACCCTACTACTGAACACCTCGCGTGCCCAATGGACAATCCGGGATCGATAACCATTAAGAACAGCGCTCTATTGAGGCGGCTCAACGAACCAATAAAAGCTGCTGCGTCGGGAACGGGTCCGGTTAGCCGCGGTAGATGCAGCCCGAATCGTGCGTTTCCATCACACTCACCTGCGACAAGCCGGGCAGCACAGGTTTGATCTGCTGCCATAACCACACGGCCAGGTTTTCGCTGGTCGGGTTTTCCAGCCCGGCGATGTCGTTGAGGGTGCGATGATCGAGCGCCGCATGAACGGGCCGCCAGGCCGCCTCGATGTCGGCGAAGTCGAGCACCCAGCCAAGTGCCGGATCGACTTCGCCGCTGACGGTGAGTTCGACCCGGAACGAATGACCGTGCAGGCGCGAGCAGGGATGGGATTCAGGCAGCGCGGGCAGGCGGCGCGCGCATTGCAGGTGAAAGATGCGGAAGACGTCCATGCGGCATTCTCGCGCAAGTCTCAGGTGCTGACCATGACGGCAGGCAGCGGAATCTATGCGATCAGTCGGTCGCAGTCCCGGCAATATCCTGGCAGCTTATGAAAACCAGCGCAGGAAGGCCGCTGCCGTCAGGGCGATGGCGCCCAGCGCAGTCAGGCCCAAAAAGATGCGTTTCACGCGCACGCGATCCCATTCCCGGCCGCGGAGGAGATAGAAGGCCGCAAGCAGGAATCCCGCCGCCGCCGCCGCCACTTTGATGGTGAGGGCCGCCATGGCAATGCTGCTCAGGTCCGGCGTCTCGCCGTAGTAGTAGAGGCTGGTGAGGCCGAACAGCCCGCCGCTGGCGATTTGCGCGCCCCAGGCAATCAGGATCAGCCAGGCGAAGCTGCGCCCGTTTTCCAGCCTGGATGCGGGCCACAGCGCGAACAGCGCACCGCCGAGCACGGCAGCCGCGCCGAAGTTATGCACCACCTGGGTCAGGGCGTAGGCGAGGTTTTCCCCCCCCACGGCCTATTTCACCGTGACCTTGACGCACTGCTCGATGCCAACGGGCACGTGGGCCTTGTTCACCACTTTGACGCAGAGATTGCGCGCGCCGGATGACAGGCTTTCCAGTAAATAGCTGCCCTTGAGCTTGCGTAATATCCCGATTTCCCGGTTGTCGACGTAAACGTGGACGTGATCGCCGCGCGGGCCGGGATCCACTTCATAGACCAGATGGTTCTCGTCCATCGCGTCGAGAATGGCGCCGTCAGCCGGGGACGTGATCAGTACCTTGCCCTGGGCCAGGCCGGCCGCTGGGAAGGCCAAAGAGAGCCCGAACGCGAGCGTGGCGAGGAAATTTCTTCTGTGCATGATGACCTCCTTACATACATGAGCAAACGCAACGTGCGAGATGCTTGGCGTAGGGTGCACTCTGTGCATCGATTGACGTCTGAAGGTGCACAGATTGCACCCTACGCATTATTCAAGAATAAGTGAGTTTCCTTTTATAGATAGTCGATCCGCACAAAGCTACCAGTTGCCATTCAACCCAGCGCGCGGATCGACTGCATCGGCGGCACCCGGGTGATATGCCGCGTGGTGAGCCAGCCGCTCATGCCGACCAGCAGCGCGCCGGCCAGCGGCAGCGCAAGCCACAGCCAGGGGTGCAGGCGCAGCGGCAGGTCGAAAAGGCGATCGGCGATCAGCGCCATGGCGATTTCGGCGCAGGCGCTGGCGAGCAGCCCGGCCAGCAATCCCAGGGCGATGAATTCACTCCACAACCCCTTGGCCAGGTAGGCGCGCTGGGCGCCGAGGGTGCGCAGCAGCACCGCTTCCTGCTGGCGCGCGTCGAGGCTGGCCAGCAGCGTGGCGACGACAACGGCCATGCCGGCAGC
This sequence comes from Thiobacillus sp., assembly GCA_019459055.1. Classification (GTDB taxonomy): domain Bacteria; phylum Pseudomonadota; class Gammaproteobacteria; order Burkholderiales; family Thiobacillaceae; genus Thiobacillus. The sequence continues at coordinate 88,198 of JAIBEI010000041.1, read as the reverse complement.
AAGCAAAAAGCCCAGCAGCAGCTGGATGGCGCCGATGATCTGCGCGAACACGGCTTCGATGTTGGCGATGAGCTTGTCGAGCGCGAGCACGGTGATGCCGGGGAAGGCCTTGACGAAGCCGGGCAGCACGCCGGTGGCGTCGGGTGGCACGTAGACGCTGGCAATGGAACTGGCGGGCAGGGCGTCGAGCTGGCCGGGGGCGAAGATGACGAAGAAATTGGGTTGCATCGAATCCCACTTCACGCTGCGGATGCTGGTGATGCGCGCGACGAGCGTCTGGTCGCCGATCTGGAAGCCGAGCTGGTCGCCGACCGCAAGATTCAGCCGCTCGGCCATCCCAGACTCGACCGATATTGAGGCGGCGCTGCGCTCGCCGTGCCACTGTCCGGCCAGCACGGCGTTGTTGGCGGGCAGGGTGGCGGTCCAGGTGAGGTTGAGCTCGCGCCGCAGGGTGTTGGTGTCGCGCGCATCCTCGGGCAGCGTCTCGACGATGGGGGTGCCGTTCTTGCTGACCAGGCGGCCACGCACCATGGGGTAGAGCGCGGAGGCCTGAAGGCGATGTTGCGACAGGTAGGCGGCAACCGCCTGCTGCTGGTGCGGCGCGATGTTCACCAGAAAGAAGTTGGGGGCTTGCGGCGGCAGTTGCTGCTGCCAGCCGGCGATGAGATCGCTGCGCACCAGCGCCAGCAGGGCCACCAGGAACAGCGCCAGGGTGAAGGCGCCGAGTTGCAGGGTGCTGTCGAAGCGGTGGCGCAGCAGCTGCGCGAGGCCGAAGCGCAGCGGGCCGTGGGCCATGCGCTGCACGCCGCGGCCGGCCACCAGCGCCAGCCGCGCCAGCAGGATCAGCACGCCGACCAGTCCCGCCAGCGCGCCGACGAAGACGCCGACCAGCTTGGCGTCGCCCGCATACCAGGCAATCAGCCCCAGCAGCGCCGATCCGCTGACCGCGGCGCCCAGCCACGCCGCCACAGGCAGCGGCGGCAGGTCGCGCCGCAGCACGCGTAGCGGCGGCACCCGGATCAGGCGCATCAGTGCCGGCAGGGCGGCGCCCGCCAGCGCCAACAGGCCGCTGACGACGGCGACGCCCACCGGCGCCAGGCCAAGCGACGGCAGCCGGGTGACGGCGTCAGGCAGGATCAGCCCCGCCAGCGCCTGTTGCATCAGCGCGCCGACCGCCACGCCAGCGAGGCTGCCCAGCAGCCCCAGCGTCAGCAGCTGGACGGCATAGAGCGAGCGCAGCTGCGCGGTGGTGGCGCCGAAGCAGCGCAAGAGCGCGGCCTGGTCGTAATGACGCAGCGCGTGATGGTGGGCGGCGATGGCGATTGCGGCCACCGACAGCAAGAGGCTGATCAAGGCGGTGAGCTGGATGTAGCGGTCGGCGTTTGCGAAGGCGCCGCGCAGGGTTTCGATGCCTTCGCGCGAACCGATGAGGCGCTGGGTGCTGTCGAGCGTTGGCTTCAACGCCGCGCCGAATGCGGCGAGTTGATCGGGCTCGCCCGCAAACTGATACAGGTAGGTGAGGCGGCTGCCGGGCTGCAGCACGCGGGTTCGTTCGACTTCGTCGACGCGCAGGAACACGCGTGGGGCAAGGCCGAACACGCCGCCGAGCTGGCCCGGCTCTTCGGCCACGATACCGGCGATGCGAAAGCTGGTTTCGCCGATCTGCACGCTGTCGCCGACGCTGGCGGACAACAGCGGCAGCAGCGACGGCTCGACGTAAATCGCGCCAGGCGGTGGCTGCGCCGGGCGCGGGACGCCCGGTTCAAACGGGCGGTCGGCGATGCGCACCACCCCGCGCACCGGATAGGCGGCGTCGACCGCGCGCAGGGTGGCAAGCTGGAAGGCATCGCCACGGCTCACCATGCTGGCGAATTCGAGCGCCTGGCTGGTTGCCAGCGCGGGCGCGCTGTTTTCAATAGGAAGGCTAGGCCAGTCCGCGATCGGGCGCGGGCTGGTGACGAGCAGGTCGGCGCCGAGAAAGCCGGCGCCCTGTTCGCTCATTGCGCGCTTGAGGCGGTCGCCCAGAAAGCCGGTGGTGGACACGCTGCCGACGCCGATGATCAGCGCCAGCAGCAGCACCCGCCACTCGCCGCTGGCGCGTTCGCGCCGCAGCAGCCACAGGCCGATCCGGAGCACCCGTAAAGGGTACGCCGGCGGGTACCCCGCTGCTGCGCAGCGACCCTTCCGCAGGAAGGTCATGCGAGCGCCGCCTCGCGCATCTGGCCTGCGACCAGATGCAGCCGGCGCTGGCAGCGCCCCGCCAGTGCCTCGTCGTGAGTGACCAGGATCAGGGTGGTGTGGGCGGAGGCGTTGAGTTCGAACAGGAGTTCGATGATGCGCGCGCCGGTTTCGGCGTCGAGGTTGCCGGTGGGCTCGTCGGCGAACACGATTTCGGGATCGGTGGCGAAGGCGCGCGCGAGGGCGACGCGCTGCTGCTCGCCGCCGGACAGCTGGCGCGGCGTGTGGCCGGCGCGCGCGGCAAGGCCGACGCGGTCGAGCCAGTAGGTTGCGCGTTCACGCGCGTCGGCGCGGCCGGCCAGTTCCAGCGGCAGCAGGATGTTTTCCAGCGCAGTGAGCGCGGGCAACAGCTGGAACGACTGGAACACGAAGCCGACACGGCCGGCGCGCAGCCGGGCACGAGCATCCTCGTCGAGGTCGCCCATACGCTGGCCAAGCAACATGATTTCGCCCGCCGACGGCTGGTCGAGTCCCGCCAGCAAGCCCAGCAGCGTCGACTTGCCAGAGCCCGAGGCACCGGTGATGGCGAGCGTTTCACCCGCTTTGACCGCGAGCTCGACTTCGCTCAGGATGGCGAGCTCGCCGTCGGCGGTGGCCACGCGCTGTGACAGGGCGCGGGCGATGACGACGCCGTGCGATTGCAATGCGCTGGTTGATTCAGCAGGGAACTGGGCGCTGTCTGGGGGCGTCATTGAAGGGGTGGTCAGGTTAAGGTGAGTGAATGAATTATCGCGTATGGGTGCTGTTGCTGCTGTGGTGGATGCCGGGCTGGGCACTGGCCGGCTCGTGCACTGTGTTGATTGTCGGCGACAGCCTGAGTTCCGGCTACGGCCTTGACGCGGGACAAAGCTGGGTGGATCTGCTCGATGCGCGCCTGAAAAAGACCGCGCCGCTGCAAAAAAACCAGCGGTGGCGCGTGATCAACGCCAGCGTGAGCGGCGACACCACGCAGAACGGTCTGCAGCGCCTGAAGCCTGCGCTTGACCGGCAGCGCCCGCAAGGCGTGCTGATCGCGCTCGGCGGCAACGATGCCTTGCGCGGCACGCCGCCGGCGGCGATCAAGCAGAATCTGGTTGCCATGATCCGCCAGGCCAGGGCATCGGGTGCCTGGGTGGTTCTGCTGGATGCGCCGGTGCTGCCGAATTACGGCAAGCCGTATGCCGACGCGGTGGCGAAGCTGTATGTCGACGTGGCGCGCGAGGAAAAGGTTGTTCGCGTGCCGTGTTTTGTCTGCGGCGTGGGCACCGCGCCCGGCATGATGCAGGCCGACGGCATCCACCCGAACGAAAAGGCCCAGCCCCGGATGCTCAACGCCGTGTGGCCGTACATCCAGCCGATGCTGCGTTGCCTGGTGAAAAAGCCATGAGCGGGGCAGCCTGCCCGTGCGGATCGGGACGCGTGCTCGAGGCCTGCTGCGGGAGATTCCATGCCGGCGCGCCGGCTCCGAATGCCGAGGCCCTGATGCGCTCGCGCTACAGCGCCTATGTGCTGGGACTGGAGGACTATCTGCTGGCGACCTGGCACCCCGATACCCGGCCTGCTGCGCTCGATCTTGATGTTCCTCCTCGCCCGCAATGGCTGGGTCTGGCGGTGAAGGCGCACGTGCCGCTTGACGCAAGCCATGCGACGGTCGAATTCGTCGCCCGCTACAAGCGCAATGGCCGCGCATTCAAACTGCACGAGACCAGCCGCTTCGAGCAGGTGGACGGGCGCTGGCTGTATGTTGGCGGTGACATTCGAGAATGAAGGAGACGTGATGCGTGCACTCAAGCTGGGCCATGCCGTATTGAAGGTGCGCAGCCTCGCGGTCTCGGTGCCGTTCTACCGCGACGTGCTCGGGCTCACCGAAGTGGCACGCTACGGCGCCCAGATGGTGTTTTTTTCGTGCGGCGAGAATCATCACGACCTCGCACTGCTCGAGGTCGGCGAAGCGGCGGCAGCGCCCCTGGACCGTCAGGTCGGCTTGTATCACCTTGCGTTCAAGGTCGGCGATTCGCTGGACGAACTGCGTGCCTGCCGCGATCAGCTTGCGGCGCACGGCGTGGCGCTGGCCGGACAGGCCGATCACCGTGTCAGTCAGGCGCTGTATTGCCACGATCCGGACGGCATCATGATCGAGCTGTACGTCGACGCCGATCCGGCAATCTGGCGCAACGATCCGGGCGCGGTGGCGCATGTCGGGACGCTCAAGCTTTAAGCCCCGGGCACAATGAACAAAGCCCGCTTGCGCGGGCTTTGTTTTGCTTCTTATTGAATGGTGGGGTGGACGATGGGGCTCGAACCCACGACAACAGGAATCACAATCCTGGACTCTACCAACTGAGCTACGTCCACCATTGGTGTTGTCAGCAAACGCTGGCAACGAAAAACTTTGGTCTGCCCGACAGGAATCGAACCTGTAACCCCCAGCTTAGAAGGCTGGTGCTCTATCCAGTTGAGCTACGGGCAGAGACACACTTCTCGGGCGGCATTCTTACTACTTGGGACAAAATGGGGGTGGTCGGGGTGAGGGGATTCGAACTCCTGACATCCTGCTCCCAAAGCAGGCGCGCTACCGGGCTGCGCTACACCCCGAAATCCTGTTTTTATAATACGGCCGTATTTCGGAGAAGCGAGACTATACATGGCCGAATTGGCCGGGTCAATTTTTGCTTGAGTCGGATGAGGGGTTCCGGGAAAATCGCTCTTTTGCTTCAGGGTTGCCTTGATGAGCGCACGAATTCTAGACGGCAAGGCCATGGCCGACACCATCCTCGCAGTGATCCACGACAAGGTGGCCGAGCGTGAGGCGCAGGGCAAGCGCCGCCCCGGTCTTGCGGTGATCCTGGTGGGCGACGAAGCCGCCTCGGCCGTATACGTGCGCAACAAGAAGCGCGCCTGCGAACGCGCCGCCGTCACCAGCGTCTCGCACGACCTGCCCAGCGCCACCACGCAGGGCGAGCTGCTGGCGCTGATCGACACGCTGAACGCCGACCCTGCGATCGACGGCATCCTGGTGCAGCTGCCGCTGCCGGCGCACATCGACACGGAGACGGTGATCGAGCGCATCCGCCCCGACAAGGACGTCGACGGCTTCCACCCCTACAACATCGGCCGCCTGGCGGTGAAGATGCCGACGCTGCGGCCGTCCACCCCGCGCGGCATCATGACGCTCTTGCGCGCGACCAACGAGGAACTGCGCGGCAAGAATGCGGTGATGGTCGGCGCGTCCAACATCGTCGGCCGGCCGATGAGCCTGGAACTGCTGCTCGCCGGGTGCACCATCACCGTGTGCCACAGCGCCACGCGCGATCTGGAAAGCTTCGTGCGCTCGGCCGAAATCCTGGTGGTGGGGGTGGGTAAGCCGCGCATGATTCCGGGCGACTGGATCCGCGAGGGCGCGATCGTGATCGACGTCGGCATCAACCGCCTGCCCGACGGCAAGCTGGTCGGCGACGTCGATTTCGACACCGCTGTGGAACGCGCCAGCTGGATTACTCCGGTGCCGGGCGGCGTCGGGCCGATGACCGTGGCGACCCTGCTGGAAAACACGCTCGAAGCTGCGCTGATGCACAATCCCTGAACGGGTTTTTATCCCGGATTGTTCATTGGGGCAAAATACTTTGGGTAGGGTGCACTCCGTGCACCTTCGGGCGTCGATCGGTGCACAGAGTGCACCCCACGCGCCATAAATCGTCTATTGAACAATCTGGGTTTATCCGCGAAGGACGCGAAGTCTCGCGAAGAAAAACTATTTTCCCCTTCGCTTTTCTTCGCGTCCTTCGCGGATAAAATCAGTTCGCGTGCAGCGTTCTGAGGTAGGCCACGTCGACGAACGGCTGGCCGAGGTCGGGGCCGGCCAGCAGCCGGTTGGGGGCGTTGGGGTCGCCTAGGTCGGACAGCACCACGGCGGCGCCGGTGAAGTCGTGGTCCTGCGTGTAGTCGTTGACCGTGACCAGCGTTTTCAGGCCGGCGCCCAGGCTTGCGCGCAGGCCGTTCTCCGAGTCTTCGAAGGCCAGGCACTCGGCGGGTTCAATTCCCATTCTCTCCAACGCGTAGTGGTAGATATCGGGCGCGGGTTTTTTCGCCGGTACGATGTCGCCCGCCGCGATGACCTCGAACCAGGATTGGGTGCCGGGGCCGAGGCTGTGCTCCAGCAGCACGGTGACGTTTTCCGGGGTGGTGGTGGTGGCAATCGCCAGCCGCAGCCCCGCGGCGCGTGCCTCGGCCAGCAGCCGCCTGACGCCGGGGCGCATGGGGATGCCGCCCGTTGCGGCCAACGCGCTGTAATGACGGGTCTTGGCCTGGTGCAGGCCGGCTACCAGTTCGTCAAAGTTGTCCGGCTTCCTGTAGTCGGGCCGAAAGCGGTCGATATAGTATTTCATCCGCTCCTTGCCACCGGTGACGGCAAGGAGTTTGCCGTAGAGGGCGGCGTCCCAGTGCCAGTCGAGGCCGGCGTCGGCAAAGGCCTGGTTGAAGGCGGGACGGTGGCCGTCGCGTTCGGTGTCGGCGAGGGTGCCGTCAACATCGAAAAGCAGGGCGTGAAGTGTGGTTTTTGGTTGCGGCATAAAGAGGATTCTGTTATTAAATTGCGTTGGGCTGGATCCTGAACATCCTATTTTTCAAAGAGAACATTCAAAGAGAACAAGATGGCTGAAACTTTGATGCGCTTTGAGCCGTACAAGGCAAAAAAAGGCGAAGAATACATGAACGCAAAACAGCTCGCGCATTTTCGCAAAATGCTCGAGGCGTGGAAAGCCGAGTTGTCGCAGGACATCGATACCACCCTGCATTCCATGCAGGACGAGCAGACGGTGTTTGCCGATCCCAACGACCGCGCCACCCAGGAATCGGACATGGCGCTCGAATTGCGCAACCGCGACCGCGAGCGCAAGCTGATCAAGAAAATCGGCGAAACCATCGCCAAGATCGACAGCGGAGAATACGGCTACTGCGAATCCTGCGGCGTCGAGATCGGCCTGGACCGGATGCAGGCGCGCCCGACGGCAACGCTGTGCATCGACTGCAAGACGCTCGAGGAAATTCGCGAACGTCAGGTCGCCAAGTAAACAGGCACGTCAGGTCGCCAAGTAAACATGGCGCGCCAGGCGCCAAATCAATCCGACAAGTCGGTTGCCAAACAAGCTAACCCGTAAGCGCGCCATGACCGATACCAGCGAATTCGACCGTAACTTCAATGGCCTGCTGTACAGCGTGATGCGCTGGGATCAGTTGACGGCATTCTGGCAAAAGGTGGACGCCGGCGCCGGCTGGTATCTCTATGCGGTCGGTCAGCAGGTGCCGCAAGAACCTTCCGCTGCCGACAAGGTGCAACAGTTCACGCGCGAACTGGATGAACTGCTGCGGCGCGAGCATCACGAGGAGTACTGTGCGATTGTTTACGCCGACAACCTCGATTCCCCCGGCTTCATCAAGATCTACGATCCCAACCACCTCGGCAGTTCGTGCGGTTCGAGCTCGATGAAATCGTCGGTGCTACCGGGCTGGGTGATGAGCCGCACGCCGCCGCGCGAGCTTGAAATGAATGGCGTGGTGACCGGCCAGCGCAAGCGCTGGTGGCAGGCGTTTCTGGGCGATGTAGCCTGATTGCCGATCCGCTCGGGCCAATAAAAAACGCGCCGGGTGGCGCGTTTTTTATTGGGAGAGGCCGCGCCGGCAGGCGCGGCTTGCTTCTTAGTGGGCTTCTTCTTCGTCGCTGGACACGACGGGCGCGGGTGCAGGTGCAGGTGCAGGTGCAGGTGCTTCAAGCAGGGCCTTCATCGACAAGCGCAGACGGCCTTTTTCGTCGGCTTCCAGAATCATCACCTTCACGACCTGGCCTTCTTTCAGATAATCGCCGATGGTGTTGACACGCTCATGGGCAATCTGCGAAATGTGCAGCAGGCCGTCGCGACCCGGCAGCACGTTGACGATCGCGCCGAAGTCGAGCAGCTTGATGACCGGACCTTCGTACACCTTGCCGACTTCGACCTCGGCGGTGATTTCCTCGATGCGCTTCTTCGCGAGCTCGCCGGCTTCAATGCTGGTGCAGGCGATCTTTACGCTGCCGTCTTCCTGGATGTCGATCTGGGTGCCGGTTTCCTCGGTCAGCGCGCGGATCACGGCGCCGCCCTTGCCGATGACGTCGCGGATCTTTTCCGGGTTGATCTTCATTGCGATGATGCGCGGCGCGTAGGCGGACATCTCGTGGCTACCGGAGACCGATTCCTTCATGATGCCGAGGATGTGCAGGCGGCCTTCCTTGGCCTGCGTCAGCGCAGCATGCATGATTTCCTGGGTGATGCCGTTGATCTTGATGTCCATCTGCAGCGCGGTCACGCCTTTTTCGGTGCCGGCCACCTTGAAGTCCATGTCGCCGAGGTGATCTTCGTCGCCGAGGATGTCGGTCAGCACAGCGAAGCGGTTGCCTTCCTTGATCAGGCCCATGGCGATTCCGGCAACGTGCGCTTTCAGCGGCGCGCCGGCGTCCATCAGCGACAGGCAGGCGCCGCACACCGAAGCCATCGACGACGAGCCGTTGGATTCGGTGATTTCCGAAACCACTCGCATGGTGTAGCCGAATTCTTCCTTGGAGGGCAGCACCGCCAGCAGTGCGCGCTTGGCGAGGCGGCCGTGGCCGACTTCGCGGCGCTTGGGTGCGCCCACGCGGCCGGTTTCACCGGTGGCGTAGGGGGGCATGTTGTACTGCAGCATGAAGCGGTCTGAATAACTGCCCTCGAGGGCGTCGATGGTCTGCTCGTCGCGTCCGGTGCCGAGTGTGGTGACGACCAGCGCCTGGGTTTCACCGCGAGTGAACAGGGCGGAACCGTGAGTGCGCGGCAGTACGCCGGTACGGATGGTGATCGGGCGCACGGTGCGGGTATCGCGGCCGTCGATACGCGGCTGGCCGGACAGGATGCGGTTACGCACCACGCTGGCTTCCACGCGGTGGAAGGCGTCCTTCACGGCATTGGCGGCGACGGTATCCATGTCGGGGGTGATGAGTTCGGCGAAGGCCTTGTTGCGCATTTCGTCGATGGCGCTCATGCGCGCCTGCTTCTGCTTGATGTTGTAGGCCTGCTGCAGGCCGTCTTCGGCCAGTGCCTTCAGGCGTTCCACCATCGCGGTGTCTTCGGCGACCGGCTGCCAGTCCCACGCGTCGGCGCCGGCTTCGTCGGCCAGTTCGTTGATCGCGTTGATCGCGGCCTGCATCTGCGCGTGGCCGAACATGACCGCGCCCAGCATGATGTCTTCGGGCAGTTCCATCGCTTCGGATTCGACCATCAGCACGGCCGTCTCGGTGCCGGCGACGACCAGATTGAGCGCCGAGTCTTTCAACTCGGAGTTGGTCGGGTTCAGCACGTATTCGCCGTTGATGAAACCGACGCGCGCTGCGCCCACCGGGCCGTCGAACGGCAGGCCGGACAGCGACAACGCAGCCGAGGCGCCGATCAGCGCGGGGATGTCGGCGCTGACTTCGGGGTTGGACGAGATCACCGTGGCGATGATCTGCACTTCGTTGAAGAAGCCTTCGGGAAAGAGCGGGCGGATGGGGCGGTCGATCAGGCGGCAAATCAGGATTTCACCGTCGGACGCGCGGCTTTCACGCTTGAGGAAGCCGCCGGGGATGCGTCCGGCAGCGTAGGTTTTTTCCTGGTAGTCGACGGTCAGGGGGAAGAAATCCTGACCAGGCTTGACTTCGTTCTTGGCAACCACGGTGACCAGCACCACGGTGTCATCCATGTTGACGAGGACGGCGCCGGAAGCCTGGCGGGCGATTTCGCCGGTTTCCAGCGTGACCATGTGGCGGCCGTAGGTGAAGGTTTTCTTGCTAGCGCTCATGCGAGTTCCTTTCAAAGCAAAAACGCCCCGCATGGGCGGGGCGTGAGAAGTTCAGGGGGCAACACGCCCCATCCACTGTGCCGGGGCAGCTGGGTGCTGGATCATCACAGTGGCGTTGCCGGACTTACTTACGCAGGCTGAGACGTTCGATCAGCGTCTTGTAACTTTCGAGATTGGTGCGCTTCAGGTAGTCCAGCAGCTTGCGGCGGCGGCTCACCATTTTCAGCAGACCACGACGCGAGTGGTGATCCTTCATGTTGGCCTTGAAGTGGCCGGTCAGGTCATTGATGCGGGCCGTCAGCAGGGCAACCTGCACTTCGGGAGAGCCCGTATCGGCGGCGGCGCGTTGGAAATCCTGGACGACTTGCGCTTTTTGCGCGACGGTAACAGCCATGGTGTACTCCTTCTAAATCGCGTGGCCTGCGGCTGAGCGGGACACGTTCTGGGGAAACCGCGCATTTTACGCTAAATTGGGGATCCAACTCAAGCCTGCTGGGTGGCGATCAGCCGATGCGGCAGCAGAAGGCCGGCATTGGCCTCAGCCAGGCCGAGGAAAGCGTGGGGCCCCGCGTAAACCCGTGTCAGCCCTTGATGCTCCGTAGAATGTGCCACGGCGCGGCCCTGGCATAGCGCCGCGGCGTCGACGGCATCGAGTTGTACCGCGGGCAGATGCGCCACCAGGCAGTCGGCAGGTAGCAGCAGGGCGTGGCGCTGGAAAACGTCGAGCGCTTCCAGGTCGGCCAGGGCGTGCGCCTGTTCCAGCCTGAATCCGCCGGCTGCACAGCGCGTCAGCGCGGTGAGGTGGGCGCCGCAGCCGAGCACGGCGCCGATGTCCTGCGCCAGGGTTCGAATATAGGTGCCGGCGCTGCATTGCACGTCGAGCACTACGCGGGGCGAATCGCATTCGACCAATTCGAGGGCGCGAATCGTCACCTTGCGCGGCGGTCGGTCGATTTCGATGCCGGCGCGGGCGTATTCATAGAGCGGGCGCCCCTGATGCTTGAGCGCCGAATGCATGGGTGGGATCTGCTCGATTTCGCCGGTGAAGCGGGGCAGCACGGCGCGGATGTCTTCACGGTCGACTTTGACTTCGCGGGTGTCGAGCACCTCGCCTTCCGGGTCGCCCGTCGTGGTGGTGACGCCGAGTTGCAGCACGGCGCGATAGTGCTTGTCGGCTTCGAGCAGATAGGCGGAGAACTTGGTGGCCTCGCCGAAGCACAGCGGCAAGAGGCCGTCGGCGAACGGATCGAGGGTGCCGGTGTGGCCTGCCTTTTTGGCGTTGAGCAGCCACTTGGCTTTCTGCAGTGCGGCGTTGGAAGTGATGCCGACCGGCTTGTTCAGCAGCAGCACGCCGTCGATCGGCTCGCGCGTTCGCTTGCCCCCGTTCCCTCCGGGAGAGGGCTGGGGAGACGGGCTGGCGGGCGGGTTCACTCGTCTTTCGGGTGTTTGGCGTCTTCGGCGACGGCTGCTTCAATGAGCTGGCTGAGCTCGATGCCGCGCTCGACCGAGCGGTCGTAGACGAAGCTGAGCTTGGGCACCACGCGCAACTGCATGCGGCGCGACAGCTGCGTGCGCAGAAAGCCGCTGGCACGCTGCAGGCCCAGCAGGCAGGCGGCATGCTCGGCCTCGCCGCCCAGTGTGGTGAAGTAGACCTTGGCAAACTCCATGTCGCGGTTGACCTCCACCTCGGTGATGGTCAGCATGCCCACGCGCGGATCCTTTACTTCCTGCCGGATCAACTCCGGCAGCTCGCGCTGGATCTGGTCGGCGACGCGGCGGGCGCGGGGAAAGTCTTTTGGCATTACAGCGAACGCGCAATTTCCACGACCTCGAACACTTCGAGCAAATCGCCTACCTGGATGTCGTTGAAGTTCTTGATGGAGAGGCCGCATTCGAAGTTGGATTTGACTTCCTTGACGTCATCCTTGAAGCGCTTGAGCGAGTCAAGTTCGCCCTGGTGGATCACCACGTTGCTGCGCAGCACGCGCACGCCGGCGTTGCGTTTGATCACGCCATCGAGCACGTAGCAGCCAGCAATGGTGCCGACCTTGGAAATCGTGAAGACCTGGCGGATTTCCACGCTGCCGATGACGCTCTCGCGCTTCTCGGGCGCCAGCATGCCGGACAGCGCAGCTTTCACCTCATCCACCGCTTCGTAGATGATGTTGTAGTAGCGGATATCCACGCCGCTGGATTCGGCCAGTTTGCGTGCCGACGCATCGGCGCGCACGTTGAAGCCGATCAGCACCGCCTTGGAGGCGAGCGCCAGGTTGACGTCCGATTCGGTGATCGCGCCCACGCCGCTGTGGATGATGTTGACCTTGACTTCGTCGGTCGACAGCTTGGCCAGCGCGTGCGCCAGACCTTCGTAGGAACCCTGCATGTCGGCCTTGAGGATGATGGGCAGTTGCTGGATTTCGCCTGCACCCATCTGCCCGAACATCGATTCCAGCTTGGCGGCCTGCTTTTTGGCGAGTTGCACGTCGCGGAACTTGCCCTGGCGGAACAGTGCGATTTCGCGCGCCTTGCGCTCGTCGGGCAGCACCATCATGTCCTCGCCCGCCCGCGGCACGTCGGACAGACCCTGGATTTCGACCGGGATCGAAGGCCCGGCTTCGTTCACGATCTTGCCCGACTCGTCGAGCATGGCGCGCACGCGGCCGAAGGCCTGACCGGCCAGCACCATGTCGCCGCGGCGCAGGGTGCCGGATTGCACCAGCAGCGTGGTGACCGGGCCCTTGCCCTTGTCCAGGCGCGCTTCGATGACGAGGCCTTTGGCCGGGCCTTCGGCGGCTGCCTGCAGTTCCAGCACTTCGGCCTGCAGCAGGATGGCGTCGAGCAGGCCATCGATATTGGTGTTGGCTTTGGCCGACACTTCGACGAACTGGGTGTCGCCACCCCATTCCTCGGGGGTGACGCCCTGCGCGACGAGTTCCTGGCGAATACGCTCGGGGCTGGCGTCGGGCTTGTCGACCTTGTTGATCGCCACCACCAGCGGGACCCCTGCGGCCTTGGCGTGGTGGATGGCTTCGATGGTCTGCGGCATGACGCCGTCGTCCGCCGCCACCACCAGCACCACGATGTCGGTTGCTTTGGCGCCGCGCGCCCGCATCGCGGTAAACGCTTCGTGGCCCGGGGTGTCGAGGAAGGTGATGACGCCTTTTTCGGTTTCGACGTGATAGGCGCCGATGTGCTGGGTGATGCCGCCGGCTTCGCCGCTGGCCACCCGGGTGCGCCGGATGGTGTCGAGCAGCGAGGTCTTGCCGTGGTCGACGTGCCCCATCACCGTGACGACAGGTGGGCGGGGACGCATGACCGTTTCGCCGGTAAAGCCGGTATCGATGTAGGCTTCCGGCGTATCGAGCGCGGCGGCCTTGGCGATGTGGCCCATTTCCTCGATGACGATGATCGCGGTTTCCTGGTCGAGCACCTGGTTGATGGTCACCATGCTGCCCAGTTTCATCAGGGCCTTGATGACCTCGGCAGCCTTCACCGACATCTTGTGGGCAAGTTCGGCCACGGTGATCGTTTCGGGCACCAGAACCTCGCGCACGATCGGCTCGGTCGGGGCCACGAAGGTGGTTTCCTCCTGGCCGGATCTGGATTTGCCTTTGCGGCCACGCCAGCCTGCCTCGGGCGCAGCGCCACCACGGGTCTTGAGTCCGCCCTTGCGCTTTGCGGCCGCTTCGTCCTTCCAGCTGCCAGCGGCCTTCTTGGCCGGTTTCTTGTCGCCCTTTGCCGCACCCGGTTTGTCCGGTTTGTGCAGGGTTTTTTCCGTGGGCGCAGCCGGCGCGGCGGGCGCAGCGGCCTTTTGGGCCACTTCCAGCTTGGCGGCTTCGCGTGCGGCTTCGGCCTGCTTGCGCAAGGCCTCGCGCTCAATGCGGGCCTTGGCGTCGGAGGCCTGGCGTTCCTGCAGGGCCGTGTGACGGCGTGCTTCTTCTGCGCGCACCTTGACTTCGGCCTCGTTGAGGATCGAAGCCTTTTTGATGCGGGTGGTTTTCTTCGCCACCGGGGCGGATTCTGCAGCAGGCTCCGCAGCCACCTCGGGCGGCAAGGGGGCAGCTTCAGCGGCTTCGACGGGTTCCACAACCGCAGGCTCGGCAACGGCAGGTTCAATCGCGGCAGGTTCGGCGGCGACCGGCTCGACCACAGCAGGCTTGGGCTTGGCCTTGGCCGGTTTGGCTGCAACCGGCTCGACGGCGGGTTCTTCAACTTTGGCTTCAACCGGGGCCTCGACCACTGGCTGCGCCTGTTCCTCGACCAGCGGAGCGAGCTCGACTTCTGGCACGGGCTCTGCCACGGGCTGCGCTTCGGTCCCCAGCGCAGCAGCATCGCGCTTGACGTAGGTGCGCGACTTGCGCACTTCCACCTGAATGGTGCGCGACTTGCCGGTGCTGTCGGTCTTGCGGATCTCGCCGGTCTGCTTGCGCGTGATGGTGATCTTGGTTTTTCCGGTCTCGGCGCCGCCACCGTGCATCTTGCGCAGATAGTCGAGCAAATGCGCCTTGTCCGCTTCGGTGACGGAATCGACGACATCATTCTTGCTGACGCCCGCCGCTTTCAGCTGTTCAAGTAACAGCTGAGGCGGCAGTTTCAGTTCTTGGGCGAATTGTTCAACGTTCATGCAGTCCTCTTAGCCTTGGGCGAACCAGGGCGCGCGTGCGGCCATGATCAATTGTTTGGCGCGTTCGGCATCCATGGCGGACATTTCGGTCAGTTCGTCGACTGCCAGTTCCGCCAGGTCCTCGGTGGTGTGGATGCCTTTGCTGGCAAGCATGCGTGCGGTTTCTGCGTCCATGCCTTCGAGCGACAACAGGTCGCCGGCGGAGGCCTCCACCTGCTCCTCGCCGACAATGGCGGCGGTCAGCAACGCATTGCGGGCGCGGTTGCGCAGTTCGTTGACCAGGTCTTCGTCGAAGGCCTCGATCTCGAGCATTTCGTTGAGCGGGACGTAAGCGACTTCTTCCAGCGTGGAGAAGCCTTCGTCGACCAGAATCTGGGCGACTTCCTCGTCCACATCGAGCTTCTCGACGAAGAGCGCGAGGGTCTTGCCGCTTTCGCTCGACTGCTTCTCTTCTGCCGTTTCACGCGACATGATGTTGAGTTCCCAGCCGGTCAGCTCGGACGCCAGACGCACGTTCTGGCCGCCGCGGCCGATGGCCATCGCCAGTTGTTCCTCATCCACCACTACGTCCATGCTGTGCTTGTCTTCATCCACCACGATTGAGCTGACTTCGGCAGGCGCCAGCGCATTGATGACGTATTGCGCGGGGTCGGACGACCAGTGGATGATATCGACGCGCTCGCCCGCCAGTTCGTTGGTCACCGAGGTGACGCGCGAACCGCGCATGCCGATACAGGTACCGATCGGGTCGATGCGTGGGTCGTGCGATACCACTGCGATCTTGGCGCGCAGGCCGGGGTCGCGGGCGGCAGCCTTGATTTCAAGCAGGCCTTCCTCGATTTCCGGCACTTCGAGCTCGAACAGCTTCATGATGAATTCGGGCGCGGTGCGCGACAGCACCACCTGCGGGCCGCGGGCGCCGCGGTCGATGCGCAGCAGGTAGGCGCGGACGCGGTCGCCGACGCGCAGGTTCTCGCGCGGGATCATCTGGTCGCGGTGCAGGAAGCCCTCGATGCGACCCGATTCGATGATGGCGTTGCCACGGTCGATGCGTTTCACCACGCCGCTGACGAGGTGTTCCTTGCGGTCGAGGAAGTCGCTGATGATCTGTTCGCGCTCGGCATCGCGGATCTTCTGCAGGATGACCTGCTTGGCCGCCTGCGCGCCGATGCGGCCGAACTCGACGTTCTCCAGCGGCTCCTCGATGTAGTCGCCGATTTCGATGTCGGGAATCTTGTCCTGTGCGTCGATCAGCAGAATCTGGTAACCCTCGGATTCGAGGTCGGCTTCGGACACCACCTGCCAGCGGCGGAAGGATTCGTATTGGCCGGTTTCACGGTCGATCGCCACGCGCACGTCGGCCTCTTCCTTGAAGCGTTTTTTGGTGGCGGAGGCGAGCGCCTGCTCCAGCGCTTCGAACACCACATCCGGGCCCACGTTTTTTTCGCGCGCCAGCGCGTCGGCCAGCATTAACAATTCACGACTCATCATTCCCTCCAGCCAGCCTAAACCTTGGGGTTCAGGCGGGCAGCGTCCACATTCCTTAAATCGACGGACACTTCCGTGCCATCGACGATCAACTTCACTGCATTTTCTTCCAGGCCGAGCAGTTGGCCGCTGAGGCGCCGCCGGTTGTCCATCGGCACCCGCAGCTTGAGCGTCACCGGCTCACCGGCAAAACGTACATAGTCCTGCGGCTTGACCAGCGGCCGGTCGATACCGGGCGAGGATACTTCCAGTCTGTCATAGTCGATGTTCTCGACGGTGAACAGGTGGCTCAGGTGATTGCTCACCGTTACGCAGTCCTCGATCGTGATGCCACCCGGCTTGTCGATGAAAATCCGCATCAGCCCGCGCCCGGCGCGTTCCAGCGCCACCAGCTCGTAACCGAGTCCGGCAAGTACAGGCTCCAGGCGGGTGGGCAGATCCATCATTGCAAATCCATCTTCGTGCTGCTGCGCAGTGCAAACGAAACCGCATGAACGTATGGCGCAGCACAAATAAAAAATGGGCGAACCGCCCATTGTTGTTAATAATCAAGCGCCGAAATTATACCACTCGGGCAGGTAGTCTGAAAGACAAGATGGTGCCCGGAACCGGGGTCGAACCGGTACGCCATCGCTGGCGAGGGATTTTAAGTCCCTTGTGTCTACCAATTTCACCATCCGGGCGAAACGGACAGCTGGCTTGAGTCTGGAGGCGCGAGCCGGAGTCGAACCGACCTACACGGATTTGCAATCCGGTGCATAACCGCTTTGCTATCGCGCCGTCGCGGTGAACTGCTTAAACGAAAAGGGGAAAACATCCGGACTACGCCATCTGTTTTCCCCAGAATACTGGAGCGGGAAAGGAGGCTCGAACTCCCGACCTCAACCTTGGCAAGGTTGCGCTCTACCAGCTGAGCTATTCCCGCGTTTCAAGGCTGCGCATTATGGGGATTCCGCTTTTTCCTGTCAACAATTTTCATGAAGTTTTTTGCAGCGCGCGCGCTGCCATCACAAGGTAATACGCCATCGACACCAGGGTGAGCAGCGCGGCAACCCAGATCAGCAGCGTGCCGATGCTTGCGATGGGCAGGCCGGCGACCGGGTCGAAATACAGCAGCAGCACGATGGCGATCATCTGCGCCGTGGTTTTCAGCTTGCCGGCGAAGGACACCGCCACGCTGGCAGATTTGCCTTCCCTGGCCATCCACTCGCGCAGGGCCGAAATGGTGATTTCGCGGCCGATGATGATGAGCCCGATGAGCGGCGCCACACGATCGATGTCGATCAGCACGATCAGCGCGGCGGCGACCATCAGTTTGTCGGCCACTGGGTCGAGAAAGGCGCCGAAGGCCGAGGTCTGGCCCAGCGCGCGCGCCAGATAGCCATCGAGCCAGTCGGTCAGCGCCGCCACCCCGAAAAATGCCGCAGCCAGCAGGTTGGCTTCGTAGGGCGTCATCCAGCCGTCCGGCAGGTAGAAGACGCCCGCCATCAGCGGAATGAAGAGGATGCGCAGCCAGGTGAGCAGGTTGGGGAGGTTGAGGGGCATCAGCGTTAATGGAGGGCGTTGTAGATGGTTTCCGCCAATTCTCGACTGATACCGTTCACCGTGGCAAGCGCGTCGACGCCGGCGTCGCGCACGCCCTGCAATCCACCGAAGTGTTCCAGCAGCTGTTTGCGGCGTTTGGGGCCGATTCCGGCGATGTCTTCCAGGGTCGATTGCAGGCGTGCCTTGCCGCGTTTGGCGCGGTGGCCGGTGATGGCGAAGCGGTGCGCTTCATCGCGCACCTGCTGGATCAGGTGAAAGCCGGGGTGGTCCTTGGCGAGCTTGAGTTCGCGGCCGTCGGCAAAGATCAGCGTTTCCAGGCCGGGCTTGCGCGCCTCGCCCTTGGCGACGCCGAGCAGCAAGACATCACCCAGGCCCAATTCGGCCATCGCCTCGACCGCGCTCGAAATCTGACCCTTGCCGCCGTCGATCAAGAGCAGGTCGGGCAGCACGCCGTTTTCCTCCACGCTCTTGCGGAAGCGCTTGATCAGCGCGGCGCGCATTGCGGCGTAGTCGTCGCCCGGGGTGATGCCGCCGATGTTGTAGCGGCGGTAGTCGGATTTCTTCAGGTCATCGCCTTCGTAGACGACGCACGAGGCGACGGTGGCTTCGCCCATGGTGTGCGAGATGTCGAAGCATTCGATGCGGTTCAGTTGCGGCAGGTCGAGCGTATCGCGCAGCGCGGCCAGCCGTTGCGACTGGTTGGCGCGGTCGGCGCTACGGCGCGCGGCGGACAGGCGCGCGTTGGCCTGCGCCATGCCGATCCAGACTTTTCGCTCGCCGGTGACGCGGTGCAGGAGCGTGACTTTTTTGCCGGCCTGTTCGGACAGCAGCGCTTCCAGCGCGTCGGTCTCGATCGCTTCGCTCACCAGGATGCGCGCCGGGACCGGGTGCTCAAGATAATGCTGGGCGATGAAGGCTTCCAGCGCTTCGGCCGACGTCGCCCCTTCGCCATGCTGCGGAAAGAAGCTGCGGTCGCCGAGATGGCGACCGCCGCGGATCATGGTTAGGTTGACCGCGATCACCCCGCCGGTCTCGGCCACCGCCACCACGTCGGCATCGGCCTCGCCGCCGGTGGTGTCGACGAACTGCTTTTCGCGCACGGTTGCCAGCATGCGCAGGCGGTCGCGCAGCAGGGCGGCTGTCTCGAAATCGAGCGCGGCGGCGGCGGCGTTCATCTGTTCGGTGATCAGCTCGGTCAGCGCGGAGGCCTCGCCGTGCAGCAACTGGGCGGCCGCGCTGACGTCGCGCGCGTAGGCTTGCGGCGTGACGAGCTTGACGCAGGGCGCGCTGCAGCGCTTGATCTGATGCAGCAGGCAGGGGCGCGAGCGGTTGGCGAACACGGTGTCCTCGCAGGTGCGCAGCTGGAACACTTTCTGCAGCAGCTGGATGCTCTCGCGCACGGCGTAGGAATTGGGGTAGGGTCCGAACGCCTGGTCGCTCTTTTTCGGCGTGCCGCGAAAATAGGCCAGGCGCGGAAAGCGGTGCCCGGTCAGCAGCAGGTAGGGGTAGGACTTGTCGTCGCGGAACAGGATGTTGAAGCGCGGCTTCAGCCCCTTGATCAGGTTGTTCTCCAGCAGCAGCGCCTCGGCCTCGGTGCGCGTCACCGTGGTGTCGATGTGGTCGACGCTTTTCAGCATCAGCCGGATGCGCGGGCTCTGGTCAGTTTTCTGGAAATAGCTGGTGACGCGCTTCCTGAGGTGTTTCGCCTTGCCGACGTAGAGCACCGCGCCGGCCGCGTCGATCATGCGGTAGACGCCGGGCAGGGTGGGCAGCGAGGCGAGAAAATCCTTGTCGACGCTCACACGCAAAAACCTCTTATCCGCGAAGTACGCGAGGACGCGCGAAGCAAGACCTTAAAGATTTTCTTCGCGTCCCTTCGCGTCCTTTATGCCCTTCAGGGTATTCGCGGATAAAAAAATCAATCCTCATCGAGCAGCTTGCCGGCGATCGCCCAGTTCTCGTCGGGCAGTTCCTCGAACGCGATATACGTATAGGAGGCCGGCTTGCCTGCGTGGCGCTCCAGTGTGGCGGTGATTTCCTCGGCGACTTTCTGCTTCTGCTCGCGGGTCAGGGTGCCGGCGAGCTTGATGGTGACGACGGGCATGATCGGTTCTCGCTTTGAATCAGGGTGAACACCGCCGCGAACATTTCCGGGGTGAGGCGGCGCGTCTGGGTATTGTAGCGGGAGCAGTGGTAGCTGCTCACCAGCCGCCGGCCGCCGGGCAGGCGGTAGTCGCTGACGTGGCCGAAGGGGTAGTCCTTGAGCTTCACCCCCAATGCGCGCAGAACGGCCTGATGCGCGATCTGGCCCAGCGCCAGGATGCTGGCGTGCGCCGGCAAGGCGGCAATTTCCGTAGCCAGGAAACGGTTGCATTCGCGGATCTCGTCCGGCGCCGGCTTGTTGGCCGGCGGCAGGCACTTCACCGCGTTGGTGATGCGGCAGCCACGGAGCGTCAGGCCATCGTCGACCGAAATCGACTGCGGCGCACTGGCGTAGCCGAATCGATGCAGGGTTTCGTACAGCAGCACCCCTGCGTGATCGCCGGTGAACGGCCGGCCGCTGCGGTTGGCGCCATGCATCCCGGGGGCGAGACCGACGATCAGCAGGTCGGGCGCGGGGTCGCCGAAGGCGGGCACCGGGCGCGCGTGGTAATCGGGATGGCGCGTGCGCACTTCGTCCAGAAAGCCGGCAAGGCGCGGGCAGGCGCGGCAGCCAGGATCAAAATTCTTTTCAGGCACGCTGTAAACATCCGGGTATCGGGACGCGCATTGTAGTGGGTGCATCCCGGATTTCACGCTGACGGCGGGGCGCCGCTCAGCCCTTGTTGCGCAGTCCTTTGACCCAGGCTTCCATGGCTTCGTTCGCGGGCTTCATCGGCGCTTCCATGAAGCTCACCACGAATTTGTCGCCCATGTCCGCCACGCCGATGGAGCGCGGACGAACCGCCAGCACCTGCGGATTGGGCAGGGCCAGGCCGAAGCAGAAGATCACGTCCACCGCGGCCTTGATGTCGGGATTGATCTCGCCTTCGATGCGTCGGGTGTGGGCGTAGTGATCGAACACGCCGATGAATTGCACCTTGGGATTGGCGGCGATTTTTTCCTTCAGGTCGCTCACCACTTCGTCGACGCTTTGACAGCGGGTTTCGGACTTGTCGATCTCGGCGACGAAGATCGGGTATTTTTCCTGCAGCAGGGTTTGTTTCATGGGGCGTTCTTTCGGTTGCGGTTGAGTGGGCGTGGCGTCGAGGCCGTTTCAGTGCGTCTCTTCATAGCCGGTGATCATGGCCTTGATGTGGGCGAGCGGGGTATGTCCGGTGGTGGTGAGGTAGACGTGGGCGATGAGGAAAACCAGCATCATGAAAGCGCCGAGCGTGTGGGCGATGGCGACTTCCTGCAGACCGAGCCAGGCGGGCGCGAGATCGCGCCATTGGGCATAGAACAGGTAGGCGATTCCGCTCGCCCAGATCAGCGGGTTGATCGCGAGCTTCAGCCCCAGGTAGGCCAGGCGCTGCAGCGGGTTGTGCTTGCGCTCGGGAACCACCCTGTAGGGGTGCGGGCGGCCGAGAAAGATGCCGTAGCTGTAGTGCCGGATCACCGCGCCCAACTGGTCGAAGCTGGGGATGTACTGGCGCCATTCGCCGGTGGTGAAATGCCAGAAGATGGCGAAGATCCACAGGCCCACCAGCAGCCAGGCGGCTGTGGTATGAATCGACGCCGCCTGGCCGAAGCCGAGCAGGCTGTAGCTGCCGTGGACCTCGAAGCCGGTGACCAGCAGGGCGAGGACCAGTGCGGCCTGCGACCAGTGCCAGAAACGCTCGAAGCGCTTGAAGAGATAAATGCGTTCAGCCATTTCCGTGTTCCTTGCGCTGTCTGCGCGTGAAGATTCGCAGCGTGCCGTGGCCCAGTACGCCGAGCAAGGCGAGGCCGGCCAGCCCGAAGCCGGCACGGTCCAGCAGCAGGTGATGGTCGCGGCCCGGCAGATAGACGCCGCTGACCGCCTTCAGGCGGCCGTCGCGGCTGTGGCACTCGGCGCAGCCCAGCGCCTGTTCCCCGGGCGCCACCATGTGGGTGATGGGCCACAGCATCTCCGTTTCGACGAAGCCGAAGCGGCCGCTGAAGGGCTGGCCGGCGGCGGCCGTTCCGGCGGCCAGCGCGCGGTCCCAGTCGTAGTTGAACCACAGCGCGGTATCGTCCGGCGTGGCGGTGTGGGGCACCAGCAGGGTGAGGTGCTCCAGGTCGTAGGGCTGCTTGCCGCGGAAGCGCTTGACCGGCCAGATGCGGGCATCGGGCTCGCCGGCGTCGCCATGGAAGGTGTTTATCCTGACGATGCGCGCCGGATCGATGCGGTCGCTCTTCAGCGTGTAATCCACGCGGCCGTCGAACCAAACGTAGTCCGGTTCGACATTCTCGCCCAGGCGGAAGTCGCCCTTCTTGCTGTCGAAAATGACGTGGCCGTGTTCATCCTTCTTCTGGAACGGCTTGCCGTCGGCGTCCAGCGTGCCTGCCGTGGACCAGTCCCAGAACATCTTGGTGGGCACGCCGCCACGGGCGAAAGCGGGAATGTGGCAGGTCTGGCAGGCCAGCGTGCGGGTATGGGTGTTGAGACGGTCGCCCAGCGTCAGGCTACCCAGCAGGCCCGCGCTCGGCCCCGGCTTGTGCGGCTGGTCGCCATGGCAGGCCTGGCAGCTTGCCGGATTGCGGTCGGTTTTCTCGCCGCGCAGGATGGCACGGTGCGGATCGGAGGCAGTCGGCGCTATCCGACTTCCGGCGATGCGGTGGCTCTCGGTCTTGTGGCAGGTGGCGCAGGTGAAGTTGCCGCCATCCACGCCCATGTGCACGTCCAGCTTGCGGTCGGGCTGCTTCAGCGAGGAATCCAGATCGCCGTGCTTCACCCCGTCACCGCCGCCGCCGTAGAAATGGCACGCGCCGCAGGTGGCGCGGCTGGTCTTGCCGACCAGCCGGGCGACCTTCGGCAGGTCCACCGCCTCGACGAATTTGCCGGAACCCGGCGGATATTCCATGCGCTGGTAGGCGGGATGGCCGGCCAGGCCGGGAATCTTGGCGTACTGGCCGGTGTTGTGGCAGGCCAGGCAATCGACGTTCCTTTCCGAGCTGAAATCGAACCGGTCGTCCTTCCAGCCGTAGCCAACATGGCAGGCATTGCAGAACGCCTCGTTGGAACGATCGGCGATGCAGAAGCTGTTGAGCATGGTCTTCTTGCCCAGGCGCTGGCCGGTGGATGGGTTGACGTAATCCCAGGTCCAGTGCCGCGTCGCCATCACCTGTTTGGCCGCCTCGGTATGGCAGGACAGGCAGGCTTCGGTCACTTCCTCGCCGGTCTTGAATGGCTTTTTCAGCTGGCTGAACTTGCCGTGTTCGGCCGTGGATTCCTTCACCTCGGTCCGTGCCGGCGCTGCATCGGAAGTGGCCGGCGTCTGCGCCGTGGCGTTCAGCGCCACCAGCAGCAGGCAGGCGAGCAATGCATGTCGGGCGAGACATCCGCCGGCTCGGCTTGGGTTTTTTATCATGGGCAATCCCTGTTTCGGTCAGGCGCGAGGCGGTGGAAAATCAGTCAGACGGACCCTTGGCTTTCCGTATCAAGTGTAGGAGATCCGGCCCTGATTTTTTGTGCCCGGCCCAGCCGCCGGGAGTCGGCGACTCATGCGCGATTCGCCTTGCGGTAGGGGCGCAGGTACTGCCATTCGAAAAACCGCTTGGCCCAGTGGAACAGGCGGCACGGCGGCAGGATGAGCGCGCGCTTTTCGTCGCGGTAGACCAGGATGCCGCGGTCGAGGGTGTCGACGATGCAGATGAGTTCGACCTTGAAGCGCGCGGTGGGCGGTTTGCCGGCGAGCGCCCGCAGCAGGTTTTCGGCGGCCGCCTTCGCCTGCAGGTCCGCGATGTGGGCCTGCTTGGGCAGCCAGTCGGGGCCGGGATAGCTGCCGGAATCGCCGGCGACATAGACCTTGTCGGCGCCGGCCACCTGGCAGTGGGCATCGGCCTTGAAAAACCCGCCCTCGGACAGCGGGAGGCCGGCATCGGCTGCCCAGGCGGGGCCGCTCATGCCGGGCATGAAGAGAATCAGGTCGGCCGGCACCTCGCCGCCTTCGGTCCGGATCTTGTCCGCCTCGAAGCCGAGCAGCTTGTGGCCGAGGTGGGTGGCGATGTTGCGCTTGGCCATCTCGCGCAGCAGACCGGTCACCGCTCTGTCGCCCAGGCGCTTGCCCGGTTCCTTGGCGGCGTTGAAGAAAACCAGCTTGAAGTCGTCGCGGCGGCCCTGCCTGCGCAGCAGCGTATCGATGCCGAACAGCAGCTCGAACATCGGCCCGCCGCGCATCGCGCCCTGCTCCTTGGGATTGGTGCCGAATCCGAAGGCGACGGTGCCGCCGGCCATGCCGGCCAGCCGTTCGCGGATCGCTTCGGCAGCGGGCGCGCCTTCGCAGAGGGTCAGCGCGTGTTCGATCCCGGGCATCGCCTTGAGGAAACGGCCGCCGCTGGCGATCAGCAGCGCATCGTTCGTCACCGTGCCGTTGTCGGTCAATACGCTGCGCCCGCCATCCTGCAATCCGGTCACCCGCCCGGCGTGAAACCCGACCTTGTGTTCGGCCAGAAAACCCGCCACGTCGATGTTGAGATCGGCGCCGCGCCGCAACCCGGACGGCACCCAGATCAGGCTCGGGTAATACATCAGCTCGGCTTTGGGGGCGATGAGCGTGATGCGGGCTACGCGGTCGCGCCGGCGCAGTTCGCGCACCGCGGTGAGCGCGGCGAACCCCGATCCGAGTATGGCGATATGCGGTGTGCTCATGGTGGCTCCTGTGACAGCGTTAAAACCCGTGCGATAAAAACGAGGCGCGCCCAATTCGCGGGACGCAGGTTTACCCCGTTCCATTGCCCAGGCGGTTCATTTCAGGTTGATGCCTGTATGGGCCGGGAAGAAGGGGCGGGCAGTCCCGCCGACAGGCCTCTTTCCACTTTTCATGTGTGGGCGGCGAATCGCCGCCGCGCCATGCTGTCGCTCCGCCCGGCATCAGAACTTGTAATTCACACCAACTATCCGCGCTTTCGGCCTTGGTGTTTTCCGGGTCAACAAATTGGCTGGAGACGTGATGCGCTTAAGCTGGTTTTCAGGCTGCCAATCATATAGCCAACACCGCATTCGAGGTCAACTCGGGCGCATAAGGCAAACGATTTCCGTTGCGGTCGATGCCTCCGACGATCTTGGTGTTGTTGAATTTTGCGGTTGGCACCCAGGGATGTCGGGCTCCGTGCGGCGGCTCTATCCTGCGGACGTGTTTCACGGTCGATGAGGCGGTAAGTGTGACGGGGGGCTTGTCGTTCATGATTCACCAGACAAAAAATTGCTGGTGCCAGGCCCACAGCGGCAGCGCAGCGGCCAGGGCGACGCCGACCGGCGCGGCCCAGCGCCGCCCGCCGGCCGCCGCCAGGCGCCAGGCCAGGCTGGCGGACCAGAGGCCGGCCAGGGCCAGCAGCGTGAGCCGGGCCGGGGCGGCCCAGACCAGCACGATTCCCTCGCCGAACAGCTGACCGGTGGTGAGCAGGGAGAGCCCGACGAAGACGCTGGCCCCGGCGAAGGGGATCAGGGTCATGGCCAGGCGGGTCCAGTGCGTCCCCGCAAGGGCGGCGGCCAGCCGCAGGCAGAGCCAGATCCAGCCGCCGACGACCAGCGCGGTCGCGCCGAGGTAGGCCAGCAACAGGCCGCCATCCAGCCAGGTGAAGGCATCGTTCAGTTCCGGGTAGTGGGTGAACAGCCACCACTGGCCGGGGGTGTCCAGCGCCCACCAGAGTTCCCGCTCGATCAGCCATTCGGCTGCCATCTGCTTGGCGGCGACGAACCAGGGGCTGGCGCTCCACTGGAACGCGCCGAGGGCGACGCCCAGCATGCCGAAGGCGAGCAGGCGCGCGGGCCAGCGATCCTGCGGCTCGGCCTTCGGGCCGGCATCAGGCAGGCGCAGAATTTCCTGTTCCGGCGAGCGCAATGCCAATTGCACCGCGCCGCGCTGCCCAGCGCACTGGCCGCACATGTGGCAGGCGGCGGCGGACTGCATGCGGCGGATATCGATCAGCGGCGCGCAGCTCACCGGCGCACCGGGTTCCTCGGCGCCGTCCCAGGCAGCCCGGTCCACCGCGAAGTGCACCGGGGCGATGCGGGCCAGGAGGCCGAACACGCCGGATACCGGGCACAGGTGGCGGCACCACACCCGCTTGCCGCGGCCGTAGAGCAGCCCCACGGCGATGGCGGCCAGCGTGGAGCCGCCCAGGATCAGCAGCGCCGGCTTGGGATATTCGTAGACGCTGGTCATCTGGCCGAACACCGTGGTCAGCACGAAGGCCAGGAACGGCCAGCCGCCCCACTTCAGCCAACGCGGCACCGGGCGGCCGAGGCCGAACTTCGAACTCCATTCGGTCAGCGCCCCTTCCGGGCAGAACAGGCCGCACCAGACCCGGCCCAGGGTCATCATCGACAGGATGACGAAGGGCCACCAGATGCCCCAGAACAGGAACTGAGCGAAGCGGGTGAGGTTGTCGAGGATATGGTCGTCCTCACCGGGCAGGGGCAGGAAGGCGGGCCAGGCCACCACCACGACGTAGAACAGCACCACTGCCCATTGCAGGGCGAGGATGCTGCCGCGGTGCCGGCGCAGCCATAGGCCCAGGCGGGCCAGGCGGTCGCCTGCGCCTGCGCTGCCTGCCGGCCGGCAGGTCGGCCCACAGGCGCTCATCGCCGCCCTCCCGCCGGCCTTGCTCGCAACGCCAGGGCGAAGGCCAGTCCCCACCATAGCGCCAGCGCCAGGTAGCTGAGTCCGGCGGGCTGGGCGCGCCAGCCGGTGAAGGCGGCGATCAGGCCGCCGGCGCGGCTGCCGTCATCCAGCAGGAAACCGGCATCCCACAGCGGGTCGATCAACGCCGGCAGCGCCTCCAGGCCGATCAGCTTGTCGATACCGTCCACCAGCAAAGCGCCGCCGAGCAGCAGCAACAGGATTTCCGTGATGCGGAAGAACATTCGCCAGGAGAACCCGCGCGCGCTCCGCACCAGCACGCCATACGCCGCCAGCGCGAGCAGGAAACCGGCGACGCCGCCGGCGAGTAGATCGACGCCGCTGTCGTTGGTGGCGGCGCCGTACAGGAAGATCACCGTCTCGGCGCCCTCGCGGCCCACGGCGATGGCGGCCAGCAGCGCCGTGCCGGCCCAGTGGGCGCGTTCGGCGGCGGCAGACATGCCGGCTTCCAGTTCGCGCTTCAGGCCGGCGCCGTGACGTCGCATCCACACCACCATCTGGAAAATCAGCGCGGCGGCGACCAGCGGCATGAGCGCCTGGAACCATTCCAGGGTGACGTCGTCGGCCCAGGCCTGGATGCCCAGCAGCGTCAGCGCCAGCAACCCGGCCAGCGCAAGTCCGGCGCCCACGCCGCCCCAGAGCCAGCGCATGGCGCGGCGGCGCTGGCCGGGCAGCCAGTCGGGTTGGGCGGCGAGCCAGCCGTGCAGGACGCCGATGACCAGCATGGCCTCGATGGTCTCGCGCCAGACGATGAAGGCAGCGTTACCCATGATTCACCCTCCCTGAAACCAGGCGCCACAGGGCACTCGGGGGGAACAGGGTCGGGCAGGCTGCGGTAGCGCCGGCGAGCTGGGATGGGGGCATGGCGGGCGTCTTCATTTCGCGACGATGCGGCCTTTGGACGTGTCGGGATGGAACTCGTCGAAGAAGTCGTATTTGCCCGGTTTCAGCGGGGCGATGACCACGAAGGACCGGGCGCCGGGGGCCAGCACCTTTTCCTTCCTGAGTTGCAGGCTCTCGAATTCGATGGGTTCGCGCCCTTCGTTCCGGATGACGATCTTGAAGCGCACCCCGGCGGGGACCGCCAGGGTTGAAGGCTGAAGCCGCCCGTCCTTCGCCACCAGCGTATAAGTGGGCAGATCGGCGTGGGCCGCGCCGGCATACAGGGCGGCGGCGAGGAGGAGCGGGTGGATGCGTCGGCTTTGCATGACGTCTGCCTCAGAACGTGAGCTGGGCGCGCAGGCCCAGGATGTGGGCATCGTCCGCGCTGCCGTCGGCACCGGCGCGGCGGATGAACTGGTAATCCGGGGACAGCTCGAACTGCGGGTTCACGCGCCAGCGGTAGTACAGCTCGGCGAGTTGCTCGGCACCGGACAGGGTGGGGTTGGCGGCCTTGTAGCTGTCCGAGGCGGCGAGCCAGCCCACGCCCAGGCCGACGCCGTCGGCGCCGCGATCCCAGTAGTTGCCGGAGAACTCCGCGCCCAGGGTGAGCGCCCGGTCGAACGCCGGATTGCCCTGCACGCCGTGGCCGTAGCGGCCCCAGAGGGTGATGCCGTCGCCCAGGCGCTGGTCGGCGGACACGCCCCAGCCGCTCTGCGCCTCCAGGCTTACGCCGTCGAGATGCGTGGCGCGGCCGTTGCGCCAGGCATAGACGCGGTAGTTGCCGGCCAGCCCGCCGAAGAAGCGCTGCGCGGTCTCCGCCTGGAGGATGACGAAGGGCTGCTGCAGGCTGTCGCTGAAGGCCGCGCCGCTGTCGGAGCCGAACACGCCGAGGGATACGCCCCAACCAAGTGGGGCCTGGGTGTCGTTGAAATAGGCCAGCCGCACCCCCGGCGTGAAGCCATAGGCATCCACGCCGGCGCCGCCGCCCGCGTCCAGCAGCGGGTTGTGCACGAAGGCGAGATTCATGAAGCGCACCGTCTCGTCATCGGCGGCGGCGTTCTGGTCGAAGAACAGGAACGGGTCGATCTTGCCGAAGTTGAGCTCCAGGCGCTGCCGGCTTTGGTCCAGGGGTTTCTCGTCCAGCGGCACCGAAAGCTGGTACCAGGCCTGGGCCAGGATCGGCGAGGCGTCGTCGGGCAGGGCTGCGCCGATCTGGAAGGCGGTGGCGTTGGGTACCGAGAACATCGGGTTGAGGCTGGCGAGGCCATTGCCTTGGCCCACGCGGAAGTGGAAGAACAGGCTGCCTTCGGTGTTGCCGAGGCTGCCTCCGGGCAGGCTGACCTGGGCGTCGCCGCGCCACGAGAGCTCGCTTTCCGCCTCGCCCGTCGTGGTGGCACCGCCGTTGGCGTGCTGCGCCACGGTGGTGAAGGACACGCCGGCGGCGATGCCCTCCAGGGATTCCACCATGCGCGCCTGCTTCTGCATCCCCATGGCCTGGAATTCCACGGCCTTCAGGCGGGTGGCGATCTCCGGCTCATCCTGGGACAGGCGGTCGCTGGCCACGGCCTCTTCCAGCTTGGCATTGGCGCTTTCCAGCTGCTGCACCCGGGTTTCCAGGGCGGCGGTAGTGGGCTGGGGGGCGAGTAGCCGCTCCAGCTCGGCGTTGCGCGCCTCCAGGCGGGCGAGGCGGTCCTGCATCTGCTGCAGGGCCTGGGCCACCTCGACGGGCAATCCGGCTGCGCCGGCGGTGGCGCTGCCGGCCAGGGCCATGGCCAGGATCAGGGGTTTCAAGTGGCGCATCAGTAGCCTCCCCGCTTGCCGATGCCGGCGAAGGTGAAGTCCCATTCCACGGTGAACCGCTTGAACCAGGGCCGCACGCCGGTGAGGCGGTCGGTGTGGCGGTGGAAGTGGTGGCCGGCGTGGTTGCCTTCGTCGTTGGGCGGCAGCACGGTGAACTTGACGCGGTATTTGCCGGGCCCCATCAGCTTGACGTTGTCGCCGTAGTGCGCGCCGTCGCTGGCCACCATGGGCAGGAAGTCGCCCTTGATGCAGTCGCCGCCCTGCTTGCAGACCTCGTACTTGACCAGCAGGTAAGGGATCCAGTCGCCCTCGGCGAAGCCGTTGGGGTTGTTGCCCAGGGCGCGGATGTCGGCCTCCAGGTGCACGTCGGCCTTGGACGCGGGGAGCATTTGATGGCCCATCACGGATTCCATCTCCACCGGCTGCAGATAGACGCCGGCGATCTCCATCCCGTTGCGCTGCTGCGGCGCGCCGATGGGGTATTCCGCTGCCAGGGCGGCGGTGGACAGGCTGGCGGCAACGGCCAGGGCGATGAGGGGACGAACGATAGCCATGAATTACTCCTTCTCGGTTAGAGCCAATGAAAAAAATGTATTGGCTGGCTACCGGGGCGGAGCGCCCGTTGGCTGGCTGGGCCCGTCCCTCAGGAACGGGTCGGGTTGTTTCGTCAGGACCCGCTTGCGCGTCGGGTGCAATTGATAACGTACGCGGTCGTGCTTGACCGGCGGTGCCAGGCGATTCCGGAAAACTCCTGCGTCACCGATAAGGGCTGGCAGGGCGCGGCGAGCTGCCGACTGTTGGCACGGCTTTTCAGCCAGTTGAGGTGCTGTTCGACCTTGCAGGAAAGCGCGTTGCATCCGGTTTGCCGATAGCGGTGCATCGGCCACAGCGTGGCGGCGATGACGATGTCGAGGGTGTCGTGATATTGCGGTGTGGACATGCCAGTCTTCCTGGATTTGGGTGGCTGGCTGGCGCTTTGCGCGTTGGCGGGCTGGTGGTGCGGTGGCAGACTTACTTGGTGAGAATCAGTTTGCCGTTCTTGGTGATGCGCAGTCGATAGTGCTCGCCATTGTGGCTGATCAGGATTTCATGATTGCCCCGGAATAAATAGTCCGCCGGAATGATGCCCGGCAGAAAAGTTTGCGTGCCGGGCTCGGCCGGAGAATGGACGGAAGAAGGTGTTTGCGTTTGCATGGCTTGGGCGTCTGGTTCGGCTTGATCAGGTTTCATTCATGCTGTTGTGTGTTTGTTTAGTGAATGATAACTATTCTCATTAATGTGTCAAGCGATGGCGGCAAATATTTTAAAAAAGGTGACGGATAAGGCCCTCCAGAACAGCGGGCATGGCGGATACGCGCTGGCTTAGCGCAGAGCGCAGGGGCGTGTGACTCAGCCGATTAGCCGAGCCGGGAGGGACGGGGTTCGACTGTGCGCGGCCCCGCGTCTGGCCCCAGTTTATCTTTGCGAGCCGCTTGCGCGAGGGGGCCAGTCGCCGCGCAGGAGCGGTTGTGCGGCCATCACCTCGGGTTGCAGCGTGACGTGGCGGATGCCGTGTTGTGTGTCCATCAGCTGGCGTGCGGCGGCGAGGATGCCAGGCCAGTCGGCCAGACTGCGGATTTCCAGGTGGGCCGACAGTGCGATGGTGTCGGACGAAAGGGTCCACACGTGCAGGTCATGCACCCGCAGCACGCCGTCGAGCCTGGCCAGATCCTGGCCGATGGTGTCGAGCCGGAGATTGAGCGGCACGCCCTCCATCAGCACGTGCACGACCTCGCGCAGCAGGCGCAGCGCCGAAACCAGAATCAGTGCGGCCACCAGCAGGGACAGCAGCGGGTCGATCGGGGTCCAGCCGGTGGTGACGATGACGATGCCGGCCGCAATCGCCGCCACCGAGCCGAGCGCGTCGCCCAGCACATGGAGCAGCGCGGCGCGACTGTTGAGCGTGTGTTCGCCGCGGCTCAGCACCCAGGCGACGGCGAGATTGATCGCGAGACCGATGGCCGCGACGGTGATGACCGTGCCGCCGGCAATGTCGCGCGGGGCACCGATGCGCTCGAGGGCTTCTCGCACGATGAAACCGATCAGCACCAGCATCAATAGGCTGTTGAACAGCGCCGCCAGGACTTCCGCACGCATCAGGCCGTAGGAATGCCGCATGCTGGGCTGTTGGCGCGCCAGCCAGGCCGCGGCCGCAGCCAGTCCCAGCGCGGTGCTGTCGGTGAGCATGTGGGCGGCGTCGGCCAGCAGCGCGAGCGAGCCCGTCCACCAGCCGGCTGCAGCCTCGACCCCGGCAAAGGCCAGCGTCAGCAGCAGGGCGACGAGCAGGGTGCCGTTTTGCGCCGTGTGATGGTGGCTGTGGCCGGACGTGGCGCCGTGATCGTGTTTATGCGCGGCCACAGTAATCGGTCGGGTCGGCCTGCAGGTTGAGGTCGGCGGAATCCTGCCCCAGCCCGGCGATGCGGTGCAGCGCGCTGACGTAGCGCGCCGACTCGCGCAGCTCGACCAGCGTCGGTGGGTGCGGGTGGCCGTGCATGCGTGCCAGCCGCGCGCGGGCGGGCGCGGGCCAGTCCACCTTCAGATTGGCCAGCACCTCGTCCGCCAGGTCGGGCCGGTTGCAGACCAGCGCCATGTCGCAGCCGGCATCGAGCGCCGCGACCACCCGCTCGACCACGCCGCCCGCCACGGCGGCGCCTTCCATGCACAGGTCGTCGCTGAAAATCGCGCCGTCGAAACCGAGCTGACGGCGTAGCAGCTTTTGCAGCCACACTTTTGAAAATCCGGCAGGCCGGTCGTCGACCTCGGGATAGATCACGTGCGCCGGCATGACCGCGGCCAGCCCCGCCTCGATCATCAGCCGGAACGGCACCAGATCGGTTATCGCCATGTCGGCCAGGGTGCGTTCGTCCACCGGAATCGCGACATGCGAATCCGCCTTGACGTAGCCGTGGCCGGGAAAGTGCTTGCCGCAGGCGGCCATGCCGGCGTCCTTCATACCGAGCATCACCGCCTGCCCCAGCTGGAACACTGCGTGCGGGTCGGCATGGAAGGCGCGGTCACCGATCACCGAAGAGGCGCCGTAATCCAGGTCGAGCACCGGCGCAAAGCTGAAGTCGACGCCGTGCGCGCGCAGCTCGCTCGCCAGCACAAAACCGGTTTCGCGCGCCAGTTCGCGGGCGCGCTGCGGGTGTTCGTTCCAGATTTCGCCGAAGGCGCGCATCGGCGGCAGGCGGGTGAAACCTTCGCGGAAGCGCTGCACCCGGCCGCCCTCTTGATCGCCGCCGATCAGCAGTGGCGCGGGCTTGAGTGCGTGGATCTCTACGGTCAGCGCGGCCAGCTGCGCCGGATCGCGGTAGTTGCGGGAAAACAGGATCACCCCGCCGACGAGCGGATGGGCGAGGCGGCGGCGGTCGTCGTCGGTCAGTTCGGTGCCCGTCACGTCGAGCATCAAGGGGCCAAGGGTCATGTTGCGTTCTCCGAAGAAGAAGGGGATTGCTCCAGCACGACAAACGCCAGCACAAGGTCGCCCTCGTCCGACAGCGAAACATGATGCGCCGTGACGCCGCGCGTGGCCAGCCAGGCGGCGAGTTCGGGCGCGCATTGCAGGAAGGGTTTGCCGCGCGGGTCGCGCAGCACGGCGATGTTGCGCAGCGATACCGGCGCGCGCAGCCCGGTTCCCGCAGCCTTGGCGAACGCCTCCTTGGCGGCGAAGCATTTGGCGATGAAGCGCGCCGGATCGCGGCTGGCTTCATATCCGGCATATTCGGCCGGGGCGAGGATGCGGTTTGCGTAGGGCTCGCCAAAGCGCGCGAGGCCGCTGCGAATCCGCCCGGCGTCCAGCAGGTCGGTGCCGATGCCGTGGATCATGGTGAAACCAGAACCGGCAAGCCGACCGCGCGGATTTTTTCGGCGAAGGCTTCGAGCCATTCAGCGGGCAGCGCCGACAGCCGGCCTGCCTGCGGCTGCATCGAAGGCCGCGCCAGGCCATACAGCAGCACGCCCTGCAGCGGGATCGATTGCTGCCGGATGCGCGCCACCGCGGCCAGATAGGCTGCCTGTTCCGCTTCCGATGGCGGCTTGCCGTCGAGCGCGAACACGCAGGTTTGCAGCCAGGTCGGGCACAGCCGCGCGGCTACGGCCAGCCGCTCGAACTGCCTGTCGGGTGAAATCCGCGTCTGGTTGATGCTGCGCATGCCGGCGGCGGTCGCGCTGTCGAACTTGAACCAGACTTCGCCGTTCAGCGCCGCCATTCTGGTGAGGCCCTCCTGCACCCGCGTCCGGTCGGACAGACTGCCGTTGGTGATCAGCACCAGCTTGATCTTCCCGACCAGATCGAAGTCATTCATCACCCGGCCGATCAGCTCGATGACCTGCGGAAAGGCCTTGGCGCTGGTCGGCTCGCCGTTGCCCGACAGCGCGATGTCGTTCAGCCGCCGCGCGCCCTCGGGCACGCGCGTTTGCATGAAGTCGCCGTGGACGATATCGGCGAGCATCGTGCGCAGTTCGGCTTCCAGCTGCGCCAGATCGGTCTCGGGCGAGGTGCCGCGCGTCAGGCCCGGCACCTGGCAATACACGCACGCCCAGTTGCAGGCATTGTTGGGATTGAGGTTGACCCCCACCGAGACGCCCCCCGCACGGCGTGAGACCACAGGGTAGACATAGGTCATCCCGACGCTGTCGCGATTGTGGTTGACGGGGGTGAGTGGGGAAGACTGTGCCATCCGCAGATTTTCTCATCAAGTGTGGGCGGCACAACAAAAAACGCCCGTTGGGCGTTTTACCCCAGATTTTCATTGGGCGATTTATGGCACATAGGGTGCACTCTGTACACATTTGGGCATCAATCGGTGCACGGGTGCACCCTACCCAAAGCATCTCGCCCGAACGAACAATCTGGGTTTAATCATTCTGGCGGAAGCGGTGAGATTCGAACTCACGAACGGTTGCCCGTTGCCGGTTTTCAAGACCGGTGCAATCGACCACTCTGCCACGCTTCCTCGGCGCGCATTGTAGCGGGTTCGTCCCGCTTTGTGAGGCGAACCCGATGGCAATCCGCGTGCCGGGTCGGATTGACGCGGCTTCAACAGCGAGTGTCGGATTTTCGTTAATTCACCGGAAAGCCGCCGCGTGTGAACATTGCAAACCCCAACAAAACCAATGCGTTGAAATAAACACGCTATGGCCATGGGTTTGGCATAAATGGTGCTGGTCTGTAGGCATCCGAAACAAGCTGACACCATTCATGACCGATTTTTTCGATATGTTGAGCGCGATCGCCCGTCGCAGAAAAGTCGGAGAAGGCTCGCCGTTTGCTTCCGCGAAAGCCATCGATAAATGGCTGAAGGCCTTGCCTACCGACTCTGATTACGACGCGCATCATGTGCTGGTCGAGGGGCTGGAGC
The DNA here is from genome assembly GCA_019459055.1 of Thiobacillus sp. Classification (GTDB taxonomy): domain Bacteria; phylum Pseudomonadota; class Gammaproteobacteria; order Burkholderiales; family Thiobacillaceae; genus Thiobacillus. Next base: position 53,597 of record JAIBEI010000041.1, on the reverse strand, counting down.
GTTTCAATGCTGAAAATGAAGTGGCTTCGCTCAGCCGCATGAACTCATTGATGAGGCTGGAAGAGGCGGGCCTGCCGCTGCAACGGCGCGTCGTCGAGCAGTATGTGCGCAACCAGTCCTCGTTCCGGATGGCGCGCCAGGCCTTGTGGCGTGAATCGTGGGTGTTCTGGTCGCTGCTGGCGGAAGCCTGGCTTGCAATGCTGAAGCAGGCGTACCGTACGCCGGCCAGTGCGGAACTGAAGCCCTTTGCCGCCGAGATTGCCACCCGTGTGCTGCGTTACGCCGGCCTGGTCATGCGCTGGAACTATCATCAGGCGCGCACGCCGTCCGCATCGGCCTGGCGCCGCATGCACAAGATCTATCGCCTGGCCGAGCGCGACGGTTTTGCGACGCAGACGGTGCAGATCGACGCGCGGCCCACCCACTGCGCGCGCGAATACATGCTGGTGGTGCTGATGGGGCTGGTGCATCCACTGGGCTACCGCACCCAGGAAATTGAGTCCATTGCGCAGATCATCGATGGCTACGACTCTTTGCCGCTGCCCGAAGCCGCGCCACTGCGCGAGGCGCACACGCACATGGTGGATCTTTCGCTGTCTGAAGGCGCCAGTGTGCTGGATGGTGCGTGCGTAGAGGGGCGCCGTCTGCGTTACCTTGCCCTGCGCCCGCTCATCGATCACCTGAAATCGCTCGACCAAACCCCAGCGGAAGAGGGAAATAACGGACTCACCCAGCAGGCGGCGAGTCTGATCGAACGCGGTGGCATCCGCCGCAACCGCCAACGCACGCACCGCTTCGGCCGAGTGTGGGCGGCAGCGGGGATGGCCAACATCCTGGCAGTACTGGCCCCCCCCGATGCCGCCAAGACTCGGCCTGCCCTGGAGCCGTGGATGTTGCGTGACGAGAGTACGAAGGGCATGGGCTTTGCGCTGCCCGAGGCGCTGCCGCATGGCCGCCTAGTGGCGGTGAACTGGGATCCGTCCGAGAGCGTCTGGCAATTGCTGGCGATTCGCTGGAACCGTGAGGAAGACGGCCAGCATTTGGTTGGCACCCAGCGCCTGTCATGTCACCCCAAGCGGGTGGAAATCTATTTCGAGCCGGATGGTCAGGGTGGGGCGCAGGACAAGACCTGGGCCGTATTCATGCCGATGACCCATCTCGACCAGGGCGTCAGCAACCTGCTGATCCCCGAGACGCATTACCGGCTGGGTACGCCGCTGATGCTGCGCGACGGCGACATGGTGTATCGCCTGCTGCTGGGTGAAGTGCAGGAAACCCACGAAGGCTGGCTGCGTGTGAGCATGGATGTGATCGGGCGGGAGCAGTTCGCTGTCGCCGCCTGAAGCAGCATGGGTCGTAAACTCAGCGCGTGCGGATGTCGCCGAAATGAAAGTCGAATGAGCCTGTGCGGCGGTCGCTGAAGTACTGTTCCAGCGTGACGCGCACGGTGCGGAAGGCGATTTCGTCCCAGGGAATTTCGGCTTCGGTGAACAGCCTGGTTTCCAGCGATTCGATCCCGGGCTGGAAATCCAGATCGAGCAGGCGGGCGCGGAACAGGAAGTACACCTGATTGATGTGCGGCAGGTTATACAGGGTATAGAGGCCGCCGACCTCGATGCGCGCTCCGGCTTCTTCCCACGTCTCGCGCGCGGCGCCTTCGAGCGTGGTTTCGCCGTTCTCCATGAAGCCGGCCGGCAGCGTCCACAGCCCGTATTTGGGTTCGATGGCGCGGCGGCACAACAGCACCTTGTCTTCCCATTCCGGGATGCAGCCGACCACCATCTTGGGGTTCTGGTAATGGATGGTGCCGCAGCCGGGACACACATGGCGCGGCAGATGATCGCCTTCGGGCACGCGCAGCGCCACGGCGCTGCCACATTCACTGCAAAAATTCATGCTGCTTCCAATCTGCCGGGTTGCGCGCCACGGTAACAAAATCCCCCCACATCGAGCAAGGTGAAGCTGGTCGTGATTGTTGCCGCTTTAGTGGCTTTACAACCACGGCCTACCTTTTACGGGTGGAAGCGAGTGGCGCGAGCGATTATCATTCAAGGCCATTTACTGTTGTACTGATTATCCATGCGACCCACCCACATCGAAACCATCCTCGACCGCGAATTTGAAAGCGCCGCCGACGGCTATCACACGCCGGTGATGCTGTGGGGCCCGCCGGGTGTCGGCAAGTCGCAGATCGTCGCCAAGATCGCCCTGCTGCATAGCGTGCCGCTGATCGACATCCGCCTCTCCCAGATGGAGCCGACCGACCTGCGCGGCATTCCCTTTCGCAGCGGCCAGCTGGTCGAATGGTCGATCCCCGCGGTGCTGCCGGATGCCGAGCGCCACGGCCCGGCAGGCATCCTGTTCCTGGATGAAATCACCTCAGCGCCGCCCACCGTGTCGGCCGCGGCCTATCAGCTGATCCTCGACCGCCGGCTGGGCGAATACCAGGTGCCCGACGGCTGGGTGATCTTCGCCGCCGGCAACCGCCAGGGCGACCGCGGCGTGACCTACGCGATGCCGGCGCCGCTGGCCAACCGCTTCACCCATTACGAAGTCGAGGTGAACCTGGATGACTGGGTGGACTGGGCGCACACCGAGGACATCGATCCGCGCGTGATCGCCTTCCTGCGCTTCCGCCCCGATCTGCTGTTCAGCTTCGACCCGGCGCACACGCCGATCGCCTTTCCCAGCCCGCGTTCGTGGGAATTTGCTCACCGCGCGCTGCAAAAATTCGACCGCACCGATTTGCTCGCCGACGCGTTGATGGCCTGCGTCGGCCAGTCGGCCGGGCTGGAACTGAAAACCTTTGTCGACAACATGGCGCAGATGCCGGATATCGACGCCATCATCGCCGGCGATGAGGCGGAAGTGCCCCATGGCATCGACCTGCAGTACGGGGTTGCCGCCGCGCTGGTGCGCCGTGCGCTACAGGCCGCCGACGGCGCCAACGCTGCGGGGGTATACGGCAACATCCTCAAATACGCACAGCGCTTCCCGCAGCGCGAAATGGGCGTGATGCTGGTGTCCGACCTGCACCGTGCCGTCGGACGGCCGCTGTTTGCCGTGCCGGCGTTTGCCGAGTGGGCCAACAGCATCACCGATCTGGTCCTGTATGAGCACTGAGCAGCCCGATGCGTTGCAGCCGATCCTCACCAAGCTCGCGGCTGCGCGCACCCGTCTCATCATGGAGCGCCCCTTCCTCGGCGCGCTGGTGATGCACCTGCCGCTGAAACCCGGCGGCGACTGGTGCACCACCACCGGCACCGACGCGCAGGCCTTTTATTTCAATCCCGCGTTCATCGAGAACCTGAACCTCGCGCAGACCCAGTTCGTGCTGGCGCACGAGGCGATGCACTGTGCCATGGGCCATCCCCACCGCCGCAATCATCGGGTGAAGCGGCGCTGGGATGTGGCCTGCGATCACGCAGTCAACCTCATCCTGATCGAGGAAGGCATGAAGCCGCCGCTGCACGGCATCCTCGCCGATCAGAATTTCATGACGCTGTCGGCGGAGGAAATCTACCCGCTGATTCCCGAGGACACGCCGGAGGAATCTTTCGACCAGCACTTGTTCGACAGCGACAATGAAGCGGGCGCCAGCCCCGATGACAGCCAGCGTCAGGACAATCCCGACGCCGGCGAGTCGGGTGGGCGGGGTTTGGAAGGCCAGAGCGAAGCCGAGGAGAAGGAGGGCAGCGGCAGCCAGGCCTCGCAGAAGCCCAACGAACTGTCGCCGTCCGAGCGCGAAGAACTCGCCGAGCAGTGGAAGAACCGCCTTACCGCCGCCGCCCAGGCCGCGCGCCAGGCCGGCAAGCTGTCGCAGTCGATGATGCGCTGGGTCGACGGCCTGCTGGCGCCCAGCCTGCCGTGGCGCGCGTTGCTGGCGCGCTTCTTCGCGGTCAACCAGCGCGATGATTATTCATGGCGGCGGCCGTCGCGGCGCGAGGGTGATGCGCTGCTGCCGCGCCTGTCGAGCGAGGGCATCGAGGTGGTGGCGGCGATCGACACCAGCGGTTCGATCGGCGATGACGAACTGCGCCAATTCGTCTCCGAACTCGACGCGCTGAAAGGCCAGGTGCGCGCGCGCGTGACGCTGCTGGCATGCGACGACCACATTGCCGAAAATGCGCCGTGGGAATTCGAGCCGTGGGACACCATGCAGCTTCCCGCCGGGATCGCGGGGGGCGGCGGCACCGATTTTCGCCCGGTGTTCGACTGGGTCGAACACGAGAATCGTAGTCCCAACATGCTGGTGTATTTCACCGATGCCGAAGGCGATTTCCCCAAGATTCCGCCGAATTACCCGGTCATCTGGCTGGTCAAGGGCAAGGGCGCGGTGCCCTGGGGCGAGCGGGTACAACTCAATTGAACCCGGCCGGCGTCCAGTCCAGCCGCGTGCGCGGTTTCCTGTTCGAGCAGCTCGACATCCGCGGCGCCTGGGTGCAGCTCGGTCCAGCCTGGCGCGAGATGATTGCAGGGCGCGATTATCCCGAACCCGTTGTCGAACTCCTCGGCCAGCTGGCGGCTGTGGCCACGCTGATCACCGCCAACCTCAAGCAAGCCGGACGACTCACCTTTCAGCTGCGCGGCGAAGGTGCGGTGTCGTTGCTGGTGATGGACTGCGACGAGCAGCTGCGTTTGCGCGGCATGGCGCGCAGCGCGCCGGAAGTCTCCGCGGGCAGCCTGCCGGCCCTGCTGGGTGACGGCGCGCTGACCCTCACCCTAGACACCGACGGCATGCGCCAGCCCTACCAGAGCCATGTGCCGCTGCAGGGCGATAACGTGGCCGCGGTGTTCGAACATTACCTGACGCAGTCCGAGCAGACGCCTACCCGCCTGTGGCTGGCGGCCAGCCACGAGACCGCTGCGGGCCTGTTCCTGCAAGCGCTGCCGGGCGCGGATGAGCGCGACGCCGACGGCTGGAACCGGGTGCAGATCCTGGCCGGCACCGTGCGGGCGGAGGAGCTGCTCGACCTGGGCTCGATCAAGCTGATCGAGCGGCTGTTTCCGGAAGAGGACGTGCGCGTGTACGACCCGCGCCCGGTCCGCTACCACTGCCCGTATGATCCGGCCAAGATTTATTCCATGCTGCGCAGCGTGGGACGCACGGCATGCGAGTCCATCCTCGCCGAGCATGGCGAAATCCGGGTGCACGACGATGTCTGCAACCATGAATATGTGCTGGATGCGGAGGCCGTGGCCGCGCTTTTCAAATGACCCCGGAGGTCCATTGAAATGCCCGTTCAAAAATGTAGGCGCGGTTGGTGGGGGTGGGTAATTCGGGCCACATGAAAGGATGCATGATGCGGACAGGATGGATGCTGTTGGGACTGCTGGCCGTGTCGGCCGGCGCATGGGCGGATGAGGCCGGGCGTTACGAGGCCTTGCCACTGGCCGGCGCCGAAGGCGGCAAGGGCGGCGGACGGGCGTTCATCCTCGATACCCGCGACGGCCATGTCTGGATCTGGAGTGAAAACGAACTCGTCACCGCGCCGGATGGCCGCCGCCGCTATGGCGCCGGCTTTATCTACCAGGGCAAGCTGCGCCCCGGCAGCCAGCCGGGTGAAATGATCGAACACCAGGGCCGATGAGCCGATTCCCCTCCTTTTTTTGGGGATTTGTTGTTATCCGGCAACACATTGTTCCTGCTTTAGAAGAAATTTAATAGATTGTGGTTTTCTTTTGCCGATTTGCTAGAATCCGCGCGTCGGCTGGATTACACGTCCCGGACCGATCTCTGGTGTGGGTTCAATTTTGTAAATTTAAGGGAAATCAAATGAAATATTCCGTCCTCCTGGCTGCTCTGCTGGCTGTTTCCATGACCGCTTGCGGCCAAAAAGAAGAAGCCGCTGCGCCTGAAGCGCCTGCAGCTGAAGTTGCTGGCGAAGCTGCAATCGAAGCTGGCGAAGCTGCAGTCGAAGCTAGCCAAGCTGCTGAAGAAGCTGCTGCACCCGCTGCTGACGCTGCTGCTGCTGCTGGCGAAGCTGCCACCGCTGCTGGCGAAGCTGCTGGCGCCGCTGCTGACGCTGCTGCTCCCGCTCCCGCTCCTGCCAAGTAATTCCGGGTCAAGGAACGAAAAAACCGGCCTTTGGGCCGGTTTTTTTACGTCCGTAAAAAGCGGTCGATGCGCGCGGCCGCTTCCACCAGGCGCGGCAGCGGCTGGGTATAAGCGACGCGCAGATAGCGTTGCGGCTGGTGCCGGCCAAAATCGAGGCCGGGAGTCACCGCCACCCCGACCTGTTCCAGCAAAGCCTGCGCAAAGTGGAAGCTGTCGCCGGAATGCGCGCTGCAGTCGGCATACAGATAAAACGCCCCTTGCGGTTGGGCGGGGATGATGAAGCCGCGCTCGCGCAGCGCGGGCAGCATGAAATCGCGGCGCGTCCGCAGCTCGGCCTTGCGGGCTTCGAGTTCGTCCAGGGTGGCGGGGTCGAATGCCGCCAGCGCAGCATGTTGCGCTGGGGTGGAGGCCGCCAGAAACAGGTTCTGCGCCAGCCGCTCCAGCGCCGCCATGGCCCAGGCGGGCGCCACCAGCCAGCCGAGTCGCCAGCCGGTCATCAGGAAATATTTCGAGAAGCTGTTGATGACGAAGACATCATCCCAGCGCGCGGCGCTGTGCTCGCGGCCATCGTAGGCCAGCGCCAGGTAGATCTCGTCGACGATCAGCGCCACGCTGCGGGCTGCGCACCAGTCGTGGATGCGTTCGAGTTCGCCCGGAGCGATCGCCGTGCCGGTGGGGTTGGAGGGGCTGGCGATCAGTACGGCACGGGTGGCCGCGGTGGCGTGACGCTGGATGGATTCGAGCGTGAGCTGAAAGTCGCTGGCGGCATCGACCGCAACGGTGACGGCGCGCGCATCGCAAAAATGGACGAAATGGCGGTTGCAGGGATAGCCGGGGTCGGCCATCAGCACTTCGTCGCCGGGGCCGGCCAGCAAGCCCAGCGCCAGCAGCAGCGCACCCGATGCACCCGGGGTGACGACGATGCGCGCGGGGTCGACCGCTGCCTGCCAGCGGCTTGCATAAAATCCGGCAATGGCTTCGCGCAGTGCCGGCAGGCCCAGGGCGCCGGTGTAGTGCGTGTGACCGGCGCGTAGCGCGGCGACTCCGGCCTCGACGATGGGGGCGGGGGTGGCGAAGTCCGGCTCGCCGATTTCGAGATGAATGATGTCGCAGCCGGCAGCTTCCAGCGCCTGCGCCCGCGCCAGGATGTCCATGACGTGGAACGGCGCGATGCCGGCCATGCGGGCGGCGGTGCGGGACTCAGGCATGGGCTTCCAGCCGCGCCAGCGGATGCTGGCGGTAGAACTGCTGCAACTGCCTGTAAATCGCCGGATATTCGGTGTCGAGCAGGCGCGGCGTCTCGAAGAACACCTCGGTCAGAACCGCAAAGAACTCGGCGGGATTGGTGGTGGCGTAGGGGTCGATCGCCGTGTCCTCGCCGGCGTCGACGCGCGCGCACAAATCCTCGTAGCCCGCGCTGAAGTCGCGCGCCCAGGCGGGCGCATCCATGCCGCGATGCAGCGGCGGGAAGCCGTTGGCGTCGCCGTTCAGCATGTCGAGCTTGTGCGCAAACTCATGCAGCACCACGTTGACGCCGTCGGCCTGGCCGCTGGTTTCAACGTCGGCAATCGACAGCACCAGCGGCCCGCCGTGCCAGGACTCGCCCGCCAGGATGTCGCGCGAGCGATGCACCACCCCGGCCTCGTCGATTTCCTCGAGGTCGCGCAGGAATTCGTCGGGATAGAGAATGATCTCGCTCCAGCCGCGGTAGCTTTCCTCGCCGAGGTTGAGCGTCAGCAGGCAGGCCTGCAGGGCGATGATGCGTTGGGTGGCATCGTCGATGTCCGCCCCTCCGGCGGCGGAAAACGTCTTGTCGTGGATGAACAGGCTGGCGGCTTCGCGCAGGCGCGTCTGCTCCGCCGCATCGAGCCCGCGCAGGATCGGCAGGGCGGCGACCGTTGCGTCGAAAGCAGCGGACGGGATGGCATGCCGTTCGAGAAGGCGGGCGCGCCGCCAGCGTTCGAACCAGTTCATAAACTCACTCGTCGGCGTCGAGCAGGCGCGCGGCGTCCGCGTCCGGGTGGTCGAGCTCGACCCGCTCGATCTGCTGGAAGCGGCGGCTGATCTTGTCGCTGGAGATGCGCACCTCGCCCACATCCTTGTTGGCCTGCTCGATGTGGCTGGCGAGTTTTTTCATGCGCTCGTCGAAGCGCGCGAAGTCCTTTGCCAGCTTGGATAGCTCGTCCTTGATCACGTGCGCCATGCGCCGGGTTTCCGAATCGCGGATCACCGCCCGCGCGGTATTCAGCACCGCCATCAGCGTGGTCGGCGAGGTCAGCCACACGCGCTTTTTCTGTGCGTGCTCGACCAGATCGGGATGGTAGGCGTGGATTTCGGCGAACACCGCCTCGGCCGGCAGGAACATCACCGCGCCGTCCGAGGTTTCGCCTTCGACGATGTATTTGGCGGCGATGTCGTCGACGTGTTTTTTGACGTCCGTCTTGAACTGCCGCTTGGCCGCATCGCGCTCGGCCGCCGGCAGGCTGTCGTCGAACATGCGGCTGTAGTTTTCCAGCGGAAACTTGGAATCGACGCACACCGTGCCGGTGGGCTCGGGCAGGATCAGCACGCAATCGGCACGCGCGCCGCTCTTCAGGGTGTGCTGGAAGGCATAGGCGTCAGGCGGCAGGCTGTTCCGCACCAGCGCTTCCAGCTGGACTTCGCCGAAGGCGCCGCGCGAGCGCTTGTCGCCCAGTATCTCCTGCAGCGACACGACGTTGGACGCCAGGCCCTCGATTTTCTTCTGCGCCTCGTCGATCACCGCCAGCCGTGACATCACCGAGGTGAAGGTCTCGTTGGTTTTCTTGAAGCCTTCATCGAGCCGCTCGGCCACCTTGCCGGAAATTTCGTTGAGCCGGCCGTCGACCGTCTGCGACAACTGCTGCACGCGCTCGTTGAACTGCGCGGTCATGCCTTTCAGCGTGTCCTGCAGCATGCCTTGCTCGGCGCGTCCCTGCTCGATCAACTTTTCCAGCATCGAGGCCTGGAACTGGCCGAGGTGGCTGGTGACGGTTTCCCGGGTTTCCGCCAGCCGTTCGGTCTGCGCGATTTGCAGGGCCGCCAGCTGGCCCTGCATGCGGTCGGACTGCTGCGCGAGGCCCGCGTGCAGGTCGGTCAGCACCGCGCGGTGGCGGGCTTCCATGTCCTGCGTCAGCAGGGCGGGCAGCCCGGTTTGTTCCCGCCGCAGCGCATGGATGCGCAGCAGCAGGAAAACCGTCACGAGGATGAGGGCGGCAAGGCCGACGAGGAGGCTGATTTCGACAGGACGCATGACGCTGATTTTACCCGTGACCCCTATAAAAAAGCCCGGCGCGAAGCCGGGCTTTTCGTCACGCAGCCCCGGCACAAGGCCGGGTTGGGCTTACGCCGCTGCGCGCGATGCTTTTTTGCGATCATGCTCCTGCAGGTGGCGCTTGCGGATGCGGATCGACTTCGGCGTGATTTCGACCAGTTCGTCGTCATCGATGAATTCGACTGCCGATTCCAGCGTCAGCTTGATCGGCGTGGTCAGGCGCACCGCTTCGTCGGTGCCGGACGAACGGACGTTGGTGAGCTGCTTTCCCTTGATCGGGTTGACCACCAGGTCGTTGTCGCGGCTGTGGATGCCGATGATCATGCCTTCGTACAGCTTGTCGCCGGGGCTGACGAACATGCGGCCGCGGTCTTCCAGTTTCCACAAGGCGTAGGCCACGGCCTCGCCGTTGTCCTGGCTGACCAGCACGCCGTTGTGGCGGCCGGGCAGGTCGGCTTTCACCGGACCGTAGTCGTCGAACACGTGGCTCATCAGGCCGGTGCCGCGCGTCATCGTCATGAAGTCGGACTGGAAGCCGATCAGGCCGCGTGCGGGAATGTGGTATTCCAGGCGGGTGCGGCCCTTGCCGTCGGATTCCATGTTGGTCAGTTCGCCGCGACGGCGGCCGATTTCTTCCATTACGCCGCCCTGGTGCTCGTCTTCCAGGTCGATGGTGAGGTTTTCATACGGCTCGCATTTCTCGCCGTTGATTTCCTTGTACACCACGCGCGGCTTGCCGACCGCCAGCTCGAAGCCTTCGCGGCGCATGTTTTCCAGCAGGATGGTGAGGTGCAGTTCGCCGCGGCCGGAGACGCGGAATACGTCTGCATCGCCGGTTTCATCGACGCGCAACGCGACGTTGACCAGCAGTTCCTTGGCCAGGCGATCGCGGATCTGGCGGCTGGTGACGAACTTGCCTTCGGTGCCGGCCAGCGGCGAGGCGTTGACCATGAAGTCCATGTTCAGTGTCGGCTCGTCCACCGGCAGCACCGGCAGGCCGACCGGGTTTTCGCGGTCACAGATGGTGACGCCGATGCCGATGGTGTCCAGCCCGGAAATGATGATGATGTCGCCGGCTTCGGCTTCTTCCACCGGCACGCGGTCCAGACCCTTGAAGCCGAGCACCTGGTTGATGCGGCCGGTTGCGACCTGTTCTTCGTGGTTCATCACCACCACCGACATGCCGGGTTTGATGCGGCCATTGAGCACGCGGCCCACGCCGAGACGGCCGGTGTAGGTCGAATAATCGAGCGCGGCGATCTGCAGCTGCAGCGGCGCGTCGGGCGAGCCGGGCGGGGTGGGAACGTGGGTCAGCACGGTATCGAACAGCGGCACCATGTCGGCAGCGGTTCCGCCATGCGACGGAGCGTCCTTCATGTCCATGCACGCCCAGCCGTTGAGGCCGGAAGCGTAGATGATCGGGAAGTCGAGCTGTTCATCGGTCGCGCCGAGCTTGTCGAACAGGTCGAAAGTCTGGTCGACGACCCAGTTCGGACGCGCGCCGGGGCGGTCGACCTTGTTGATCACGACGATGGGCTTGAGGCCCAGCGCCAGTGCCTTCTTGGTGACAAAGCGCGTCTGCGGCATCGGGCCTTCGACGGCGTCGACCAGCAGCACCACGCCGTTGACCATGCCGAGCACGCGCTCGACCTCGCCGCCGAAGTCGGCGTGGCCGGGGGTGTCGACGATGTTGATGTGGTAGTCGCCGTACATGATGGCGGTGTTCTTCGCCAGGATGGTGATCCCGCGCTCCCTTTCCAGATCGTTGGAGTCCATCACCCGCTCGTCAACCGCCTGGTTGTCGCGGAAGGTGCCGGACTGTTTGAGGAGCTGATCGACCAGCGTGGTTTTGCCATGGTCGACGTGCGCGATGATGGCGATATTGCGGAGCTTGCGGGACATGATGTAGGGCCGTGATGCGGGGAACCCAATATTATAACAGGGTTTATTGACTATTTACTGTGCAAGTGGATGAGCGTCCAGCCGGGCGTCGATGCGGTCGATGACTTTCTGGTAACGGGGGCTGCCGATGGGGCCGAAGCGACGGTCGAACTCGGCCTGCGACATGAATTCCGGCAGATCGCGAAAGTCCGGCAGCAAGTCGTTATCGCTACGGGCGGAGGCCAGCCGTTGCTGCACACGTGCGGCGCCGCCGCCGGTGGCGAGTTCGCCCAGCTTGACCCCGGCGCGGTTGGCGGCCAGATCGGTGAAGCTGAAGCCTGAGCCTTTGTTGGCATCCTCTTCTTCCTTGATCAGGCCGATGGCATTGGTCAGCCGGCTGCCGGCGTTGACGGTGAGCGCGGCTGAAATCACGAAGTGTTCGGCAAAGTCGCGCCGCCCGTTCAGCGACAACAGCACACGCGGCGCCCGCCGGATCGACTGGCTGTCGCCTTCCAGCAGCCTGGGCAGGCTGATGCCGGTCAGATACGCGGCGAGTGCGGTGAGCGCCGCACTGTTTTCCTCGTCTGCATTGCCGCCGAGCGCGTGCGCGTGGGCAAACAGCGGTGCGACGACCTGCACCAGCGGTATGGTGCTGCCGTGCGGGTGACGTTTCAGCAGGGTGTCCAGCCGCTCGGCATAGACCAGCATGCGTGCCTGATCTTCCGGTGCGATCAGCAGTTCCGCGCTTTTGCGTTCCATCTGGGTCAGCAACTCGGGATGCCAGCGGTAATCCAGGGTGGCCTGGTTTTCGTCGAAATTCACCCGGGAAAACGCATCGGCCAGCGAAGCGTAGGTTTCGTCGCGGCGCAGCCAGCGGTGCGCCAGGCGTGCAATCCCGTCGGCCAGCGCGCCCGGCAGCGGCAGGCTGCCCAGCTGCAGGCTCCGGATGCGGATGCCGCCGGGGACATCCGCCACATCGGCGGTGAGATTGAGATAGCGGCCAAACGGGTTGCGCGGAACCGCCATGGTGGCGGTGAGGGTGGCCAGGCCGGGCGTGAGCTCGGCGGCGATGCCGCTGACCTGGCGCAGCTCGACCGCGTAATTGAGCAGGCGGTTGAGTTCGGCCTCGTCGAGCTGGATGCTTTGAATCACATCGGGCGTCTGCCGTCGCGGGTCGTGCTTCTGGAACAGCGATCTGACCCAGGCCAGGTCGGTGCGGCGAAATTCGGCGGGGGGCTCGATTGCCGGCGCATCGTCCAGCATCAGCCAGGGCAGCACGGCGAGCCCGGCCAGCATGGTGAACAACGCACACCAAAGGATGAAGCGCTTCATCATTATCGCGGTTGGCCGTTAAATTGGCCAAGGTCCGTAGTCATCGAGCGTTTTCGTCCATCAGGCTGTAAAAGCAGTCGACCGTTCGATGTACGACTTCGCCACCGCCGAGGCGTTCGTAATGGATTCGCATCGCTCAGACTTTGACCGGCTTGACGGCTGCTGCCGCAGCCTTGGCGCGCTGACGCGCCTCGTCCGTGCCGGCGGCGGTGGCGAGCGCCACCCCCATGCGGCGGCGGGCAAAGGCTTCGGGCTTGCCGAACAGCCGCAGGTCGACGCCGGGCGTGCTCAAGGCTTCAGCGACACCATCGAAGGCGATGCCGGTTGCCTCCATGCCGCCATAAATCACCGCCGAGGCGCCGGGTTCGCGCAGGCCCACGTCGACCGGCAGGCCGAGGATGGCGCGCGCGTGCAACTCGAACTCGTTCTGCCGCTGCGTCGCCATCGTCACCATGCCGGTATCGTGCGGACGCGGGCTGACTTCGGAAAACCACACGTTGTCGCCCTTGACGAACAGTTCCACGCCGAACAGGCCGCGTCCGCCGAGGTTGCCGGTGACGGCGGCGGCGATCTCCTGCGCGCGTTGTCGTGCGGCGGCCGACATCGCCTGCGGCTGCCACGATTCGACGTAATCGCCTTTCACCTGCAGGTGGCCGATGGGCGCGCAGAAATGCGTTTCGATTTTGCCTGAGCGACCCAACGCACGTACGGTCAGCAGCGTGATTTCGTACTCGAAGTCGATCACGCCCTCGACGATGACGCGGCCCTTGTCCACCCGCCCGCCGCGGGCGGCATACTCCCACGCCGTCTGCAGCTGGCTGGCGTCAGCCACCCACGACTGGCCCTTGCCGGACGACGACATCACCGGCTTGACGATCACCGGGTAGCCCAGCTTTTCGGATGCGGCCGTCATTTCGGCCAGGTTGTCGGCAAATACAAAGGGCGAGGTCGGCAGTCCCAGCGTTTCGGCAGCCAGCTGGCGGATGCCCTCGCGGTTCATGGTCAGATTGGCGGCGCGCGCGGTGGGGATGACTTCGGCAAGCCCGGCGGCCTCGATTTCCAGCAGGGTTTCAGTGGCGATGGCCTCGATTTCCGGCACCACCAGATGTGGCTGTTCATTTTCGATCAATGCACGCAAGGCTGCGCCGTCGCTCATGTCGATGACGTGGGCGCGGTGTGCGACCTGATGGCCGGGTGCGTTGGCGTAGCGATCCACCGCGATGACTTCGACCCCAAGCCGCTGCAGCGCGATGATGACTTCCTTGCCGAGCTCGCCCGCGCCCAGCAGCATGACGCGGGTGGCAGAGGGCGAGAGCGGGGTGCCGAGACGCATGGGGGGATGTCCTGAAAGGGGGTGGGTGGGATTTTACCGTGGGCGGGGGGTGTTTCGTTGGGCTGGAGGTCGCTGGCCGGGGGTAGCCCGGCGGCTAGTCACTTTCTTTTGTCTCGCCAAAAGAAAGTAACCAAAGAATAAGGCGCCCCCGCTCATCCCCGAATTCCCGAAAACCGAGCCTGCCGGGTGGGCGGCAAAGAACTCGCCCCGCTTTTGTAATGCTGATTAATTTTTGTGAGCGGGGCTTCAGACACCTTTGCCGCTGACCCACCCGGCAGGCTCGGTTTTCGGCGGGGCTGAGAGGGGAAGAAGGTCAAAACCAGGGCGGTGGTGACGGGGCGGGTTGTGCGCTTGTGTTGAGACGGTATCCGGTGCTTGTGGCCTGCAGGGTGCATTTCGCCTGAGCTCACGAGCCGCACACAGCGAAATTCTGTCGGAAAACATCCAATGTCTCACCCCACCAACGTCCGCACCCGCTCCCACTCGAAACACACACCCGGATCGGTCTTGCGCCCCGGCGCGATGTCGCTGTGCCCCACCACCGCGCGGATCGGATACGCCTGTCTAAGCGATTGCAGCAGCGGAATCAGGCTGGCGTACTGCGCTTCGGTGTATGGCAGGTCGTCTGTGCCTTCCAGCTCGATGCCGATGGAAAAATCGTTGCAGCGTTCGCGTTCGCACCAGCTCGATATACCGGCATGCCACGCGCGCAGGCTGCACGGCACGAACTGGATCAGGCTGCCGTCGCGGCGGATGAAGAAATGGGCCGATACCTTGATGCCGCGGATCTCCTGATAATACGGGTGCGCGTCCCAGTCGAGCTGGTTGGTGAACAGTTCGATGACCGCATCGCCGTCGAACACGCCCGGCGGCAACGAAATGTTGTGGAGGACGACGAGCTCGATCGCCGTGCCGTCGGGGCGCGCATCGCAATTGGGCGAGGGCAGCCGGCGGGCGGCGGAAAGCCAGCCAGCGGCATCGAGGCTGCGGGGAGGGAGGGCGGAAAGCGACATGGCGCAAGCTTACTCGAGCCGTGCGAAGTCCGGAAACATCGCTTAGACTGCCGGCTTTTGTCGAATCGGCCCCTACCTCATGACGCCGCTTGAAGCGCATCAGTTGCTGGACAATGCCGAGTGTGTCGCGTCTGCCGACACGGTACAGGCCGTCATCAACCGTCTGGCTGGCGAGATCAACGTCGCATTGGCAGCGGATTTTCCGTTGGTGCTGGCGGTGATGGGCGGGGCGGTGGTGTTTGCCGGACAGCTCCTCCCCAGGCTGAACTTTCCGCTGGAATTCGATTACCTGCACGTGACGCGCTATCGGGGCAATACCACCGGTGGCGAGATGGAATGGCGGGTGCTGCCGGGGAAAAACGTGGCGGGCCGCAATGTGCTGGTGCTGGACGACATCCTGGACGAGGGGGAAACGCTGGCGGCCATTCGCGACAAGCTCCTGCACATGGGCGCGGCGCGGATATGGTCGGCGGTGCTGACCGACAAGGACAATGGCCTTGCCAAACCGGTCCGGGCCGATTTTGTAGGACTGGACGTGCCCAACCGCTATGTGTTCGGCTGCGGCATGGACGCTTACGGGCTGTGGCGCAATCTGCCCGCCATTTACGCTTTGAAGGACGAATAACATGCTAGGCATCATCGGCGGCACCGGACTCACCCAGCTCGCCAATCTTGAAATCACCCACCGCCAGGTGGGGCGCACGCCCTACGGCGAACCTTCGGGTGCGCTTACCTTCGGCCGCATCTGCGGCCAGGACGTGATCTTTCTGGCGCGTCACGGCTATGGCCACACCATCCCGCCGCACGAGGTGAACTACCGTGCCAACCTGTGGGCGCTGAAGGACCATGGCGTCGATCGCGTGGTGTCGGTGGCCACTGTCGGCGGCATTCATCCCGACCTGATTCCCGGCACACTGGTCATCCCCGACCAGATCATCGACTACACGCATGGCCGCGACGCGACGTATTTTGTCGAAAGCGAGAAGCCGGTCACCCACCTCGATTTCACTTTTCCCTATTGCGATGCCATGCGCGCCGCACTGCTGCAGGCCGCGCTCAGTGCCGGTATCAGCCTGCGCGACGGCGGCGTGTATGGGGCGGCGCAGGGGCCGCGCCTGGAAACGGCGGCCGAAATCAACCGCATGGAACGCGACGGCGCCGACATGGTGGGGATGACCGGGATGCCTGAAGCCTATCTGGCGCGCGAGCTGTCGATCTGCTACGCGGCGGTGGGCGCGGTGGTGAACCATGCAGCCGGGCGCGGCTTGTCGACCGACGGCATCCAGATGGAGGAAATCCAGCCCGTGCTGGTTGAAGTGATGCTGCAGGTGCGGCATTTGCTGGAACAGCTGGTGACCAACGATGCCGCCGGGCTGTGCAAATTCTGAGCACGTGATGCAGCATCGCCCCATGAAGCTCTACCATGCCCTGCAGTCGCAAGGGTTCGGCACGCGCAAGGTCTGCGTGGCGCGCGTTCTGGCGGGTGCGGTCGCGGTCAACGGCGAGGTCTGCGAAGATCCCGAGGCCAGGGTCGACCCGGCGCGGCTGGAACTGACGCTGGATGGCGTCGCCTGGGCGTATCGGGAAAAGGCCTATGTGCTGATGCACAAGCCGGCCGGCTACGAATGCTCGCATCACGCCAGCCATCATCCCAGCGTATTTGCCCTGTTGCCGCCGCCGCTGGTGCAGCGCGGGGTGCAGTGCGTGGGGCGGCTCGACCAGGATAGCACCGGCCTGCTGCTGCTTTCCGATGACGGCCAGTTCATTCACCGCATGACCTCGCCGAAAAAAGGCGTGGCCAAAGTGTACCGTGCCGTCTGCGCCGAGCCGGTGAGCGACGCCATGCTGGACGCCCTGCGCAGCGGCGTCCAGCTCAACGACGAGCCCGCGCCGATTGCCGCGCTGGCGTGCGAAAGGCTCGACGAGCGCTCGCTGCGCCTGACGCTGGCCGAGGGCAAATATCATCAGGTCAAGCGCATGGTCGGTGCGACCGGCAATCGGGTGGAGCGTCTGCACCGCGAAGCCATTGGGGCTCTTGCCTTGCCCGCCGACCTGCCGCCCGGCAGCTGGCGCTGGCTGGAGACCGACGATCTGAAAAAACTGGAGCAATCATGGCCATCCGCGACGTCCTGAAGATGGGCGATCCCCGCCTGCTGGAGCCGGCCCGCCCGGTGGAGGACTTTGCCTCGATCGAGTTGGCGCAGCGGATTGTCGACATGCGCGACACCATGCGTGCGCTCAACGGCGCCGGCCTGGCGGCGCCGCAAATCGGCGTCGGCCTGCAGGTGGTGATTTTCGGGGTTGAGGCCAATCCGCGTTATCCGGACGCTGAAAGCGTGCCGTTCACGGTGCTGATCAATCCTGTATTGACCCCCCTGTCCGACGCCATGGAAGAGGGCTGGGAAGGCTGCCTGTCGGTACCGGGCATGCGCGGGCTGGTGCCGCGCCACACCGACTTGCGCTACCAGGGATTCGATGCGGCGGGCCAGCCGATCGACCGCAGCGTGAGCGGTTTCCATGCCCGCGTGGTGCAGCACGAGGTCGATCACCTGCACGGCGTCCTCTACCCGATGCGCATCCGCGACCTGCGCGATTTCGGTTTTACCGAGACCCTGTTTCCGGGCCAGAATCTGCAGGACGATTGACGGGATTTCGACGCATTCAGGCACGAATTTAGCTTTCCTAAAGTTGTTCCTGTCCTCGCCGCTAACTTGTAGCGTAACCGTGGGCGAGGCGCCCCGGCACAGGCAATAAGGACAACAATGAGCCCGGAACAACCGATTCAGCAGACCCCGAGCCGCATCAACCCCGCCGACGCAATGATCGGCGAGGTGGCCCGGCTCGACGCCATCGTCGCCCAGTTGATGGCGGTGCAGCGGCACTGGAACGATCCCGACCGCGAACTTCATCTGGCCGCGGCGCTAAAGGCCAGCCGGGAGGCCTGGCATGCGATTCAGACCGCGCTGGCTGAAGGCGTGCTGACGCTGCCGCTGGACGTGCAGCACAACCTCTTGATTCTGTCGGTGTACGCCGACAGCAAAATCAGTTCATGCGAGTCCATTCCCAGTGCAGACACGCTGGGCAGCCTTATTGCGCTGACGCGCACGCTGGCGGGCAGCCTGAAGGAATGGCAGGTGGCGGCATGAGTCACCCGGCGAAGGCAACGCGCAGCGGAATCGACGGCCAGACGAATGCCGCCCAAGGCCGAAACGGAATGGGTAGGTGTAGCGCTATTGGTGATGAGGCCGAGCGCATGAAGGCGCCGCGGTTTGTCCTGCGGGATCGGGATGTCTGTCCGGCGGAAATGTCGGTTTTCGTAGCAGGCGTCGGCACGACGGTGCGGCCCGGCCGTGTCCGCAACCGTCCCAAGACCGAGCTGGATGAAAAGGTCAAAAAGCCTGCCGACGGCGTGCGCAAGAAATCGCCGCCTGCCCGTAAAGCGCCCGCGCGCGGGCGTTATGTCGACGAATACGCACGCCCCGCCATCTGAGTCATTTTTTCAGCGCTTCGCGTATTTCGGTCTCCAGCGCCTCGTGTCCCGCGGAGGTCTGCAGGACCGATCCCCCGATCAGAAAAGTATCTTCGACCCGCTCGCCCAGGGTGTCGATCTTCGCGGCATAGACGCTCACGTCGTGCTGCATCAGCACCTCGGCGATCGCAAACAGCAGCCCTCCGCGATCCGCGCAGGTGATCGACAGGATGTGGCCGCGCCCCTGTGCGTCAGGCTCCAACTTCACCGTGGTCGGATAGGGGTGGTGACGCTGGTGGCGCGACAGGCGGCCACGTGGCGCCGGCTGCATCGGGTGCGCCGGATCGAGATCGCGCGACAGTTCGTGTTCCACGAAGCTCAGGAAATCGCGGTAATGGATGCCGCGGTTGACCAGATCCATCACCTGGAAGCTGTCGAGCGCATAGCCATGACGGGTGGTGTGGATCTTGGCTTCGAGAATGGTGTACTGGATGCGGGCGAAAAAGCCGCAGATGCGCGCAAACAGGTCGGGCCGGTCACGGGTGTAGACCAGCACCTGGATGCCTTCGCCGGCCGGTGACAGCCGCGCCCGCACGACGGCGTCCGGGCTGTCGGTGCGGCGCCACAGCATGCGCGCCTGCCAGGCCATGTCGCGGGTATCGAAGCGGACGAAATAGCGTTCGTCGAGGTGCCGCCACAGCGCGTCGGCCGCATCGGCAGGCAGGCCGTACAGAGCAACATTGGCGCGGGCTTCGTTCTGCCTGGCGGCAATGTCGGGGCGGCTGACGTCGCCTCCCGCCAATTGGGTGCGGGCCGCATGGTAGAGGTCTTCCAGCAGCTTGCCTTTCCAGGCGTTCCAGACCTTGGGGCTGGTGCCGCGGATGTCGGCCACGGTCAGCAGATACAGCGCCGTCAGATGACGTTGGTCGCCCACTCTGGCGGCAAAGGCGGCGATCACCTGGGGGTCGCTGATATCCTCTTTCTGCGCGGTACGCGACATCACCAGATGCATTTCAACCAGCCAGCCAACCAGTTCGCTGTCGCGCTTGTCGAGTCCGTGCTGGCGGCAAAACCGCCGCGCATCGACCGCGCCCAGCTCGGAGTGGTCGCCGCCGCGGCCCTTGGCGATATCGTGAAACAGCGCTGCCAGATACAGGAGTTCGGGCTTGTCGAAGGCGGCGATCATCCGGCTGGCGAGCGGGAGTTCGGGCGCGAACTCGGGCACGGTGAGACGCCGCATGTTGCGCAGCACGGTGAGGATGTGTTCGTCCACGGTATAGACATGGAACAGGTCATGCTGCATCTGCCCGACGACACGGCCGAACGCCGGGATATAGCGTGCCAGAAGCCCGTAGCGGTGCATCGCGCGCAAGGCCCGGGTGATGCCGGCCGGCTGGCGCAGCAGCTCCATGAACAGCGCGCGGTGCGCCAAATTGGCGCGAAAGGCGGCGTCGATGCGGGTGCAGCCGCGCCACAGCGCGCGCAGCGTGCTCGGCTCGAATCCGGCCAGCTCCGGATGCTGGGCATAAACGATGAAGGCGCGCAGCAGGGCATCGGGCTTGCGCTCGAACAGGTCGGTCGCACGTGCTTCAAGCAGCCTTGCACGCACCTGGAAATCGGCGTCGATCGGTTGCGGCGGCGCGGTCACCGGAAACAGCCGGACCCGCAGCGACTGGATGAGGATGTCGTTGGCGCGCTGGATCAGTTTGGCCGCGCGGTAATAGCCTTGCATCAGGCGTTCGCCCGCTTGTTTGTTGTCGGTGGCAGCAAGTCCCAGACGCTCGGCAAGATCAGTCTGGTAATCGAAGGCCAGGCGGTCTTCGCGTCGCCTCGCCAGAATATGCAGATGAATCCGCAACGCCGAGAGGGAACGCTCTTCGCGCGCAATGCGGCGCGCCTCGGCGGGGGTCAGCAGGCCGGCGCGCGCGATGCCGCTCCAGCCGCCGGTGATGCCGCAAGCCTGCGCCAGCCAGTGGATGGTGTGCAGGTCGCGCAGGCCGCCGGGGCTGTCCTTCAGGTTGGGCTCGAGCTTGTAGGCGCTGTCGTCGAAGCGGGCGTGGCGCGCATGCTGTTCGGCGAGCTTGCCGTTGAAAAAATGCTGGGCGTCGAAGCGCGCCCGAAAGCGGCGGTCGAATTCGTCGAACAGGGCGACGGCACCCAGCACGAAGCGCGCTTCCAGCAGGTTGGTTTCCACCGTGATGTCGGCGTCGGCCTCGGTGATGCAGGCCTCGACGGTGCGCACGCTGTGGCCGATTTCCAGCCCGACGTCCCAGCACGTCTGTACCCAGTTTTCCAGGGTGGCCCGCTGTTCGGCGGCGGGGTCGTGCGGCAGCAGCATCAGCACGTCCACATCCGAGCCGGGAAACAGCTCGCCGCGCCCGTAGCCGCCGACGGCGGCGAGACAGAAGCTGGCGGGCAGGGCCAGCCGGGCGCCGATTTCAGACAGCACGCCGTCGACCAGCGCGGTGTGGCGGGTCAGGTAGCGGGTGGCGGAGGGGGTTTCAAGATAGGCCGCGGCCAGCGCCGCGCGGCTCGCTTTGAGCCGCTCGCGAAGATCGGCGAACGGCGGGTTGCTCACGCGGCGTGGGGGATGCGATCGGGAATGGCCGGGCTGCCGGCCGACACGGTCAGCACTTCATGGCCGGTTTCGGTGACCAGCACCGTGTGTTCCCACTGCGCCGACAGGCTGCGGTCCTTGGTGACGATGGTCCAGCCATCGTTCATCTGGCGGATGTCGCGGCGCCCGGCGTTGATCATCGGTTCGATGGTGAAGGTCATGCCGGGCTCCAGCACCAGGCCGGTGCCGGCCTTGCCGTAGTGCAGCACCTGCGGGTCCTCGTGGAACTCGCGGCCGATGCCGTGGCCGCAGAATTCGCGCACCACGCTGTAGCCATGGTTTTCGGCAAAGCGCTGGATGGCGTGGCCGATGTCGCCCAGGCGGGTACCGGGTTTGACGTGGGCGATGCCGATCCACATCGCTTCGTAGGTCACCTGGATCAGGCGCCTGGCCTGGATCGACACGTCGCCCACGGCGAACATGCGGCTGGTGTCGCCGTGCCAGCCGTCCTTGATGACGGTGATGTCGAGATTCACGATGTCGCCGTTTTTCAGCACCTTGTCGCTCGGCACGCCGTGGCAGATCTGGTTGTTGACCGAGGTGCAGATCGATTTGGGGTAGGGCACGTGGCCGGAAGGTGCGTAGTTCAAGGGCGCCGGGATGGTGCCCTGCACGTTCACCATGTAGTCGTGGCATAGCCGGTCGAGCTCGCCGGTGGTGACGCCGGGTTTTACGAAAGGCGTGATGTAGTCGAGCACTTCCGAGCCGAGTCGGCCCGCAACGCGCATGCCCTCGATTTCGGCGCCAGTTTTGATGGTGACAGTCATGTAACGGGTAAATGGGAATCAAAGACGCATTCTAGCGTGACCGGTGCATACCAAAAAAACCCTGCGCGGAATGTGGGCGAGAAAAAGGACGCCCATGGGCGCCCTCCGCGATCCGCCGGGCCGGGTGAGTGCCCGGCCGTGCGCGATTACTGCATCGACGGCAGCGTGTTCTCGCTGCGCATCTGTTCGCGGTTTTCATAGCGATACTCGTTGCGTTGAGCGTCGTCGGTCTGCGAGCCATCGCGTTTCTGCGTGCGTTTCTGGGTGCGTTCCTGGGTCTGCTGTTGGCTAGGGTCGGCGCCGGATGCATTGCCGCCACCCATGCCGCCGCCACCCATGCCACCGCCACCCCTGGCGTAGACCGCGCCGCTGGCGAGGCTGGTTGCAAGCAAAACGAGGGAAAGAACTTTCATGGATTTCATATTGCGCTCCTGGGTATGAATGCTGCCTGTGAAATCACCGGCCTCGACGTCCCGTGCCACGAGACGCGCCCGCTGCCGCGCCACCGCTCGCGCCCGAACCTTGCGTGTCCCGATGGCGATGTTCGTAACCCGTACCGTATGGCAGGCTGGACGGGGAGGAACCTGCATTCGGTCCATTCCCGGCCCGGGCCGGCGCTTGCAGGTTGCGCAACACCGTTTTATCGGACATTTCGTCGTGCGCGGGGGCTTGCAAGGGCATGTCCCGCGGCAGCGACAGGTTGAGGGGGCGTGCGTGCGCGGCAGGCGCCTTTTCCTGTCCGTCAGCGGCCATGGCGGGGGACGCCAGGGACAGCAGGTACGGCAGCAGGATCAGGGTCGGTCGCATCATGGTCAGGTTCGAGGCTGGTGTGCGCCGTCACCATTGACGGCGTGGAGCGAATTCTCGACGCGCAGGGTGGCGGCGGCATGTCCGTCGGGTGGCAGCGTGTGCCGGCGTGTGTCAATGTGTGT
This sequence comes from Thiobacillus sp., assembly GCA_019459055.1. Classification (GTDB taxonomy): domain Bacteria; phylum Pseudomonadota; class Gammaproteobacteria; order Burkholderiales; family Thiobacillaceae; genus Thiobacillus. The sequence goes on along the minus strand of JAIBEI010000041.1, from coordinate 30,903 downwards.
CGAGCCGATGTGAAGCCTCCCAAGTCGGGTAGGATAATTCACCGCGGCACAGCCCGTCGAGCACGGCCCCGCATCCGTCCGGCGAAACCGGTGCGTCTCCTGGAGTCTTTTGTTTACCGCATGATGCAATCCTGCCTACCCGATCCATCGCAAACCGCAGTGTCGCGGACAGGCGCCGTGCGCGCCCGCATTCTGGTGGTGGACGACGACCCGGGCATGCGAAGCCTGCTGGAAGTCTATCTGGGCGACAGCGGCTTTGTCGTGGAAACGGCGGGCGATGGCGCGGCCATGTGGCAGTTGCTGGCGCATGGCATGCCGGACGCCATCGTGCTCGACCTGATGCTGCCCGGCGAGGACGGCCTGTCGCTGGCGCGGCGCCTGCGTGACCGGTCGAACGTACCCATCCTCATGCTGTCGGCGCGCGGCGAGGAAGTCGACCGCGTGGTCGGGCTGGAAATGGGCGCCGACGATTACCTGGCCAAACCCTTCAGCCCGCGCGAACTGCTGGCGCGCCTGCGGGCGCTGCTGCGGCGCAGCCAGACGCGGGCGCCGGTGGTCGAACCCGCCGCGGGCGCCGCATTCGGGCCTTATCGGATTGACGTCGCCAGCCATCGGCTGACCCGCGACGGCGTCGAGATCAAGCTGTCGACCGCCGAATTCGCCCTGCTGCGCATCCTGGTCGAGCATCCATTGCGGGTGCTGTCGCGTGACACCCTGATCGACATGCTGAAAGGCTACGAGCGCGATCCGTTCGATCGCAGCGTCGACACCCGCGTCACCCGCCTGCGCCGCAAGATCGAGGCCAATTCAGGCGAGCCGGTGTACATCCGCACCGTGCGCGGCGAGGGCTATCTGTTCAACCCGCGCGGCGGCGAGGCGTGAAGCTGTCGTCGCGGCTCAGCCTGACGCAGCAGAACGCCCTGCTGCTGGTGGCGTTCCTGATCGCGTTTGAACTGGTGACGGCCGCCGCCGCTGCCTATTTCCTCATGTTGCCGATGGCGCGCCGCTCGGCGGCCGACCTGGCCGGACTGATGACCCTGTCGGCGCAGACCTGGAGCGAACTGCCGCCGGTCACCCGCCCCGCTTTCGAGATTGAGCTGTCGCGTGCGCACGACCTGGCGTTGCGGGCCGAGCCGCCCGAGGGCGCGGAAGTCCCCGCCTGGCGCGAGCCCTACCTGAAAATTCTGGTGGAGGCGTTAAGCGCGCGCCTGGGCGAGCCGGTGGCCAGCTCCCGCGAGCGGGTCGGGGACAAGGAATGGCTCTGGGTGTCGCTTCCAGCCGGCGGGGGCCGTCTTTCGGTGGGTTTGCCGCACAGCCGCATCGGCCCGCGCCCGATCCATGCCCTGCTGGTCTCGCTGGCGGGCGGCGCGCTGCTGGCCCTGCTTGCGGCCTGGTGGTTGGCGCGCCGTACCACGCGCCCGCTGCAGCGCCTGCAGCAGGCGGCGACCTCGCTGGGGCGCGGGCAGACCCCGGAGCGCCTGCCCGAAACCGGCCCGCGCGAAATCGCCGCCTTGAGCCGCCGTTTCAACGAGATGGCGAAACAGGTGGAAGACCTGCTGGCTGCTCGCACCGTTTTGCTGGCCGGCGTCTCGCACGACCTGCGCACACCGCTGGCGCGGCTGCGGCTGGCGGTGGAAATGCTGGTGCGCAAGCCCGGCCCGGAGCTGGCGGCGCAGGTGGAGGGCGACATCGAGGCGATGGACCGCCTGATCGGCGACGTGCTGATGCTGGCGCGCGGTTTCGGTCACGAGGCGAGCCAGCCGGTGGCGCTGGCCGACCTGCTGGCCGACCTGGTGCGTGCCACCCCCGGTGCGGCCGGCAGGGTGCGGATCGAAACGGCCGATATCACGCTCGAGGCGCCCGCCGGCGCGCTGCGCCGCATTCTCGCCAACCTGCTGGAAAACGCGCTGCGCTATGGCGGCGGCCAGCCGGTCACCCTGCGTGCCGGGATAGCCGGCAGCGTCTGTCGCATCGGTGTGCTCGACCGCGGTCCGGGGATTCCGCCGGCTGAGCTGGAAGCGGTGTTCCGCCCGTTTTACCGGCTGGAAGCATCGCGCAGCGTCAGCACCGGCGGTTCCGGGCTGGGACTGGCCATCGTGCGCCAGCTGGCTGCGGCGCAGGGCTGGCAGGTGGCGCTGCAGGCGCGCACCGGCGGCGGCCTGGCGGCTTGGCTGGAGCTTCCATTGCAGCAGGCGGGACCGACGCGTTAAAGGATGTTTCTCCTTGAAATGGGAGCCTTATCGAATTAGAATTGCGGGCTGTCCGAAATCGTTCGGACAAATTCGCACACCTGTCATTAAAGGGTGGCGGCGCGTTCAGGTCCAAACCAACGCGCAGCTGCTGACGGGTGGAGGCTCAACCCTTTAGGAGATTTTCATGTCTGTCACCATGCGTCAAATGCTGGAAGCCGGTGTCCACTTCGGTCACCAGACCCGCTTCTGGAATCCCAAGATGGCCCAGTTCATTTTCGGGAATCGCAACAAGATTCATATCGTCAACCTGGAAAAAACGCTGCCGATGTTCCAGGAGGCGCAAAAATTCGTGCGTCAGCTGGCCGCCAACAAGGGCAAAGTGCTGTTTGTCGGCACCAAGCGTGCCGCGCGCGACATCGTGCGCGAAGAAGCGCAGCGCGCCGGCATGCCTTACGTCGACAACCGCTGGCTGGGCGGCATGCTGACCAACTTCAAGACGGTCAAGCTGTCGATCAAGCGATTGAACGAACTGGAAGCCGCTCTGGCCGAACCGGGCCGTTTGTCGAAAAAAGAAACCCTCACCATGCAGCGCGAAGCCGACAAGCTGAACCGCAGCCTGGGCGGCATCCGCGAAATGGGCGGCGTGCCGGACGCACTGTTCATCGTTGACGTCGGCTACCAGAAGGGCGCCGTGGTCGAGGCCAAGAAGCTGGGCATCCCGGTGATCGGCGTGGTCGACACCAACAACAGCCCGGAAGGCGTGGATTACATCATCCCCGGCAACGACGATTCGGCGCGCGCGATTCGCCTGTATGCCCGCGGCATGGCCGATGCAGCCCTGGAAGGCCGCGCTCAGGTCGTCAGCGAGATCGTTGGCGGCGAAGAGTTCATCGAGGTGGAAGAAGAAGAGATGGAAGAAGGCGCGCCTGCTGCCGAATAAGCGCGACGCACCGCAACATCGCCGGGGGATGTTCCCGGCGAACGCATTTTGAGGAGGGGCGTTGGCCCCTCTTTCCATATAGAAACTGGATGGGAGTACGAAATGGCAGAAATTACTGCAGGCATGGTCAAGGAACTGCGCGAAAAAACCGATGCGCCGATGATGGATTGCAAGAAAGCGCTGTCGGAAGCCGGCGGTGACATGCAGAAGGCGGAAGAAATTCTGCGCGTGCGCTTCGGCAACAGGGCTGCCAAGAGCGCCAGCCGCGTGGCGGCCGAAGGCGTCGTGACCATCGCGATCAGTGCCGACGGCAAATCGGCCGCCATGGTGGAAGTCAACTGCGAGACCGACTTCGTGGCGAAGAACGACGATTTCCTGGCATTGTCCAGCGCGCTGGCCGAGATGGTGCTGAACCAGAACCCGGCCGATGTCGCCGCGCTGTCTGCGCTGCCTTACAAGGGCGCCACGGTGGAAGCCGTCCGTACCGAACTGGTTGGCAAGATCGGCGAGAACATGTCGGTGCGCCGCTTCGTACGCCTGGACGGCCAGGGCAAGTTCGCCAGCTACATCCACGGCGGCAAGATCGGCGTGCTGGTCGATGTGACCGGCGACGAAGCGCTCGCACGCGACATCGCCATGCACATCGCCGCGGCCAAGCCGAAGTCGCTGGATTCGTCGGGCGTGCCGCAGGCACTGATCGACACGGAGCGCCGCGTTGCGATCGAGAAGGCCAAGGAAGCCGGCAAGCCGGAAGCCATGCTGGAAAAGATTGCCGATGGCACGGTGCAGAAATACCTCAAGGAAGTCACCCTGCTGTCGCAGCCCTTCGTCAAGGACGACAAGCAGAGCGTCGAGCAGGTGCTGAAGTCGAAGAGCTCGCAGTGCCACGGCTTCGTGATGTACGTGGTGGGCGAGGGCATCGAGAAGAAAGTGTCCGACTTCGCCGCCGAAGTCGCGGCGGCTTCCCAGGTCTGAGCGGAAATGGCGCCGGTCCGACGCATCCTGCTGAAGCTTTCCGGCGAAGCCCTGATGGGGCCGGACAGCTTCGGCTATCACGCTGACACCATGGCCGGATTTGTCGGCCAGATCCGCGAGGTGATGGCGCTGGGCGTGCAGGTCGGCATCGTGGTCGGCGGCGGCAACCTGTTTCGCGGCGCCACCGGCGCCCTGTCCGGGATGAACCGCGCCAGTGCGGATTCGATGGGCATGCTGGCCACGGTGATGAATGCGCTGGCTTTCAGGGACGCCCTGCAGCAGGCGGGTGTCGATGCGCGGGTGCAAACTGCGGTCCATATCGCGCACGTTGGCGAGGACTTCGATCGCGACGCGGCGGTGCGCCATCTGGAAGCGGGGCGGGTGGTGATCTTCGGCGGCGGCACGGGCAACCCGTTCTTCACCACGGATACCGCGGCGGCCTTGCGTGCGGCCGAGATCGGCGCCGACCTGCTGCTGAAGGCGACCAAGGTCGATGGCGTCTACACCGCCGATCCGAAGAAGGACGCGAATGCCCGACGCTATGAAACGCTGAGTTTCGACGAGGCGATCGCCAACAATCTGGCGGTGCTGGACACCGCCGCCTTTGCCCTGTGCCGCGAACAGAATCTGAACCTGGTCGTGTTCAATGTCTTCAAGCCCGGCGCGCTGCGGCGCGTGGTGATGGGCGAAGACGAAGGCACGCGCGTGAGCTTACGTTGAGGAGTTGAAATGGCTGAAACCACCATCACCGAGATCAAGCAGTCCGCCGAACAGAAAATGGGCAAGACGCTGGAAGCGTTGAAAAACGATCTGGCCAAGGTGCGCACCGGGCGCGCCCACACCGGTATCCTCGATCACGTCATGGTCGATTACTACGGCAGCCCGACGCCGGTGCCGCAAGTGGCCAGCGTATCGCTGGTCGATTCACGTACCCTGGGTGTGCAGCCGTACGAAAAGAACATGGTCGGCAAGATCGAGAAAGCAATTCGTGATGGCGATCTGGGCCTGAACCCGGCGACGCACGGCGACATCATTCGCGTGCCGATGCCCTCGCTGACCGAAGAGCGCCGCCGCGACCTGATCAAGGTGGTGCGCAACGAAGCCGAAGGCGCGCGCGTCGCGGTGCGCAATATCCGCCGCGATGCCAACGGCACGCTCAAGGACATGGTCAAGGCCAAGACCGCGACCGAGGACGATGAGCGCCGCACCCAGGACGAGGTGCAGAAGCTGACCGACAAGTACATCGGCGAAATCGACAAGATGCTGGCCGACAAAGAGAAAGATTTGCTCGCGGTCTGAGCATGTCCGGCGTGTCCACCCTGGCGAAGCAAACCATCGATGTGCCGCGGCACATCGCCATCATCATGGATGGCAACGGCCGCTGGGCGAAGCGGCGGCTGATGCCGCGCGTGGCCGGACACCGCAAGGGCGTCGAGGCGCTGCGCGGGGTGATCCGCGCCTGCGCCGAGCGCGGCGTGTCGCATCTCACGGTTTTTGCCTTCAGTTCGGAAAACTGGCGGCGTCCGCAGGAAGAGGTCACCCTGCTGATGGAACTGTTCATGCGCGCGCTGGAGAATGAAGTCGCGCGGCTGCACGAAAACGACATCCGCTTTCGCGTCATCGGTGACCTGTCTGGATTTTCCGCGCGCATCCAGGCCCTGATTCGCGACGCCGAGGCGCTGACCCGCGACAACACCCGCCTGACCTTCACTGTGGCCGCCAATTACGGCGGGCGCTGGGACATCGTGCAGGCGGTGAAAAAGCTGATTGCGGCGGGGGTGGCGGCGGAAGATGTGGATGAAACCGCGCTGGTGCAGCAGCTCAGCATGGCCGAAGCGCCCGAGCCGGATCTGTTCATCCGCACCGGGGGCGAGCAGCGCATCAGCAATTTCCTGCTGTGGCAGCTGGCCTACACCGAACTGTATTTCACCGACGCGCTGTGGCCCGACTTCGACGCGGCGGCGCTGGATGAGGCGATCGTCTCCTACCGCAGCCGCGAACGCCGCTTTGGCCGCACCAGCGAACAGGTTCGGCCCGTGTCGTGACGGCCAGCCGGGGACTGCATTCATGACGCCTCTTTTCAGACGGGTGCTTACCGCCGCACTGTTGCTGGCCGTGTTCGTGCCGGCCGTGCTGTGGGCGCCTGCGTGGCTGTGGGCGATCCTGATGGCCGGGCTGATCGGCATGGCCGCCTATGAATGGGCGCGCCTGAGTCGTTTTCCGCCGCTGTCCGCGCGCGCCTATGCGGTGCTGCTGACGCTGTGCGCGCTGGCCTTGCCCCAGGTGCTGGGCGCGGACTGGCCGGGCTACCAGACCGCGCTGATTCTGCTGGCCGCCGTATTCTGGCTGCTGGTCGCGCCGCTGTGGCTGCTGGGCCGTTGGCATGCGGCGCATCCCTTCGTGCGGGCCGTGGTCGGCGTGGCGGTGCTGCTGCCGACCTGGGCGGCATTGCTGTATCTGCATGCGCGCGGCCCCGGCGTGCTGCTGGGTGTGATGGCGATCGTCTGGATTGCCGACACCGCCGCTTATTTTGCGGGGCGTCACTTCGGTCGCCACAAGCTCGCGCCCGTCATCAGCCCCGGCAAGACCTGGGAAGGCGTGGCGGGCGCGCTCGTTGCCGTCGCGCTGTATGCGGCGGTCCTGAGCGCGGTGGTCGGAATGCCACTGCTGTCGCTGCTGATCATGGTGTCGGGCCTGCTGTATCTGTCGGTGCTGGGCGACCTGTTCGAATCCTGGATCAAGCGTCTCTCGGGCATGAAGGACAGCGGCAACATGCTGCCCGGCCATGGCGGGGTGCTCGACCGCATCGACGCCCTGACGTCCACCCTGCCGATTGCCACCGGCCTGCTGATGTGGCTGGAGCGTTCAGCATGACTGCAAGCGGCATGAAACCGCGCGTCCTCACCATCCTCGGCGCCACCGGCACCATCGGCGTCAACACGCTCGATGTGGTGGCGCGCCACCCCGATCGTTTCGAAGTCTTCGCGCTGACCGGCGCCACGCAAGTCGAACGCATGCTCGAGCAGTGCCGCACCCATCGCCCGCGCTTTGCGGTGATGAGCGAGCCGGCCACGGCCGCTGTCCTGCGCGCGCGGATTGCCGAAGAGAAACTTCCGGTGACGGTGCTCGAAGGCGCCGCCGCCCTGATCGAGGTGGCGACCGCGCCCGAGGTCGACACCCTGATGGCGGCGATCGTCGGCGCCGCCGGGCTGCCGGCCACGCTGGCGGCCGCGCAGGCGGGCAAGCGCATCCTGCTTGCCAACAAGGAAACCCTGGTGGTGTCCGGTCAACTGTTCATGGACGCCATCGCCGCCAGCGGCGCCGAACTGCTGCCGATCGACTCCGAGCACAACGCCATCTTTCAGGCATTGCCGCGCGACTTCAGCGGCGACTTCCAGCAGGCCGGGGTGAAGGCGCTGTGGCTCACCGCATCCGGCGGCCCGTTCCGCACCTTGTCGGCTGAAGCGATCGCCGCGGCGACCCCGGCGCAGGCGGTGGCGCACCCCAACTGGGTGATGGGCAGGAAGATCTCGGTCGATTCGGCGAGCCTGATGAACAAGGGGCTCGAAGTGATCGAGGCGCGCTGGCTGTTCAACGCGCGCCCCGAGCAGATCAAGGTGGTGGTGCATCCGCAGAGCATCGTGCATTCGATGGTCGAATACGCCGACGGCTCGGTGATCGCGCAGATGGGCACGCCCGACATGCGCACGCCGATCGCCTATGCGCTGGGCTTTCCCGAGCGCATCGATGCGGGCGTCTCAGCACTCGAGCTGATCGGCCGCCAGCTCACCTTCGAAACACCCGACACCGCGCGCTTCCCCTGCCTGCAGCTGGCGTTCGACGCGCTCGCCGCGGGGGGCAGCGCGGCAGCGGTGCTGAACGCGGCCAACGAAGTGGCGGTCGCGCGCTTTCTTGACGGCGCGGTGCCGTTTTCCGCCATCGCCGCCAGCATTGCCCACACGCTCGACACGCTGGCGGGCGGGGCGGCCGATACGCTGGACGAGTTGCTTGAAGCCGACCGGCAGGCGCGCGGCGTGGCCGGAATATACCTTGATCGGGTTCAGGGATGAGCGTGCTGACTACGATTCTCTGGTTTCTCATTGCCATCGGCACTCTGGTGGTGGTGCACGAATTCGGCCATTACCTCGCGGCGCGGCTGGCCGGCGTCAAGGTACTGCGCTTCTCGGTGGGTTTCGGCAAGCCCCTGCTCAGCCGCCGTTTCGGCCGTGACCGGACCGAGTGGGTGCTGTCCGCGCTGCCATTCGGCGGTTACGTCAAGATGCTCGACGAGCGCGAGGGCGAAGTGCCGGCCGCGGAGGCGCACCGCAGCTTCAACCGCGCCACCGTGTGGCGGCGCTTCGGCATCGTTGCGGCAGGGCCGATCGCCAACTTCCTGCTCGCCATCGTGTTTTATTGGGCGCTGTTCCTGCATGGACTGCCGGCGATGAAGCCGATGATCGGCGAGCCGCCCGCCGGCACCCCGGCGGCGCAGGCCGGTCTGGCGGCGGGCGACGAGATCCGTCGTGTCAACGGCAACGAGACGCAGTCGTTCCAGGATTTGCGGTTGAATCTTCTGCGCGCGGGCGTGGCGGGTGACGCGCTTGTGCTGGAGCTGGCGAACGGCCATAGCGTGCGGCTCGATGCCGCGCCGATGCAGACCGAGAATCTGGAGCAGGACGTCCTGCGCCCGCTGGGCATCGTGCATTACGACCCGGAGATCGAGCCGGTCATCGACAAGGTGGTGCCGGACGGTGCCGCCGCGCGCGCAGGTTTGCGGGCAGGCGACCGGGTGATCGCCGCCAACGGCACGTCGATGGCGAACTGGCAGGACCTGGTGCGATCGGTTCGCCAGCACCCGGCCAAGCCCTTGCGCATCGAATACGAGCGGCAAGGGCAGCGGGGTGTGCTGACCGTCGTTCCCGACGCGGTGGAGGAAGCCGGCGAGCGCGTCGGCAAGATCGGCGCCGGCCCCAAAATCGATGAATCGACGCTGGCCATGCTGATGACCGAAGTGCGCTACGGTCCGATCGATGCACTGTGGCGTGGCGCCGTCAAGACCTGGGACATGAGCCTGTTCACGCTGGAGATGATGGGGCGCATGGTGATGGGCCAGGTGTCGTGGAAGAACCTGTCCGGCCCGCTGACCATCGCCGACTACGCGGGGCAGAGCGCCGCCCTCGGCTGGATCAGTTTTGTCGGCTTTCTGGCGCTGGTGAGCGTGAGCCTGGGCGTGCTCAATCTGCTGCCCATCCCGCTGCTGGATGGCGGGCACCTCATGTATTATGTGGCCGAAGTTTTCACCGGTCGCCCGGTGTCCGAACGCACCATGGAAATCGGCAGCCGGATCGGCATGATTCTTTTGCTGCTGCTGATGTCGTTTGCCCTGTTCAACGATTTGCAACGCCTGATAGGCGGATGACCACAACCATGACCCTGAGCCGTTTGACGCTTGCCCTTGCTGCTGTATTTGCGGCACAACCCCTGTTCGCCGGGGAGCCCTTCGTCGTCAAGGACATCCGGGTCGAAGGCATCCAGCGCACCGAGGCGGGAACGGTATTCAGCTACCTGCCGATCAAGGTCGGCGAGATGATGACCGACGAGAAAACCGCGGCGGCAATCAAGGCGCTCTACGCCACCGGATTTTTCAAGGATGTGCGGCTGGAGGCGAGCGACGGCGTGGTGATCGTCACCGTTGAAGAGCGCCCTTCGATCGCCACCATCACCCTTAAAGGCATCAAGGAGTTTTCCGCGGATGACCTGAAGGCCGGCCTCAAGCAGACCGGCCTGGCCGAAGGCCGCGTGCTCGACCGCGCCATGCTCGACAAGGCGGAACAGGAACTGCAGCGGCAGTACTTCAACCGCGGCAAGTATGCGGTGGAAATCAAGTCCACGCTGACGCCGCTGGAGCGCAACCGGGTCGCCGTGCAGTTCGACGTGGTGGAGGGCGACAGCGCCAAGATCCGGCAGATCAACATCGTCGGCAATCGGGACTTCAAGGAAAAGGAATTGCTGAAAGAGTTCAGCTCCACCACCCCGGGCTGGCTGACCTGGTACACCAAGAGCGACCAGTATTCCAAAACGCGGCTGGCCGGCGACATCGAGGCGCTACGTTCGTTCTACCTCAACCGCGGCTACCTCGAGTTCAATGTCGACTCCACCCAGGTGTCGATTTCGCCCGACAAACAGGGCATCTACATCACCGTCAACGTCACCGAGGGCCCGCAATACACGGTGTCCGATGTCAAGTTGGCGGGGCAGATGCTGGTGCCCGAGGCCGAGCTGCAGAAGCTCGTCACCATCAAGCCGGGCGAGGTGTTCGTGCGTGATCGCCTGACCGAGACCACCAAGAAAATCGGCGACCGTCTCGGCAACGACGGGTATGCGTTTGCCAACGTCAATGCGGTGCCCGAACTCGACAAGGAGAAGCAGACGGTCGCCTTCACCCTGTTCATCGATCCCGGCCGCCGCGTCTACGTGAACCGGGTCAACGTCGCGGGCAACGCCAAGACCCGCGATGAAGTGGTGCGCCGCGAAATCCGGCAGATGGAAGGCGCCTATTACGACGCCGAAAAGATCAACCGCTCGCGCGAGCGACTGAACCGCCTGGGCTACTTCAACGAAGTCAACATCGAAACGCCGAGCGTGGCCGGCACCACCGACCAGGTCGACGTCAATGTCAGTGTGGCCGAAAAGTCGACCGGCAACATCATGCTGGGCGCGGGTTTCTCGTCGTCCGAAGGCCTGGTGCTATCGGGTTCGGTGTCGCAGGCCAACGTCTTCGGCACCGGCAACCGGCTGACGGCGCAGATCAACTCGGGCAGCGTCAACACCGTGTATTCGCTGTCGTACACCAACCCCTACTACACCATCGACGGCATCAGCCTGGGCTACGATCTGTACCGGCGCGACGTCGATGCGACCGAGCTCGACGACGTCGCGGAATACAAGACATCCACCATCGGTGCCGGCGCGCGCCTAGGTCTGCCGATCAATGAGCGCGACTTCATCTCGTTTGGCCTGACGTACGAGCAGACTTCGCTCACCACCACAGCAACCAGCGGCGTGCAATACGATTTCGTCCAGGAATTCGGAGAGGACAACGACACGGTTCGTCTCGACACTTCCTGGTCGCGTGACACCCGCAACAGCTTCCTGTTTCCGACCAAGGGCGTATTCCAGCGGGCGGCGGCTGAAGTCGGCACGCCGCTCGGCAGCCTGCAGTACTACAAGCTGTCTTTCCAGCACCAGCAGTTTTTCCCGCTTAGCAAACGCTTCACCCTCATGCTGAACGCTGAAGCAGGAATCGGCGATGGCCTGTCGGGCAAGCCATTGCCCTTCTTCAAGAACTTCTATGCGGGCGGCACCAGTTCGGTGCGCGGCTTTGAAAACGGCACGCTGGGCCCGAAGGATGCCAACGAAGATGCGCTCGGCGGCGACACGCGCGTGATCGGCAATGCGGAACTCTTCTTCCCCCTGCCGGGACTCAAGGACGACCAGTCGCTGCGCATGTCGGCCTTTATCGATGCCGGTGCCGCCTTCGGCCCGAGAGATCAAAATGGCCTGTACGAAAAATTTGCCTTCGAGGATTTGCGCTATTCGGCAGGGGTGGCGATTTTGTGGGTTTCGCCGCTCGGCCCGCTCAAATTCAGTCTGGCGCAACCGCTCGTCGAGAAGGATGGCGACAAGACCGAAGTGTTCCAATTCACCCTTGGCAATGTGTTCTAAGGGTCAGCCGTTACCGGAGTATTTGATGATGAAATTCAAGCAAATTGCAGTTTCCCTGATTCTGGCGTCCGCTTTTGCGGCCGCCCCCGCCCTGGCCAATACCAAGATCGGTTTCGTCAATACCGAAAAGCTGTTGCGCGAAGCCCCGCTGTCGGTCGCCGCGCAGAAGAAGCTGGAGCGCGAATTCGCCGCGCGCGATCAGGAATTGCAGAAACTCGCCAAGCAGGCGCGCGACCTGCAGACACAGCTCGACAAGGACGGCGTGACCATGTCGGACAGCGAGCGCAAGGTGAAGGAGCGCGACCTCGGCAACCTCAACCGCGATCTGCAGCGCCAGGGGCGCGAGTTCCGCGAAGACCTCAACCTGCGCCGCAACGAAGAACTGGGACAGATCCAGGAGCGTGCACGCAAGGCGATTCAGGAGATTGCGCGCGCCGAGAAATTCGATCTGGTCATCGAGCAGGCGGTTTATGTCGACCCAAAAAACGACATCACCGACCGGGTGATGAAGGCGCTGGGCGGGAAATAAAACAAGCCGGCGCGGAAACAGCGCCGGCATGGAAATAAACCTTTTGCGGAAAGTAAACCCATCCTATGGCTGTAACGCTGGCAGCGCTGGTCGCCCGTTTTGGCGGGGAACTCGTGGGCGATGGCGCGCAGACGGTGCGTCAGGTTGCGCCGCTGGATCGCGCCACGCCTGACGAAATCGGCTTCGTCTCGCAGGAAAAGTATCTCTCCCAACTGGCGAGCACCCGCGCGGGTGCGGTCATTCTGCCGGCGGATGCAGGTGACGCCACCGACCTGCCGCGCATCCTCACGCCCAATCCCTACCTCTATTTTGCGCGCGTCTCGGCCCTGCTGAATCCGCCGCCGCGCCCGCCTGCGGGGGTTCATCCCGCGGCGACGGTCGCGCCGGACGCGGAGATCGCCGTCGACGCCAGCATCGCAGCTGGCGCCGTGATCGGCAGCGGCGCGCACGTTGGTGCCCGCACCGTGATCGGCCCCAACTGCGTGGTCGGCGACCATGCCCGCGTCGGCGCCGATTGCCTGCTGCACGCCAATGTCACTGTCTACCACCGCTGCGAAGTGGGCGACCGCGCCATCCTGCATTCGGCATGCGTCATCGGCTCCGACGGCTTCGGCTTCGCGCCGAGCGACGGCCGCTGGGAAAAAATCCCGCAGATCGGCCGCGTGCTGATCGGCGACGACGTCGAGGTCGGCGCCTGCACCACCATCGACCGCGGCGCACTGGAAGACACGGTGATCGAGGAAGGCGTCAAGCTCGACAATCTGGTCCAGGTCGCGCATAACGTGACGATCGGTGCGCATACCGTGATCGCGGCCTGCACCGGCATCGCGGGCAGCGCGAAGATCGGCCGCCATTGCATGATCGGCGGCGCGGCGATGATTTTCGGCCATATCGAGATCGCCGACGGCACCCGCATCTCGACCAACACCCTGATCACCAAATCGCTACCGAAGGCGGGCACCTACACCTCGGCCCCGCCGTTCACCGAACACGAGGTCTGGCAGAAAAACGCCGTCCACATGCGCAACCTCGACAAACTGGTCAACCGCGTCAAGCAGCTCGAAAAACGCCTCAACGAACTGGAAAGCAAATCATGATCATGGAAATCGAGCAGGTGATGCAGTACCTGCCGCATCGCTACCCCTTTCTGCTGATCGACCGGGTCATCGAGATGGAGATCGGCAAAACCATCACCGCGATCAAGAATGTCACCATCAACGAACCGTTTTTCCCCGGCCACTTCCCCGGCGCGCCGGTGATGCCGGGCGTGCTGATCCTGGAAGCGATGGCCCAGGCGGCGGCGATCCTGTCCTTCAAGACCAAGAACATCGCGCCGGAAGATATCGGCATCGTCTACTTCGCCGGCATCGACGGCGCGCGCTTCAAGAAGCCGGTCAAGCCAGGCGACCAGCTGGTGCTCAAGATCAACATCGTGCGCGAGATGCGCGGCATCTGGAAATACACCGGACGGGCCGAAGTGGGTGGCGTTCTGGTGGCCGAAGCCGAACTGATGGCCACCCTGCGCGACAAGCCCTGACATGGCACTCATCCTGAAAACCCCAGTTGACCGCTCATTTCCGCCAGGGAGTTCTCATGACTACTGAGTTTTCTGCCTTCGTCCAAAATCGCAGGCAGGTTGAATCCGCTACACACCCACTGGCACGCCTGGCTGTGTGTCTGCCTTTGTACCTGCAAGGAGTAGGCCGGATTCGTAAAGCCGCTAAAGCGGCAACGACTCCGCTCTCGCTCATCGTTGCAGGCAGTGGCCTGCTGCCTCCTCGCTTCGCGGCATCCACCCACCCAGACGCGCCATTGGGCGCGTCCAGCTGAGGTTTCCAGGATGATTCACCCCACCGCGCTGGTCGCCGCGGGCGCCCGGCTGGCCGACGGCGTCGAAATCGGGCCTTATACGATCATTGGCGAACACGTCGAGATCGGCGCCGGCACCACGGTCGGCGCCCATGCCGTGATCACCGGCCATACCAGAATCGGTGCGCACAACCAGATCTTCCATTTCGTCTCGCTCGGCGAGGTGCCGCAGGACAAAAAATACGCCGGCGAGCCGACGCGGCTGGAAATCGGCGACCACAACGTGATTCGCGAGTTCTGCACCTTCAATACCGGCACCGTGCAGGATCGTGGCGTGACTACGATCGGCAGCCACAACTGGATCATGGCCTACGTCCACATCGCGCACGACTGCGTGGTGGGCGACCGCACCATCTTCGCCAACAATGCCTCGCTGGCGGGGCACGCCGAAGTCGGCGACTGGGCGATCCTCGGCGGCTTCACCGGCGTGCACCAGTTCTGCAAGGTCGGCGCCCACGTGATGACCGGCATCTCCAGCGTGGTGTTCAAGGACATCCCGCCCTTCATCATGGCGTCCGGTCAGCCCGCTGCGCCGCACGGCCTCAATAGCGAAGGCCTCAAGCGGCGCGGGTTTTCAGCCGAGGCGCTGGCCGCGCTGAAACGCGCCTACAAGATTCTCTATCGCGAAGGCAACACGCTCGCCGAGGCAAAGGCCAAACTCGCAGCGGAAGCGTCGAATCATGCCGAAGTGCAGCAGCTGCTCGATTTTCTCGCGCATGCCGAGCGCGGCATCATCCGGTGATCGATCTGGGCGTGATTGCCGGCGAAGCGTCCGGCGATCTCCTCGGCGCGCATTTCATTGACGCGCTGAAACATGATCATCCCCGTTTGCACGCCGCCGGAATCGCCGGCCCGCGCATGATCGAAACCGGGGTCGAAGCGATCTACCCGAGCGACAAACTCGCGGTCAACGGTTACGTCGAGGTGCTGCGCCACCTGCCCGAACTGCTGTGGATCCGTTCGCGCATCGCCCGCTATTTTTTGCGCGAACGGCCGCGCGTCTTCGTCGGCATCGACGCGCCGGATTTCAACTTCACGCTGGAAGCCCGGCTCAAGCAGGCCGGCATCCCCACCGTGCATTTCGTCAGCCCGTCGATCTGGGCGTGGCGGCCCGAGCGCATCCATCGCATCGGGCAGGCGGTGTCGCACATGCTGGTTGTGTTTCCGTTCGAGGAAGCGATCTACCGCGACGCCGGCATCCCGGTCACCTACGTTGGTCATCCGCTGGCCGACGTGATTCCGCTTGAACCCGATCCCGCCGCAGCACGGTTGGCGCTGGGACTGGCAGCCGACCCGGTCATCGCGCTGCTGCCGGGCAGCCGGCTGTCCGAGGTGGCGCGGCATGCGCGGCTGATGCTCGACGCCGCGATGCGCATTCGCCGGCGCCACCCCGACGCGCAGTTCGTTCTACCCGCCGCGAGCGCGGCCGCCGCGGGGCTGGTCCGGCAGGCGGCGCAGGGACTGGATCTTCCGCTGCAGATTCTGGATGGCCGGTCGCACACTGCGCTGGCGGCGTGCGACGTCGCGCTGGTGGCCTCCGGCACCGCCACCCTCGAAGCCGCGCTGTTCAAGAAACCCATGGTCATCACCTACCGTGTGCCCGCCCTCACCGCAACCCTGATGCGCAAGAAAGCGCTGCTGCCGTGGATCGGCCTGCCGAACATTCTGGCGCGCGATTTCGTGGTGCCGGAACGGGTGCAGGAAGCCGCCACACCGGAGAACCTGGCAAACGACGCGCTGGCGTGGCTGGACGACGTGCCGCGCCAACTCGCCGCCATCGAAACCTTCCGCGCCATGCACGTGAGCCTGCGGCAGAACGCCAGCGTGCGCATCGCCGAGGCGGTGCAGCCCTACCTGGAGGGCGCATGACGCCGCGCCAGCCCGTCATCCTGCACGTGGGACCGCTCGGGCTGTGCGGCGTCGACGAGGCCGGCCGCGGCCCGCTGGCGGGGCCGGTGATGGCGGCGGCGGTCATGCTCGATCCTGAACAGCCGATCGTTGGCCTGCGCGACTCCAAGAAACTTAGCGCCGCCGCGCGCGAGCGCCTGGCCGGCGAGATTCGCCTGCGCGCTGTATCCTGGTGTGTGGCCGAGGCCAGCGTCGCTGAAATCGACCAGTTGAATATCCTGCAAGCGACCCTGTTGGCAATGCAGCGCGCCGTCGACGGTTTGCGGATACCGCCGGAAGACGTCTGGGTCGATGGCAACCGCTGCCCCAACTGGGCTTGGCGCTCGCAGGCGGTGGTCAAAGGCGACGACAAGGTGGCCGCGATCGCCGCCGCCTCGATCCTGGCCAAGACCGCGCGCGATCAGTACATGTGCAGATTGCATGAGGACTACCCCATGTACGGCTTTGCCCGCCACATGGGCTACGGCACCGCCGCGCACCTGGCTGCATTGAAGGCGCACGGCGCCTGCCCGCAGCACCGTAGAAGCTTTTCCCCGGTTAAGAGCCTAT
The DNA here is from genome assembly GCA_019459055.1 of Thiobacillus sp. GTDB lineage: Bacteria > Pseudomonadota > Gammaproteobacteria > Burkholderiales > Thiobacillaceae > Thiobacillus. Next base: position 14,216 of record JAIBEI010000041.1, on the reverse strand, counting down.
TTCTGCTGAAATAGGCTCTGTCGTACTTGATCAATCCGTTTTGTTTTGAAAGGAAGTCCCGTGGATATCTCGTTATTTCTGCATGTGTTGGGCGTCGTCGTCTGGGTCGGCGGCATGTTCTTCGCCTACATGGCACTGCGTCCGGTGGCCGCCAGCGTGCTCGAACCGCCGCAACGGCTCACCCTGTGGGCCGGCGTGTTCGGCAAGTTCTTCCCCTGGGTGTGGGCCTCGGTGGCGCTGATTCTGCTGAGCGGCCTGCACATGCTGGCGCTGGTCGGCGGCATGGCCGCACCGCACTACGCCATGGCCATGCTGGCGCTCGGCGTGCTGATGATGCTGATTTTCGCGCAGGTGTTTTTCGTTCCCTACAAGAAACTCAAGCGCGCGGTCGGCGAGCAAAACTGGAAAGCAGGTGGCGCGGCGCTGGCGCAAATCCGCATGCTGATCGGCATCAACCTCAGCCTGGGGTTGCTGACGATTGCGGTGGTGTTCCTCGGACGCGCCCTGGCGCCCTGATCAGGGGTGAGAACCGCCTTCGGCCAGGGGTGAAAAAGCGGATAGGGCGGAAGCATCCGGGCTGCTAGAATCGCGGCTTTCCTCCTGGCTGGCGCTCATGCTGTTTCTCGAACTCTTCGGTTATCTGCTGCTCATCCTGGTGGCGGCGGAAATCTTTGTCAACGCGCTCGAACACCTGGGCGAAAAACTCAAAATCTCGGAAGGCGTGACCGGCTCGCTGTTTGCCGCGGTCGGCACCGCCATGCCGGAAACCCTGGTGCCGCTGCTGGCGATCTTCGCCGGCACCGGCAACGCAGCAGTCAATCAGGAAATTGGCGTCGGCGCGATTCTCGGCGCGCCGCTGATGCTGTCGACGCTGACGCTGTTCCTGATGAGCGTGGCAGTGGTGAAGCGGCGCGGCCTGCTGGGCCACTTTACGCCCGAGAAGACCGGGCTCAAGCGTGACCTGGACTTCTTCCTGATGGCGTTCGTGCTGGCCTTCGTCGCCATGTTCGTTCCGCATGGCGAGGGTTGGGTACGCGGCGCGATGGCCTTCGGCATGGTGACGATCTACTTCGTTTACGTGATGCTGACCCTGCGCGCCTCGGCGGGGCTGGTGGAAGATGGCCACGCCACCGAGGCCGGTTCGCCGATGCTGCTGAGCCGCCTGGGCCTGCCGCAGAACCTGTTGTTCATCCTGGTGCAACTGGCGCTGGGGCTGGCGTTGCTGGTCACCGGCGCCAAGGGCTTCATCCACGGCGTGGAAGCTGCCGCCCCCATCATCGGCATTTCCGCGTTGCTGCTGTCGCTGCTGATCATTCCGATCGCGACCGAACTGCCGGAAAAGGTGAATTCAATCCTGTGGATCCGCAAACGCAAGGACACCCTGGCCTTCGGCAACATCACCGGCGCGATGGTGTTCCAGGGCACGCTGTTGCCCGCCATTGGTATTTCGCTGACGCCGTGGGCGCCGCAAAAGGAAGTGCTGCTGGGCGTGGTGATCACACTGGTCGCGGCGTTCTGGCTGCGCTGGGCCGTGCTGAACGGCGGCCTGCGCGTGTGGCACCTGCTCGTCAACGGCGCCCTGTACGTGACCTATCTGACCGCCGTTCTGGTCTGATCTCAGCCGGGCGGCTCGCGGCGGAAGGGCCCGTCGAGCTCGTCCATGTAGTGGTCGATGGCGTCGGTTTCGCGTTCCAGGAAACGGTCGACCGCCTTGCGGAATTCATCATTTTCCAGCCAGTGCCAGGAATGCGTGGCGGTCGGAACCAGGCCGCGCGCGAGCTTGTGTTCGCCCTGCGCGCCGCCTTCGAAAACCTGCAGGCCGTGCGCGATCGCGTATTCGATGCCCTGCTGGTAGCAGGTCTCGAAATGCAGGCCGGGCACGTATTCCAGCGTGCCCCAGTGGCGGCCATACAACCTTTTTTCATCCTTGATGCAGAACGAGCAGGCGGTGGGAATGCCGTCCTTGTCCGCAACGATGAGCAGCAGATTGTCCGGCATCGCCTCGCGTAGCGCGGCGAAGAAAGCGCGGTTGAGATGCGGCTCGCTGCGGTGGCGGGCGTAGGTGTCGGCGTAGCAGCGGTAGAAATGGTCCCAGTCGGCATCGGTGCTCTCCGTGCCGCCCACCCAGCGAAATGTCACCCCCAGATTGGCGAGCTTCTTCCTTTCCTGGCGGATCTTCTTGCGCTTGTCGTGCGTCATCGCGGCGAGGAAGTCGTCGAAGCTGCCGTAGCCCGTGTTGTGCCAGTGGAACTGGAAGCCGCTGCGGTGCAGCAGTGACGTCGCATTGAGCGCGGCATGATCGGGCTCGGTGGGAAACAGGATGTGGAATGACGAGCAATTCAAATCCCGGGTGAGCTTCAACGCCGCCTGGACCAGCGTGGCGCGGTCGGCGTCGTTTTTTGCCAGCAGGCGCGGGCCGGGCACCGGCGAAAAGGGCACGCAGCAGACCAGCTTGGGGTAGTAGGCCAAGCCTTGACGGCGGTAGGCGTCGGCCCAGGCCCAGTCGAACACGAATTCGCCCCAGGAGTGGTGCTTGACGTAGAGCGGCATCGCGGCGTCGAGCTGGCCGTTTCTGAACAGGACCAGGTGCACCGGCTCCCAGCCGATGGGGGCGCCGACGCAACCGGTGGCTTCCAGCGCATCGAGGAAGGCGTGCTGAACGAAGGGCGAATCGCCCGCCAGGGCGTTCCAGGCGTCGGCCGGCAGATCCGCCATGCGCGTCACGACGCGGACGACTGTTTCTGCGGCTTCGGCTTCCGTCGCGGGGGGCTTTGCTTCAAAATGCACGTTTTGGCGAGCTTCCATCGAAAAACAAATGAACCTGCATGAATATCAGGCCAAACAAATATTGCGGTCGGGCAACATTAACACGCCGCGCGGCATCGCTGCAGCGAGTGCCGAGGCCGCAGTAGAAGCCGCCAGCGAGCTGGGCGGCGAGGCCTGGGTGGTGAAGGCGCAGATCCACGCCGGCGGGCGCGGCAAAGTGGGCGGCGTCAAGCTCGTCAAGCGCCTGGACGACGTGCGCGCGATGGCCGAATCGCTGCTCGGCAAGCCGCTGGTGACCAACCAGAACGCGCCTGACGGCCAGCCGGTGAACCAGGTGCTGGTCGAAGAAACGCTGCCGATCGCACGCGAGCTGTATCTCTCTTTGCTGGTCGACCGCGAGACCGAGCGCGTCGCCATCGTGGCTTCCGCCGCCGGCGGCATGGACATCGAGGAAGTCGCCCACGCCACCCCGGAAAAGGTGCTGACGGAGACCTGCGATCCGCTGCTGGGCGTGCAGGACTTCCAGTGCCGCGCGCTGGCCTTCGCGCTGGCGCTGACGGGCGAAGCCTACAAGGATTTCTGCCGCCTGCTGCCGCAGCTGTATCGCGTGTTCGTCGGTAATGATTTGAGCCTGCTCGAAATCAATCCGCTGGTGGTGACGACCGACAACCGCGTGCTGCCGCTCGACTGCAAGATGAGCGTCGACGACAACGCGCTGTACCGCCGTAAGAGCCTGGCCGAACTGCGCGACGACAGCCAGATCGACGCCAAGGAAGCGGCGGCCAACGCGGCCAATGTGAACTACGTCGCGCTGACCGGCAACATCGGCTGCATGGTCAACGGCGCGGGCCTCGCGATGGCGACGATGGACCTGATCCAGCTCGAAGGCGGCACACCCGCCAACTTTCTCGACGTCGGCGGCGGCGCCACCCCCGAGACGGTGGCGCAGGGCTTCAAGATCATCCTGCTCGACCCCAACGTGCGTGCGGTGCTGATCAACATCTTCGGCGGCATCGTGCGCTGCGATGTGATCGCCGAGGGCATCATCCAGGCGGTGAAGGACGTTGGCGTGAAGGTGCCGGTGGTGGTGCGGCTGGAAGGCACCAATGCCGAGCTGGGCCGCAAATTGCTGGCCGAATCGGGCCTGGCGATCCTGGCGGCCGAGAGCCTCACGCACGCAGCCAAGCTCGCCGTGGAGAAAGCAGCATGAGCATCCTCGTCGATAAAAACACAAAAGTGATTTGCCAGGGTTTCACCGGCAAGCAGGGCAGCTTCCATTCCGAACAGGCGATCGCCTACGGCACAAAAATGGTCGGCGGCGTGACGCCGGGCAAGGGCGGGCAGACGCACCTCGACCTGCCCGTATTCAACACCGTGCGCGACGCAGTGCGGCAGACCGGCGCGCAGGCGACGATGATCTACGTGCCGGCCGCGTTCGCCGCGGACTCGATTCTGGAAGCGGCGGATGCCGGCATTGAAGTCATCGTCTGCATCACCGAAGGCATTCCGGTGCTGGACATGCTGAATGTGAAGGCGGCCTTGCGTGCCAACGGCGCCAGGCTGATCGGCCCCAACTGCCCCGGCATCATCACCTCGGGCGAGTGCAAGATCGGCATCATGCCCGGCATCATCCACCAGAAGGGCAGCATCGGCATCGTCTCGCGCTCCGGCACGCTGACCTACGAGGCGGTGCACCAGACCACGCAACTGGGGCTGGGGCAGTCGACCTGCGTCGGCATCGGCGGCGATCCGATCAAGGGGCTGGATTTCATCGATTGCCTCGAACTGTTCGAGGCCGACCCGGAAACCTCCGCGGTGATCCTGGTCGGCGAGATCGGCGGCAGCCGCGAGGAGGAAGCGGCCGAGTACATCCGCTCCCACATGAAGAAGCCGGTCGCCGCCTACATCGCCGGGCGCACCGCGCCCAAGGGCAAGCGCATGGGGCATGCCGGCGCGATCATCGCCGGCGGCGCGGGAACGGCGGACGCCAAGATCAGCGCGCTCGAGGCCGCCGGCGTGGTCGTCGCGCAAAGCCCGGCCGGGCTGGGCGAGGCGGTGCAGCAGGCGCTTGCGGCCCGATGATGCCCGCCCGATGAAACTCGGCATCGCCCAGCTCAATCTCACCGTCGGCGACATCGCCGGCAACGCGGCCAAGCTTCTGGCCGCGGCGAACGAGGCGCACGCCGCCGGCGCCGGACTGCTGCTCACCCCTGAGATGTCGATCTGCGGCTACCCGGCCGAGGACCTGGTGCTGCGCCAGGATTTCGCCGCGGCATGCGCTGCGGCGGTCGAGGCGCTGGCAACCGATGCGCCGCCCGAACTCGCGCTGATCGTCGGTTACCCGGAACGCTGCGACGACGACCTGTTCAACGCCGCGGCGCTGCTGCGCGGCGGCCGGGTCGAGGCGGTGTACCGCAAGCATCATCTGCCGAATCATTCCGTTTTCGACGAACAGCGCGTGTTCGACCGCGGCGACGCGCCCTGCGTGTTTGCCTGCGGCGGTGTGAATTTCGGCCTCAACATCTGCGGCGACATCTGGGAGCCGGGGCCGGCGACGCGCGCGCGGGAAGCCGGCGCCGACTGGCTGCTGGTGCCGAACGCTTCGCCCTATCATCTCAACAAGGAGCGCGAGCGCCTTGCCGTGGCGCGCTCGCGCCTGCTCGAAACCGGCCTGCCGATCGTGTACGCCAACCTGGTCGGTGGCCAGGACGAACTGGTGTTCGACGGCGCCTCGTTCGCGCTGAATGGCAGCGGCGAGGTGGCGGCGCAGTGTCCGGCCTGGCAGGAAGGGCTGTTCTACCTCGAGCTGGCCGGCGACACCTGCACGGGCCCGCAGCATGTCCTGCCGGGCGAGGAGGCTGCCGTCTACGATGCCCTGGTACTGGCGGTGCGCGACTATTTTGGCAAGAACGGCTTCAAAGGCGTGCATCTGGGCCTGTCGGGCGGCATCGATTCGGCATTGACGCTGGCGATTGCGGCCGATGCGATCGGTCCAGACTGCGTGCACGCGGTGATGATGCCGTCGGACTACACTGCCTCCATCAGCGTCGAGGATTCGCGCGACATGGTCAAACGGCTCGGCGTGCGCTATTCCGAAATCGCCATCCGGCCGATATTCGACGCCTTCGTCGCGCAACTGGCGGGCGAGTTTGCCGGCCTGGCGGCCGACACGACGGAAGAAAACCTGCAGGCGCGCACGCGCGGAACGCTTTTGATGGCGCTCTCCAACAAGTTCGGCACGCTGGTGCTGACCACCGGCAACAAGAGCGAAATGGCGGCCGGCTATGCCACCCTGTATGGCGACATGGCGGGCGGCTTCGGCGTGCTGAAGGACGTGGCGAAAACGCGGGTGTACCGGCTGGCGAACTATCGCAACAGCCTGTCTGCAGTCATCCCGCAGCGCATCATCGACCGCCCGCCGTCGGCCGAGCTGCGGCCCGACCAGACCGACCAGGACAGCCTGCCGCCGTATGACGTGCTCGACGCCATTCTGGAAGCCTACGTCGAGCGTGACCTGTCGGCACGCGACATCGTCGCGCAGGGATTCGATGCCGCCGTCGTGCGCCGCGTCATCCGCATGGTCGACCTCGCCGAATACAAGCGCCGCCAGGCGCCGCCCGGCCCGCGCATCACACCGCGCAATTTCGGCAAGGACCGGCGCTACCCGATCACCTCGAAATACCGACCCGAAGGAGACCTGCCATGAAAAAAATCGAAGCCATCATCAAACCGTTCAAGCTCGACGAAGTGCGCGAGGCGCTATCCGAAATCGGCGTGACCGGCCTGACCGTTACCGAGGTCAAGGGCTTCGGCCGCCAGAAGGGCCACACCGAGCTGTATCGCGGCGCCGAATACGTGGTGGATTTTCTGCCCAAGGTGAAGCTGGAAGTGGTCATCGCCGACAGCCTGCTGGAGCGCGCGATGGAGGCGATCATCGCCGCCGCGCGCACCGGCAAGATCGGCGACGGCAAGATTTTCGTCAGCGACATGGAACAGGTGGTGCGCATCCGCACCGGCGAATCAGGCGAGGCCGCGATTTAATGTTTTGGGCGCGCCCGATGGTGCGTTCGGGCGCGTAGCGGGCATTCCCGGCGTCACTCGCCGTGACACCTGCACACGGCCACGCTGCTGTCGTCTCCTCCGCCCTGCACCTCGCCGCCTGGGGCAGGCTGCAAAATCGACACTCCGCTCGGTGCGGGGCCAGGCTCGCATGCAGGCACTGAGGCGCGAAGCACATCATGCGCAGCGAAAATAGGACAAGGAATCTGAGGCGGACCCGGCTCGCGAAGAGCCGGTTCTTGTTGAAACGGCAGCAAGCTCGGCTGCCGCTGAGCCGGACTTACCAGAAGCGGTACCAGGCCTTGCCTTCGGTGCTGACGCCCTTGGCGTATTGGCTGTCGGGGAAGTTGAGATTCAGCACGCGCTGCGCATCGTCGCGCAGCGCGACGAGTTCCAGCTTGTCGTAGGCCACGACCATGATCGCCAGCGCTTCTTCCAGCGCAGGGGCTTCGGGGTAGGTTTTCAGCACTTCCTTGGCGCGGTTGGCAGCAGCGACCCAGGCTTTGCGTTTCATGTAGTATTTGGCGACGTGCACTTCGTTGCTGGCCAGCGCGTTGACCAGGTATTTCATGCGCGCGGTCGAGTCGGCGGCGTATTTGCTGTCGGGGAAGCGGGTGACCAGTTCCTTGAACGCCAGGAACGCATCGCGCGCCGCCCGGGGATCGCGCTCGCTCAGGTCCTGATTGACAAGATTCCCCAGCAGGCCGAGGTCGTCGTTAAAATTCGCCAGGCCCTTCAGGTAGTATGCGTAGTCGACGTTCGGGTGATTCGGATGCAGCTTGATGAAGCGGTCGCACGCGGCAATCGCGGAAATCGGCTCGTTGTCCTTGTAATAGGCGTAGGCCACTTCCAGTTGCGCCTGCTGCGCATAGCGGCCGAAGGGGTAGCGCGACTCCAGCGTCTCGAATAGCTTGACCGCGCGTTCGTAATTGCCGCTGTTGAGATTATCCTTGGCCTCGGCGTAAAGCTTTTGCGCCGACCAGCCCGAGGTCTCGTCCTTGACCTCGGGCAGCAGGCCGCAGCCCCCCAGGGCAAGCGTGGCGGCCAGCAGCACGAGGCTTACCACCCGATTGAATGCATTGGAACCGGAAGAACATTGCTTGAGCATGGAAAAAGACACAGAAAATTCGTCGACTGATTATAAGGGAAATCCGGAGGGGGACATCCGCAAGCTGGTGATCCCCGACGAGCAGGGCGGCCAGCGCCTGGATCAGGCCTTGTCCGCCTTGCTGCCCGAGTTTTCGCGCAACCGCATCCAGAACTGGATCCGCGCACGCAAGATCGCGGTGGACGATGCCTGGGGCACCACCCGGATGAAGGTCAGCGGCGGCGAGTCGGTTCGGGTCGAGATCGAGCCCGACCCCAACGCCACGCCCGATGCGCCCGAGGCCATCCCGCTCGACGTGGTGTTCGAGGATCCGGTGCTGCTGGTGATCAACAAGCCGGCCGGTCTGGTGGTCCATCCCGGCAGCGGCAACCGCCACGGCACGCTGCTGAACGCCCTGCTGCACCGGGTGCCGCAGGTGGCCGAACTGCCGCGCGCCGGCATCGTGCACCGGCTCGACAAGGACACCTCGGGCCTGCTGGTCGTTGCCAAAACGCTCATGTCGCACACCGACCTGGTGCGCCAGCTGCAGGCGCGCACCGTCAAGCGCGAATACCTGGCCCTGGTGTATGGCGAGGTCGATCACGGCGGTACCGTCAATGCACCGCTGGCGCGCGATCCCCACAACCGCATCAAGCGCACCGTGCACAGCATGGGCAAGGAAGCGGTCACGCATTACGAAGTGGTCGAGCGCTTTCCCGGCGTCACCCTGCTGCGCTGCAAGCTGGAAACCGGGCGCACCCATCAGATCCGGGTGCACATGCAGCACATCGGCCATCCGCTGGTCGGCGAGTCGATATACGGCGCCAGCCGCCGCAACCATCACAAGACCCCGTTCCCGCGCCAGGCGCTGCACGCCGAAAGGCTGGGCCTGATCCATCCGGTCACCCAGGAATTCATGCAGTGGGAATGTCCCCTGCCGCCCGATTTCGCCTCGCTTCTGCACGCCCTGCGCGAGGACACCGTCTGGGAAGCCTGAGCGGATGATCCAGCCCGACTGGCCCGCGCCCGCCCGGGTGAAATGCCTGATGACCACCCGCGAAGGCGGTGTGAGCCAGGCGTCGTGGACCAGCCTCAACCTCGGCGACCACGTCGGCGACGATCCGCTCCACGTCGCGGCCAACCGCGCGCGCCTGCGCCGGCAGCTGCCGGCCGGGCCGGGCTGGCTAAGACAAGTGCACAGCGCACGGGTGGTCGAACTCGGGCGCGAGCCGAATCCCGAAGCCGACGCGTCGTTCACCCGCGAGTCCGGGCAGGTCTGTGCCGTGCTCACCGCCGACTGTCTGCCGGTGCTGCTGTGCGACCGCGCCGGCAGTGTCGTTGCCGCCGCGCATGCCGGCTGGCGCGGGCTGGCGGCCGGCGTGCTGGAAGCCACGGTGGCCGCGATGCAGGTGCCGCCGGAAGGAATCCTTGCCTGGATGGGTGCCGCCATCGGCCCGCAGGCCTTCGAGGTGGGCGACGAGGTGCGCGAGGCCTTTGTCGCGCAGCATCCGCAGGCGGCTGCGGCCTTTGCGTCGCAGCCCACACCGGGCAAATGGCTCGCCGACATCTACCAGCTCGCGCGCATCCGCCTTGCGCACGCCGGCGTGCAGGCGATCCATGGCGGCGGGCGCTGCACCTTCAGCGAAGCGGACAGCTTCTTTTCCTACCGCCGCGACGGCGTCACCGGGCGCATGGCGGCGCTGATCTGGCTGGAATGACCGCGATTGTGCATTCGGGCGCGAGATGCTTGGAGTAGGGTGCACTCCGTGCACCTATCAGGGCATCAATCGGTGCACGGAGTCCGCACTGTGAATCGCCACGGCTCTGCGAACCTCGCGATGACAGAATAAGGCAGCGTTTTTCTAGAAGTCTTCCCGCACCCGCAGGTAGCGCGGGAAGCGCGGCAGGCCGTTTTTCGTGAGGTGCTGGTAGCGGTAGGTGATGCGGGTGCCGATGGGCGGCGGCTGGCGGCGTAGCGCGTCGGAGAGGCCGCTGCCGAGGCGGAAGCGCCTGCCGTCCGGCATCGCCATCTGCAGCGCGCCGGTCATGCCCTGGTATTTCCCCTTGCCCGGCGTATGGCCGACCACAATGGCCTCGGCGTCCTGCCACGGCTTCAGCTTCAGCAGCGCGTCGCTGCGGCCGGTCAGATAGGGCGCGTCGGCGCGGTGCAGCATCAGGCCTTCGCCGCCCGCGCGCATCACGGCGTCGAGCCGTTGCATCAGCGCGGCGCGGTCGGCCACGCGGGTTTGTTCGACGGCTTGCAGCCAGGGCACGGCAGCCAGTTCGACGATCGTCTGCATCTGCCGGATGCGTGCGCTGAAGTCGCCCGCTGCGCCGGGCAGTTCGAAAACCAGGTAGCGTATTTGCCGCCATCCGGCATCCACGGCTTCGGTCTTGCGCACCGTCCCCGACAGCGCATCGAAGCGGTCGCGCCCGATCCACAACTCCCCGTCCAGCGGCTGTGCCGGGAAACCCGCGGTAAACCACGCCGGCGCGGGAACGGTGCCGCCGCCGCGAAAGTGCAGGGTGCGGCCGTCCCACTGGGCGCGCACGCCGTCGAATTTTTCGCTGACCCAGTATTGCGTGACGTCGAGGTCGGCCGCGTACACTTCGGCCAGCAGCATTGCCGGGGCGGACGGCGGCGCGTCGCTCCATGCCGGATGCGGCAGCCACGCGGCCCATGCCAGCGCCAGCGCGACGAATGCCTGCCTCAGTCCAGCCATTTCTGCAGGAACTGCGCTTCGCCCATGCCGGGGTCGAGCTGGTAAGCGGCAAAGCCGAGCCGCCGGTACAGCGCGCGGGCCGGCGCATTGCCCTCCAGCACTTCGAGCGTGAGCTTGCAGGCGCCGCGTTCGCGGGCGATGGCCTCGACCTCGGCAAACAGCTGCGCCGCAATGCCTCGCCCGCGATGGCTGGGCGCGACCACCACGTCGTGCACGTTGACCAGCGGGCGGCAGGCAAAGGTGGAAAAGCCCTCGATGGCGTTGACGAGGCCAACCGGCGTGCCGCCGTCGAACGCCAGCACGCTGAAGATAAAGGGCCGCGCGGCGAGTTCGGCAATCAGTTTGGCGCGGGCGAAGTCGGACAGCGGCTCACCGCCGCCTGCCGGATCGCGCGCGTAGGCATCCAGCAGGCCGATCAGCGCGGCGGCGTGCGCCGGGTCGTCGTAGCGGACGCGAACGATTTCAATCATTCGATGCGCATCGACAGGTCGACCGCGCGGATATGCTTGGTGAGGCTGCCGACGGAAATGCGGTCGACCCCGGTTTCGGCCACCACGCGCACGGTCTCCAGCGTGATGTTGCCGGAGGCTTCGAGCAGGGCGCGGCCATGAGTGAGCTGCACCGCGCGGCGCATGTCCGCGAGGCTGAAGTTGTCCAGCAGGATGAGCGGCGCGCCGGCAGAGAGCGCCTGGACGAGCTCGTCGATATTCTCCACTTCGATCTGCACGCCGACCTTGCCATCGGCCAGCTCGAACGCCGCATTGAGCACCTGCGCGATGTCGCCCGCCGCCGCAATGTGGTTTTCCTTGATCAGGATGCCGTCGTAGAGCCCCGCGCGCTGGTTCTGCCCGCCGCCGATCCGCACCGCGTATTTCTCGGCGATGCGCAGCCCAGGCAGGGTTTTGCGGGTGTCGAGGATGGCGGCATGGGTGCCGCGCACGGCCTCGACATAGGGCCGGGTGGCGGTGGCCACCGCCGACAGGGTCTGCAGGAAATTGAGTGCCGGGCGTTCGGCGGTCAGCAGCGCCCGCGCGTTGCCGCTGATCTCGACCAACACGCTGTCGGCGGCGACGGCGTCGCCCTCGTTCACCTTCCAGTCGATGACGCAACCGAGGTCGAGCGTCTGAAAGCAGGCGTCGAACCACGGCCGGCCGGCGATCACCGCGGCTTCGCGGCTGATTACGCGGGCGTGCGCGGTTTGCGTCGCGGGGATGAGCAGGGCGGTGAGGTCGCCGCTGCCGACGTCCTCGGCCAGCGCGCGCGCGACATCGGACAAAACCTGATCTACATTCAATTCAGACATGGCGGGTTGAAATCGCCTGAGACGGCATCATTTGGGTGACATTGAATTAAATATACCTTAAGCACGAGGCCACTTATGCGTTTTGACAAGCTCACCACCCAGTTCCAGCAAGCCTTTTCCGACGCGCAAAGCCTCGCCGTCGGCGGGGATCATGCCTACATCGAGCCGCAGCACCTGCTGCTCGCCCTGCTGAACCAGGAAGGGGGCCGGGCGGGGGCGCCGCCGGGGGGGGGGGGGGGGGGGGGGGGGGGGGGGGGGGGGGGGGGGGGGGGGGGGGGGGGGGGGGGGGCGGCGGCGCGCTGGTGCCGGCGCTGAAGGCGGCGCTGACCCAGGCGCTGACGCGCCTGCCCAAGGTGGAGGGCCAGGGCGGCGAAGTCGCGATCTCGCGCGACCTCAACAACCTGCTGAACCTGACCGACAAGGAGGCGATGAAGCGCAACGACGCCTACATCGCCTCCGAACTATTCCTGCTGGCGGCGCTGGATGACAAGGGCGAAACCGGTCGTCTGCTGAAGCAGCACGGCGTCCAGAAGGCGGCGCTGGAGCAGGCGATTGCGGCCGTTCGCGGCGGCGAAAACGTGCAGTCGCAGGAAGCCGAAGGCCAGCGCGAGGCGCTCGCCAAATACACGCTGGACCTCACCGCGCGTGCGCGCGAAGGCAAGCTCGATCCGGTGATCGGGCGCGACGACGAAATCCGCCGTTCGATCCAGATCCTGCAGCGCCGCACCAAGAACAACCCGGTGCTGATCGGCGAACCCGGCGTCGGCAAGACCGCCATCGTCGAAGGCCTCGCGCAGCGCATCGTCAACGGCGAAGTGCCGGAGACCCTGAAAGGCAAGAAGGTGCTGGTGCTCGATCTGGCCGCGCTCCTGGCCGGCGCCAAGTATCGTGGCGAATTCGAGGAGCGGCTCAAGGCCGTGCTGAAAGAGCTGGCGATGGACCCGGGCCGCTACATCATGTTCCTCGACGAGCTGCATACCCTGGTCGGCGCCGGCAAGGCCGAAGGCGCGATGGACGCCGGCAACATGCTGAAACCGGCGCTGGCGCGCGGCGAGCTGCACCTGATCGGCGCCACCACGCTCGACGAATATCGCAAGTATGTCGAGAAAGACGCCGCGCTGGAGCGCCGCTTCCAGAAGGTGCTGGTCGACGAACCCAGCGTGGAATCGACCGTCGCCATCCTGCGCGGCCTGCAGGAGCGCTACGAGCTGCACCACGGCGTCAACATCACCGACCCCGCGATCGTCGCTGCGGCCGAGCTCAGCCATCGCTACATCACCGACCGTTTCCTGCCCGACAAGGCCATCGATCTGATCGACGAGGCGGCGGCGCGGGTCAAGATGGAAATCGATTCCAAGCCCGAGGTGATGGACAAGCTCGAACGGCGCATGATCCAGCTGAAGATCGAGCGCGAGGCGGTCAAGCGCGAGAAGGACGAGGCGTCCAGAAAACGCCTGCAGCTCATCGAAGACGAGCTACTGACCCTGCAGCGCGAATACAACGACCTGGAAGAAATCTGGAAAGCCGAAAAGGCCCAGGTGCAGGGCAGCGCCCACATCAAGGAAGAAATCGACAAGCTGCGCGGCGAAATGGTCGAGCTGCAGCGCCAGGGCAAGCTCGACAAGGTGGCCGAGATTCAATACGGCAAGCTGCCGCAGCTGGACGCCCAGCTGAAGCACGCCGAAGCGGCCGACACCAAGCCCGTGTTCAAGCTCTTGCGCACCGAAGTCGGCGCCGAGGAAATCGCCGAGGTCGTCTCGCGCGCTACTGGAATACCTGTGTCCAAGATGCTGCAAGGCGAGCGCGACAAGCTCCTGCACATGGAAGATAAACTGCACAGCCGCGTGGTGGGGCAGGACGAAGCCGTGCGCGTCGTCTCCGACGCCATCCGCCGTTCACGCGCGGGACTCTCGGACCCCAACCGGCCGCTCGGCTCCTTCCTGTTTCTCGGCCCCACCGGCGTCGGCAAGACCGAGCTATGCAAAACGCTGGCCGAATACCTGTTCGATTCCGCCGATCACATGATCCGCATCGACATGAGCGAATTCATGGAGAAGCATTCGGTCGCGCCCCGGATAGGCGCGCCGCCCGGGGAAGGAGGGTTAGAAGATGGCGGGGATGAGAACGCAGCCGTTGGCGCCCAACGGCCGCGGAACTATCCCCCCCCTAATCATCCCCCACGTCGCGGGGGGCGGCGCCTATCCGGCCCGCGACCGAATGCTTCTCCATGAATTCGCTCATGTCGATGCGGATCATGTGATCGGCGGAATCGAACAGG